>JAILRA010000033.1 GCA_024698715.1 Lachnospiraceae bacterium
CTACATCAAGAATCGTATTGATATCGCATTCAATCTCCCATCCGTTTGACTCCCAATATTCAATCATTTCAATAAGCAAATCTTTGTAAATCAATCTGCTCGGATCTGAGGAACTGTTTTTGTATCTCATGAAAAATTCAATCGTCCCGCTTTTTGTATTGTCAAACGCTTTGTTTTCTTTAAGATGCATACCGTTTTGAAACAAAAGATTAATTATAAACGTTCTCGGATCTTCAAGAGTTTTCTCTTTTTCGGAAAGAATCATCTGAGTTTTTTCTCTTATGCGTAGTAAAAACAAATCCAGAACAAATTCTTCCTTGTCCTTATAGAAGTTATAAAATCCGCCTTGCGCAATCCCCACTTCTTTAGTCAGTTCTCTGATTGAAATATTTCTTATTCCGTCTTTTGCAAGGAGTTTTAACCCTGTTCTTCTGAGTTTTTCCTGTACTTCGTCACGTTCTTCTTTTGTAAATGCTCTTCCCATATTTTTCTCCTATTAGTCTTAACTAACCATCTGTGAACATTTTATGCTCATGTTCATAGCTTGTCAATAACAATTTTGTTTTTCCAAATAAAAATCGGACCACCTTTTTCAACGGTCCGATTTTACTCTGTTTCATTTTTGTTTTTTAAAAACTTTTCAGGCTGTGATTTTATTCGTAAATCAGTTTTGCTTCTCTTAAAACACAGTATTTATATGAATCTTCCATATAAGTATCAAAAACGCCAACGACACAGATATTCTCGCCTTCTGAAGGATAATCATCCGGCTTTTTAAATTCGTCCGGCAGTTCATATTCGATTCCCTGTGAACAGCATGCCGTCGCATCCATTATTACGCATCCATAGTAATATATATTCCTTGTTTCATCGTAATATATCGTGTTTATGCCATTCATCTTAACAGTTTTGCCGATGTAATTTTCCGGATAATAAACCATATCGTATACTTGGGAATATACCATTATCTGGGATAATACAGTTAAATCAACATCAATATTTTCAGTCTCACTGTCATCATTCTTTTCCTCAGCCGATTCATTACCTGTCAGCTCAGAAGACAGTCCCTGCTCATTTGCCTGATTCTCGGATACATTGTCTTTATCCATGATCGAATCGCTTTCATTTTCAGTATCCATACTCTGATTTTCACTGTCAATTTTGACATCGGTAATAATATCACTTTCTGTCAAAACTGTTATTTTATCGGTATTATCATTTGAAGATGCTTTATTAATACAGCCTTGAGTTATAACAGGCAATAAAAGCATTACTGTACATATTCCCAGCATTATTTTCCTTCTCATACGATACTCTCCTACTTCATGGCTTCCTTAAGTACCAAAAGATTATCTTTCATTATCGACAAATACGTTGCACCGTTTTGAACATCCTGCGATGTTTTTGACTGCATTGAATCCATTACAAGAATCTGCTGATTTCCCGATTCTGTATTTGACACTATCGTTTCCGCTATCTTTTTGTTATTTCCTTCAATTGTCAGGATTGCATGAAGCGATAATTCATCCATTTTTTCTGCAAGGAAAATAATCGTTTCAAAACTCGCTTCTGTTTCTGTCGAACAACCTGCGAATGCGGCATAATAGTTAAGTCCGTAATCGTCAACCATATATCTGAACGGAAAACGGTCTCCAAAAACAAGAGTGTCTTTTGATCCTTCAGCCACGATTTTTTTATACTCTTCATCCAGGGCTTTCAATTCATTCACATAAGCATTTGTATTGTTCTTATAAGCACCTGCATTGGCCGGATCAGCTTTCTGAATGGATTCAGAAATACGCTCTGTAAGAATTGTCGCATTTCTTAAAGAAAGCCAGACATGTTCATCGTATTCAATCTCATCATGATGTTCATGTTCTTCGTCATTACCATCTTCTTCATGATTATCATCGTGACTTTCTCCATCATTTTCATGCTCGTGTTCTTCATCGCTTTCTTCTTCGTCAGCATGCTCATGATCATGTTCGCTTTCTTCCTGCATGCCTTCCACCGCTTCCTCCTCTTTAACAGAATCTCCAAGCACTTCCATAAGATTTATAACCTGCATATCCTTGTTATTCGCTTCTTTTAAAACATCTTCAACCCACTCATCCGACTCACCGCCAACATATACAAAAACATCGCATTCGGATATTTTTACAATATCCTGTGCGGTAGGCTGATAATTGTGCAGATCGACTCCCTTGTCAAGAAGCAAAGTCACTTCCGCTTTTGCAGGATTCTCACCAAGTATATTCATAACCCAGTCATATTCAGGGAAAATAGTTGTTACAATTTTAAGATTGTCATCATTATTGACATTGCCGTCACCGACATTTTGACACGCCAAAAGACTGCATGCAGTTAAAATAACCGCAGCAAAAAAAGAAATATATTTTTTCATAAAATCCTCCGTTTGATTATTCAGTAAAAAATTTTCAGTATAAAATGTGAAATGCTCAAACAGGATTTCATCAATTATTCAGTCTGACTTTCATGGAAACAGGTGTGGCAAAAGAAAAACCGCACACCGTCAAGAATTTTAAAACAAGAACTGTTAATGCGGGAATAAATACTATGGATAAAGATATAATCCCGCTAAAGCCGTGAATATAATTCTCGCACTGATGAAGACATACACAGACAGAACAATCATCATCTTCACAATGAATATAATGATTTGATTCCAAAGACATAAACAAATAAGAGAACATAAAAGAAACGAGCATAATAATTGCAAATATGCCCGCTAAAATCTTTTCTGTGTTTTTATGTCTCTTTATGTTCATAAATTTTCCGTCTTTAGTATCAATCTCTATGCGTCGTTCTACGATTTCAAAATTATAATCACATTGTTTATACGCGTCAAGAGGAACAAACATTCATCGCATAATCAATGCGCAAATCCACGCAGCAAGAGCTGAGGCACCGGGAAATATGACTAATAGTTTCAGTAACTGACTCTTAATGTTATATCCGTACTTCATGTTGGAATAAACTGGTTCTACTTCAGGATAAAAAAATTGAAAAAACTTAAACTTCAAAAGAAGAAAATAATCAAAGCATGTCATATCGTATATCTTGTAGACCGTGAAAATCGTTACAAATCTTATAAAGAACTGCCAGAACGAAAAGCCGCTTCGGAATCCGTCCCAGATGGATATCACACCCACACCCAGAATCATCAGGATGCTGAATATCATAAGAGACCATCCAATCTTCCTTGCTCCCAGGAAAAGTTCTTCTTTTCTTTCAAGCGTAACAGCCTGAGCCTCTTTGGGTGCGGACGAAAAGAATTTTTTGTTCTGTACAAAAGCCACTGCCGAAATCAACATCAAAGTTATCGCCGCGCAGAAAACAATAGTCAAAAATATCGTTAGTATCATTTATATTTCTCCATTCCGTGTTAGTTCTATGCCGAAGTTTGAAGTGAAACCATATGGGCATATACTCCGTTTTTATCCATAAGAGAATCATGATTGCCTTTTTCAACTATACGGCCGTCAGATATTACAAGTATCTGATCTGCATCCTTAACGGTTTTAAGTCTGTGCGCAATAACCATCAGTGTCTTATTCCTGCAAAGTTCTGAGATTGCTTCCTGAATCGCTCGCTCGTTATCAGCATCAACGCTCGCTGTCGCTTCATCAAGGATAACAATCGGGGCATCTTTCAAAATACACCTTGCAATGGAAATTCTCTGTTGTTCTCCGCCTGACAAGGATGCGCCGCCTTCGCCGATGACAGTATCAAATCCATTGGGAAGCTGCATTATAAAATCATAACATCTCGCCTTTTTAGCCGCCTCCTCAACTTCCTCTCTGGCCGCATTTGGACGACCGATGGCTATATTGTTATATACGGTATCCTGGAAAAGATACACTCTTTGGAAAACCATGCTTATCTGATCCATCAGACTGCCAAGTTTTACATCCTTAATATCTTTGCCTTTTACCTTAATGCTTCCGGATTCAATATCCCAAAGTCTGGCAAGAAGCGATGCAATGGTCGACTTTCCTCCACCCGAAGGTCCGACAAGCGCAGTCATCTCACCCTTATTAATCTTAAATGAAATATTCTTGAGAACTTCCTTGTCAGTATAGCCGAAACTTACATCATCATACTCTATTTCGGGGTGCAAATCGTTGCTGGGCAATGTTAAATCTGCATTTAATTTTTCTGATTTTTCTTCGAATACAGCCATTCCTTCATCTTTAAGTTCTTCTGCCGCGAAAACTTCTTCGATTCTGTTGAGGCTGGCTTCCGTAACAGTAAGGCGTGCCATCTGAGAGTAATAACTCTTAATGGCAACGAATAAATCGAAGATAAAAAGTGCCATACCGACCATATAAATATTGTTTATCGATCCAATATAATAAAGATAAGCACATAATGCAAAAACTACTGAAGTTCCGATACCGAAAGTCAGATTAAGCGCTCTCGCCCAGGGAGTATAATCAACCTCAAATTTTATACTTTCCCTGCAGCTTTTCTCAAACTCATCCGTTAATTTCTTTGATTTGTCTCCAAGCATATTATATGATTTAATGATTCCTATGCCTTCGGCAAAGTCCAATACCTCTTCGGTAAGTGATTCAGAGCATTCCTGCTTAATCTTTGAGTGCTTCAAAGTACTCTTAAGCATTAAGTTGCCGACAAGAATAAATGCTCCCACAAATAACAGAGAAAGAATACCTATTCTTAAATCCATCACAAACATCATAATTACCATAATTGTCTGTGATGTTATAAAGGAGACGAGTTCTGAGAGTACACCCATGCAGTTTTCCTCGATAAATACCATATCCGTCGATAAAACCGTGCTGATTTTACCGATATTTCCCTCGGTAAAATATCCCATTGGAAGTTTTCTTAAATGATCTCCCAGACGAATTCTCATATCCGCAAAAACCATATAGCCTGCTCCAGATTGAAGTACATTGGTTATATGTTCAAATACAGCCTCTAAAATTACACTGGCAAAAACAGCAATTCCAAGATACAGACATTTCATTTTATCCATATTGCCGTTCATGAAAAGACTGATTATTAAGAAACTCAACATTAAAGGAATCTTCATCATTATTCCTTTAATGAACGATGTAATATACGAGGCTCTGATTCTTGTCTTGTATTTACCGGTTATTCCGATAAGTCTGTGCAGTATTTTTAACATATTAGGCCTCCTTTATCTTCCAGGTGCTTGCAGAAACGCTCGCATCCCAAAGTTTCTTGTATTCAGGACAAATCATCAAAAGATTGGCATGAGTATCAGCTTCGATGCATTCACCGTCTTTCATTACGCATATCTTATCTGCATTCTTGATTGTCGAAAGTCTGTGTGCAATAACCAAAACCGTCTTGTCCTTAATAATCTCATCTATCGCAGCATTCATCTTCTCCTCATTTTCGGGATCCATAAATGCAGTTGCCTCGTCAAGTACGATTATTGGAGCATTCTTAAGTATCGCTCTTGCGAGAGAAATACGCTGCCTTTCACCACCTGATAACTGTTTTCCGGAATCGCCCGCCTGAGTATCGAGTCCGTTTGGAAATCTTGCTATAAATTCATCACACTGTGCTCTTGATGCTGCATCAAGCACTTCTTCTCTTGTTGCATCAGGCTTTCCGATTAATATATTTTCATACAGGGTTGTATTAAACAAAAACTGTTCCTGAGATACATACGCAACCTGATTATTCAGTGCTTCAAGTGACATATCCGTTATGTCCTGACCACCTATGGAAATATTCCCGTCATTAAGATCATAATAATGAACCAGAAGCTTGGCCAGAGTCGATTTGCCGCTTCCGGATTCACCTACCAATGCAGTTGTACTTCCCTGTTTAAGAGAAATATTTACACCGTGAAGAACCTCTTTATCCTCATACGCAAAATGAATATTTTTAAATTCAATATCAAGATTTTCTCCCTTAAAATTATTTGTTCCTTCTTTAAGAGGCGGATGCTCCATCATCTTCTCAAGTTCCGCAATCTTGTAATCAAGCTGAGGGAATTTTCCCGCAAAATTAAGTGCTTTAAGGAAAGAAGGTCCCACAGCAAAGGACATGCAAAGAACCAATACGAGTTTATCAAGTGTTAAAATACCCGATAAAACCATCAAACCTCCGATGGGCAGAATAAGTAAGGCAAGGCAGGGAAGTATACTTGAGTATGCTGCCATCCAGGGCCAGCATACCTTGTACCAGTCCAAAGTGAAATCACGATAATTCCGTACAACCTCACCGAATCTCTTGTACGAGTCTCCATCCTTATTAAATACTTTAACAACTTCCATGCCGTTAACGTATTCAATAATTGTATTATTCATTTTTGCAGCCGATTCATAATAAGCATTCATCTTGGACATTCCTGATTTCATCATCATGCCCATAGCAAACATTCCGACGATTAAAGGCACAAAAGATAAAAGTGCAAGTCTCCAGTCAACAACAAACATCAGTATAATGATCAGGGAAGGAATAAAAATATTTGCAATGCCTTCAGGGATTGCATGCGCCAAAAGCAATTCAACCTGATCGATATCATCCGTAAATACTTTTTTAATACGTCCCGTTCCCAGTTCTTTGATATTTCCGAGAGGCTGTTTTTCCAGCTTTCTCTGAAGGGATATTCTTAAATTCTTAAGTGTGTTATATGCACTTATATGAGAAAAAACCAATCCCTGAGTATAAAGAATCGCAAAAAGCAATTCGCATATTCCCACAAACAGTACCCTGAACAAAATAAACATAATACTTACATTTTCTCCTTTTGTAAGGGGAGAAATAATCTGATATACAAAAAAATACGGCATAACACTGGCTACAATTCCGATTGCCATAAAAACAGCCGCCAGCACAGTATATTTTTTGTACTTGCCGATATAAGGTGCAACTCTTTTAAACATAGCTTCTCCTTTTCATTAAAAATCCGTATCGTTAGCCATAACTAACAACACGGATTTTACAAGCATTTTTTATAATAATCTATCAAATTAAAATATTATTTTAACACTTTTCGCTCACAGAACTTCTTGGGAGTAATTCCGAATCTTTCTTTGAATTTTTTCGAAAAATGACTCATATGATAATATCCTGCCTGGATTGCCGCTTCCGTTACGGTATAATTACCCTTCATTAAAAGACCTGCAGCATATTCAAGTCTTTGTTCTTCAACATACGAATGCAACGATGAAGCATATAATTGTCTGAACAGTCTGTTTAATTTACTCACGCTCATATTCAATTCGGATGCCACTTCCGGTGCACAGTAATCATTATATGGTTCCAATTGAATTGTTTCTCTTAATTTTGCAAGTTTTTTTATTTCATTATTATCCGATACAGGCAGTACATCGTTTTCGCCGGGTTCATTATACGTTATTGCATACAAAACCATGGCAATCAGTTCAAACATCTTCATTTCCAAAAATACATACTGAAATTCTTTGTATCTGTCCGCACTGTCTATTTCCGAAAGTATTCTATACATATCCGGAGTAATAACTGTTGTTTTCACCTCAGTGCAAACCATATTTTCAATTTTTTTCTTTTCTTCTCTCGAAAAAAAAGAATTAAGAAAATCTCTGAATTTTTCAGTTTTCATCTGGAGGCTTTTAAATTGAAATTTTACTCCCTTATCATAATGCATCGATGTCTCATAATTATTATTTCGATAAATGCATACTTCGCCTTTCTTCATGTTAACGATTTGATGTCCGTCAACTTCCTTATTACCGACAACCCATTCTATATTGCGATTTAAATTGAATATAATCTGTATCTCATCTTTTCCTGAATTATCGGTTTTCTTCGCATCCATATCCTGAAGGAATTCCAGATCCCATCTGTAATACGAAATATCGCTTTCCGATTTTTTACCTTTTATTTCCGCCTGTCCCATTCCTTCGGGAAGGCTCTTTTTCCCATTCATGTAATTGTATAAATCTTCTGTTGTTAACGATTGCATATTATACCTTCATCTTACGGACAAACGGGGCAGACCGATCGCTCAATCTGCCCCAAACGGAAAGGAAATAAAAAGTATGAATAACGTTATTTTTTAACGTGGAATGCATCCATCTTAGGATAAACCGCCGAAGCGCCAAGCTGTTCTTCAATTCTTAAAAGCTGATTGTATTTGGCTACTCTTTCACTTCTTGAAGGAGCACCTGTCTTAATCTGACAGGTATTAAGAGCTACTGCCAAATCAGCGATTGTCGTATCGGCAGTCTCGCCGGAACGATGTGAAGAAATAGCAGTGTATCCGGCATTGTGAGCCATCTTAATTGCTTCAAGTGTTTCCGATACAGAACCTATCTGGTTTAACTTTATCAAAATCGAGTTGCCTGCCCCGAGCTCAATACCTTTTTTGAGTCTCTCTGTGTTTGTTACAAAAAGATCATCGCCTACAAGCTGTACCTTGCTGCCGATTTTTGCTGTCATCTTTTGCCAACCTTCCCAGTCCTCTTCGTCCAGACCATCTTCGATGGAAATGATGGGATATTTGTCTACAAGGCTTTCCCAGTGAGCAATAAGCTCGTCCGATGTAAACTCTTTGCCTGACTTGGGCTGTTTGTAGAAGCCTTTTCCTTTTTCGCTCTTCCACTCTGAAGATGCAGCATCCATTGCAATCATGAAATCCCTGCCGGGCTCAAAGCCTGCTGCCTTGATGGCTTCAAGAATCTTTTCAATTGCTTCTTCATCGCTCTTTAACTGATTGGGAGCGAAACCGCCTTCATCACCAACAGCTGTAACATCGCCCATTTCTTTGATAAGTTTCTTAAGTGAATGGAAAACTTCAGCGCACCAGCGAAGTCCTTCTTTAAAAGAAGGGGCACCTACAGGCATAATCATAAATTCCTGTGTATCAACTGCGCTGTCAGCATGAGCACCGCCGTTAAGGATGTTCATCATAGGAACAGGAAGTCTGTTGCCGCCAACACCGCCTAAGAATCTGTAAAGAGGAATATCCAAAGATTTAGCTGCAGCACGCGCTGTCGCGATTGAAACAGCAAGGATTGCGTTTGCTCCTAATTTTGACTTATCTTTTGTACCGTCAGCCTTAATCATCGCAGCGTCTACCGCATATGTATCAGAAGCGTCAAGTCCTAAAATTGCTTCTTTGATAATCGTGTTAATATTGTCTACTGCTTTTGTAACACCTTTTCCAAGATATCTTGATTTGTCGCCGTCTCTTAACTCAAGTGCTTCGAATTCTCCGGTTGAAGCACCGCTGGGAGCACATCCTGAAGCAACAGTTCCATCCGCAAGGGTAACTTCAGCTTCCACTGTCGGATTTCCTCTTGAATCAAGAATTTCTCTACCGAATACATCAACAATTTCCAAGTATTCTTTCATGATATTTCCTCCTGAATATATATAAAAATTTGCTTTCATACATTGAATACCTCTCCCTCGATTCAGGCCATAGGAACCGTTATCGAAAGGAGAGGATCCACACATGATTTATTCAAGTTAGTTTTCGCTAACTAAATATATGTTAACACCCATCCGGTTAGTTGTCAATAACTAAATTTATAAATATGAAAAGAGCAAATCAAGATGCTTGCAATCTCAATTTGCTCCATTCAAGTACGGCTATTTCCTCTGTTAAAAGAGGGAGGTTAATATAAAAATATAATGGTAAAACGGCTAGTTTAGTTAAGTGACGCTCCAAGTGCTTTGCAATTGGCTATATCTGCATCACTCGGGCCTTCATTAGCCATCAGGCCTTCATTGATAAGATTGATGCCATTGGATTTACATCTGTCAACCCAATCTCTCATCCACTGTCCGTCGCCCCATCCGTAGGATCCGAACAAAGCAACTTTTTTATATTTGATCAACGGCTCTACAGCGGTAAACATAGGATTGAATTCTGTATCATCAAGTTCTTCCGCTCCCATAGCCGGGCATCCGAAAGCGATGGCATCATAATCATCAACTTTCGTAGCATCAAATTCCGAAGCAGTAAAAATATCTGCATCGGCTCCTGCCATTTTAGCACCTTCCAATACGGCATTTGCCATAGCTTCCGTATTACCTGTGCTGCTCCAATAAACAACTGCAACTTTACTCAAGTCTGTATCCTCCTAAAGTGAAATAAATATATGTAAAATAATACTAATCGGTTAGTTTAGACTAACCTTTTCTCCTTTTAAAAACCGATATTCTGTATCGGTTAGTTATGACTAACATTATATATGATTATCACAACTTGTCAACAGGATATCGGTTATTTTTTTATAATTACTGTTTTTTTGTTACTATTCTCTATTCTTTAATACTTCATTCTCGCTGATTTTGTTTAATTTGCCCATAAGTATGAAATTGATTATTTCATACAAACCCATTATCGCTCCGAATAAAATCAGATACATGTACCAGGTAAATTCAAGATGCATTGAGCATGCAACATTTGCTATAAATGATGGGAACAGAATATCTATCAGTTTTTTGGCTACAGGAATTGATATCAATGCTCCAATCATAATAACTAACCTGTTTCCGTCCAGATACAATTTCTTAACTTCTTTGTTTCTGTAGCCCAAAATCTTTAATAATGAAATACCCGTTTTGGCTCTGTCTATCATCACGGACATCATTAAATACATAACTATGCAGAATATCACCGCCGACATACTGATCAACATGGAGAATGTCGGAACCATCAGTTTTAAAAAGATTCCCGATGCTTTGTCTATGTCAGCTTTTGATGTTACCGAATACAGTCTTCCCTCTTCAATATCGAGCTTCTTATCTGACAGAACAACATTGTAATAATCGTCATCTTCTCCAAACAGTTCTCTCATGCTGTCTATATCCATGAATACCGTAATGCCCACCGAATACGGCACTATTTTTTCTATTGTAAAAGCATAATCGATATCCTCTGCCGTGTCCGTAAATACTATTTTGTCTCCGACATTTGCATGATATCTCTGAAGAATTGCATCGCTTGCAACTATCTTGTTTTTTCCTTTAACGGTTTCAACATCAAAATAAGGATTGTCATCATCTATGCCTATTATCGTAATATCCAGATTGTATCCGTACTGCTCTTTTTTCAGGGTTGTTATATAGCACGCTTCCCCGCCCTCGGGAACTTCTTTGGTCGGATATTTGTATGTATACATATAGTTATATTTTGTATCCTGACTGTTTAATCTTCCCACGCTTTCACAAAGAACATAGCAGTCCATTCCGAGCATGAAAATCAAAAGCGAAATAACCATCCCGAAAATAACGGTGATTGCCGTTCTTCTTTCCCTTAAAATCTGTCTTATTCTGTATGTGGAAATAAATGACATTTTACCGAGTTTTATATCTTTTCCCTTGCTTATCTTCTGTTCATTCCTAAGGAGCGAAAGAGCTGTTCTTGAAAGGCTTTTGTTTATTACCAGATAATTGACAATCGCCGCAACCACAGCAGGCATCACAAGCGCATAAAGAATCAAATATAAAGGAGCCCTGACAGGCAGATCCGGAATTGAGAAATAGCTGTAACAGTCAGACATCTGCCATTTGCAACCGTATTTGCTCATCCCCGCCAAACCGCCGATTGTTCCGCCTAAGAAAGCTATCATTGTAGGTATAAAAATATAATGCAGAACCAAATCGCTTTTTCTTGCGCCTAAAGAATACAGCGCACCTATAACACTGCTTTCGGTTTTTATCTGATGAATAACGAATACAGAAAGGACATAAGTTAAAAGAATAATAACGATTACTCCCGCAAACAAGCCGACTGTTTTATCTATTTCAACATCGCCTGCCGCTCCTCCGATTCTTATATTCTCATTTCTATTCATGAACTGTGTTATGTTATCGGGAGACACTGAAAACAGTTTATCAAGCATGTCATCCGATTGTTTTTTTAAATCTTTAACACCGTCTTTTAATTCTTTAACACCGTCTTTTAATTCTTTAGTTCCGTCCTGTAATTCAGTCACGCCGTCATCAAGTTCAATCGAAGCGTCACTTGCTTCTTTAATCGCATCATCCAGTTCTCTGGTTCCGTCATACAATTCCCTGGATCCGTCTTTAAGCTTTACCGTTCCATCCTTCAATTCGGAAACACCTTTGTGCAGCGAATTCATTCCGTTGGCAAGTTCTCCCGCTCCGCTTTCGAGTGCTTTTGCCCCTGATAAAGCGGATTCGCTTCCTTTGGCCAGTTCCGCTGCTCCTGCTGCAATTTTATCCGCACCATCCGTATATGCACCTACACCGGTCACATATTGTTTAACACCATCGAGCATAGCCTTTGCTGCATAAATTTCACTTGCATCCATCCCGAAATTTTCAATCATCAGTGCGAACTTAGTCAATTCATCCCCGTAATTATCCCCGTTAAGCGAAAGATGTGAGATGCCGGCTCCCGTAGCCGTATTAATTTCGTCTATCTTCGCGTTAATAGAATTCTGAGTCGATTCAAGCATTCCGTTAAATATCTGATTGGCACCCGCTTTAATCGCTGGACTGTTTTGACTTAAAGCATTGCTGCCGTCCTTTAATGAGTTTGCACCATCTTTAATCAAATTCATTCCGTCTTTTAAAGATGTCGTCCCTTTGTATAAAGAGAGCGCACCATCACTTAACTTGCCGCTTCCGTCTTTTAATTCACCGGCACCTTTATCCAAAGCTTCAACTCCGTCTTTGAATTCTTTTACACCGTCAACAAGTTCATCACTTCCTTGGGCCAGTTCGTGCATTCCGTCTTTGAATTCTTTCGTTCCGTCCTTTAATTCATCGACTCCGTCCGCAAGTTCAACACATCCGTCATAGAGTTCGTCAACTCCGTCAACGAGATCGTTGATTCCGTCTTCTATTTCATCTTTTTTCCCGTAAGTATCTTCAAGCATTTCTTTGTAATAAGGATCCTCAACTCTTTGGTAATCGAATTCAAAATCCTTAACCATCTGCTTAAGATTATCGCTTGTAATTGAATCGTTTAAAAGAAATGCATAAGTAACATCTTCCGTTCCGGATTTTTTATCCTTTTTCAATATCCTGTAATCTTCCTCGCAGACAAAAGCTGTTCCGAAAACACTCGAATCAATCGCTGTGTCAGACAGTTTTCTGTAAGGAGCATCGTAATCCACAGAACTTCCGATTCCTACTACAGTGTAATCTTCATTCCCTAATTTTATTTTGTCTCCAACTTTTATATTGTTTTCTGTTGCATATCTGTTTAATAAAACTATCTCCCCGTGTTTACTTGCTTCTCTTCCTTCATCGTAGCTTACAAGATCGATTTTCTCTCTGTTGGCGAATATTCTTAAAACAGTATCGTCTTCAAGTGTATAATCGAAACTTGCGTGGGATTCAACAGTAACACCCTTATCCTCAATAGCTTTTATTTCGTCATCCGTAAAAGGATTAAAAAGTGTCACCTGACAGTCTTCCAGATGCATTTCATCCTGCAGTTCTTTTGTTCCTTCTATGATTGAATAAGAACTGTCAACGATTGCCACAACAAGAAACATACATACGGCAATGAGGGCAAATAAAGCAAAATATCTGAAAAAGTTTTTCTTAATATCTCTTAAATATCTTTTAAACAAAACTCTTTTCATTACAGATCCTCCAATTCGCTTGCGGGAATTCTTATTTCGTTTATGTACTCGTTTTTAACAAGACCGTCCTTAAGATAAATAACTTTGTGAACCATGTTTTTAATGGAATTGTTATGCGTAACAATAACCATAGTTGTGTTGTACATCTCATTGATTCTCTCGAGGAGCATAAGTATGTCTCTTGATGTATTTGAATCAAGCGCGCCGGTCGGTTCATCGCAAAGAAGCAATTTGGGATTTTTAATTAAAGCCCTTGCAATAGCGCATCGCTGCTGCTGACCGCCTGATAACTGCGAAGGGAATTTGTTCTGATGTTCCGTAAGACCCAATACATCCAGAAGTTCATTCATGTTAAGAGGATTCTTTGTCAGGTATTCGCATACCTGAATGTTTTCTTTGACCGTAAGATTGGGAACAAGATTATAAAACTGAAATATAAAACCGAGATTAGCTCTTCTGTATTCTGCAAGATTCTTGTTTTTCATGCCGAATATTTCAGTCTTATCAACGATAACCGAACCCGAATCCATAGTATCCAAACCTCCGATACAGTTTAAGAGGGTGGATTTTCCCGAACCGGATGTTCCCTGTATTACGCACATCTGGCCTCTTTCAACTCCGGTTGTTACGCCTTTTAAAACCTGAACGAAACTCCCTCCTTCTCCATAGCTTTTCTTAACATTCTTAATTTCAAGATACATATATTTCTCCATTCCGTTGCATAAGCAACAATATTTTGTCTGTATATTTTTTATTGCAAAACACATCCATGTTTCTCGTCGCATAACATTGTTATGTATTTGTTATTTTTTAATCACATAACATTGTTATGTGATTGTTATTTTTTTACCGCTTCTTTTGGAAGCGGCCGAGATATTATTTATGTATTTTTTCTTTATTGTTTTGCTTTACGTTTTTTATTGTATTTAGTTTTATTTTATGTTTCGCGTTTCTTTTTATGTATTTTTATATATTTAGCTTAAAGTTTTACGCTTTCTTTTTCGTTCCCTTTTTTGTTTTCGTTTTTATGTCTTTTTTATCCGCCGGTATAAGGACAAGTTTAACCCATCCTATCACAAGATAATTCATTATGCCTTGTATTCTCTTTTGAGCGGTTTTCTCGTCTTTCTCGTGCATTATTATCTGGGCTATCGAGTCCACCGTGGTGTGTGCCATCCAGTGAGTCATAAACGGATCGTATGTATAAAGATCTGAATCTTTAACCATCATTACTGTGGATTTTTCAACAAGTTCTACAAACTCATCAATTATCTGTTCAAGTGCATCTTCTTTGGACCCTGAGAGTAAAAGAACAAAGCTGTCATAATTTTTATAAATATGTTTTACCAGCATTTCAGCCAGATCCGAATGGTCAATGTTGCCCAAATCCATGGAATCCAGATTAATCATGAACTCCCTGTCTTCTTTGAAATGCTCCATAATAATTCTCTTTAACTCTTCGAGAGGGGGATTGATTATCGATGCGTATAAATCTTCTTTGCTGTCAAAGAAAAAATACAGAGCACCCGTGGTCATGCCGGCTTTAGCGCAGATGTTACGAAGCGATGCTTTATTGTATCCCTTTTCAAGAAATTCTTTCCTGGCAGCTTCAATCAACAGTCTTCGTTTTTCATAATCATTCTCGTTTTTTACCATCGCAAATCCTTTATCAAAACATACATCGAAAATTACATAACATTGTTACATAACACTGTTATCATATATTCTCAAAAAGAATTTGTCAATATCTTTTATTTTTCCGAAATGTACTCACCTCATCCGTCAGTTTTAATCACCCCAATGCCACATCAAGCGCCATCATCAATATGAATCCTATCGAAAATGTTATTGTTCCTATATTGGAATGTTTTCCCTGTGACATTTCCGGAATCAGTTCTTCCACAACTACGTATATCATTGTGCCTGCCGCAAAGCTTAAAAGATACGGCATCATCGGAACAAAAAATCCGGCTGCGAATATCGTTAAAAGCGCGCCTATCGGTTCCACCGCACCTGACAGAGTCCCCTTCAAAAAAGCATTAATTTTACTGTCTCCGTTTGCATTTAATGGCATTGAAATAATCGCGCCTTCAGGAAAGTTCTGTATTGCAATTCCTATTGCCAAAGCGAGTGCACCTCCTGCGGTTATGTTGGAATTGCCCGAAATCAATCCTGCATATACTACTCCGACAGCCATTCCTTCCGGAATATTGTGAAGTGTTACAGCCAGAACCATCATGGTTGTTTTCTTAAAATTGCTCTTTGGTCCCTCTGCCTTTTCCGCATTCATATGAATATGCGGAATCAGTGAATCCAGCAAAAGAAGGAATATTATTCCTGTCGAAAACCCAATCGCTGACGGGATAAAGGACATCTTGCCCATGCCCCGCGAAAGTTCTATTGAAGGAATAATCAGACTCCATATCGATGCCGCAACCATAACTCCGCTTGCAAATCCGGTTAATGCTTTTTGTATATTATCTGACAGATTCTTTTTTAAGAAGAATACACATAAGGATCCGAGGGTCGTTCCTAAAAACGGAATCAGCAGACCTAAGCTTATTTCCTTAAACATATCCACTCCTGTCTTTACTGTTGTCTGTATGCAGTAAAATTTGACGATTTATAAAGTTTCCCCAAACAATTATACGTTTCCTCGCTTATAAAATTCCCTATCATTCCCGCTTCTCCGTTGGCATTTTCTTTGCTTACTCCGATGCTTAGAAGAAACGTTTCGATAAAAATGTGTTTCTCGTGTATTTTTTGTGCTACTTCCTTCCCGTAATCAGTAAGAAACAAACATTTGTTATCTCCTAAATACAAATATTCTTTTTCCGATAATCTTTTTACCATTTCGCAAACCGTAGGTTTGGTGACCCCCAGTTCACGTGCAATATCTATGGATCTCGCAAAGCCGTTTGTTCTTTGCAGTTTCAATATGCACTCCAGGTAATCTTCTAACAAATTGGTTTTTTGCATTTACTTTCCCCGTTTTTTACACTTTTGCAGGCTGTGCACATTTTGCAATGTGCACAGTTCCCGCCACAGGACGATTTGCCCTGTTTTTTATCTTTAATCATTCCCAAAACTATACCTGTCACAACAGCAGTTAAGACCAAAAGAATTATTATTGTTCCGATATTCTGAGTTAACCATATAATCATTTCAAATCCTCCTTATGCTGTTTGTGTATAAATTCATCTTTTGTAACAAGCATTCAAATTATTTTAATTTGTCGGCTTCTTTGTATTTCTTAAAGAAGAGCATGTATGCCATTCCTGCAAGCAAAGCAATCGCAAATATCAGACCGACAATGTTAAGGTTTCCGGTAAATATACTGCCGATCTGGTAGATTAAAAATGCAATTACATATGCAAATCCACACTGATAACCGATTGCAAACCAGGTCCACTTCGCATTATTCATTTCTCTCTTAATGGCACCGATTGCAGCGAAGCAGGGTGCGCAAAGAAGGTTAAATACAAGGAATGAGAAACCGGCTACTCCGTTAAACTTGGAAGCAAGTACCTGATATACCGTCATTCCGTCAACTCCGCCGTAAAGAACGCCCATGGTACCAACGATATTTTCCTTTGCAACCAAACCTGTAATCGAAGCCACTGCTGCCTGCCAGTTGCCCCATCCGAGAGGAATGAACAGCCATGATATAAGACTTCCAACCTTGGCAAGAATCGAAAGGTTAACTTCCTCTTCTTCGAGCATTCTGAATGCACCGTCCGCAACACCGAAATTGGATAAGAACCAGATTACGATTGTTGAAAGAAGAATGATTGTTCCTGCTTTTTTGATGAAAGACCATCCTCTTTCCCACATTGAACGAAGTACATTTTTAAGAGTGGGCATATGGTATGCCGGAAGTTCCATTACGAAAGGAGCGGGATCTCCGGAGAACATCTTTGTTTTCTTAAGCATAATACCTGAAACAATG
The DNA here is from genome assembly GCA_024698715.1 of Lachnospiraceae bacterium. Classification (GTDB taxonomy): domain Bacteria; phylum Bacillota; class Clostridia; order Lachnospirales; family Lachnospiraceae; genus UBA3766. The sequence continues at coordinate 17,530 of JAILRA010000033.1, forward strand.
ATTGCTGCCATACCGATAAAGTATGCACTTGCGGATACAACCCATGATCCGTGGAATAATGCGCCTGCAACCATTGCAATGAAAGGAATCTTTGCGCCACAGGGAATGAACGTGGTTGTCATAATCGTCATTCGTCTGTCGCGTTCATTTTCGATTGTTCTTGAAGCCATAATACCGGGAACACCGCATCCGGTACCTACAAGCATGGGGATGAAAGATTTACCCGATAAACCGAATCTTCTGAATATCCTGTCGAGAACGAAAGCAATTCTTGCCATATAACCGCACGCTTCAAGGAATGCAAGCAGGAAGAAAAGAACAAGCATCTGGGGAACGAATCCGAGTACTGCGCCCACACCTGCAATAATACCGTCAAGAATAAGACTCTTTAACCAGTCCGCACAGTTAATTGCATCAAGAATCGTTTCAGCCACTGCGGGAATACTGGGTACCCATACACCGTAGTTTGCAGGATCGGGTTCTTCGCCCTCGTAAGAAGTATAAACATCAACCGCATCCGCGAGTTCTTCATATGTGTATGTTACATCTTCGGTAGAAAGTGTTTCTTCGTCTTCCAATGTGTAATCCGCCGTAGCACTCTCATCGATTTCAGAAAAAGCTGTCAAAACCGAATCAACATCCGATTCATCATCAAGTCCTATGAACGCATCTATTACATTGGATGCATCACCGAATTCTTCACTTGCTTCACCATAAGCTCCGGAACCGATACCAAGCAAATGCCATCCGTCTCCGAAAAGTCCGTCATTTGCCCAATCGGTAAGCTTTGTTCCGGGTGCAAACGAAGCCATGGACAGCATATATACAAGAGTCATTATAATAGCGAATATGGGAAGTCCGAGCCAGCGGTTTGTAACAATTTTGTCGATTTTATCAGAAGTTGAAAGTTCTCCGACTTTCTTCTTTTTATAGCATGCTTTAATTACTGAAGCGATATAAACATATCTTTCATTCGTAATGATACTTTCCGAATCGTCATCTAGTTCTTTTTCGACTGCCTGAATATCGTTTTCGATATGTGCTCTTGTGGATCCTGAAATATTCAGTTTGGCAAGAACCTTTTCGTCACGTTCAAAAAGTTTGATTGCATACCATCTCTGCTGTTCCTCAGGCAAATCGTGTACAGTCACTTCTTCAATATGTGCAAGGGCATGTTCTACCGTTCCCGAGAAAGAATGCTGAGGAATTGTCTTTGTTCCTTTCGCTGCTTTAATTGCCTCATTTGCAGCTTCCATAACTCCTTCATTCTTTAATGCGGATATCTCTACTACTTTACATCCGAGCTGTCTTGCCAATTCTTCCGTGTTGATTTCATCGCCTTCTTTTCTGACAACATCCATCATGTTGATTGCGATAACCACGGGAATGCCGAGTTCGGTAAGCTGAGTTGTCAAATAAAGGTTTCTCTCAAGATTGGTTCCGTCAATTATATTTAAAATTGCATCAGGTCTTGTACCGATGAGATAATCTCTTGCTACAACTTCCTCCAATGTATAAGGAGAAAGCGAATATATACCGGGAAGGTCGGTAATTGTTACGTCATTATTCTTTTTAAGTTTACCTTCCTTTTTTTCAACGGTAACTCCGGGCCAGTTTCCGACAAACTGATTGGAACCGGTCAATGCATTAAAAAGCGTTGTTTTTCCGCTGTTAGGGTTTCCTGCAAGTGCAATAGTCAAACTCATGTTTATTTCATCCTCCTACTCTACTTCAACCATTTCGGCATCAGCCTTACGAAGCGATAATTCATAATTTCTTACCGTCATCTCAATCGGATCTCCGAGAGGCGCAACTTTTCTCACTGTTATTTCAGTTCCTTTGGTCAAACCCATATCCATGATTCGGCGTTTAATTGCTCCCTCACCATGAATCTTTTTAACTGTCGCTTTTTCACCGATTTTTACATCTCTGAGTGTTTTCAAATCTTTATCCTCCTTGTCGACAATAAATATATTCCTTAATCCTGCGGGATTTTCAGATCATAATTTTACGTGCGAGTTCTTCGCTGACTGCTACACGACTTTCCTTAATCTTAACTATCAGGTTTCCGCCGAGTGTATTCACTACGCTGACATTTCCGCCCACATTAAATCCCAAATCTTCCAGATGTTTTCTTACTTCCGGAGAACCGCCGATCTTTTTTATTATTTGCTCCTCTCCGGGTTCTGCTAATATCAGTGGCATCATATTTATCCTCCTAATCCTGTCGGTTAGTTTTATATAACCTTGTTCGCCTAAAAAAGCGGTTAGTTTTTTCTAACCGCCTATATAATAATTAGTCTTGCCTAACTTGTCAAGACTGTTTTATGATTTTCTTAAATTTTTTTAAAGACCAAATCTAATACCCTTTTTACTGAGTATCTCTTTCTGCCTTTCCTCATCATCCATGTCTATACTGAGAAATTCATTTAGTTCTTCTTCTGTAAACCGCTTACCTGAATAAGTTTCATAACATGCACCCAATGGACTGAACAATTGTTCCTCAACTTCGTGTTCCTCATAGATCTTTCCGTCTGAATCTATATAAACATAGTCACCCCCATAGCCCAGCCATAAGAGTTACTCCATATTACATTTATAGTTTTATCCATAGATATATCTTCAGTATTTGCATCCAACTCCGACTCTTCCGGAGAAGGTTCCTGTATTTCAGAAACATCCCGTTCCTCGATTATGTTCGTTTCTACAATCTGTTCCGACCCGTTTCCGCCTGATGAACCTGCATTGTCGGCATTTTCAATGTTGCATCCTGCAAACGTCATAACCAAAGAACAGGCAATTATTGCAAATACGGTTTTTTTCATAATTAAATATCCTCCAGGTTAAATATTTGATCCGTTTATATAATTTACGGACCATACCGTGGGATTTTATGGTTCAAAGTAAGCAAATTTTCCTATTTCCTTTTTCTTCTTATAACAATCAGAACAATCCATAAAACGATAATTACAAACAAAAAGCAAAGCTTAATATAAGTTAAAGGACGTATCTGTATTTTATCGTTTTCATTTTCGTTTTCAACAATTTTGACTGAGTCCTCCTGTTTTGTTTCTTCCGGATATTCTTCTATTGTTTTGTCAGCATCCGATACCTCAAATTCGTTTTGCAAATTCACATCAGTCTTTGAATTTTCATTTTCATCATTAATATCATACGAGGTCGTAATAGTCTCTTCTTCCTCCTTTTCTGCAATAACATCTTCATCGATTGAGATTATGATTGAATCGTCGGTTTTTTTACTCTTTTTTATTGCGAATCGTATCTCATCCGTCCCTTCGTTGAGCCTGGTATCATTAATGTTTCCGGCATCATCCGTATCCGCAAGCGAAATCGTATATACGCCCTCTTTTTCAAATAAAGTGTCATCAAAATCGTAATAATATGTATATCCTTTTTCACTCGCACTTTCGGTTGTTCTGAAATCTCTTCCCGCTTCAAGATCTATCACTTTGGCATCATGCGTAAATATCGTCCTTACATTTTCAGGATTAACCTTTGAAATATTGTTTTCGATAATTCTGACATTCGTTATATTTTCTATGGTTTTACCCAAAGAATCCTTCAATTCATTGCTTATATCAAATGATGAACCTCTCCTGTTTAATGTGAATTCTTTGATGATTTCGCTTTCATTTCCCGACTTGTCTTTGGAATGGCATTTCAATGTGTAATAATCATCATTTAATTCTTTTTCATCGGACACATTTACTGTCATCGCAGAATCGTTCGTTTCAAATTCATATTTAATCGTATTTTCATTACGTCCGATAAGTTCTACATATGAATCGTTTTTATCCGGCCATTCGTCAGATAAAGAAACCGTAAACGTAAGCAATCCGTTAAATGTATCATTATCCTCTATGCCCTCAACATTCAATTCCGGCGCAGTGTAATCCTGAATAAATTCACTGCTTTTATATTCACTTTCATTACCTGCTTTGTCTGCTATATTTAATTCCAGCGAGTCCGTTCCCTCTTTGAATACATAGACGAATTCGCTTTCTCCTTCCGGATTGTCATCATAGATTTTCACGAAAGCTTTTCGTTCTTTGTTTGTATATTTTTGATTTTCATCTTCGATTGCAACATTTATTATCGGAGCCTTTGTATCAATACAGAATTCGCCTATCGTATATACGGTCTCATGTCCTGTGAAATCCTTTGCGATTACTTTGCTGCCGTGTTTTCCGTCTCCCGAAAATGATATATTCTTTATGATTACATCAGACCCTTTTTCGTTTGTTTTTATTATGACCTTAAAATCCTTTTGTGAATTGTTTTTATTTTTTTCTTCTCTATAACTTATTTCATTATTGTTTATATCTTCAATGCCTGTTTCATTTCCTTTTGCTTCTTCGATGTTTATTTCATTTTCATCCACGATAACCGATACGGATTCCATATCCAGATAAGTGTCCTTAATTTCTATGACTGCACTTCTGTCATGGTTGCTGTAATAGCCCGTATTTGAGTCATTGAATTCGACTTTAATCGTCGGCTCACTCGTATCAATATGCAATCCTGTTTCATATGAGAATCCTGTTTCGTTTCCGACTCTTTCTGATAAAGGACTGTCATTTTTATCGGCATCAAATTCAAGATACTCGACGAAAATCATTATTCTGTTAAAGCCTTCTCGGTTAACGATTTCACTATCGAATTCAAAACTTCCTTTCGATATATTTTCCAAATATTCGATGAACTTATCATCTGTAGAATCATCATCGTCGTCATCATCCCCCGGATCATCGTCATCATCTGAATCGTCGTCATCGTCATCATCGCCTGGATCATCTTCGTCATCTTCAGAATCATCATCGTTATCGTCAGGATTATCATCATCTGCTTCTTCTGTATCAGAACCGCCTTCGCCGATATTTTCTTTTGTGAAATTCTCTTTGCAGGTAATTTCCTCATCGGCATTTTCGTTGCAAAAATCAAATTCATTTATATTACTTTCGTTTAAACCAAAATCTTCGAATTTGACATTTCCTTTGTCAACTTCCGGTTCTATCTTTCTTATTCTCCTTTCGATTTCTGCCATAATCTCATCGTAATCTTCGTTCTCAAATAAAGTTTTAGCATTGATTGTATTATCGGTTTCATTTACCGAAACATATCCGATTCTTTTTATAATCGCATTCTTATATTCAACTTCTTCTTTAAGAACTGCTTCCCCGTCATACATCGGTTTATCTTCAAAAATAAAATCCGTTTCGGGCATAGTTATCGTAATTTCTATTCTTTCATTTTGTCCGGAATATTCCCATTTTTCATTTCCTTCTTCTGCCCTTGCTTTTATTATTCCCATCGGTGAAATGCACATTATTATCAATATGATTGTTATTGAAAATGCCACACCCGCGATTTCTTTTTTTCTTAAATTCTTTTTCATATTTTGTAACCCTCCGATTATTTCTTTTGATTCTTAAAAGCATCAACAAAACCATCGGTATCCGATCCTTAACCAGATAAAATGCTGTCAGAAATGCAAATACCGTCATTGATGCCATACAAACCGTTTCTATTACCCCTATTTTCAATACCCCGTTGTTATCCGTTAAAATTTCCCTCAATATAGTCAATTTCAAATACCGCCTCTTTAATTCTTTTCAGTATTTTTTCTCTAATCTTTTCCCCGTTCGAGCCGTAATCTTTTTCTTCGTTTACATATCCCGAAATACTTTTTAACATATCTCTCATATCATCCGCTTTGATGCCTTCCCTGTAAAAATCACTCCCGTATGCATACACCGAGTCGACCGCCAATTCGTAAATCAGCATTTGCGAATAAATATCTTCCCCATAATCTTTGTAAATAAGATTCTCTATTCCGTTATAAAATTTTGCATACATTCCGCCGTCTTTTCCCTCTAAAATCATTGGGCGGATATCTGAAAGAAAATGGCATATATCCGCATAAATCCTGCTCTCTTCATTTGATTCTTTACACTTGTCAAACCAAATTGCGGCACGCCTGTATTTTTCATTCCCATTAGCATCGTCCTGATAATAAAACATGTATAATTCACCGATGTTTTCAGCTATTTCAAAATACAGATTATTTTCTTTTAAAACCTCTTCGTCTCTTTCGATTATGGATTCTATTTTTTCGGCTTCCGTTTCATCAAATACAGTATCTCCCTTTATTTCTTCCAGATATTTTAAATACCATGTTTCATCCTTTTCAGATAAAATCAGTTCTTCCAGTTTTACTTTTCTTTTTTCAGAATCAAATGATTCCAAAGCTTCCCTGACAAGAGATTCTCGCTCCGTGATTTTCATTTTTACTTCATATTGTTCCGATAAAAATAATCCCGCTGCCGACATAAAAAACATAATCGTAAAAAAGAACGTTTTTCCGATTTTTCGTTTAAGTTTTTCTTCAAATCCGACATTAAACAATTCATTTTTGTTCAGTGCTTCCAATGCATCTTTTGCACTTTCAAACCTGTCCTTCGGATTATGTGACGTACATATTGAAATAAAATATTTCATACCCAAAGACATTCTTTCGGGAAGCATATATTTTAATGTGCATCCGAAACAATAAATATCACTTTTCTCATCGCATATACCCTCGATTATCGTTTCAGGTGCAGCGAACTCTCTTGTAATAAATCTGTTGTTTTCCGAATAAATACCTGATATCTGACTGATTCCGAAATCAATCATTTTTACATCACCCTCTGTGGTTATCATCACATTTGAAGGTTTCAAATCACGATAAATAATCGGCGGATTTCTGCCATGCAGATAAATAAGAGTATTCAGTATGCATCGCGATATTCTTGCAGCTTCTTTTTCGCTGAATTTTCCGTTTTCTTTCACAATATCGCGAATGGTTTTTCCCTCGATATAATCCATCACGACACAGTATGAATCTTCCGTTCTCACTATATCGGTTATTCCCGGAAGAGAAGGGAAATTTACGCTTTTTAAAATCCTGGTTTCCTTATAAGCCGCACAAATAACATCATCCGTCTGTTCGATTTCTTTCATCGCACGAATGATTCCGATTCTCATATCTTTTACCTTATAAACCTTGGACATTCCGCCTTCGGCTATTAATTCTTCCACGCGGTAACGTCCTATCAAATCGCCGTTTTCAGCCATACCAAACTCATACTCCTTTTGTATGTAAATTAGCGTTTACACAGTCAAAAGCAGACACGAAAAAAACGCCCCATGCGACTTATTATTTTATTTGGGAAATAATCCGGGAGAATCCCGATAAAGAAAAAACATCACAACCTTTCGATTGTGATGCTTATTGTAACACCTGTTATGATAATTTGTAAACCTGATTTTCGGACATTTAGAAAAATTTCTCAACCGATTTTCGAAAATCTCTATTCTTCTTCCTGATAGGACTTAAAGAAAACATCTCTTTCTATCACATATATATCCTTCGGATCATCCTCACGGCATGCTATGAAATCACCGGGCTTTCCGAAAAAGTATGTATCTTCGTTGTAGTACGTAAATATCTTAACCATTTTAGTAAGTTCTCTGGCATAAATATACGAATTGTCAAAGTTAATACAGGTTTTTGCATAGGATACGATATTAATGATCTTACGCTCATTCTTTACATGGATAACGGGTTCGTACTCGCCGTTAAATTCATATTTTTCATCCAGTACCTTGTAGGATTTATAGAACTTATCCTTGAGGATCGGATAAACTTCACCCTTGATCCCGATCTGGATATAGTAATTGTGATCAACCTCGATATCTATGTCGCCTTCAAGTGTTCTGACTGTTATTTCGGTTCCTTCCGGAAGGATCTCGCTCGGATCCGCAAATCCTCTCTTGATATGTTTCTTGGAGTATTTCTTCATGCCTTCCATGGATATCTCATAATCCCTGGCATAAATGATCTCGGTATTCTTAAAATATCTTTTCAGTCTTTCTCTCAGATAATCATCCATTTCAAGACCGTTGTATATTTTATCAAAAGATTCCTTGTCAACATACCCTCCCGCTTTTTCGGTATGACCGCCGCCGGAACCGATCTTTTCGGTAAGGTAATCAGCGAGTTCGTTCGCCCTGACTTCTTTAGAACAGCTTCGAACGGAAAGTTTGAATCCGTTATTAAGTTCATTGTATACAATGCTGACCATGATCTTATCAACCTGAAGAGCAAGGTCGTTGATGAATCCGAGAATATTCGGATCGCAGGGTTTTGAATATATGATCAGATAATGATACTCATCATCGTAATCGTAATGAATGAGTGCCTGACCTGCGATTTCCAGTTCGTTTAATGATATATTCGAATTGGAAAACAGTTTAACCAGGGGCTTTGAATACTTCACGTTTTCCATCATATCCCTGTCAAGCGGGTGCGACAATTCCATGAAATTGCTTGTGTCCGTCATTAAGCCGTAATAAAATGCGGTTCCGAGTTTTATTTTATCGTCGATATCAAATCCTTCTTTTAACATCATTGACCATACAAGTGTTGCACAGCTTCCGAGATAAGGACACATTTCTTTGTATTCGGCAATTCCCTCACCCTGATGATGATCGATTATGGCAGTATGTTCCGCCTTAAGACAGCTGACATTTCCTTCACCGAGCTGACAGTCAACGGAGATAAGAAGGGCATCGCCGAAGTCCGTTCCCTCTTCAACGTATTCTATCGGTATTTCGCACTCGTTTATCATAAGAACAAGATTTGATTTCTGAATCCTGCTTCTGCCGCTATATACTATCTTCGCGTCACTTCCCCTCTCCTTAAAAAAAGTATACAGTCCGAACGCCGAAGCGATCGCATCGGGATCCGGATTGTCATGCGGCTGTATGAATATTCTTTCATATTTTTCAAGTTCCGAAAGTCTCATTTAAGTCTCCTGATTTCAGTATTGGTATTTTTTTAAAGCTTATTTTAATCTTTTTTTCAACTCTTCATTCATGGCATCGACAACGCTCTGAGGGCCGATTATCTGTGCACCCGTACCGAGTCCGAAGATCCATCCGAAAAACTGGTTGCTGACACGAATATTCTCACTGACAACGAATTTTTTCGCACCCTTTTTTATAATGTTTACATCCTTGCCGAGTTTATCGATCACAACTCCAGCAAGATCATTGTCGAATTCCATTTTAACACGCTGCATCTTGCCGGAATACATACCGAAGATCTGTCCCGAATATTCTGAAACGTCGGTGCTCTTGAATTCCTTCGCACCTTCTCTTTTCGCATCAACGAGACACATCTTGTTCATCTTATCAACTCTGAAATGTTTGATCTTCTCATCTTCCGAATCGTATGCAACAAGATAATAATTCTCATCGTTCCAGATCAGAGCCCAGGGAGAAACATAATAGAATTCTCCGTCTCTTTTATATTCCAGTTCCTTGGAAGGAGTAAATTTATAGTATTTGAATCTGATCTGACTGTCTTCGGAAATAGCCGTATGAATGATATCGACATTGATATAAATACTCTCATTCATGGTCTTTACTCTGTCGCTTACAAGCACCTGTCTTTCAAGTTTTCCCGCATTGTAAGTACTGGTAAATCCCTCGAGTTTTTTTATCAGGCTTTTGGATTTTTTTTCGGTAATGAATCTGGATGCACTGACCGAATCCACAAGCATCTTTAATTCGGGAAGCTCGAATTCCCTGTTTGCCAGAAAATACGAATAATATCTCTTGCTGTCATCACCCACGATATCATATCCGAAAGTCCTTAATGTTTCGATATCGTCATAAAGGCTCTTTCTTTCCGCACTGACACCGTATTTATCCAGTTCGGCTATTATCTCGGACATTGTGAGCGAATGCTCATCATCCGTCATGGTCTCAAATATTTTTATCAAATACAAAAGTTTGTATTTCTGATTGATTCCTCTTGCCATTCTTATCCCCTCTTTCGCAACAATTCTGTTTCTTTCTCACTCAGTCTTCTGTATTCTCCGGGTTTCAATCCTTCATCAAGTCCAACTCCGCCCATGGACAGTCTTTTTAAGTATTCAACTTTAAGACCGCACGCTGCGAACATTCTTTTGACCTGATGGTATCTTCCCTCATGCAATGTGATCAAAACCTTTTTATCATCGATCTTTTTCACTTTGGCAGGAAGACACGGTTTTTCGTCACCTATATCTATTCCGTTTTCAATTATTTCAATATCCTCTTCTTTGATCTCATTGTCGAGGATTGCTTCATAAACCTTATCCACGTGCTTATTCGGCGATAAAAGATCATGTGCCAGATTTCCGTCATTGGTGATCAGCAAAAGACCTTCAGTATCCTTATCGAGTCTTCCGACGGGAAACAGATCTTTTGTGTTTTCTTTTGAAAGCAGCTCGATCACCGTATCGCTGAGTTTGTCTTTTACGGCCGATACACATCCTGCCGGTTTATTTAGCATATAGTATCTGAATTGTTCGTAAATTACCGCGGACCCGTCAAGTTCTACCAGATCGTTTCCGGAATCTATCTTTGTGTCCGCATCTTTTACGGTATTTCCGTTTACCTTTACCCTTCCCGCTTTCAGAATCTCTTTTACCTTGCTCCTTGATTCCGATGTGGAATTCGAAAGATATTTATCAAGTCTCATTAAGCTCATTTTCTTTATTTCGTTTCCGAAAAAAACTATTCTTCCTTTGAATTTTCTACATCGTTCTGTATGCTTTCGGGAAGATGCTCGAGAGGTTCGGGATTCGGTTTGGCAGTATAAAATCCCTGAATAAAATCGACTCCGTACTGAACCACGGTCTTTAATTCTTCCTTGGTCTCGACGCCTTCACCCACCACGCGCATATCATTCATTTTGGCGAATTCTATGATATTGCTGATAAACAGCTGCTTGTTGGAATCCTTGTAGATATCCTTTATCAGGAATCTGTCGATCTTAACGATATTGGGCGTATATCTTAAAAGATTCTGGATATTGCTCTGCCCCGAACCGTAATCGTCTACCGCCAGCTGACCGTTCATTTCGTCAAGAGTCAGAGTCTTGATCTTGAAAAGTTCTCCGTCTGAAATGGAATTCTGTTCCGTTATCTCAAATACGCAGTATTTAATGTAATCCTTGTATTTTTCGGTAAATCTCTTAAAATCCGCATCGTTAAGGAAATGTCCCGGAATGCTGTTTATGAAAAGCCTTCTTCCTTTAAACTTTTCAAAATGCTCGACATAGTAATCCATAATGCCGAACAATGTCATTTTTTCAAGTTCGTAAAGTTTCTTGTATTTCGCTGCCGTCTGAAGAAGGACCAGCGGCGATACATCGATTCCGCCTGCCGTTCTCATAAGTGCTTCATAAGCATAGATCTCACCCGTAGCAACATCAACTATCGGCTGGAAATAATACGTCAGAAGGTTCTTGTCGAGTACAAGCATCAAATCGTCATAATGATCCTTTGTATCCTCTGCCAGTGTATCCTGAACATAATTCTTTCTCTTGTCACGAAGAATGCATAAATATAATTCCCCGTATGCCAGACGCATCATCGAACGAAGATCCGAATTCCATCCTTTTTTGAGAATGGTATATCCAACATTAAGTTCGATGCTGTAATCCTTGGATTTGAATGAATTATAGTTTTCAACCGCGCTTACAAGTGTATTGACCTCGTCGGTCAGTATATTTTCCGTCGTTTTGGCATTGTCCAGATCGCCGTTATAATCCACTACAGCAAATTCATCATCGGAAATACGTGCCACATATTTTTTTCTTCCGTTGTTCCTTGAAAATACGGAAGCAATAAGATTGACCACTTCTTCGATTTCAGCCACTCCGAAATTCTCATAAATAAATCTGTATCTGTCGAGTTTAAAAATGGCCATTGCCAGAGAAATCTGATGATTTTCACTCTTGGATGAGAATTCATCGAACCATTTTTCCAGACCCTTAAGATTGGATATCTGAGTCATCGGATCAAGGAATGCAGCCTGTTCGAGTTCCATCTGCATGCCCTTTTGGATCATTCTTGTATATACCGTTCCGAACGAAAGATTCAGTGCCCTCGACATCCTGTTGACTCTGTTGGCCATAAATCCTATATCCGTGGTTCTGTAGAAATACAGTCCATACTGATAATCCTCAACATAAAGAGCATTGACGATAAATACCGTATCGTCCCTGAACCATTCATCCGCATCGGGAACCATCAGTTTAAGATCGTCGTTCATCAGTCCGAATTCTTCTTCGCTTTCGGAAGAAAGGATCACGTATTCATTCGAAAAATCCAGTTCGAGATTGCTCTTATACATTATGTTCAGAGATTCGAAAAGCATGGATTTAATACAAAGATATGATTTGTCCCCGAGATTGTAATCAACAAGTGCATCAAGCATCTCGGGAAGGGAATCACCCATAAGAAATTTATCCGCACCGGCAAAAACATCCGACTCATGCGCTGAAAAATCCCTGTTGATTCTCATGCAGTCCGCCATTCTCTGTCTGTAATCGCTGAAATCCTCCTCACTCGGACAGCCGCAGGATTCATTGTAAATTACTTTATACGGAATCTTGATTATCTTCTTTTCAGCTTTTCCGTCAAAGATATCTCTGATGAGGCTGGCACATGCTACGGCCTCTCCTTCGATATTTCTTCTGACCGTAGTGATGTTCGGAAGAAAATACTTGCCTTCTTCAATACCGTCATATCCCGTGACTATAACATCTTCGGGAACTCTGTAACCGTATTTGAAAAGTCTTCTGCATACCGCCATTGCCATGATATCGTTGGCGCAGATGATGGCACGGGGCGGTTTTCTTCTCTCTTTTATGATCCTTTCGACTTCTTCGTAGGCGGTAATGTCTTTAAACTCTCCATAGCCCACCATACTGTCGTCGAAATTGATGTTTTCGTCTCCAAGTGCCTTTTTAAAACATGCGAGTCTGTCGAGCGTATCGGGATCCCATCTGTATCCGCCCATGAAAAACAGATCTCTGACACCGTGATCGCGGATCACATGTCTGATGAGATTCCTGTAGGACGTTTTGTAATCATCGCTTACGCAAAAGCATCCGTCATCTTCGGCATTTATCAGAATCACAGGAACATTCTTTTCTTTTGCTTTAAGGATTATTTCCGATCCCGTCTGCTTGTTTACCAGACCTCTGTCGAAAATAATAAGACAGTCAAGAATATCGTAATTGATTATATTGTAGACCGATGAAGCACCCGAATCATATATGCTTCCGTCATAAACACTGAGCAGACTGTTGAATACGATCAGCTTACAGTTTTCCCTGACTATTTCATTGTTGAGCATTTCCACGAAATCCGATTTGAATCCCGTATGAACCGCCGATATACATATTCCTATAATTCTTTTCTTTCCTATCATTGAAGCCTCTCAGAACCAAAAACACGTAAGGTTTCGTTGCAAATCAAATGCGAAGATATTTCGCTTATACATTGTAATAAAGGTCAAATTCGGCAGGATGAGGAATCTTGTTGATATTGGAACATTCCGCACGTTTAACCTTTATATAGTTTTCAATAAGTTCACCCGGGAAAACGTCTGCGACTTTAAGATAATCATTATCTTTTTCAAGTGCATCGAGCGCTTCGTCGAGCGATGTGGGGAGTCCGGTAAGTTTTGCCTTTTCTTCCTCCGAAAGATTGAAAAGGTTGCAGTCGTAAGGTCCCCATCCGTTAGCGTGAGGGTTGATCTTGTTCTTGACCCCGTCAAGTCCCGCCATAAGGATTGCGGCATATGCAAAATACGGATTACATGTGGCATCCGGATTTCTTAATTCAAATCTCCTGAGTTCCGGAGACTTTGCATAAGCGGGTATTCTTATTACCGCACTTCTGTTGGATGTCGCATATCCCACGGTAACGGGTGCCTCAAATCCGGGTGTCAGTCTCTTGAATGAGTTGGTCGACGGATTTGTGATCGCGCAGAGCGATGCAATATGTTTAAGAATACCTCCCATAAAATAATGTGCCGTTTCGCTTAAATGCGAATATCCGTTATCGTCAGAGAATACAGGCTGCCCGTCTTTTAAGAGAAGCATGTGTACATGCATTCCGCTTCCCGCTTCCCCGTATACGGGTTTCGGCATAAGTGTTGCACTGAATCCGTGTTTAACGGCCACATTCCTGATAATGTATTTGATAAGGATCGTAGCATCCGCCATCATGGAAAGTTCGCCGAGTTTGGGTTCGATCTCAAACTGTCCGGCAGCACCGACTTCGGGATGGTGATATTTTACGGGAATTCCGGCTTTTTCAATCTCGAGAACCATTTCGCTTCTCGCTTCGTAACTTGTATCCTGCGGCTTAGCGATATGATATGCTTTCTGTTCCCTGATAACATTTCCGCTGCCTTCATAAGCGCTGTTCCAGGGTGCCTGAGCCATATCTACAGCATACCCTACGGAATTATGGCTTATATCCCATTCAACCTCATGGAAAAGATAAAATTCGAATTCGGGTAAGATCTTCATAGTATCGGCTATACCCGTACTCTTCATGTATTCGATCGCCGCATTGATTATATTTCTGGGATACTGTTTAAGAGGTCTGTTGTTCGGATAATCTATGATCATTGCATTACCCGTCATCGAAAGAGTCGCGATCTCACAGAACGGATCTATAAAAGCGGTATCTGGATCCGGAATGAATACCATATCCGATTTCTCGACTACGGCATATCCGTAGTTGGAAGCATCAAAACCAATACCGTTTGTCATAATGCTTTCGTCAAAACTTGTGGCGGGGATCGTAACATGGCGGTAATTTCCGTTGATATCCACCATCTTAAAATCCACCATTTCAATGTCGTTTTCCCTGATCATGTTAATGATGTCATTGACTGTTTTGCCCATTTGTAACCTCCAAAACATATAAAATTTTTCTAAAAAACATCTGCTGAAAATCAGCAATAAAAATATAAAAATCTTCCCCGGTGTCAAAACCTTTTCACGAAGAAAAGCACCCTCTGTTCTGACACTAACATCATATTATCATATTTGAACAGATTAAAAAATGTAAAAATGTCTCTTTAAGCCAAATCACAACCTTTCGCAGTATTCGCAGTATTCGCCGTATTCGCAGCCTACATTTCTCGCCTCGATAACATCAATTAGATCCAGACCTTCGCGCTTCTTCTCGTAGATCTTTATTATCGCTTTTCCGGTACCGCCGTTCCAGAGCCTGTTATGCCGTTTCACGCCGTCGGGAGCAACATAGTTCACAAAGAGCATCTCTTTTTTGGGACATACCGCATTTATCATCAAAAGGCTGTCCTTGTTCTCAAGCCATACTTTCCATGTAACTTTGTCTTCCGTTTCGGTTGACAGGAATTTCTGTCCGGGCAGCGTCCAGAATTTCGAGAAATTGAAATCGTATTCCTTTCCTTCGAGATACAGACCGCCCAAAAGCTTTCCGTCAAGTGAAACCCCGAACACTCTCGGCCTTCCTCCGCCGATATCAAATACGCTGTTCCTGAGTTTCTGTTTCTTAACACGGCTGTACAGATTATTGGACGATAACCACAGCCATGGTGAAGTAAAATCCCTTCCCCAGTTTTTGTCTGCATATCCGTATGATCTTTCGGGTAGTACGTTGTACAGTTCTCCGTTCAGTTTAATGCTTCCGCAGTATTTGGTCTTCATTCCCTGTGCATGCCAGTACATATCAAAACCCTGTAACTCACGCATGAGTTTTCCGGCCCCGTATCCGACATTGTAAGCTACCTGCTTGTTGATGCTGAGCTTCCATTCCATCTCTCCGGCATCGCTCATCCATTCGGGATGTCGTGCAGCAGCTTCTTTTGAAACTTTTACCACGCCACAGGTTTCATGTTCGTTTAAGAAACAGTTGCCCGCTTTAACTACAAAAGGAGCACCGGGTTTTAAAATGACTTTTTTAACTCCGTAGAATCTGTGAAGCTGCAATGAATCCTCACCCCAGCATCCTGCTTTTATCATTACATATGACGGCTTTTCTTTCTTGGCTTTACCGCCCTGTGACTGTCCGAATACCGGATATTTCTTGCCGTATTTGGGATTGATCACAAAAAACTCAATAAAAAAAGCCTTCTCTTCGCCCGTTTTTGCATTAACGGCCGTAAGAGAATGCCACCACCAGTCATAACCCTTTCCTGCGAAGGATTTATTCAACATATATGCGTCTCTTTTTTCATCACCTGAATTGAACATTTTTAACCCTCCCGATACCACATTATTATACCATTTTTACGGGCACAAGGTCAAAAAATAAATGAAAAAAATGAGTGTTTTTGTAAGTTTAATCAACGGAATTTTCATCCGTATTCTCAGCAGGCTTATCTTCCTGATCGGTATCCTGTGAGGAATTCTCACTTTCAGCGGAATCGTTCGCTTCATCCGAAACATCTTCTTCCTCGGGCAGAATATCACCCTCTTCTGCATACACGGGATCAATGACATTATTCTTTACCATATTTCTCATGGCATTGTAATGATCTCCGCTTCTCCAGCCCTGATCGACCGATCCCGAACCGCTCGTAACTATCTTGCAGTCCGGATGAAGCTCTCTGAGTTCCTTCAGTTCTTCTGCGGGTATACGTGTGCCGTATATCCAGAGTTTCTGAAGATTGGGAAGGTCCTTGATATATTCGGCGCTTGTTACGGGATTGTAACAGAAATTCAGATCCTCAAGTTCGGTAAGATACTGAAGTGCACTGATATCTTCAACATCGTTGGCAAAAAACTCGAGATAACGGAGTTTGGTGCAGTATTTAAGCGCGGAGATATCCTTAAGTCTTCTGGAACTGCCGTCCGAAGGATAGTTTTCCACTATGATAAGCACCTTTAGATTGGGCATGTATTCAAGGAAACTCAGATCGGATACACAACAGTGTCCGATATCCAAAGCCACCATATCCGTGCAGTATTTAAAATACTTTACATCATCGTTGTAAAGTCTTCTGCCGTCATTCTTTCCGATCAATGTGGAAAATCCCACCGAATCCGTGGGGATGGTCCACCATCTGGTTTTAATGTCCCAGATAATGCGGAATTCCGGATGTACATCCTGCAATGCAGCATACTCGTCATTGGTGAGTCCGCAGTCTTTCATGGTGATCTTTTCAAGTTCCGTGAAAGAATCGAGAAAGCCTTCAATATCCAGTTCACTGCAGTCTATTCCGGAAATATCCACAAAATGCTCGTCACTCATTGTCTCAAATTCACCGAGCGTGAGCAGAACGGGTTCAGGTTTTACTTCTTCGATCTCAACTTCTTCAATCTCAGGTTCTTCCTCTTCCACATCCGTTTTGTCGACTTCTTCCGTATCGGTCACTTCTGTTTCTTCGATTTCCGATATCTGTTCATCTGCAGGTTCGGTAACCGGTGATACATTATTGAACGTACATCCGGCTAATCCGAGGACAACCGCAAACCCCAGTATTTTTACTAAACTTACTTTTCTCATTTTTTATTCATTCCCCATATGACTTCGGTTTTATACCTCATCATTTTATCACATTTTTATTTCAGGATAACAGTGCGTTTGACCGGCACTTATTTTTCATCCACAACCTGGAATACGATGAATTTAAGATAATAGCTCTCGTCGGCCGCCCAGAGTATCGGATGATCCGGAGACTGCGTTCTGAATTCGATCTGTCTCAGTCTTTTATGCACACTCTTCGCAGCCTGAAGAACGGTCTGTTTGAAAAGTTCTTCGGTCATAAAATGTGAGCATGAACATGTGGCAAAAAAACCTTTATCCCTTACAAGCTTCAATCCCTTCATGTTGATCTCGCGATACCCTCTTATCGCGTTCTTTGTAGCTTCTCTTGACTTGGTAAATGCGGGCGGATCAAGAATTACTATATCAAATCTTTCGCCTTCCTTTTCGAGTCTCGGAAGTTCATCGAGAACGTCCGCACATCTGAATTTAACCGATCCCGAAAGATTGTTTTTTTCCGCATTCTCATTTGCCTGGGATACCGCAAATTCGGATATGTCGAGTCCTGTTACGTCAGTGGCTCCCGCATATGCGCAGTTAAGTGCAAAAGTACCCATATGTGTAAAGCAATCGAGAACTTTAAGCGTTCCCTTACCTCCGATGTTTTCGGAATTGTTCAACACACTTTTGCATAATCTCTGCATAGCCAGACGATTGTATTTCTGATCCAGAAAGAATCCGGTTTTCTGGCCGTTTACCACATCCACCGTGTATCTGATGCCGTTCTCGCTGATGGGTACGTTCGTGTCGAATTCATCGCCGATGAATCCTTTGTGAAGATACATTCCTTCTTTTTTTCTTACGGATGCATCCGATCTTTCATACACGCCTTTTATTGCGATACCGTCTTCTTTAAGAACTTCTTTAAGCTCGTTTATTATGGTTTCCTTAAACCTGTCAATTCCGAGTGAAAGCGACTGTACGACAAGTACATCGTTATATTTGTCCACGGTCAGCCCCGGCAGAAAATCAGCTTCTCCGAAAATGATCCTTAAGGAATTAAGGCCGTCATCCGTTTCTGCATTCATTACCGACTTTCTGTAATTCCACGCGTCCCTGACGCGCATCCTGAAAAACGCTTCGTCAATAACCGTATCGGTATTTCTTGAAAGCAGTCTGATCCTGATCTTGGAATTGTTATTTATAAATCCTTTACCGAGTGCAATTCCGTCATTGTCTTTTACGATCACGATATCTCCGTTTTCGTATTCTCCGGTAATGCTTTCGATCTCATTGTCGAAAACCCATGCACCACCGGCTTTTAACAGTCTGCCCTCATTCTTTTTTAAAATCACCAAAGCACTCATAAAAAGCTCCGAAATTTTTTATTCCATCTCACCGAGTCCTTCCGCAACTCCGAGACAAACGATACCGATTATAACTGCGATAACGCATGCGTACTGGCTCGCTTTAAGTTTTTCTTTTAAGAATACTCTCGAAAGAACAACCGATACTATGCAGTATGACGCAACCATCGGTGCCGCAAGCATCGGCTTGGAAGCCATCGCGAATACGTAAAAGATCTGTCCGAATTCTTCGAAGCATGCAGCCACACCTTTTGTTCTTATCTCCTTGAGCGAAAAAGGATTATACGGTTTTTTGTTTCTTATCAGCATGAATATATAACAGCATATTCCGGCAAGGAGAAACGTCAGACCGTAAAGGATAAGTACATCTATTTCCCCGAGTCCCATTCCGGCTTCTTCGTCAAGAATGATGCCGTCAGCCGCCGTTCCAATTGTATCAAACAGACAGTAAACAAGCGGAAAGACAAGTGCAAGCGCACCAAACTGATACTTTCTGTTTTTCTTCTTTTCGTCATCGGATCTTGCATCCTCGTTCGCTTCCTTTCTCGAGAGACTGTTTTCAACGATCGCAAGTGCAATAACGCCTGCAATGATGATAACGGTTCCGATAATGTTAAGAGGTGAAAAATCTCCGAGATCATCATTGACGGTTCCCGTGATCATAAAAAATATCATCATGGCGATCATTGAAAAAGCTCCCGATGCATTCTGTATCGGGGATACTATGGAAACTTCCAGATATCTTAAACCTGCATATCCGACTACCATCGAAATAATATACGCAAGCGAAGCGGGTGTGTATTTTAACGCATTTATGACAAGACTTTTAACATTGAATCCGCTTTCCGAAAAAGGAAGCAGGATAAATGCCACAATACCCATTACAAGTCCGACCCAGACTGCAATCTTCAAATGGGAATGTTTGTCATTTTCATCAGTTCCCATTTTATAAAACAGATCAGCGAAACCCCATCCCAATGTACAGATCAAAGCAAATATAAACCAACTCATTTCAAGTAATCTCCTTTATGTCAAATTAATTAATCAGCAAATCATTCAGGTAAAAGGAGTTCTCTATGAATCGTCTATGACCAGATTCGAGATCCAGATTCCTTTTTTGATCATGATATAACCTATGATCACTTTGATAATATCCATTGACTGAACCGCAATATAAATTCCGAAAATATTGAGATTCGTAAAATGTGCGAGAATGTATGCACAGCTTGCGCAGACCGTCCACGAAAATACCGAATCGAAGATAAAAGTTACTATCGTCTTCCCGCCGGAGCGAAGCGTAAAATACAGTGAATTCAAAAATCCCTGCAAAGGGAAAAAGCAGGCCGTAATGATGATAAAAAGCGTGGCCATGTGTTTGGTGGAATCGGAAGTGTCATAAAGAGTCGGGAACCACCATGAAACCCCTATAAGGATCGCAGTCAGTACCAGACAAACGATCGCGGTAAACCACATAAGAGTGACCGAACTTTTTTTGGCTTTTTCAAATTCCATTGCACCGAGCATCTGTCCGATAACGATCCCAACTGCATTTCCGAGTGCGATGAATACTACATTCAAAAGATTGCATATCGCATTGGAAATATTGATGCCCGCAAGTACATCCAGTCCTCTGACCGAGTAACACTGCGTCATAAATGCTATGGCACCGGCCCAGAGAAATTCGTTAAGCATTATCGGTATGCTTTTCTTAAGTACCGGAGAAATGATCTTAGAATTGATCTTAAAGCTTGAGTAGATCCCTTTCAGGAATACATGTTTTTTTCTTCTTAAATGTGCCCATACCACCAATACGAAGAATTCCGTGATCCTTGCGATCACCGTTGCGTATGCGGCACCTGCCACACCGAGTTTGGGAAATCCGAAATGTCCGAAGATAAGCAGATAATTGAATATAACATCGGTGAACACCGAAATAACGCCGGCGATCATCGGTTTAAAGCTTTCATCCGTCTCACGAAGACTTGTGGCATATACCTGAGTAACGGTGATAAAAGGAATTCCTATTACCATGATCCTCAGATACTCTTTGGCAAGACTCATCGTAAGTGCGGGATCTATACCCTCTTCTGTCTGCCCTTTCATATAAAGGCCAATAAGAAAAGTATCCAGATTCAGGAATACAAGCACGCCCAGCACAGTGCAGATGATCGCTCCCCACATTTTGATTCGGAATATATCCTGAACACCTCTGATATCACCGTTTCCGTAATACTGTGCTCCGAAGATTCCCGGTCCGCTCATGGCTCCGAACAAAAGCAGCCAAAAAACAAACATAAGCTGTCCCGAAACAGAGACAGCCACTATAGCTTCGGTCCCCTGACTTCCCACCATGATATTGTCGACCAGACCGACGGCATTACCTATACCGTTCTGGATCATTATGGGCACCGCCAGAAGCAATGTTTTTTTGAATAAATCTTTGTCTATGATATTTCTTTTTTCCATTTTTCAGGTCTCATGTCAGTCAGGTCGTAAATCAGTAAATACCGTTGATACCGATACTCTCAATATCAACATACATTGTTTATTTTAACATACCGGATATAAATATTTCCAGTCCTATTCCTATCAGAATGATTCCTCCGAATATCTGTGCTTTATCGGAAAGTTTCGTCCCCGCCTTCTTTCCTATTAGCAAACCTCCAATGCAGATGATCATCGTTACCAGAGCGATTATCGTCGCACAGACAAGTGCCATGACCGGTCCGTAATCGGCTATTGTAAATCCGACCGAAAGTGCATCTATGGATGTTGCAATTCCCTGAACTATAAGTGCTTTGATCGTCAAAGATCTTGAAACTTCCTCTTCAGTTCCGGGTTTTACTCCGTCGACGATCATTTTGATCCCGATAAATCCCAGAAGAATGAGTGCAATCCAGGGTACGATCTTGTCAAAAAATCCGAATATTTCCACTATGGTATGAACGCAAATCCATCCCGCAAGTGGCATCAGCGCCTGAAAGCCTCCGAAAACCCCTGCTATAAGAAACATGCGTCCTTTTTTCATTCGGGGTTCGTTAAGTCCGTTTGCCAGCGAAACGCTGAACGCGTCCATGGCAAGCCCGACTCCGAGGAATATGCTGTTAAAAAAGAATAAAAAACCCCATTCCATAGTAACTCTTTCAAATTTATCAAACGGATCATCAGACCCGAAAAATACGCCTTTATCGTAAAAACTGCGCGGGAACTTTTGTCCCCGCGCTTTGTGTTCGATCACATTCCCGATGAATAGTTCGGTGCTTCCTTTGTAATATGAATGTCATGAGGATGACTTTCTTTTAAGGATGCTGCTGAGATCTTTACAAATTTTCCGTTTGTCTTCAGATCTTCGATAGTCGGTGTCCCGCAATAACCCATACCGCTTCTTAAACCGCCGATAAGCTGGAATACGGTATCTTCAAGTCTTCCTTTGTATGCAACTCTTCCTTCAACGCCTTCGGGAACGAGTTTCTTTGCATCGCTCTGGAAGTATCTGTCCTTGGAACCGTTCTCCATTGCCGCAATGGATCCCATTCCTCTGTATACCTTGAATTTTCTTCCCTGGAAGATCTCAAATTCTCCGGGTGCTTCATCACAGCCTGCAAAGATGGATCCCATCATACATACGTTAGCGCCTGCCGCAATAGCCTTTGTCATGTCTCCCGAGTACTTGATTCCGCCGTCAGCGATAATGGGAATTCCGTAAGTCTTGGCAACATCATAGCAGTCCATGATCGCGGTGATCTGAGGAACTCCGATACCTGATACAACACGTGTCGTACAGATCGATCCGGGTCCGATTCCGACTTTTACACAATCCGCACCGGCTTCGATAAGAGCCTTACATGCTTCTCCGGTAGCCACATTTCCTGCTATAACCTGAAGTTCGGGATAATTTTCCTTAATAAGTCTTAAGCACTTTAAAACATTTTCCGAATGTCCGTGTGCTGAATCAAGAACAACCACATCAACTTTTGCACTGACAAGTTCTTTTACTCTGTCAAGAACATTTGCGGTTATTCCGACTCCCGCTCCGCAAAGAAGTCTGCCCTGTTCGTCTTTTGCAGAAAGGGGATATTTAATTGTCTTTTCAATATCTTTTATGGTAATGAGTCCGACAAGATTGTAGTTGTCATCCACGATGGGAAGTTTTTCTTTTCTTGCTTTGGCAAGGATGTTCTTGGCTTCGTCAAGTGTTATGCCTTCCTTTGCCGTAACAAGACCTTCGCTTGTCATCGACTCTTTGATCTTTTTGGTCATGTCGGTTTCAAATTTAAGATCACGGTTCGTGATGATACCGACTAATTTTTTATTTTCTGTAACGGGTACACCGGATATTTTGAATTTTCCCATCAAAGCATCCGCATCTGCAAGTGTATGTTCGGGCGAGAGTGAAAACGGATCCGTAATAACACCGTTTTCCGATCTTTTTACTTTGTCAACTTCTTCGGCCTGTTCTTCAATAGACATGTTCTTGTGGATAATACCTATACCGCCCTGACGTGCCATTGCGATAGCCATGCGGCTCTCAGTAACGGTATCCATTCCTGCGCTCATCATCGGAATGTTCAACTTGATCGTCTTGGTAAGATTCGTGGAAATATCCACCTGATTCGGAATAACCTGTGAATAACCCGGAATCAACAAAACATCATCAAAAGTAATTCCTTCCTTGACTATTGTGCCCATTACTCAACCTCCTTTGATTTATATATTTTTTTATTTACTGTCAGTTTTTCTTAACTTTCTGCGGATAGAATCTGAGAATGGGCTGAATGAAATCGTCATTCAGTGAAAGAAGGATCTTTCTCTGCCCTTCATACCAGAGTTCGTACATTTTGGTATCCTCATCGTCCGCTCCCACGGAATAATCGGAAATCTTTGCCTGTCTTTGCGAAAATCCTCTCAGAGCATCACTTCCGTGAACCGCAAGTATTTCCATTTTGTTAAGATCTATCTTATCAACCTGTTTTCTTGAGTTGAGATTGTATATTCTGTCAATCCTTATCTCTTTGTCGATATACGTATATTCGAATTCAACCGACATTCTTCTGAAATAGATCAAAAACGATCCGAGTGCTCCGGCAACAATACCTATAATAAAAAAGGGGCTCACCAGGATTGCGCACGGCAGTGACAGCACGGCGGCAACCAAAAAAGCGTACCCCAATATCTTATTTGTTTTATTGTCCTGTTGCTTGATAAGCAACTCTTTCATCGTTTCGCTCATTTCGTCCTCAAATTCCTTATCGTACCTTCCAAGTATCAAAGAAATTCATCGGTTTTTCTTGTCCATCTTGGGCTCCGACCGCCTGTTTAACGGCTTTTGAGCTTGTCCATCATGGTTATATGGATTAAACCCCGATAAAAATATTGCGTTTATTCTATAATATTTGAGACCATATTTCAACCCCCATATTGCTTTTTATCATCAACTTTTTTAAAATATTGTAAATGAATTGAAATTTGTTCTTTAAAATACGGATTTTAAGCAGATTTCAAAAAACGGCGGACAAAAACAATGCTTTTTAATTCCTATCTTTTCATATTAATATTTATACCGCTCTGCCTTCTGGGGTATTTTTTACTGAACGGTTTTAAAAAGTATACCGTCGCACAGTGCTTTCTTTTGGGAATGTCACTCTGGTTCTACGGATATTTCAACTATTATTATCTTCTTATTATAGTCATAAGCATTTTCGCCAATTACGGTCTCTATCATTTCATCGGAAAATTCAGGGGTACCAAAAAATCCAAAACACTTATGATATTAGGTGTAACAGCCAATCTCTGCGTACTGGGATTTTTCAAATATACGGATTTCTTTATCGACAATATCAATTTCGTATTTAAAAGCAATCTGCCCCTCCTTCATATCCTGCTCCCTCTCGGGATCAGTTTTTTCACTTTTCAGCAGATTTCCTTTATCGTCGATACTTACAAAGGCAAGGTCGGAAAATACGGTTTTCTTCACTACGCTTCCTTCGTAGCTTTCTTTCCCCAGCTCGTAGCAGGTCCGATAGTTACTCACGACGAACTCATAAATCAGTTTGAAGATCTGCAAAAGAAAAGATTTAATACCGAAAACTTTACCAAAGGTCTCTTTATGTTTGCGATCGGACTTTCAAAAAAAGTCCTGATTGCGGATGTCTTCGGAGCCGTTGTTAACTATGGTTATGTTGCAAGTGAACGTCTGAACACCGTTTCCGCATGGATTGTGATCCTCTGCTATACTTTTCAGATCTATTTTGATTTTTCCGGATACAGCGATATGGCGATCGGACTAGCCAAAATGTTCAATATCGATCTGCCGATAAACTTCAATTCGCCGTACAGATCTGTCAATATAAACGATTTTTGGGACAGATGGCATATGACACTGACCAGATTTTTCACAAAATATGTCTATATCCCGCTCGGCGGCAACCGTAAAGGAAAAGCGAAACTTGTTCTTAATATCCTTATAGTGTTTTTCTTAAGCGGTCTCTGGCACGGAGCCGGATGGACATTCATTATCTGGGGAATAATGCATGGTCTGCTAAGCATCATTTCACGTGCGATCAAAAAACCGACAAACAAGATCCTTTGCGTGCTTTCCGGATTTGTGACTTTCATTTTCATAAATATCACATGGGTATTTTTCAGAGCGGATACCGTAACGGATGCGATCTTCATTTTGGGAAAAGCTTTTTCGTTCAATTTTGCCCCTGTAGATCCCATAATCATTAACGCGTTCCGAACACCCGAACTTATTCAGCTTTTCGCTTTGGCGGATGTGGAGCAGAAATTCCCGAATATAATTGCAGTCATATATCTTATCACAGCATTTGTTATCACTTTCCTGCTCCCGAATTCCAAAAAGATGTATGACCGCTTTAAACCGAATATCCTGACATTTGTTTTCACTTTCCTGCTTTTTATATGGAGTTTCCTGTCATTAAGCGGTGTAAGTACATTCCTGTATTTTAATTTCTGATCGTTGGTCCGAAAGGTTTTATAGATGAAAAAAAGCAGAATCTTTTTCATATCTTTTATATCGGTTTTGATCGCAACAATGCTTCTTTGCGGAAGCATAGTCGTTTATGTCGATCCTTTTATCCATTACCACGCTCCTCTTTCGGGAAAGAATTATATTCTTAAAGAGCAGCGCTATCTTAATGACGGTATCGTTAAAAACTGTGATTACAATGCCATGATCTTAGGCAGTTCAATGACCGAATGTTTTCGTCCTTCCGTAATGGATTCACTTTTCGGTACCAAAGGAATAAAGGTTCCTTTTTCAGGCGGAAGTTATCTTGAAGTCGGAGATCTTTCCAGAACCGCATGCGAGAACAATCCGAATCTTAAAATGGTCATAAGAGGACTTGACTGCAACAGATTTTTTAACACAAAAGACGAGCGAGATTATGAAGAAAACAGTTATCCGAAATATCTTTACGACAATAATTATTTTAATGACGTGAATTATCTGTTTAACAAATATGCGATCATCGATTCACTGCTCATACTCATCCAAAGAGGCGAAGCTTCCAAACCTTCGTCGTTTGACACTTACTCAAACTGGAATAACGATTATCCGTTCGGAAAGAATGCAATACTATCGAATTATGACAGAAATGCCGTTGAGAAAAGCAACACCGCTTCATCCTTAAGCGACGAAGACAAAAAGATCATCATTGAAAACATAACACAGAATGTGACCGATATCGCGGATGATTTTCCGAATGTGGATTTTTATGTGTACTATACACCGTACAGCATATATTACATTGATTTCTATTCAAGAAGCGGTGAACTTGAAAGACAGATCCGTGCCGAAGAATACATCACCTCTCTTCTTCTTGAACATGAAAACATACATGTCTATTCGTTTTTCATGAAACACGAATTGATAGAAAATCCCGATTATTACAAAGATATGGCGCATCACGGTCAGGATGCGAGCGATCTTATATTAAAGTGGATCTTCGAAAAGGAAGGCGAACTCACCAAAGACAATTATGAAGACTACTATTCCGAAATGCGTGATTACTATTCATCCTTCGATTTTGACGCTGAACTCGAATAAAAATTGACCCAAAAAAGGCAACTTCATCAGCTGCCTTTTATTTTTTTGAAATGCTCTTTGATCTTTGACTCATAGCCCAGGTCGCCCGGTCTGTAAAAATTCATTCCTTTAAGTTCATAGGGAAGATACTGTTCCTTTATATAATGATTCTCATAAAGATGAGGATATTTGTATTCCGTTCCGTGACCTAGTTCCTTTGCGCCCGGATAATGTGCATCCCTTAAATGAGCGGGTATGGGATGATTGCCACCGTTCTTTACGGCATCTTCGGCTTCTTCAAGTGCGACTGTTACCGAATTGGATTTCGGTGCACATGCAAGATATATTGCAGCCTGTGAAAGTATCAGTTCCGCTTCCGGAAGTCCCACTCTTTCTACTGCAAGAGAAGCATTCACTGCCACACAGAGTGCCATCGGGTCAGCATTTCCGACATCTTCCGAAGCGAAGATCATCATTCTTCTTGCAATGAATGTTACACTCTCTCCGGCTTCAATCATCCTTACAAGATAGTATTCGGCAGCATCAGGGTCGGAACCGCGCATGCTCTTTATAAATGCCGAGATCGTATCGTAATGATTATCCCCGTCTTTATCATATTTGAGCGTTCTCTTCTGAACACAGTCTCCCGCTACTTCAAGATCTATATGGATCTTTCCTTCTTTATCTCTCGGAGTGGTCATCACCGCAAGTTCCACACCGTTAAGCGCAACCCTTGCGTCTCCACCCGAAACATCCGCAAGGAATTCAACCGCTTCTTCATCAATAACGGCATTCATTGCACCCAGTCCTCTTTCAGTGTCATTTACGGCTGTGTTGATGAGCGTTTTGACATTTTCTTTGGAAAGAGGCGAAAGACGGAAAATATTCGATCTTGATACAAGAGCTTTGTTTACTTCAAAAAAGGGATTCTCAGTTGTAGCACCGATCAGTATTATGGTCCCGTCTTCAACGTAAGGAAGCAGAAAATCCTGCTGGGCCTTGTTAAACCTGTGAATCTCATCTATAAACAGAATCGTTTTCTTTCCCGAAAACGAAAATTCCTTTTGTGCAAAATCGACCACTTCTTCCATATCCTTTTTACCGGAAATGGTTGCATTAAGCTGTCTGAATTCGGCTTTGGTGGTTTGTGCGATCACTTTTGCCAGTGTGGTCTTTCCGCATCCCGGCGGTCCGTAAAAAATGATCGAGCCGATCCTGTCCGCTTCTATGGCCCTTCTTAACATTTTCCCTTCGCCAAGGATATCTTCCTGTCCCACGACTTCATCGAGTGTTCTGGGACGCATTCTTACGGCAAGCGGCGCTTCTTTTTTCAGTTTCTGTTCTTTAGCAAATTCAAATATATCCATATTATCCGTTATTTTGTCTTGAACTGATTCACTTCTTCTTTGTATTCATATCCGATCGATGCGAGTTTTTCTTTAATTTCGTAAAGATCAACATCAAGTCCGTCCGCGAGTTTTTCAAGCGAAGAAAACTCATCACGAAGTTTGGTATTTATATAACTTAATAAAATATTGGGATCCGAAGGTAACATCTTTTTCCTTTCAATCGTTTTTCTTTCCGAATATCTTTTCTTTAAAATAATCACCGCGTTCGGCAAAATTCTTAAAATACCCGTAGCTTGCCGCTGCAGGTGAAAGCACTACCGCATCGCCTTTCTCGACATATTTTAATGTCACTTCCAAAGCCTCATCTATATCCTTGACCTTCTTGCAGTTAAAAGGTTTGCCCGCTTCTTCAAAAATTCGCTCACCTGTGGCATATGCACAAAGGAACATGATGTCTCTTTCTTCTTTAATGAACTTTATAAGTTCCTCATATCCTATTCCCCTGTCCATTCCGCCTATGATCGCGATCTTTATATTCGGAATGCTCCTGCACGCATTTATGCATGCGAAAGGAATCGTTGAAATGGAATCGTCATAATAATCCACTCCGTCAAGATTTCCGATAAATTCAAGTCTGTGAGGAAGTCCTTCGAATTTTTCTATCTCGGATATAACATCGCTCTCATTGAGTTTTAATGCACTGACACAAACCTTTTTAACAAATTCGGCATTCCACTGGTTATGCTGTCCGAGGATCTTAAGATCGTATTTTTTCTCTTCGAATTCGGGAACCCTGTATTCAAGTCCTCTGGTATCAAGCCTTGGAACACTCTCACCCACAAAAACTTTATCGCCGGGCACCTGAAATGCGGCGATATTCATTTTTGCTCTCATGTATTTTTCAAATGTCTTGTAATAATCCAGATGTTCTTCATAAAGATTTAAAAAGACAGCAAAATGAGGCGACACCCTGACATTATTCAGTTGATGACAGCTCATTTCCATTACCGCTATCGCCTGATCGTCCGAGATCATTTCTTCATAATAATCCAGACAGGGAATACCGATATTACCGACCAGGATCACTCTGTTTGAAATAAGATTCGAAAGAACCTTAAAAAGCATGCTGGATGTTGTGCTCTTTCCTTTCGTACCCGTGATGCCTATGGTCCTTATCCTGAACTCTTCCAGAAAAAGTTCGGTCTGCGATGTGAATTTTTCATCGGGATAATCACCGGGAATACCGGGACTTTTTATTACATAATCATACGAAGAAAAATCGGCTTCTTCCGGTTTTCCTTCAAAGACATCGATCCTTGATGTTTTACAGAATTTATTCAGGAAATTATGTGTGGATTTTCCTTCAATTCCGTATCCCCATATAAGAACCGATCTGTTATCGAATTTTTCAACTATGCTCATTTCAGTTTCTCTTTCAATTTCTCCTAGCTGAGTTTTTTGGGAATGCTTTCTATCGCATAAATAACATCTTCAAGCTCCACAAGTCTGTCAAGCAGAGCATTATCCTCTTGTGAATTGTTGATCGGAAATATGGCTTCTATTCCGATATTATCTGTTTTACCGCTTCTGGAAGAAACAACCATAAAGTTCTTGGCTTTGAACTTTTCATCCAGGATCTTAATGAAATCGTTCACTCTGTGCGCATCGGCGATCTCAATATATATCTCAACATTTTTTCTTCTCTCTTTTTTATCGTTTTCGAGAGTATAAAGAATGGAAGTTGCTATAAGAACAATGACCGAGCATGCACATGCCGCAACATAAAATCCGAATCCGCAGGCAATGCCTATCGCACCAACCGTCCAGATGCCTGCTGCCGTAGTCAGTCCTACGACATGATCCCTTCCTTTGGTGAATATCGTTCCGACACCGAGAAAACCAAGTCCCGAAATAACCTGTGCGGGTATTCTGGCTGCATCCGAAGTAATTCCCAGATTAAAGACGATGTACTGTGCTATCAGCGAAGTCATCGCCGCACCGATACATACCAGGATATGCGTTCTGAATCCTGCAGGTCTTTTGTACTTTTCTCTTTCAAGACCGATACATCCGCCGAGTACCGCGGCACAAAGCAATCTTATAATTACAGTAATAGAATTAAAGTCTTCGAGAAAATCGATAATTTTAATCATTACGCTCATATGCTCTCTCCTTAAGGGTGTTAACGGACCGATTTTTGACTAATATATTATATCACATAATTGATTGATGGACAAACAATCGAAGCCTTCAAAAGCAGGGCGTGATTTCTTATCTTTTCGTGTTGAAATAATCAGACATTTATGCGACTATAAATGTATAAATTTCGGAGGAGCGAAAATGGCTTTTGTGGAGATTGAGAGAAAATTCAAAGTTAATAAAATGCCTGAACTTTCTCAGTATAAATTCAAACAGTTAACACAGGGATATCTTAACAGAAATCCCGTTGTCAGAGTCCGCAAAGAAGATGATGAATATTATCTTACATATAAAGGAAAAGGACTCCTTGAGCACGAGGAATACAATCTCCCGTTAAACAAGGAATCCTTTGAAAATCTTATCGTAAAATCAGATGGCAGGATCATCAATAAAAAACGCTATCTGATCCCCTATGAAAAATACACGATCGAACTTGACATATTCGAAGGTGACCTTTCCGGTCTCGTTATTGCCGAAGTCGAATTCGAATCCAGAGAAGAAGCAATGTCTTTTAATCCTCCCGAATGGTTCGGCGAGGATGTGACAAACGATCCCGCATATTCGAACTCAAAACTTTCACAATAAATCACACCATAATTCAGGTCCTGATACCTATTATCGGACCGCCTTTTCCTTCAATATAATCACCGGTTATCGTAACCGTGCCTATATTGTCGTCCTTTGGAATTTCATACATGATATCCAGCATGAATTTCTCAATGATAGCCCTGAGTGCTCTCGCACCGGTATCTTTTTCCTTGGCCTTTTTCGCAATGGCTCTCAAAGCTGATTCATCAAAATCAAGTTTTACTTCGTCAAGTTCCAGAAGTTTCTGATACTGCTTGAGTATTGCATTCTTGGGCTCTTTGAGAATGGCAACAAGTGCATCCTCATCAAGGCTGTCGAGAGGACAGATTATCGGAAGTCTTCCTACGAATTCGGGGATCATTCCGTATTTTTTAATATCATCCGTAGTTACTTTATGCAGAAGTTTCGGATCTTTGTCGTATTTGTCTTTAAGATCGCTGTTAAATCCGATACCGGCCTGCTTGGAGAGTCTGGATTTTATGATCTCTTCAAGATCCGGGAACGCACCGCCGCAGATGAAGAGGATGTTTCTCGTATTAACGGTTGTCATGGGTACCATGGCATTTTTGCTGGTCGCTCCGACCGGAACTTCGATCTCGGCTCCTTCGAGGAGTTTGAGCATTCCCTGCTGAACGGATTCACCTGACACATCCCTGTGATTTGTATTGGGCTTTTTGGCAAGCTTATCGATCTCATCCACGAAGATGATCCCGCATTCCGCCTTATCCACATCGTTGTCTGCTGCCGCAAGAAGTTTGCTTACAACACTTTCGATATCATCACCGATATAACCTGCTTCGGTAAGTGCGGTCGCATCGGCAATGGCAAGCGGAACATCAAGGAGTTTGGCAAGTGTCTTAACTATATATGTCTTTCCGCATCCCGTAGGACCGAGCATAAGGATGTTTGATTTTTCAATCTCAATCTCATCCATCGTTCCCGTAGCCACACGTTTGTAATGGTTGTAAACCGCAACAGAAAGAATCTTTTTTGCCTCTTCCTGACCAATCACATACTCATCAAGCTGAGCTTTTAATTTATGAGGTGCGGGAATATCTTTTAATTTGATGATGGGTTCACTTTTCTCATCGGGATTTCTTTTCTTGATCTTTGTTCTCGGATTAATATTTCCTCCCATAAGATCGTTGAGATTCAAAAAGAATGTTCCGCCTCTCGGAGCAGACTGGTTAGTCTTTTTCTCTTCCTTTTGTTCTTCTTTTTTATCACCGCCGTCGGGTTCTTCTTTTTCCGATGTTTCAATCTTCGCCTTGTCTTCAGCCGCTGCTTCTACAGAAGGATTCGGCATGCCCGGCATCATGATCGAAAGTTCCGAAGGATCCATTCCGAGCATTTCCTTGTACGGCGACTGATTAAGCATATCAGTACTTTTTTGCAGACAGTCCATGCAGATGCAGAGTGTGTCATTCATCTTAAGCATTCTGCCTGCGGTTCTCTCGGTCCGATGGCATATCGAACAAACATCTTCGTATTCGTTATTCATATTTTCTCGTATAATCCAATCTTCCCGGACGATGATTGAATTAAATCCTTTCTTTCAGTAATCAATGGGTTTTCCCCTAAAGCTTTTAGCTGTACAAAGCTGTTATTTCTTGCCCTGTAGCAGAACGTCCACCGTGAATTCCTCGTATTCAAAGGTTACGGCATTATATCTCTTATATGTAATCCTTACCTTGCTTCCCGATGAATAGGATGCAAGATACTTCTTGAACTCAGCCATGGAAACTATGGAATCGCCTTCAAACTCGGTAATGATATCGCCTCTTGTAAGTCCTGCCGAATCTGCGGTTCCACCGGGAACAACTTCGGAAATATATACACCCTTGGGTATTATGGTACCTTCGTTCGTATAAAGCGTGGAATTGATCTCCACTGCCGAAATACCGAAATATGACTGCTGATCCTCGGGAAGTTCCACAAGCTGAACCTTATTCATAAGTTCACGGATTATGGGCTCTGCTTCGTTAATGGGAATGGCGTATCCCATTCCTTCAACTGCACTTCCGAAAAGTTTATCGGAGTTGATACCGATAAGCTCGCCTCTCATATTTAAAAGCGCACCGCCGGAGTTACCGGGGTTAATAGCCGCATCCGTCTGAATGAAATTGCCTGTCTCGCCTGATTCGGTAACAATTTCTCTGTTTAATGCACTTACGACACCGGATGTAACCGACTGACCGTAGCCCATGGCATTTCCTATTGCCACAACACCTTCGCCGACTTTTGTCTCATCGGAATTTCCGAGTGTTGCTATTCCGATGTTCTTAAGGGTATTATCCGACAGTTCGGAAAGATCGACCGCAAGAACAGCCAGGTCCATAGATACCTTCTTGCCCTTAACCGTTGCGGGTGCATCGGAATCATCACAGAAGTTTATGCTGATGGTTTTATTGCTCTCAACTACATGGTAATTGGTTGCGATCAGAAGTTCGGTATCACTTTTTCCTACTATGATCCCGCTGCCTGCACTTTCGCCTTCAGCCTTATATCCGCCGTAATCATACTCTCCGACAACATTTATGGATACAATTGCAGGCATGCAGTTTTCCGCAACCTGTGCAACCGAAAGATCCTCGTTGGCGGTTACGACTATATCTTCCACTTCGGCGATCTTTTCTTCCTGTTCTGTCTGTAATTCCGCATGATGATTGCCGGTTTCATCCTTTACGGGATCCGCCTGCATGGTTAACTGTGTCAGATTAGTACCCGAAGAAATACTTCCTTCCGTACCGGGAATCACAAATTTATAAGACAAAATACTCAATCCCGTAAACGTAACCGATGCACAAATTCCGAATACTATTCCGAAAAGTACCATCCAAAGAAATGTGACAAATTTATTTGGTTTTCTTCCTTTTTCGTTCGTGCTCATGTTATCGCCTCCTCGATTTCAAAAGAAATAATTTTATAATGCCTGATTATCGTATCAATTTGTTAAAAAAATGTGACAATGATCTGAATATACTATGAAAAATTCCTATTCGGTATCGCTCTTCCACGCCACTTCCGGATTGGGTCTGGGTGCATTGGAACGATCGATCATCTTATCTTTCGGTCGTAATTTTATTTCGTCTCTCAAAGTGGATTTTCTGCCGTCATCCCTGTAAGTGGTATTCTCGGATGAAGCTTTGTGGATCTGTCTTCCGTCCACTCTTTCGGATTCCGTGATCCCGTATCCCGAATGATAATTGATCTTTTTCTGATTCTCATACATTTCTTTTCCCGTCCAGTATTCGGGAAGAGAAGAACATTTCTTCACTAGCCATTTCGGCAGGAATTCATACATATATCCCAGTCTGTATCCGAGATATTTGAAACCGCTGTTTATTATCAGTTTGGGTATCAGAATACTCTTTTTTCTTTTTTTCAGATGGGCTATCGTTCTGCTTATAAGCTTTTTTCCTTCTCCGACGGAAGAAACGCTTTTGAATATCTCGGGATGATCGGACTGCGACACACCGAGATCGAAATTTCTTTTAAATAACGCTATATTGCCGTAATCATGAGAATGGATAACTTCCGCATTCGCCGTATAAGCTATCTTGTATCCTGTCTTGATCGCGTGTGCGGCATACACCATATCTTCGTTAAAGATAATGTATTCTTCAAATCCGCCGAGTTTATCATATACTTCACGATTGTATGCTGCACAGACATTTGAGCAGAAATACGCTTTAATACCCATTTCCTTCACATCCGCTTCGCCTTTCAAAACCGACTTTCTCGGATAATTGAAGTTTCTGGTAAATTTTTCTATTTCATTCGAACTTCTTTTGGCTACCTGTCTCGCATATGACACTACGGCTTTTTCCGTTATCAGCGGATTGATAAGCCTCTCGATCATTTCCTCGTTTTTCGGAACCGCATCATCGGTCATCATAACGAAGATATCCGCTTCCGATCTGAAAACTCCGTCCCTTCTGGTACGACCGTGGTTGAACTCCTTTTTCGAGATATGCGTTACATGGATATTGTCATACGCTTTATCAAGAGGATGATTATACATGAGAGACGTGTAATACTGTTCTTCTGTATTCATCACTATTATTCTGTTTATCGGGTATGTCTGTTTTTCCAGCATTTCGACGAGTTTTATAAACGATTCGCCGGGTTTGTATGCAGGAATTATGACATCTACTGTCGGATTGTTCATGCTGCCCTGTTAAACTCTCTGTACAATATACGTTTACTTAAGTTTATTTTTATGTAATATATTTCAAAAAGGTCTCCATATGCAAATATGGAGACCGCTTCATTTTACTTTCCGTATCTGGCCGCTTCAGCTTTTATATCTGAACTGGTCTTTATAACTGTTTCGGAAGGAGTATATGTAATACTTGGATCGGGATATAAAAATCTGTGAAGCTCCTCTACATTGCTCTGTAAATCAACGGGAATTACACAATCACCTTTTGCTCCCAAAAGTCCGGTTGTAATCTTATCATCAAACGGGAAACCTCTTGATGCCACTATTTCATATTTTCCCACATCCGAAGCCATAGGGATAATATCATTGTTAAGATCCATATTTGTGGCAACCAGAGGGAATACATCGTTACAGATCTTTGAGATCTTTATGGGATCGAGCTTTTTGGATTTGCTTACGATCTGTGTTACAACATCTCTCTGTCTTTCTGTACGTTTGAAATCGTTTCCGGCTGTATAACGGATACGACAATATGCCAGAGCCTGATATCCGGACAAAGTCTGAAGTCCTGTATTGGTAATGGGAACATAATTGTCTGTAATAACGGTATTGGTTTCCGTAGAGTACATGGAAGCCTGATAATCGTTCAGGTACTTGATCTCATTCTGCTGGATATCGATATCCACGCCGCCGACAGCATCAACCGTTTTCATAACGCCGTCAAAACCAACAGTAATAAACTGCGTAATGTAAAGATCGAGGTTCTGGTTAAGCATATTAAGGGCTCTTTCGGGTCCTCCGTATGCATATGCCGCATTACACTTCGAATATGAAGGTTTGTCCTGAGTACCAATATTAAGAAGCGTATCTCTGTAAATACTGCAAAGACGCGTTTCTCCTGTCTCATTGTCTATGGCACAGATGATGATGGTATCTGTTCTTGTTCCCTTTTCAAGAGTGCCGTTTCTTGCGTCAACTCCGAAGAAAGCAAGTGTGGTATAACCTTTTCTGATCTCTTTTACTGTCGGATCGTCTTCTTCGACATTAATGATAATGTCTTCGGGTTTGATATCGTATTTCTGAACGCCTGTTTCCTCGCCGGTTCCTCTGAACACGAAAATCATTACAACAATCACGGCGATGAGCACTACCGCTTCAACACCGATGATTATGTTTCTTATTACTTTGTTTCCGCTGTTTTTCTTCTTCTTTCTTCTCTTTACGCCTGCGGATGAGGGTCTTTTGTTCGCCATATTATAAACTTTCTACTTACAAAAATTAAAAGTAGCCTCCTAGTACGCATTTTTATTAATAAATCCTTTTACAAACGTAAGCAGGATAATTTGTATATCAAGCCAAATGGTCCAGTTTTCTATATAATATATATCATATTCGACTCTTTTTCTTATGGAAGTATCACCGCGGTATCCGTTCACCTGAGCCCATCCGGTAAGTCCCGGACGAACCTGATGCTTAACCATATATCTGGGGATCTCCTCTTTAAACTGCTCTACAAACTGCGGTCTTTCCGGTCTCGGACCGATAAGAGACATATCACCTTTAAGAATATTGAAAAACTGAGGAGTTTCATCCAGACTGGTCCTTCTCAAAAACTTACCGAATCCGGTAACTCTCGGATCGTCTTTGGTAGTCCACTCTTTTTCCTCTTCCTCGGGTTTCTGCTCAACCATGGTTCGGAATTTATACATCTTAAAGGTTTTGTTGTGAAGTCCCACTCTCTCCTGAACAAACAATACCGGTCCGTCTTTATGACACTTGATCACGATCACTGAAAGTATCATAATGGGCGAAAACAGTATGATCGCCACAAGTGAGCCAATGATATCTACTGCTCTTTTAATATACCAGTTGAATGTGCTTGTAAGCGGTACTCTTCTGATATTGATCACGGGAAGTCCCGACAGATCTTCTGTATAAGGTTTTGAAGGAATGACCGAATTGTAATCGGGAATAAACTTTGTATGCACACCCGATTTCTCGCATCTGGCCACTATTTCCTCAAGTCTTTTGTAATTCTTAAGAGGAAGTGCAACGGCAATCTCATCAAGCTTGTTCTGAGGAAGTATCACTTCGAGATTGTCTATCCTTCCGAGTACCTGAATTCCTTTATAATATGTTCCCGCCGGAACTTCGTCATCCAGTATACCCCTGATCTCATATCCCCACTGGGGATTGACGAGGATTCTGTCTATGTATTGTTCGCAGGCCCTCGAATATCCTACTATAACAACCTGTTTCGAATTATATCCTTTCTTTCTGATATAATTCAAAATCTTTCTTACTATCAGTCTGTAAAGACTCATCAGAAATACATTTCCGAGTGCGAAGAAAATGATCAGAGATCTCGAAAAATACTTCTGATTGATCAAATACAAAACTACAAGGAAAATCATGGCACCCACAACGTTTGCCTTTACGATGTCGACAAACTCGTTCAGCCATGAAGCCATTCTCTTGGGTTTGTACAGATTAAGCGTGGCGAAAACCGCCAGGTAGCCCGGTATAATAAAATACAACGCAAAAAAGTAAGTTTTCATCGGCAAAACACCCTGGTTTACCGGTGTGAAAACCACCATTCTGCCATACCATGCACATATATATGCAAAAGCGGTTACAATGCAATCAAGCACTACATGAAATCTGTTAAAAAATGTTTGATTGTCTTTAATCATAATTCAACTTTGCGCCATATTACAGACGCCCTCAAATTGTAATAATACAATAAATTGCCTTTTTTTTCAAGCATTAATAAATGACATTTTTTATCAGTTCCCATTCGACGGCAAGTGCTCTTTTTCTTTTGGCAGAATCAAAATCTACCTTTTTACTGCGTTCTTCAGCTGTTTTTTTTACGCGCCTGCCCTCTCTGATCCCCTGTCGGTATGCTTTGCCAAGTCCCTTATTGATGAAGTATATCTGCTTTATGATAATTCCCGTTTCCATTGCCGGAAAATTGATTATCTTTTGAAGCACTGTCTGGTTTTTGTATCTGACGAGTATGGAATTTCTCGCCGCATATCTTACCTTGAATTCGTTATGTCTTGAACCGGACGTTGCACTTCCTTCATGAAATACACGTGCGGAGGGTTCATATTTATTGACATATCCGTAAAGTTTTGCCCTGTATCCGATATCCACATCCTCAAGATAGGAAAAATGATTCTCGTCGAACAGTCCCAGTTCAAGAAGAATGCTTCTTTTATATATTGCCGCCCCGGCACATGCGGAAAAGATCTCAGAAGGTTTGTTGTTGCTGTCAGCAAGCTTGTTCTTTCCTCTGGTCCTCGCCCAGCCGAGAATATTGTAAAAATCTCCGGCATTGTCTATCAGCGCATGGTTAACCGCCGAAAGCATTTTGCACTGCACGGAGAAAGTATTTGAATATTGACCGTCTTGCTCAATGGCATTAAGGATTGCCTTAAGACACCCTTCATCCACATAAGCATCATTATTTAAAAGAAATACATACTCCGAATCGGAAGCTTTTATCCCATCGTTGACCGCTGCCGCAAATCCCAGGTTCACATCATGTTTGATGAGTCTCGCTCTCGGAAATCCGGCAACGACCGATTCAACGCCTTCCTCAGTCGAAGCATCATCTACAACAATAATATCGTAATCCCGAAAATCCTGTTTTTCGAGTTCTTCGAGACATTTGACAAGATATCGTATCCCGTTGTAATTGGGTATAATAACGCTTAATTTCATCAAATGTTCCCTTATTCCTTCTTATGATCGGGATCGTAAATAATCCTGTAACCAAGCTCTCTCACCCTTTTGCAGAATGCAAGGCTGATGCCGACATAATCCGGTGCATTCTTGGCAAGTTTCGATTCGACCATATCGTCATAAAGATTTTCCAAAACGGGATTGATCCTCATGTTTCTTATATCTGCGGCTTCAACCTGCTGCACAAGAGAACCTCTGTGCATATATCCGCCCATGCCTTTTGCCAGTCCGCGGTAAACCACCGAACCGTCTTCACGCATCGCTCCGCCGGAAATTTTACCGAATTTGTAGATCGGACCGCAGAGCATTCCGATATCAGGTCTGGTCGAAAAGAGA
This sequence comes from Lachnospiraceae bacterium, assembly GCA_024698715.1. Classification (GTDB taxonomy): domain Bacteria; phylum Bacillota; class Clostridia; order Lachnospirales; family Lachnospiraceae; genus UBA3766. The sequence goes on from JAILRA010000033.1 coordinate 56,724, forward strand.
AGATTTTTATATTCGATATGATAAAATCCAAGATGCGCCGTATGACTGACCGTTACGGCCCAACCCATTTCCTTACAGTAATCATCGACCGCTCTTCTTCCGGCCTCGTAAGCATATTCCTTTGCATCGGTATTGCCGGCCGTTGATAAAGCATGGCATCTCCAGTGATAAAGGATCTTCGGAACGTGAAGCGTCTGTCCTTCGGGGTCTTCCATGGCTCTCAACGCTCTTAAATAAAGATCGTAATCCTGTGCACCGTCATATTCGGATCTGAACCTTAATTCCTGTATGAGTTTCCTTTCCAGAAAAGTCAGATGACAGATATAATTATTCGTCAGGATCATATCCATATTCAGATTGGCTTTTCTGTTGGGTTCGTAAAATGTCTTGCCCTTTGCATCAGTTTTGTCTTCATCCGAATAGATAAGTTTTGCCTTGTATTCATTGCTTACCAAAGCCTTAGACATATAATAAAGCGCATCCGGTGTAAGAAGATCGTCATGATCGAGGATTCCGACATAATCACCTGTTGCAAGGTCTATTCCCTGATTACAGTTGGCGGAAATACCGCCGTTTGTCGTCAGGTGGACGTATTTGATGACACAGCCCTCGTAATTGTATGTTACATCCATATCTACCGAGAGCCTGTAATTTTTTCTGATCTCTTCAAGTGAAAGGCTTTTTCCTGCGGGTATGTTCCCGTCAATGACACCGGCTATTCTTTCGATCTCATCAACGATCCTCATGGTTCTCGAACCGTCAACAATTATCATTTCCCAGTTGTTGTAGGTCTGTCCGAGAACGCTGGCCAGCATTTCATCAAAATATAATGAATCCGTCTCATATGTAGGAACTACAAGCGTAAATTTTATACTCGAAGAAAATCTCTTGCTCCAGGCTCTCTGAGCCTTCAGTTCTTCAGTTGTCGCAAGCTGATATTTAAAATTCTTGGGAGCTTTGCTCAAAGCGGTATCCGCAACGGCCATCGCCGTTTTTTCAATCCCGTTTCTTTTTAAATATCTGTTCGCTTTGCCGTATAAATCCCCTGCACTGGCCATAGCTGCCTCCGTCGCCTTTTACACCGTTAAATCTCAGTATCTATTCCAATTTGCTCTTTAAAGCATCGGTAAGTTCTTTTACCTTTTCCTCTGCATCTGCGAGGCTCTGACCTTTCACACCCATATAGAACTTGATCTTGGGCTCTGTTCCCGAAGGTCTTGCGCAGCACCATGCATCATCCGAGAGTTCGAAATAAAGTACATTCGAATAAGGTAATCCGGTAGGTGCCTTTTCACCAGTAGCTATATCTGTTCTCTCGTCCTTTGTATAATCTCTCATTGCGAGAACTTTCCATGAAGCAAACTCTTTGGGAGGATTGGCTCTCAGGCCTTCCATAATGGCAGCTATCTTTTCACTGCCTTCTTTTCCCTTCATGGTTATCGTATAAAGTGCTTCTTTGTAGTAGCCGTATTTTTCATACATATCGAGCATCATATCCCATACGGTAATGCCCTGTTTCTTGCAATAAGCCGCAACTTCGCAAAGACACATAACAGCCACAATGGCATCCTTGTCTCTGGCGTGTGTTCCGGCAAGGCATCCGTAACTTTCTTCGAGACCGAATACGTAATTGTATGTACCCTGTTCGATAAACCACTTTATCTGCTCACCAATGTACTTGAATCCTGTCAGAACTTCTATCTGTTTAACATTGTATGCCTTCGTGATAACATCCGCCATGTTGGTTGTAACGATGGTTTTAACCAGAGCGGGATTCTCAGGCATAAGACCGAGTTTTGTACGCTCTCTTAATATATACTCTGCAATGAGCATACCTGACATATTTCCCGTGAAAGGAACATATTCTCCAGATTTTGTATCAAGAGCGTATATTCCGAGTCTGTCAGCATCGGGATCGGTAGCAAGTACGATATCGGCATTAACTTCCTTTGCAAGTTTAAGAGCAAGAGTAAATGCCTTGGGATCTTCGGGGTTGGGATATTCGAGCGTCGTAAAGTTGGGATCTGGCATTTCCTGCTCGGGAACAACGATAACGTTTTCGAATCCGACTTCCTTAAGAATTCTTCTTGCGGGAACATTACCCGTTCCGTTGAAAGGAGTATAAACGATCTTTAATTCCTTACCCATCTCTTTGATGATGTCGGGATGGATGATCTGCTTTTTCAATTCAGCCATAAAGGCATCGTCTATTTCTTTTCCTGTCTGAATGTACAATCCTTTGCTTATCGCTTCGGCCTTGTCCATCGTCTTAACTGTATGGAAATCCGTTACGTTCTTAACGTAGGAAATGATCTCTTTGTCTCTGGGGCTTGTAACCTGAGCACCGTCTTCCCAGTAAACCTTGTATCCGTTGTATTCGGGAGGATTATGGCTTGCAGTGATAACGATGCCTGCCGTGCATCCTAAATATCTTACCGAGAAAGAAAGCTCGGGTGTGGGGCGAAGTGCATCAAACACATATGCCTTGATCCCGTTTGCTGCCATGCAAAGAGCCGCTTCATCCGCAAATTCGGGTGACATACGTCTTGAATCGTATGCGATCGAAATCCCCTTGTCCTGTGTTCCCTGAGCGAGAATATAATTGGCAAGTCCCTGTGTTGCCTTTCTTACGGTATATAAGTTCATTCTGTTTGTTCCGGCACCTATAACCCCTCTTAATCCGCCGGTACCGAATTCCAAATCTCTGTAAAATCTATCTTCCACTTCAGTGTCATCATTTCTGATGGCAAGGAGTTCCTTTTTGGTGTCTTCATCAAAATAATCATCTTCCAGCCAGAAGTTAAACTGCTCTCTGTAATCCATAGTTTTTTGCTCCTTTACATTTAATGACTTATGTGTATGCACACACTATTTATTTTAACTCTTTTTCGGGTTAAAAACAATAAAAAAGGCAGTCCGAAGACTACCTTTTATAAACAAGTTATTCCCCAGCCGAGATATAGGATGTTTCTTATTATCCATTGTCCCAAAAGGACTGCAATTCCCACATAAATAGAGTATGTTATCGGGAATCCGGTAAAGCCCAGTTTTTTCGTGGTTTTGACCAATATGGTGTTGATCATGAAAAATGTATAATCAACAAAAGTATACGGCACAAACGGATGGCAAAGGAAACTCTTGATGAAATGACCGTGAATCAGATGATATACACTCCTCGTTCCTCCGCATCCCGGGCAATACAGATGAGTTATCATAAGAAAACCGCATTTCATTCCGCCCTTTGTGAGAAAATCACCGAAAAAGATAAATACCGGAATTATAACGGCAACTATACATACACCGAAAACTATTCCCAGTTTAAACCACGTATCGGTCAGATCATCCTTAAACTCTCTTTTTTCCATATCTCTTATCAGGAGTTATTAATAATTGAGATGATTACCAAAATCAGGTATATCAATACTATCAGTAATGAAATCACCGTACCGATAATACTGATTATCATACCGGCCGTAGCAGGTCCTGCTGCTTTCTTCTTTTTGGCAACGATGCCGAGGATCATACCTACCAGACCGAAAATAAAGTTCAGGCAGGGTGTCCAGCAACATACGATTGAAAGAATACCGAGAATAAGTGAGGCAATCGAAAGTCCTTTTCCGCCTCCGGCATTTTCCTCATTATCCTCATAGGAATCATTGTAGCTGTATGTTACTTCTTCAGCTGCTTCCTGTACAGGCTGAGGTGCAGGTGCGGGCTGAGGTTCGGGAGCAGGCTGAGGTGCTGCCTGAGGTGCGGGTGCGGGCTGTGCCTCCTGTACCGGCTGTGCTTCTGCCTGAGGTGCAGGTGCGGGCTGTGCCTCCTGTACCGGCTGTGCTTCTGCCTGAGGTGCGGGTGCAGGCTGTGCTTCCTGTACCGGCTGTACGGGTGTTTCGTTCAGATTGTTGTTATCCATGTTTTTTCCTCCAAAAGAATTCCTTTATTATTTGCTTTTCAAAGCATATTTATACATGACTTATATCGGTATACATTGCAAGATCCGTGTCTATTGTACAGATATCATTGAGATTGAGATCATGAACATTGTTATGACCGGTACTTCTGCAGATTTCCTTGAGAGCTTCCGTCATACTGTTGGCCATATCAATATTAAATCCTCTTTCAACCAGTACAAAGTTTGCTCCGAGAGCAAGGATCTTTGCAAGTTCCTGCGCATCTTTCAAAGCTTCAACGCATACAAGGATCTCAAGTTTTGAATTAACCCTGTTAAGATAATTTCTTGCTCTTCTTAATGCGTAAGGAAGTATTCTCGAAGATACATCGTTAAGTATTACGAAATCAACCTTTGCATATACACATGCCTCAAGATCTGCTTCGATTCTTCCGGCAACAAGATCGATACCTACGGGAGTTCCGTTAAATCTTACTTTTGCGATCTCAACTTCTTCTCTTAATTCTTCCTTGCTGGAAAGATTGGGTATATGTCCTTCTTCACCCTTTACCAGAACAAGTGCCTGATTGGTGTATTTCTCGGGTTTTGAATTGTTGGGAATATGTTCTCCCCAAATAAACAGTTTCGAGAAACAGAAAGGCTGAAGAACTTCTACGGGGCAGGATGTAAGTGCACCGATAACAGTCTTGGTATCCACATATGCGTTTCTCTTTAAAGGAAGAGGATTGCACTGTGCGGGAAGAAGGATGATATTTTCAAGACCGTTGGAAACATTACCGTCAACCAGACTGTAATCATCAAATATCTTCTGAGCTTCCGTATCGTAAAGAACCGTATACTTGGTATCTCTCTTAAGCATCGAGTAGGCAACGGGTTTTCCTTCTTCGTTTACTTCGCTCTCATCAAGACAGATATAACCTCTCTGGTCTTCTGCACTTTCTTCAGCTGCTTCATTTTCATTTATTTCTTCTGAAGTTTCAGTTTCTGCGTTTTCTTCAACGCTTTCTTCCGGTTCTTCAGCTACTGCTTCATTATCTTCCGAAACAACACCTGCAAAGAAAGGAACGGCTCCTGCTACAGTATCTTCTGTATTCTCTTCTGCTGCAACTTCTTCTGCGGCTTCTTCTGTAATTTCATCTGCTACAGTTTCTTCGGCGATTGCTTCAGGTTCTGCAGCCTCTTCAGTTTCAACTGCTTCTTCGGTAGCTTCTTCTAAGGCTTCTTCTGCAACTTCTTCAGCCACAGTTTCTTCTATACTTTCTTCTGCAATTGTTTCAGATTCTGCAGTCTCTTCGGTTTCAGCAACTGCTTCTTCTGTGGTTTCCTCTGCTGCTTCTTCTGCTGCAGATCCTTCCGTACTTTCTTCTGCAACCGCTTCTTCTACAGTTTCTTCAACGATTGCTTCAGGTTCTGCAGTCTCTTCAGTCTCTTCGGTTTCAACTGCTGCTTCTTCTGTGGTTTCCTCTGCAACTTCTTCGGCTGCAGGTTCTTCTATACTTTCTTCAGCTACTGCTTCTTCTACAGTTTCTTCAACGATTGCTTCAGGTTCCGCAGTCTCTTCTGTTTCAGCTGTTGCTTCTTCCGTGATTTCCTCTGCTGCTTCTTCAGTTGCAGGTTCTTCTGTACTTTCTTCAACAACTGCTTCTGATACAGTTTCTTCAACGATTGCTTCGGCTTCTGCTGCCTCTTCGGTTTCAACAGTTTCTTCTGCGTTTTCTTCTGTTTCAACTGCTGCTTCTTCAGCGTTTTCCTCTGCAGTCTCTTCTGCAACTTCTTCTGTAATTTCTTCTGCGGCAGCTTCTTCTGTTACAGCGTCTTCAAAGATTGTTTCAAATTCTTCCGCTGCTGTTTCTTCCGATACTGCTTCAGCAGCAGGCTCGGTGTTTTCTGACGCTTCTTCGGTCACTTCATCTGAAATCTCATCAGGATTGGAAGGTTCTGTAAAGAAATCGTCTTCCGTTTCCGCCTCTTCATCGCCGAAGTTAAGGAATACCACTCCTTCGTCATCCGGTTCGTTGGCTTTGATTTCTCCCGAAACACTTTCTGTTTCTTCAGAAATGCTTTCGCTGATCTCTTCTTCAACAGACTCCGCAACTTCATTTTCGGGTATTTCAACGTTTTCTTCTGCAACCTCATCGGTTTCTGCTACAGTTTCTTCTGTTTCCGTTGCAACTTCTTCGGTTTCTGTTGCAGTTTCTTCTGTTTCCGCTGCAACCTCTTCAGTTTCTGCTGCAATTTCCTCGGTTTCTGCTGCGGTTTCTTCGTTTTCTTCAAACGAATCGTTATAGTTTTCGACCGGTGCTTCCTCGAAAACAAGTTCTTCGGAATCATCAATCATCGGTTCACTTGAACCATCGGAAGTTTCAACTTTTTCGGCACCTACTACTTTTTGTACTGTACCCAGTCCGTTGCCCCAAAGAGGAACGAAATCGTTTTCTTTATTCTTGGCTTCTTCTTCAGCCCTTAATTCCTCTTCCGTCTTTACGGATGAGCCGCTTGTATAGAATGTCTGGATCAGACTGTTTTCTTTATTCTCTTCTTTTTCTGCAAAATCTTCTTTCTCGGAAGTTTCGGGAGCAAAACCGTTATCATCCTGACCGATCACTCTTTGTACACTTCCTGTACGATTCAGGATAAATGCTGATTTTTCTTCTTTTGCGGGAACAGGCTCTTCCGTCTTGATTTCGTCATCCTTCTTCCAGAATTCCTGACGTTTTTCTATGACAAATCCTGTTTCTTCTTTCTTTTCAGGTTCTGAAGATTCAGTCTCTTCATTATTTGTCGTTTCTGAAGTTTCGAGTTCCGCATTATCTGCAGATTCCGTTACGCTTTCCTCAGTGTTCTGACTGTCGTTTTCTGCGGTAATCTCTTCCGGAACTTCTTCTTTTTCTTCGGTTTCCTCAAAAACTATCTCATCAAATTCCGTTTTTGACTCATTTTCAGCATCTGCTGAGGCTTCTTTATTTTCTTCGGAAGCATTCTCTTCAAGAACTTCATCGATAAAGTCCTTTCTGCCGTAACTTCCGAATTCGCTTACGGTTGAATATGAACTGCTCTTTTCTCTTTCTCTGAGAAAATCAGCAAAACTTCCCGAAGAAGTCTGTTCACTCTCGGATGTATTTTCTTCACCGGAGTCATCCTTGTTTTCCGCTTCGTTGCTTTCCTCGGATTTAACCTCTTCAGCTTCCTCAAAAACAAAATCATCGCCTTCTTCGGTTGTTTCCTCTTTTTGGGGAACTTCTTCCTCTTCGATTATTTTGAATTCGATCTTTGACGCATCACAAACCGGACAACTGTACAGGTTGTCAAAGGACTCTCCGGCCTGCTGTTCGTCGAAAACATAACCACATACTTTGCATTCGTATTTTGCCATTAAAATTGCCCTCCCACAAGCATAAACCTAATCCCTTTTATCATATAATTTTGTCCATCCAATGTCAAGAAAAAGCCGTGTAATCTTGTCATTCCGACCGCTTTCAAAGTATAATGATTTGAGTACAAATTTTCACCCTGATTTACAGGACAAATCTTTCATAAAATAAGGACATAAAAATGGTCGAAAATCAGAAAAACAAAAAAATAGATTTCGAATCTTCGTTGGATTACGAATCAGCTAGAAAAGCTGAAAAAAAGAACTACAAGTTCACCCTTACCTATGACGGAACGAGATATTTCGGATGGGAACATCAGCCCAAAGTCGAAGAAACCATTCAGGGCAAACTTGAAAGCGTTATTTCGAAGATGTGCGGGGAAAACATTGAGGTTATCGGTTGCGGTCGGACCGATGCCGGAGTCAGCGCCAGAGGATACATTTGCAATGCGCGTTTTGCCGTTAATATGAGTCCTGACGCGATAAGAGACTACATGAATCGTTATCTTCCCGACAACATCTGTGTTGATTCCTGTCAGATCGCATCGGACAGATTTCATTCAAGATACAATGCTGTAGGAAAAACATACAGATATACCTGTTTCATCGGGGACACAAAACCCGTATTCGACAGAAAATTTGTATATGCTCTTGATTTTAAACCGGATATCGATGCCATGAGGGAAGCAGCCAATCATCTGACCGGTGATCACGATTTCGCATCGTTTTGCTCCAATCCCAAAATGAAAAAATCCACTGTAAGAAAAGTGGATTCCATAATCATAGAAAAGAATGGGGATTATCTGACATTCACGTATCACGGAACGGGCTTTTTGCAGCATATGGTACGCATAATGACCGGCACTCTGCTTGAAATCGGCGAAGGAAAACGAGATGCCTCTTCCATCTCGTCTCTTATCGCAGCCAAAGAGCGTGCAAAAGCCGGAGCTTGCGCCCCGGCCAATGGTTTATGCCTTATAAAAGTTGACTACTGATCATCATTTTCTTTTTAGTGTTTCAGGCAATTATAACTCACGGTTTCTTTCGACACAAGCTTCAACAGCATCCATAACGACTCCTCTGAAACCGCCTTCTTCCAGCACCTGAACAGCAGCTATCGTAGTCCCCGCGGGTGAACATACCATATCTTTAAGCTCACCGGGATGTTTTCCGGTTTCAAGCATTAAAGCCGCGCTTCCCTTAACTGCAGAAGCTGCAAATTCGTAAGCTTTATCTCTTGTAAGGCCCGCTGCCACACCTGCGTCAGCCATTGCCTCGATGAACATGAATACATATGCGGGTGCACTTCCGCTTATTCCTACAACCGCATCCATCTGAGACTCTGTAACTTCTATTGCTTTTCCGCACGCGCAGAGGATATTGAGCGCATTTTTCTTTTCTTCCTCACTGACATTTTTATTGACACATACGCCTGTACATCCTTCACCGATCAGTGCCGGAGTATTGGGCATGCATCTTACGATCTTCATGTCGGATCCGATATTGTTTTCAAGCCATTCGATCGTTTTCCCTGCGGCAATAGAAATAACAAGTGTGTTCTTGTTCCATTTATCTTTGATCTTGGAAAGCATATCTCCCATATGCTGGGGCTTTACAGCGAGAATGACAACATCCGAGTTTGCAAGAACATCTTCATTTCCGCCTGCAATATTAATGCCGTAACTGTTCTTTGCTTTTTCTTTTAAAGCATCGCTTAAATCAAAGCCGGTAACATTTTCTTTTTCAACTATTCCTTTTGTAACGATCCCACCGAGGATCGCTCCGCCCATATTTCCTAAACCGATAATACCTATTTTCATTTCTGTCCGAAATCTCCTTATTTATTTGAAATGCTTTTTGATCACCTTAAATGTTTCATCCGAAATAACATGTTCGATCCTGCATGCATCTTCGGATGCCGTTTTTTCACTGACACCGAGTTCAACAAGCATTTTTGTAAGAACAGTATGTTTTTCGTAGGTCTTTTTGGCCACCTTGCTTCCTGTTTCCGTGAATTCTATAAATCCGTTTGCATCCACGGTTACATAGCCCTCTTTTTTCAGGTTTGAAAGAGCTATACTTACGCTCGGCTTGGAATAATTCATTTCTTTAACTATATCTTTGGCCCTGACATTCTCAATACCTCTTTTTTGCAATACGAGAATGGTTTCAAGGTACATTTCTCCGGATTCATATAATGCCATTGTCTTTTCCCCTTTCGACAGAAGTTATTCTGCTCTGTCCGTATTATTATAAAATTTCCAAAAATGAAAAACAATAAAAATCAGTCAAGAATCTCCGAAGCTTCCTTTAAAAGACTGATTATATTCAGATGCTGAGGACAAACACCTTCACACTGTCCGCATCCGATGCAGTCCGAAGCCTTTCCGCTTCTCTGGGTAAGTCCAGAATAGTAGTTTTTGGCTCTCCAGTCATCGGGGTAACGTCTCAGTGTATTTATCGTTCTGAAGATATCGGGAATACTTATCTGCATGGGACATCCGTCACAGCAGTATTTGCATGCCGTGCATCCGATCTGAGGCATACTGAGAATGTCAGCCGTAACCTCATCTATCAATCTGAGTTCATCCTCTTCCATGGGTTCGAAATTCGTGAATGTTTTAAGATTGTCATTCATCTGCTCTTCGTTGGACATTCCCGACAATACAGTCATAACGCCCGGAAGCGAAGCCACAAATCTCAATGCCCATGAAGCAACCGATTTGTCAGGCTGTCTGTTCTTAAGCTTGGCTTCGGTTTCGGGCGCAAGAGAAGCAAGCATGCCTCCTCTTACCGGCTCCATAACTATTATGGGTATATTTCTTTCATGAAGAATATCGTAAAGTTCCTGCGAACGTACAACGGGATTTGTCCTGTCGAGATAGTTTAACTGAATCTGTACAAATTCCGCCTCGGGATGTTTGTCCAACACTTCCTTGAGCAGTTCCGGGCTTCCGTGATACGAAAATCCTAAATGTCTTATCTTTCCTTCGGCTTTCTTTTGAAGTCCCCAGTTAAAACAATCATATTTTTCATATGTATCGTAATTCGATCCGTCTTCTATGGAATGCAGAAGATAAAAATCAAAATAGTCTACTCCCGCTCTTTCAAGCTGCTCATTGAATATCCTGTCGACATCTTCGGCTTTTTTGATTTCCCATGCGGGAAGTTTTGTCGCAAGCATGAAGCTGTCTCTCGGATATCTCTTAACGAGTGCTTCTCTGGCGGCAACCTCGGATTTTCCGCCGTGATAAACATAAGCAGTGTCAAAATAATTCATTCCGGTTTTTAAATACTCATCCACCATTCTGCACACCTGCTCATGATCGATAACACCGTCATTTTCAGGTAAACGCATTAGTCCGAATCCCAATTTCGGCATACTGTTCAAGTCAATACTCATATTTGGTCCCTCCAATTCAAGTCACGGGATTCACCGAATGTCCTTCAGTCAGTTAATCCGCAGTTTTCGCTACAATTCACATTCGTACTGCAATTCTTATACATTTTCAGAATAACACATTTAACTTTCAAAAAAAATAATTATTTCATGCTATCTTAACCTAAAGGTTTTAACGGCAAATTTATGAACGAGAAAGTCTGCGATCAAAACATAAATTGCAGTAATGATCAGTCCTGCTGCCGCAAAAACAAATGCCGGGATTTTGATAAAGATCAAAACCGTGCATACAAAGCCTATGAAAAAAGACAGCGTAAAATACACTTTGGATTTTATCCTGAAATCACTCGCATACGGTTGCAGGAGATAATACAGAGTAAGGTGTCTGATCGAAAACAATACCATATAGATCATTATCGTCATCACGGTAAAAAGATACTGAAGGAAATAGTCTTCACCGCCCGTTAATGCCAGTGCGACAACACTGAAAGCCGAGATCAGAATCGCCGGGATAAGATTAAATTTAATAACCGATATCATCCTCAGCCTGAACATGGTGCGAAGTGCCGCAGGCGTCCTGTAAAATCCGAACATCAGAAAAGACGAATCACAGTTTGCATACATCGCATGCGAAATATACGCTCCCGAATTGATACTGAACAAAATCATGATAAACAGACCGGAATGCTTCGAAAAAACATATCTGACGACGGATTCTGACAGATCATCGCAGTACTTTATCTCAAAATATAAAAAAACCGATATTATCGCTATTGACAGAGCAGTTCCCAGAATGGTGAATATAAGTCTGCCCCATAAAATCTTGGTATGCCGTTTTATGAACATTTCGTTCAGGTATCTGAAGCCTTTTGCCCCTGTCCTTACAGCCGAAGTCCTGCTTATCTCTACTTCCCTGCTCTTATCGATCCTTTTCTTTTCTGCCTTCTTAACCGATTCACTTCTTTTCTTTTCCGAATACAGTACCGTTTTGTAGAGATTAAAAGGGAATTTGCGGATCAGGATTATTCCGGGCAGATTGGCAGCGGCAGTCAAACATAATACAGCAGCGATAACCGGATAAATATCTTCCTTATAAGCGATCAGCGGAAGCAGTGCAAATGCCGCCACAAAGATAAAAAACATTATTATCACTTTTACAACAATGTTTCCTTCTATCGAAACGGGAATTCCTCTTTTGTTCATTTTCCTTCCGGCCGCCTGTCCGGCTGCATATACAAACATCTGTGCACCGAGTGTTGCCGTATTTATACCTACTCCGGCAACAGGAATAAGAAGTGCAAGATACCACTCAACTCCCGAAAGCAGTGCTGTGGGGATCCCGAAAACAACATATCCGACAACATTGTTTATGATCCTGTTTAAAAACTGGGCAATAATATAATTTTTCGCATCCATTCCCAGATAAAAAACCGAATACTCCGTTTCGGCGGAAATGTAAAAAATATTGAACAAAAAAACACCGATCAGCCAGAAAAACAAAAGTCCGTACAAATACAGGATCTTTTGAGAATAATCATTAAACGAACTCGCCGCTCCCGATGCCAAAAACAGAAATGCAAACATCAGAAGTTTCAAGAAAAAAGCCTTGATTATCTCCATGTTGACCGAAAGGATCGTTGCTATGATCTTTACGATCCTTATCCCGTAGATTTCTTCGCCTATATATTTCCCGACAAACGGGATACTTCTTATTCCGTGCAGGATCTCATTTATATTGATTGTATTGCGAATACTCAGAATGATCCTGAGTGTATTAAGATATTTCCGCATCTTTTAATGCCTCTATTATTTTAGTTTTGAAATTATCGTTATCCAGATCCTGCTTATCAACAACCTCCAGTTTCCCGTGGTTCAAAAGTACTATCTCTTCGCAAAGATCAAGCGCGATATCCAGAAGGTGCGTGGAAAAGATCACTATTCTTCCGTCTTTCTGATTTCTCAGGATATCCTTCATTTCTTCCGCCACCACTACATCGAGCGAAGTCAGCGGTTCATCCAGAAGCATGAGACGCGGTCCAGCAATAATATTGATGAGCATCTGCATCTTGTTCTTGGTACCGTGAGAATAATCCTTCATCAGACGGTCTCTCGCATCTTCGGGGATCATTACATAATCCATATATTCCTCGACGGATTTCGGATCCTTTATTTTGTCCGAATGAATATCCATAAAGAATTTCAAAAACTCCCTGCCGGTCAGAAAATCCGGAACGGTCGGAGCTGATAAAACATATCCGATGTCTTCTGCGCCGACAGTTTCTTCTTTGTCGCCGTTTCGAAAGAAAAACTTTCCGGAATCGATCTCCGTGTCACTGTTCAAACAATTAAACAATGTGGTCTTGCCGGCTCCGTTCCTTCCTATAAGGCCGTATATCTTTCCTTCTTCAAATACATAATCTACATCCTTTAAAACCTGATGTTTTCCGTAACTTTTTGCCAGATGGGATATTACAAATTCCATGGTATTTCCTTCCTTAAAAAAGATGTTTGTCCGATAAGGTACAAACATCCTTTATTTCATTCAAAGTCTTTTAAAAATATTTATCAGCCTTTTTGTCTTCGCTGTCTGAACACTTCATACATCATTATCGATGCGGCAACGGATGCATTAAGGCTTTCCACCTGTCCGCACATAGGAATATAAGCATTTTCATCCGAAGCTTCGATGGTACTTTTCTTTAATCCGTTCCCTTCATTTCCGATAAGTATCGCAACGGGCTTTTGATAATCAAATTCGTCATAAGAGCGGGAATCTTTTGAAAGCGCACATGCATATGTTTTTATCCCGTTTTCTTTAAGAATATCCAGTGCTTCTTCAACCCTGTCGACAAAAGAGAACTTCACCCTGTAAATGCTTCCCATGGTAGAGCGTATGACCTTCGGATTAAATATATCAACGCAATCCTTTGTCATGATTATCCCGCTTACTCCAGCACCTTCGGCTGTCCTGATTATGGTACCGATGTTTCCCGGATCCTGAATATTCTCAAGAACTACGATATGCGGATTTTTTTCGGAAACAATATCCTTTAAAGAAACATTTCTTATTCCGAGAATGCAGATTATTCCCTGAGGAGTAACGGTATCCGAAACTTTTTTGAAAACCTGATCCGATAGAATATCATATCCCGTTTTTTCAAGTTTATTTTTTATCTTATCATCAAAAGAAGTTATCGCGTCTTCTTTTACATAGACTTCAAGTATATCCTTTTCGTCAGCTTCCTCAAACATCTTGATCCCTTCGGCAACATATTTGCCTTCTTTTTTTCTGAAAGATGCTTTTGAGATCAATGCCTGAATATATCTTACTCTTCCGTTGGATGTACTTGTAATCGTTTCGTGCTTTTTCACAGTCATTCCAAACTTTCCCGTTCCGATACCGTTTTATATTTTTTGAATAATCTACATCGAAAGCATCTTGCTTACTTTGTATTCATATTCCGAGATCTCTTTTTGCATTGCAAGAGCTTCATCGATATCATAATCCACAAACTCACCCTTGCTGTGTGCCACAACCCTGTTGGTCTTTCCTTCGCAAAGGATTTCGGCGGCATATGAGCCCATTATCGATGCATAAAATCTGTCTTTACAGGTAGGCGAACCGCCTCGCTGCATGTAACCTAAAATAGTGGCTCTGGTTTCGATTCCCGTTGCAGCCTCAATTCTTCTCGCCATACTGGTCGAATGACCTATTCCTTCGGCATTAATGATTATATGATGGCGTTTGCCTTTTTTCCTGTTCTGAATGATATTGTTGATTATCGTCTGTTCGTTATAATCGTATTTTTCGGGAAGAAGTATATCTTCGGCTCCGTTTGCGATACCGCACCAGAGTGCTATGTATCCGGCATTTCTTCCCATTACCTCGATGATACTGCATCTTTCATGGGATGACGAAGTATCGCGGACTTTGTCTATGGCTTCCATGGCAGTATTTATAGCAGTGTCAAATCCGATAGTGTAATCCGTACATGCAATATCAAGGTCGATCGTTCCGGGGATTCCTATTGTGTTGATACCGTGCTTTGAAAGTGCGAGCGCGCCTCTGTATGAGCCGTCACCGCCTATTACAACGATACCGTCAATATTGTGTTTCTTACACATTTCGGCACCCTTTGCCTGACCTTCTTCAGTCATGAATTCCATACATCTCGCGGTTCCGAGGATAGTACCGCCCTGATCTATGATATCCGAAACACTGCTTCTGTCCATATCAACTATCTCTTCAGCCAGAAGTCCCGCATATCCTCTCTTGATACCTTTTACAGCCACGCCTTTGCAAAGTGCCGTTCTTACAACACCTCTTATCGCGGCATTCATACCAGGAGCATCTCCTCCGCTTGTAAGTACACCGATCGTTTTAATCTGTTCAGCCATATTCTTCCTCCATGATACGATCATCATCTGATAACCGCAGTACCTTTTCCAAGTATTTCTTCTATCTGTTTCACAATCGTTTCATCGGCATATACACCGAATTCTTTGTCATTTAAAGATTTTAATTTATTTTCTTTTATAACACGAATGTTGACATTGTCAATACCTTTATGACTCTTAAGCACCGAAGCCACACTGTTCCATAAACTGAAATATGAATCCATATCCTCGAATTTGATCCAGAGTGTTTTGGGTGCATCCTCAAAAAAGTAAATATCCTCAACCATGATCTTGGAGTCGGCCTCATCTTCCGCCGATACCCTTCCGACCACAAATGCGGTTTTATCCTCGACAAGTTTGTCGCGAAGTCTTTCATATGCTTTCGGAAATACCATCGCTTCCACGGAGCCCAAAAGATCTTCGAGTTCGAATATCGCCATGGTTTCCTTTTTTCTGGTAAGACGGACATTCAGATTCGAAATTATCCCGCCTATCGTAACTTTCTTTTTATCCGGCAGAGTGCTTCCTTCAAGTTCGCTCTGATAGATAAAATCGGTTGTTACTGCTGTTATATTCTTTTTCCAGACTTCTTTTATATCATCAAGCGGATGTCCGGATATGTACAGTCCGAGAACCTCTTTTTCCATCTGAAGAATGACGTCTTTGGGAAACTCTTCAACATCGGGAAGTTTTATATCCATCGTCTTCTTCTCTTCAGCGGGAAGCATATCGAAGATGGTCATCTGATTGCTGTCAAGCCTCTTGTTTTCGGCAGCATATGAATCAACCATATTTTCGTACACTATCATGTACTGTCTTCTGTTTCCGCCGAGATTGTCAAAAGCGCCCGCTTTGATAAAATTCTCGATAGCACGCTTGTTGACTTCCTTCGTACCCATCCTTCTTATGAAATCGGAAAGACTCTCGAATCTTCCGTTTTGGTTTCTCTCTTCGACGATCCTGTCGATCACCTGACCGCCCACGTTTTTGATAGCTTTTAAAGAGTAGATCAGTTTGCCGTCTTTTACGGAAAACTCGTTCATTCCTTCGTTTATGTCGGGAGAAAGAACTTCTATTCCCATATCCCTTGCCACATTGATATATTCTGCGGTCTTTACGGGATTATCCGTAAAACAGGTAATAAGAGCCGCCATATATTCTACCGGATAGTAATACTTCATATATGCGGTCTGATAGGAAACCACCGCATAAACGGCAGAATGCGATTTGTTGAAAGCATACTGTGCGAATGTTTTCATTTCACTGTAGATCTGTTTGGCAACATCTTCGGAAATGCCTCTTTTTACACAGCCTTCTATTCCCTTGCTTTCGTCTCCGTAGATGAACAGTCTTCCCTGTTCTTCCATTTCCTCGGGTTTCTTTTTGGACATGATCTTTCGAACTTTATCGCTTCCGCCCATTGAGAAACCGCCGAGATCCCTTACGATCTGCATAACCTGTTCCTGATAAACGATACATCCGTAAGTGGATTCGAGAATAGGTTCAAGTTCTTTGCAAAGATAAGTTATCGCATCCGGATTCTCCTTGCATCTTATGTAGTTGTCTATAAACTGCATGGGACCCGGTCTGTAGAGTGCTATACCGGCCATAACGTTTTCAAGGTTTTTGGGCTTAAGCTTTTTCATGAAGCCCCTCATGCCGCCGGATTCAAGCTGGAATATTCCGTCGGTATTGCCGGTACCTATATAATCGTAGACTTTAATGTCATCCATATCGATCTCTTCCAGATCGACATCGATCCCACGCGACTTTCTGACGTTGTTGCAGGCTTTTTCAAGTACCGTAAGCGTTCTCAAGCTCAGGAAATCCATTTTCAAAAGTCCCTGTGCTTCCAGCGTCGGTGCTTCATACTGTGTAACCAGAACATCATCGGTTCCCTTTGAAAGAGGCACGAATGCTTCTACTTCTCTGGGCGCTATCAATACTCCGGCCGGATGAACGGATGAATGTCTCGGAAGATATTCAAGTTTCAAAGACATATCGATGATCTTTTTGACGTTCTCGTCGGACTCATACATCTTTTTTAAGTCGGGGCTCACTCTTAACGCATTGGTAAGATTGACTTCCTCGTCATTGATCCTTCCGGGAATGGCTTTTGATATCTTGTCACCGATATCATACGGAAGTCCAAGAACTCTGGCAACATCCCTGACCACACCTTTAGCCTTAAGCGTTCCGAAAGTAATGATACGCGATACTTTCTCTTCACCGTATTTTTCTATTACATAATCTATAACTTCGTTCCTTCGTTCATCGCCGAAATCAATATCGATATCGGGCATGGTAACACGTTCGGGATTAAGGAATCTTTCAAAGAACAGATTGTATCTTAAAGGGTCTATATTTGTGATCCTTAAACAGTATGCGACAATACTTCCCGCACCCGAACCTCTACCGGGTCCGACGGCGATGCCTCTTCCTTTTGCATATTCGATAAAATCCATGACAATAAGGAAATAATCGACAAATCCCATTTTGATGATTATCCCGAGTTCGTAGTCAAGTCTTTCTTTTGCTCTTCCGTCATCCGAAGGATATCTTCTCTTCAAACCTTCTTCGCATCTGTATCTTAAGTAACTTTCCGAAGAAAAGCCTTCAGGCACTTCAAAATGAGGAAGTTTGGGTCCCTTGGAATCCAGATTTACATTGCACCTTTCTGCAATCAGTGCAGTATTTGCAACTGCTTCGGGCGCATACGGGAATATTGAGAGCATTTCTTCTTCGCTTCGAACATAATACTGACCGTATTCATATTTCATTCTGTCCGTGTCGTTGACCGTTTTGCCCGTCTGAAGGCATAAAAGAAGATCATGTGCATCGGCATCCGAAGCATATGTATAATGAACGTCATTGGTAGCGACCAAAGGTATGTCAAGTTCTTTGGAAAGCTTGTAAATATCGGGATTTATTCTTTTTTGTTCCGCTATACCGTGATCCTGAATTTCCAGAAAATAATTGTCTTTTCCGAAAATATCCCTGTATTCGATCGCAGTCTTTTTGGCCTCATCGTAAAGCCCCGCAACCAGATTTACGGCAACTTCACCCTGAAGGCATGCGGAAAGACAGATAAGGCCTTCGTGGTATTCTCTGAGTATTTCCTTATCCACTCTCGGCTTGTAATAGTATCCGTCTTTAAAGCCCAGCGATACCAGTCTCATCAGATTGTGATAGCCTTCATCATTCTCGGCAAGAAGTACAAGATGGAAATATTTGTTCTCACCGGCTTCCTTAACCAGTCTCGAGCCCGGAGCAACATATACTTCGCATCCGATAACGGGAACAATACCCTGTTTCTTTGCTTCATTGTAAAACGCAATGCATCCGTACATGGTTCCGTGGTCAGTAATTGCGGCATGTGTCATACCGAGTTCCTTGACACGCTTAACATATTCTTTAATTTTATTTGAACCGTCCAGAAGGCTGTATTCCGTATGGACGTGAAGATGTGCAAAAGCCATTTTATCCCCTTAAATAAAGAGTTTCTCTTAAAAATTTTATGAAACGATAACATATTAATTGTACCACTTTATGATGAATCATAAAAGAAAAAAGACTGCTTTTTTAAGCAGTCTTTGTGATTAAATTTCCATCTTTACTATATCGGCTCCCAGACTTCTGAGTTTGGTATCAAAATTCTCATAACCGCGTTCAATGTATTCGATTCCGTCTATGTCCGACACTCCCTTTGCGGCAAGAGCGGCAAGCACCAGCGCGGCACCGGCTCTAAGATCCGGAGAGGTCATATTGGCACCCTGATAATAATCCACGCCGTCGATATAAGCTGTGGTACACTCGTCCACCACTATATTGCAGCCCATCTTCTTGAGTTCGTTGACATACATGAACCTGTTGTCAAAGATCGATTCAACTACCGTACTGCAGCCGTCCGCAAGTCCGAGTGCCACGGAGATCTGAGGCTGCATGTCTGTCGGAAATCCGGGATACGGAAGTGTTCTTACCTGTGTTCTCCTTAATCTGTCCTTGGGACCGATCACTCTTACCCAGTCATCGGATTCTTCTATTTTACAGCCTATTTCCTTAAGTTTGGATGAGATCGAATCAAGGTGGGTAGGTATAACATTGTTCACTGTCACATCACCATGGGTGATCGCTGCCGCCATCATGAATGTTCCGGCCTCGATCTGATCGGGGATAACAGCATACGAGCCGCCTCTTAACGAAGGAACCCCGTTAACTCTTATCTTATCCGTACCTGCACCTGTAATATGACCGCCGATACCGTTAATGAAGTTTGCCACATCTACGACATGGGGTTCTTTCGCTGCGCCTTCAATAATTGTCTTTCCGGGTGTGAGCACGGCTGCAAGCATAATGTTTATCGTAGCTCCGACCGAAACCTTATCCATGTAGATCCTTGTTCCGCTCAGATGTCCTACCGTTCCGTCCACGACTATTTCCGATGCCGTAATGGTAACATCAGCTCCCAGTGCCTCGAATCCTTTTTCATGCATATCGAGTCCGCGTCCGCCGATATTGCATCCTCCGGGAAGAGGAACTCTCGCCTGTTTGTATCGACCGAGCAGAGCGCCCGCAAAATAATATGACGCACGGATCTTCTTGATGTTCGGATTATTGACGGTAAACTTGTCGATGGTGGATGTATTTATTTCCAGTGTATTGTCATCCACATAATTGACTTTTGCGCCAAGCTTTTCCAATGTCTCGACCATGATTATCGTGTCGTTGACTTTGGGAACATTCTCTAATGTAATTGTCTCATCTGTAAGAATCGTAGCAGCCAGAATGGGAAGTGCGGCGTTTTTTGCACCGCTTATATCAACCGTCCCTTTAAGGTTTGCTCCTCCTCTTATTCTGTAGATTTCCATTGTTACCTCAAAACCTTATCCCACACCGAAAGGCGGGTTTCGATCTAAACTTTGTTATTTCATCTTCAATCAGTAAATAATCTATCTTAAGAAAGTTTTAGTTAATATAATTCATCGGATTAACGGGAGTACCGTTAATGATGATCTCAAAATGCAGATGGGGTCCCGTGGAAATACCCGTGCTTCCCGAAAGCGCGATCTTTTCACCCTGGGATACTCTCTGTCCAACGGAAACAAGCACTTTACTTAAATGTGCATATCTCGTCTTGGAACCGTCGGGATGTGTGATAAGAACCATATATCCGTATCCGCCGCTCCATCCCGCAGCCGAAACCGTACCGCCGCTTGAAGCCATAACGGTACTTCCGATAGGTATCGCAAAGTCAACACCCTGATGATTTCTCGAACCGATTCCGCCGGGTGAACTTCTCGGGCCGAAACCGCTTGATACTTTACCACCGGAAATGGGCTTTATAAATGTGGGAGGAACCTTCGTTCCGCGTTCAACCACTTTGGCAACCGCTTCCAAAAGTATTTCCTCTTTGATTATATTTTTATTTATTAGATTGTCGTTTTTATAAGTTACATCGGAAACAATCTTTCTGAAGCCTGCGGAAGGCTCGGTAAGAACAACCGATTTGGTCGTATACCAGTCGTCATTGTCAATATACACAATGGGAGCTTCATAGCTTTCTTCGACTATTTCCCTTCTGGTCCAGAGAATGGAAAGTTCCGGTTCCGGAACCGTTATGATAAGGCTCTGTCCCGCACGGATCGTGGAATTGACGTCCTTTAAATATTCACTGTTAAGTTCCACAAGTTCTTCCATGGAAATACCGACCTTGCCGGAAATCGCCGAAAGAGTGTCCCCGGGTTGCACATCGTAGATCTGCTGGATCTCCTGCATCTCCGTAAATAACGAAAGAGCTGTATCGACATCGACGATCTCGCTCCTCGGAATATATGTTTCGGCCACTTCAACTTCTTCTGCAAATCCGATATTCGTGATCCCCTGAGTGATGTCTTTGAAGTCCATGTATTCGATGAGTTCAGATTCGGCTATATCCTTTCCGAATGCGTTTCCCGCACCGGCTTCAAATGTTACCTGGTCGTACTCAACGTCTCTTCTTGAAAGTCTGGCCGTCAGAGTGGACATGATCCTTTCCTGATTGATCTCCGTTTTGACCTCATACTCATCGTTTTCATCATATTTGTCTATCGCCCTGGTAAGAAGTTCGTCAACATCTCCCGCGTTTGCAAGATTGACAGTCGTGTTGTTGACCTTCACCATATATGCTCTCGTCAGAGTTTCCTTCTGATGGGCTTTGAACGCTCTTTTAATCTTTTCATATACTTTATCGGTTTCGTCAACCTGTTTGTATATGGATTCCTCACCGATAAGTTCTTCATGAAGATCTTCAACCATATAAAGATTCGACTGATTCGAAGCAAGTTCCTCTCTTACCGAAGAGATCAGTTCTTCTGCTTCTTCCTTGCTTTCCACCGAGCCCATTTCCTCGCCGAAAAGCCATATGGTAAAAAGATTTTTTCCTTCCGAAGAATAACGTGTGAAATTCGGCAACAAAAACAAGCCTAAAACAAATACGGATAGGCTTGTAATCAAAAAAGTAGCTCTGATACGTTTATGGTGAAATGTAAAAAATCTCATATTTCTATCGATAATTCCCGAGCCTTACAGTACATGGAAAACCATAAGTAATGTAAGAATAAGATTAGCTGCTCCAAGAACTATCGCAATGGTAACCGCAAGTTTTGTGGACTTAAGCTTTGCATACAATTCTCTGTTATGTTTTGTAAGTCCTTCAGTCTGGCTTTTAAATTCATCAACAACAACAGCCTGGACATTACGGTATACCTTGACATTCTCCTTATGTACGAAGTCGTCGGACTGTTTGAACATTTCCTGTAATGCTTTCTTGTCTTCCTCTTCCTTGATCTGACGGGCTTCTTCTTTTTGCTGCTCTTCGATAAGTTTTCTTTCTTCCTCTTCTCTCTTGAGCATCTCCTCTTCCTCGCTCGGACGGTTTATCGTCTCGATACCGGAACGGATATATTCCAAATGATCTGCAATTTCCCTGTTTTCACGACGGATCGCCAAAAGAGCGTTATCAACGCTGGTCTTGACACTGGTTCTGAGTTCGTCGTTGGAACTTTTAAGTTCCGCGGTTGTATTCTTTATTTCTTCACTTGAGGACATAATCCCTTCAAGCGATGTATTCATAACTTCAGCGGAATTCTTAACTTCAAGAGCACTGTCTCTGAGATCGTCCGCACTGCTTCTGACAAGGTCGGAAGCATATCTGATGTCATCTGCCGAGCCTTTGAAATCCTCGGCGATCTGTTTAACTGCAGCTACGGATCCCGAAACTTCCATGGATGACTGTTTCATTTCGTCAACGGGAACCATGAGGGTATTATTTACCGATTCGTTCAAAGCTGAACCAACGGTAGTATCAAGATTGCTTAAAGCCTCATCAATGGCTGTGATGATCTCGCTTGAAAGATGCTTGGATGTTTCGCCCGTTTCGCCTTCTTCAACATCTGAACGGCCGCTCTGAACCTTGTTTATGGATTCATCCACCAAAGCGTTGATTTTATCGGAAAGCTCGGAGTTTTTGTAATTGAGCTTACGCATATCCTGAAGAATAGCCTCATACTGTGCCACCTGTTCCTGCAGACGACGCATCTCATTGGCTTCTGCCTGTGCATTAGCCTTTATCATCTCCTGAGCACTTAATTTCTGTGCAAGTTTATCTGTAAAGTTATCCATGGATAAAACTCCTTTGCCCCCAAGTTTTGTAGTCCCATAATTGCATCATTTCAATTTTATCATTAAAAGACTCTTTTGACAACTTAAGCAAATAAAAAAATATTGATAAAAAAGCATTAATTTATCAAAAAATTTTTTTGTTCATACTTTTTTCACAGTTAAAAAATATAATCGGATTAAATCATTTATTCATTGTTCGGTAATATGTTTACCGACACTCCTCATTTTTAGTATTTTTAATACTTTTATTCATTTTCTCCTAAGAAAGACCCTTTCCCCGGGTCTTTCTTTTTTATGTTTCCAAATGCACATCCGCAAAAGTATAGGCAATGTTTGAAAAGACTCGGATTCACAGATCTTTAGCAAATATTGATATTAAAAAAGCCCGCGGAAAAATCCGCAGGCTTGCCTGTCATGTTTATAAAACTAATTCCTTCCCGCCTTCATGAGACGTTTGTTCTCATACATTCTTTCATCGGCCTTTTTGAAAAGCGTATCGATATCTTCATTTTCGATCTCGTCAAAATCAGCCATTCCGCTGGCAACGGAAACTCTTTTCATCGGAGGAACATCCGCATTGCTGAGTCTTTCGACTTCCGAACGGAACTTTTCAAGAAGCTCGTATCTTTCGGGATAATCCGAATTTTTGACAATAGCCACAAATTCATCTCCGCCGATCCTGAATACGGGACTGTGCTTAAATGTGTTACATATAAGCTCACTCGAATTCTTGATATAGATGTCTCCTGCACCGTGTCCGAGTTCGTCGTTGATCTTCTTCAGATTGTTAAGGTCGAACATTACCGCAGCAAATCTCTGATTATCCTGTGAGAGATAATGATTCCTGAGCACCGCTTTCGCATTTTCAAATGCGGTTCTGTTCTTTAAGGACGTCAGTGCATCAGTCTGCATGAGTTCGGACAGTTTGTCATTGAGTGCGGTAAGTCTGATGTTGGTTTTGTAATATGTCAGCGACTGAAGGATACAACTTTCAAATTCCTGATATATCCAGTCTCTGACCGAAATATCGTTATATAACATAACAAAATATCCGCAGACAAACGTATCGATATACAAAGGCATCATAAAATAAATATTATTGCTGCCTTCGCTCTGATAATCCGGGATCAGTTCGCGTCGTTTTAAATTCTTGACATCAAGAGGCTCACCGTTTCGTCTGGCAAGTACCACCTGCATCTTTTCGGAAAATCTGAGTTGAGGAAGTTCTCTGGTTTCCTCGGTAGCCACTCTCTCAAGTATGGGATCGAGCATTAAGTATGTATTCTGTATATCCAGATTGTCAGAATTGTAGATCACATCCTGAAGTTTTTGAGGAAGCGTGGAAAGACGTCCGGAATCCTGAAATGCCGCTCTGACTCCGTAAATTACACCCATTCTTGAATTGTCTTGATATTCTTTACCGACAAGCGAATGGCAATACTGCTTTCTGAGTTCATCTTCCTGTCTGGGGCTGTGACATCCGCAACTTTCGCCGGCAATAAATCCGCTGGAGGTATACTGAGTCTTCGGAATATCTTTTCCTTCTTCAATAGAAACAATAGTCTTTGCACATATCGAACCGATCATGTCATATCTCTGGTTAACCGTCGCTATCGAAGGATAGTAAGTTCTTCCGCTTTTAACATAATCAAATCCGGTCACGTATACATCATCCGGAACACTGATTCCGTATACTTCCATGGCAATCGTGATGGAAATAGCCAGAAAATCATTGGCACATATGAAAACATCGGGAAGATTTTCTTTGGTGGAATATCTGTTAGTAACAAATTCCATCGCTTTTCTGACTTCCCAATCGGTGTAATGAACGTCATCATCCGAAAACGGAAGATTTTTCTCTTTAGCAAATTCACGGAGGACTTCCAGTCTCAGATTGGAATCGTCATTATCCGTCGGTCCGCCCATAAATACAAATTTTCTTGCCCCGTGTTCTTCGTAAAGATGCTCGCAGAGTTCTCTCATTCCGTGAGCATTATCCACATTAACGCTGTAAAAACCGGAGTGCGAATCGCCTATGCAGATCGTCGGAACTCCGGCTTTCTGACAGGCATCATATATCTCTTCTCTAGCGGCTACGGAATTCAATCCCTGAGAAAAAACAATAGCACAAGCATAATCCTCCAGATACGGAAGAGTATGTATTGTGCATTCGCTTTTATTGTTCTCCTCGGGTCTGCCGTATGAATTGGCCGCAAGAAAAACAAATGTATCAAATGAATCTTCAGGTAAATCCTTTCTGAATTCATTCAGAAACATCGACAATATATCAGAATTCCAGGTGTTTGCAAAAATAGCAATTTTCTTCTTCATGTAATGCCTCCGACATAAGCCTCGACATCTTATTATAACCCTTTTTGTCTATTTTGAAAAGTATCCCTTGTATTCCACTTTGATATCGGAATCGGGGAAAAGATACTCATACAGTTCGACAAAATAATCATCGGTCATACTGGCGAGAAAATCAACCACCATTTCCTCAAAACTTTCATCCCGGTAATTATTTATCCTTCTGTACGGAGCAGTGATATTCTCTATATATCTTAAGTGATGTTTGTAAAAGATCGTATCCTCTCTGCCGGATTTTGCCTCTTTTAAAAGCTCGTCATATAAAGCATCGAACATCGGATAGATCTGTTCTTTATACACTTTTTCCATTTCATCGCTCAGATATATTTTCTCGTAATTTTCTTTTTTTGCCAGGGAAAAAGCCTCAAAAAATTCGTCATCCATTTTCAGATAGTCTTTTCCGTAACTGTTTTCGATAATATTGACTATCATGTTGTTTATTATCTCGGCATTGGTGGATCCGATCACTCCGCCTTCGAATTCCTTTTCCGACTTGATCATCCCGAGTTTCTTCGCATCCTGTCTGTCTTTTCCGAGATATGCTATGATATCCGAAACTCTGACAACGCATCCTTCAAGCGTGGAAGGAACGAGCGTTTTTATATAGGTGGAATCCTTATAACTGTTTCTCATTTTATCGTCGAAGACTTCAAAATCATCATAAGGTTTCGGACGGTATTCCCTGCATTCGAGTTCGCCGTTATGGCATATGATGCCGTCAAGCGTCTGAAGGCTTAAATTTAACGGGAAAATCGTGCTTAACACTCTTGCCGAATGAATATTGTGATTAAAATATATTCCCTTTTCTTTATAAAGGATCTCACTCAGTTTTCTCTCTCCGGCATGTCCGAACGGTGTATGTCCTATGTCATGTCCGAGTGCCATCGCTTCAATCAGATCGCAGTTCAGGTTGAGAACGCTGCCTATGTTTCTTGCTATTCTCGCAACAAACTGAACATGGGTTGCCCTTCTGCTCACGTCATCGTTTTTGCAAAGCGAAAAAACCTGCGTCTTATCCATGTATCTGACATAATACGGGCAATGCATTATTTTTTCCGCATCTCTTACAAAAGCCGGACGCCAGATATTGGCCGTATCATGATTTTGTTCACGTCGTACGACATTCTCATCCTTAAATGCATAAGGATTATCTTTATGCATTTTCCTGTCTTCCGTAATTCTGTTTTGCAGTTCATCGCTTAAGCAGTGATATTTTGCCATTTATCATTCCGTTTCCGTAAATATCCTTGTTCCAAAATCATTCATCCGTATTCAGATTTTCTCTGGCTACGGCAAGCATGAGTTTGATACGGTTTTCCTGGTTAACCTTTGTTGCTCCCGGATCGTATTCGATATCAACCGAATTGATCCTCGGATTGACTCTTCTGACCTTGTTGAGCATTCCCTTAACAGCCACATGGCAGGGAAGACATCCGAAAGGCTGAACACATATGATATTCTCATATCCGTGTTCGGCAAGTTCCAGCATTTCCGCAGCCAGATACCAGCCTTCACCCATGCTGTTGGTCGTGTCGATAATGCCTTCGGCACGTTTTTTCAGATCATTCACTCTCTCGGGTGCGGTAAACTGGGGCCATTTTTCTATTCCGCTGATCAGCAGATCCTCTATGAAGAAATAATATTTCATGACAATCTCCATGATTATTCTCTTCCAGAGACTGCCGCCGTAAGTCCTCAGATCCTCGAGTGCGCCGTTCGTTTTGTAAGCACCGAATCCGAGCACCGTGGGAATGAAGTATTCACAGTCCTGTTCAGTAAGGAACTCCTCGAGATGATTGTTTCCGGGAACGGAATATTTCAGATACAGTTCTCCGACAACAGCCACTTTTATCTTGGGAACTTTTTTGATCTCTATTTCAGCAAAAGTACGGCAGATCTCATTTACCGTCTTTTTCATCGCGGACACGCTGAAACCTTTGCCCTTGGAAAATCCGTCTCCGAGTTTTTCGATCCATTCGTCCAACAGTTTATCGGTATCGCCTTTATTGACTTCGTAAGGTCTCACCTGATTGGATACGAGATTCAGCGCATCGCCGTAGACCAGTGCGGCTGCCGCAGAAAGAAGCGTTAAGGGCGACAAAAAGATTCCGGGCGCATATTCCATATTCCAGGTGTTGGCTGAAATAAAAGGAACATTCGGATAACCTGCTCTCTCAAACGCCTTTCTCATAAGATTGATATAATTCGAATCCCTGCATCCTCCGCCGGACTGCGTGATGATCATCGCCACCTTGTCAGGGTCGTATTTGCCGCTTTCCATTGTAGCAAGCATCTGTCCGGTGATCAGCGAACATGGGTAACATATATCGTTATGTACGTATTTTAGTCCCTTCTGTATTACATCCGGTCCTTCGTTTTCCATAATGTCCACTTTGTATCCGACTCTTTGGAATACCGGTCTTAAGAGTCTGAAATGAATCGGACACATCATCGGCGAAAGGATGGTGTAATCCTTCTTCATCTTTTTCGTAAACATTATCTTTTTGACGAAATGAGGGCTCTGATTCTGATTGCTCATTACTTCTCCCCCTTTCCGGATTCGATTGCAGCCATAAGACTTCTTAATCGGATCTTTACGGCACCTAAATTGGTGACTTCGTCAATCTTTATCTGTGTATAGAGTTTTCCCCTGCATTCAAGGATCTCTCTTACCTCATCCGTGGTAAGCGCATCGAGACCGCAGCCGAACGATACAAGATGGACCATATAGAAATCATCATTGTCCGCCACGAATTTTGCAGCCGAGAAAAGTCTCTGATGGAAAGTCCACTGGGCTATTATATTGGTATCGAATTTACTTACTTTATATGCAACGCTGTCTTCGCATATAACCGCAAAGCCGAGTCCTGCAATAAGCTTGTGAATACCGTGATTGACTTCGGGATCGGCATGATAAGGTCTGCCTGCAAGAAGGATTATCTTTTTGTCTTCCTGCTTTGCTCTTTCGATTATCTCATTGCCCTTTGCGCGTACTTTTGAAACATACGAATTGTATTCTGCATACGCCGCATCGCATGCTTTCTTTATCTCTGATTTCGAGAATTCGGTACCGAGTCTCTTTTCAAGGATTTCTTTTATCCTTACACGAAAAGTATTCTTTACATGAGGTCCGACATAATCGCAGATATAAATGATATCGTTGAAATTAACGGTATTCGCGGCAATAACTTCAGGATATCCCGAGATCACCGCACAGTTATAATTCTTTCTTCCTTTATGCTCATCAAAATGATAAGTCATTCCCGGATAAAAGATAACATCGACACCCATTTCGATAAGCGTCTGAATATGTCCGTGCATCATCTTGGCAGGGAAACATACCGTATCGGAAGGGATCGTGCCCTGACCTTTAATATACATTGCCCTGTTTGAAAATCCGGATATCTTCACCGTATATCCAAGTTTCTTAAAGAATGCATACCAGAAAGGAAGCATCTCATACATATTCATTGCGAGAGGTATTCCGATAACTTTATCTCTGTCCGATTTATTGGACATATCGTCTTCGTCGGAATATTCTTTCAGCAGTGAAAGTTTATATTCATAAAGATTCAGTGAATCATCCTGTGCTTTTTTGGTAACGGGTTTTTCGCACCGGTTGCCTCCGATGAACTTTCTTCCGCCACTGAATGTATTTACCGTAAGCTGACAATGGTTATTGCATCCGTTGCATGTAACGCTCTTAACATCATAGGAAAAAGTTTTGAGTTCTTCACTTGAAATAACTCCTTCATACCCTTCGGCATGTCCGCTTCCTTTTTTCTTATACAGTTCCTTGGCATAAAGAGCAGCACCGTAAGCACCCATCATACCTGCTATATCGGGTCTTATGACATCCACTCCCATTTCTTTTTCAAATGCCCGGAGTACCGCATTGTTTAAGAACGTACCGCCCTGTACGACTATCTTCTTTCCGAGTTCGTCCGCACTGTGGACTCTGATAACTTTATATAACGCATTCTTAATGACACTTATGGAAAGACCCGCGGAAATGTTTTCCACCGTCACGCCTTCCTTTTGCGCCTGCTTGACCGAAGAGTTCATAAATACGGTACATCTCGATCCAAGGTCTACGGGGTTATCGCCGAACAGTCCCAGGTTTGCAAACACTTCAATACCATATCCCATTGAACTTGCAAAAGTCTGAAGGAACGAACCGCACCCCGATGAACAGGCTTCATTAAGGAAGATATTATCGATGGCACCGTTCCTTATCTTGAAACACTTCATATCCTGTCCGCCGATATCAATGATAAATTCAACATCGGGAAGGAAGAATTTTGCGGCGGTAAAATGAGCTACGGTTTCAACCACGCCGTATTCAATGTTCAAAGCCGCCTTTATCATGTCTTCGCCGTATCCGGTAACCGCACTTGAAGCAATGTGTGCTTTCGGATATTTCGCGTACATTTCTTTTAATGATTCGACTACAACATCAATAGGTTTTCCCTGATTGGATTCGTATCTGGAATAAAGGATCTCGCCCTTATCATTCGTAAGAATTACTTTTAATGTAGTGGAACCCGAATCTATTCCGAGGAATGCCTCACCTTCATAGGGAATGCCTTCCACTCTCTCGACTCTGTCTTTTGCATGGCGTTCCCTGAATTCATTATATTCATTTTCATCTTTGAATAACGGCTCAAGAGATGAGATCCTGATCGAATCCCTGGAATTGACTATAACCTCCAGCGCAGCATTCAGATCCACTGCTTCGGAAGCGTAATACGCCGCACCCATGGCAACAAAAAGAAGGGAATCCTCAGGGCAGGTTCCCGTACATTTTAAAGCTTTATCAAATGCCGATCTGAGTTCTGACATAAACGTCAAAGGACCGCCGAGGTAAACGATCTTTCCCTCGATCGGATGACCCTGTGCAAGACCGGTAATGGTCTGATTGACTATGGCAGTATAGATACTCGCCGAAATGTCTTCTTTTCTCGCGCCCTGATTAAGAAGGGGCTGTATATCCGTTTTGGCAAAAACACCGCATCTGGAAGCTATCGGATAGATCTTTTGGGCACTTTTTGCCAGTTCGTTCATTTCATCAGCACTGATCTGCATCAGTGATGCCATCTGATCGGCAAAGGCTCCCGTACCTCCGGCACAGGTTCCGTTCATCCTGACTTCAAGATTTCCGTTAAGGAAAAGGATCTTTGCATCTTCACCGCCGAGTTCTATAACAACATCGGTATCGGGAAGTCTTTTGGATATCGCTACTTTTGTGGCATATACTTCCTGAACAAAAGGAATTCCGGCCTTCTCGGCCAGTCCCATGCCTGCCGATCCGGATATGGCACAGACAACAGGTTCCTTGATATCGAATTTATCAATGAGTCCTTTGATGACCTCCTGCGTTTTCTCCGTGATCAGCGTGAAATGCCTCTCGTAGCTTTTATGTATTAAATTCCCATCATCATCGATCACCACCGACTTTATCGTGGTGGAACCGATATCTATTCCTATTCTCACTTTAAAACCAACCCGTATATATTATTCATGCACCATTTTTTACAATGATGCATGGTGTATTTTTACATAAACTGTTTCAGATATTTAAGATAATGAAATCCTATCTTTGACCATTTGAACCCGAGAGAATTCAATACTCCGACGGTATAATCGTTGCTGACAGGGACGTTTCTGGAATTCGAAGCTATCGAACTGTAGAATGACAGTACGGCAACATCCTTATCGTTTATCTTCTCTCTCAGCAGTTTGTCAAATATTTCTCTCGGAACTCTCTTGCAGTTAAACAGCAGTTTGTTCGAAAGTTTCTCTATGGTAAAAAGATGAGGATTGTACAAATGATAAATATTGTTAATCCTGTTGTGAAGCACCAGTTTGACATATGCGTTCGCACACTCATCCACGGCAGTAAAGTCCATGGGGAACTCAGCGATCTCGGGACTGAAAAGCCTTGCTTTGAAAAGTCCTCTCGCTCTTCCGATGAATCCGTTGTCATCCGCATTTTTCTGGAACATACCGTCGGACATTCTCCATGTCAGATTACCGATCCTGTAAATATTCGCACGAAGTCCTTCTTCTCTTGCAAGAAGAACCGCTTCTTCGGCTTTGTATTTTGAATGAATGTAAACATTCTGAACATAGTTCTGACCTATGTCGAGCACAAATTCATCGAATACCCTGTCCGTTTTGGGAATGGAAACGGTGCCGACACCGTTAACCGATGCCGTGGAAGTATAATGAAGCACTGCTCTCGCATCGTTGCAGAAATTGATCACGTTCTGCGTTCCCCATACATTCGTTCTCTCGAAATCTTCGTAATAACCCGCATGATGAACATTCGCAGCCGTATGGATCACGGTATCCACTTTTCTTACAAGAATTGAATACTCGATATCATTAAGACCGAAATGAGGTGCTTCTATATCGCCTTTTACGACCTTGTAATTAAAATATTTGTATTCCTTCGGAAAATATCTTCCGAGTGTCTGTCTGAGTCTTTCCTCGTTTCGAACAAGGCATACGACTTTAACTTTGTTTCTTAACAGTTCTCTTAATATATGTGCTCCGAGAAATCCGGTCGCACCCGTTAAGAATACGCATTTATGCTGATTTTTGTACAATACGTTCGAATTCTTCAGAATGATCGAATTGACATCCACCTTATTCTCTTCAGCCTGAAACTCATTGTTTCCTGCCATATATTTAGCCAGTGATTCAACGGTGGGATACTCGTAGAGTTCCTGTGCGTTGATACCTACTATCGCAGAAAGTTCAAGTGCCGAAAGCGAATCCCCGCCAAGTTCAAAGAAATCATCATAAATACCGACTCTCTTCGCAAGTATCTGCTCGAATGCATTTACAAGTTTTTCTTCAGTGGGGTTCGTGGGTGCCACATATTTAACTTCATTCTTTACGAGCTGACTGTTGACCATTTCCATGAGTTCATGTCTTTTTATCTTCATGGTCGTGGTCTTCGGAAATTCACGATGCGTAAAGCTGATAAACGTGATCCTCTTGTACGCGGGAAGAGTTTCGTTTATTTTCTTGATCGCGGCTTCTATCGCTTTTTTCTTATCTTTGTCTCCCGGATTCTGAGGCAGGACAAGTGTACAGAGTCTGCCTTTGTCTCCGTAAACGAACACATCTTTTACACCGTCTATAACGGCAATCTTTTCTTCGAGTTCTTCGGGATAGATATTCTTTCCGTTTTCAAGGATGATGACGTTTTTGCTTCTGCCCGTTATGAAAATATAACCCTCATCATCTATATATCCGAGGTCTCCGGTATAGAACCAGCCGTCTTTTATCACTTCATCGGTAGCTTCCTGATTTTTGTAATATCCGAGCATGACACCGGGTCCCTTAACGGCGATCTCACCGTTGTCGGTCTTTATATCGAGATAACTTACAACTTTTCCGACGGAACCCACTTTATTTGCCGAAGGGCAGTTTGCGGCAACAAGCGGAGCGCACTCCGTAAGACCGTATCCCTGAAAAACATTGATACCGAAAGTATCAAAACATTCACATATCTCCGGACGAAGCGCAGCACCTCCGACAACAACATTCGTAAGATTACCTCCGAATTTATCGAGAAGCTGCTTGAATATGGAACGGCGAACATCCATTCCCATGGTTCCGGCTGCTTTTACGAGCCTTTTTCCGTTTCTTATCTTACGAGACATTTTGGAATCGGATGTCGCATCCTTGATCTTTTTATAGAAAGCTTCCGCTATCGCAGGTACGATCAGTATTACGGAAGGTTTAAATGTATTCATGTTCGCTGCGATATTTTCTATGCTGTCGTTAATGCATATGGTGGCACCGTAACAGAGAATAGCCAGATTATCCACCGTCAGTTCAAATGTATGATGTATCGGAAGGACACTTAATACCACTTTAGGTCCCTCAAAATTCGATGCGTAATCCAGTCTGTGGATATCCCTTAAATTGCATACGATATTGGTCTGCGAAAGCATAACGCCCTTGCTGACGCCGGTGGTACCCGATGTAAACAGTATCTCGCAAAGAGAATCCGGATCGGTTTCGGGAAGTTCGCACTCCTTCGTCTTTAAAAATGTAGCAAACTCTTCCGAAGAAATATCATATACGGCTTTGACCTTTTTGATATTTTTCTTTGCTTCTTCGGCCACTTCTTCAAACTCATTATCGAAAAGGATCACATCCACGTCTCCGGCTTCGAAAAGATAAAGCATCTCCTTTTTAAGAAGCATCTTGTCAATGGGAATGACCACATTGCCGCTTATTATAACAGCAAGAAAAGACACAATCCATTCATAGCTTGTGCCTCCGAGTATTGCGATATGCTTGGATTTGTATTTTTTTGATACAAAGAAAGATGCAAGAGAATAAATATCATCCCTTAATCTCTTGTAAGATCTGTCCTCGATTATTTCTTCACGAAAAAATCTGTAAGCCGTATTATCCGGATAACTCTCCGCAATTTTGTCCACAAATTCTTTTATCGAATTGAAATCGTCTTTCATCAAAATACCTGCTTTCGCATTTTAACCGCAAATGTTATTCAGTCAGTCTCGAATCTCAGGATCAGATGTCAAGATTGAACACTTTTGCGAAATTCTTATAAAGGATCATCTCTCTCACTTCTTCGGAGAGATTGAGTTTATTGAATCTTTCATATTCCTTCTTCGGATCCCACATCGGAAAATCGCTTCCGAAGAAAAATCTTTCCGGTCCGAAATGATCTATAAATCTTTCGGCTGTCGCAGTATCTATCATAAAAAGAGAACTTGAAGTATCGTAATATACATTATCAAGTTTCGGATTGTGAATCGAATCGCTCCATCTTCTGTATCCGCCGAAATGCGCACCTATCACCGTAAGGTTCGGAAATGTCTGCGCAACCTTCACCATTTTCTCGGGTGCGGAAAAGTCATATCTGTCATCTCCCATATGGAACAAGACAACCATTCCCGCTTCGGCGATAGCCTTGTAGATCGGGAACATTTTGGGATCGTCTATATCAAAGCGCTGCATGTCATTGTGGAACTTGAATCCTCTGAGTCCGAGCGACTTTGCTCTTAAGATCTCTTCCTCAAAATTTTCATAATCCTTGTGCATGGCAGCCAGTCCTATCAGCATGGGATGTTTGCTGACTTCTCCCGCGATAAAATTATTTATGCTTTCTACCTGTGCAGGTGAAAGAGCCGACGAACAGACCAGAGCATTTGAAGCCCCGAGTTCGCCTTCAAGTTTCAAAAGGCTTTCAACCGAAGCATCCGAATTCATCGGAATGCCGTAAAAATCTCCTATCGATTCAGATGCTTTAAATGCGATCTTGGTCGGAAAAATATGTGCGTGTGCGTCAATTATCTTCATGTCAAACTCCGTCAGTATCTTTGTCGGATCCGTCTTCTGCCGTCTCCGAATCTGTCTCTTTTTCCTCTTTTTTGCCACCGGACACGAAAAGTACTTCGAAATCCTTTTCTTTGTATACGAAGAACATTCCGATAAGAAGTATCGCAAATCCTATCGTTATAAAGCTGTCCGCTATATTGAATACGGGGAAATTGATGATCTCGGCATATATCATATCAACAACATATCCGTGAAAAATATTTCCCGTCTGAAGTGTTCCGTTGATAAGCGCTTCCCTGTCTACAAGATCGATCCTGTCGATCAGATTGCCCATTGCCCCGCCTATCAGAAGAAGCATACATATCTTTGCCAGAAGATATTTCTTTTCAAATGGCATTTTGTAAAAAAAGTATATCAGTGCGGCAATGACTATCGGGGTGATTATTATAAACACGATCTGTTTATTCTGAAGCATTCCCCATGCCATTCCTTCATTTCTGACAAAATAAATTCTTAATACTTTATCAATAATGTAAAATCCTTCCGTATCTTTTACGTGGATAAGAGTCATGTATTTGGTCCACTGATCCAGCACAACCATTGCGACCACTGCCAGTAAAGGAATCAAAAATCTTTTGAGGATCTTTACGAAAATATTCTCATTATTGTTTATATTTGCATTTGTTTCACTCATTCGGCATTTCTTTCCCGTCAATTATTTATGCATACGAACATACATCATTCATTAAAGAATGTTGATGTTGTTCTGTCTTGCGATCTCATATACTTCCTCGGGCCATACGGAAGACTGAACCTCTCCGATATGTGCGCGCTGAAGGAAGAACATACAGATCCTCGACTGGCCGATTCCGCCACCGATCGTATAAGGAAGTTTCTTCTCAAGGATCGCTTTCTGGAAAGGAAGTTCTTTTCTTTCTTCGCATCCGCTCTTCTTTAACTGATACATAAGTGAGTCTTCGTCAACTCTTATACCCATCGAAGAAAGTTCAAGGGAACCTCCGAGGATCGGATAGTAAACAAGAATATCACCGTTTAATTTCCAGTCGTCATAATCCGGAGCACGCCCGTCATGAGGCTCGCCCGATGCAAGGTCGTCACCGATCTGCATAAGGAAAACAGCACCTTTCTCTTTGGTGATAAGATTCTCTCTTTCCTTACGGCTCTTATCGGGGTACATATCTTCGAGTTCCTGTGTCGTGATAAAGAAGATCTCATCCGGAAGGAACGGATCCATGAAATGATATTTTCCGCACATATAATACTCGGTCTGTTTAATGGCCATATATATCCTGAATACGGTTTCCTTCAGAGTATCGATATTGCGTTCTTCTTTGTCTATTATTTTTTCCCAGTCCCACTGATCAACATAGATTGAATGAAGATTATCGGTATCTTCATCTCTTCTTATTGCGGTCATATCAGTATAAAGACCTTCGCCTTTTTTGAAGCCGTATTTGTGAAGAGCCATTCTTTTCCACTTTGCAAGTGAATGAACAACTTCCACTTCGGCATCATCGTATTCCTTGATCCCGAATTTAACCGGTCTTTCAACTCCGTTAAGATTATCGTTAAGTCCCGATGAAGGCCATACAAAAAGGGGTGCCGATACTCTCGTAAGGTTTAAAGCATCGGATAAAGCTCTTTCAAAATAGTCCTTAACTTCCTTTATTGCAATTTCTGTTTCCTTGATGTTTTGCGGAGATTTGTATCCTTTCGGTACTATGATATGTTCCATCTTCGACTCCTTATATCTGTGTTTTTGCAAATTAAATCAATCTATTATATACTAAAAAGCATCTTAATTCAACAAAACCTGTTATGAAAGGATCACCCTCATATCGCGGATAAAGTCTTCCGCGCTGTCTAAAAGTTCTTCCTCATCCCTGTCAGGCAATCCGCACAATTTATATGTTATTTCAAATGCCGGAGTTGTTCCGTTGATAAACTTTATGGGTTTTTTATACGAATTTACAAACTCCACCATTTTGTCGGGATCGACTTTGGCTTTCGGATATAGTTCGATCCTTATCTTTCCGTTCGAACCTCTGACCGCAGTGACATACTCCTCCCTGGCCGTGCTTTTAAGAAGTGCCACACGCAAAAGGAAATCAGCTTCTCTCGGTACCTGTCCGAAACGGTCGGTAAGTTCTTCCCTCATCTCGTCATAATCGACTTTTCCGCATATTGAAGCTATTCTTCTGTACATGAGAAGTTTTTCGTTCTCGTTGATAATGTATTCGGGAGGCATGAACGCATCTATGTTAAGATCGATCCTCGTTTCGAATTCTTCGGTCTTTTCTTCGCCCTTCGCTTCGATTATCGCTTCGTTTAACATCTTGCAGTAAAGTTCATATCCAACCGCTTCCATATGTCCCGACTGCTTGAATCCGAGAAGGTTTCCCGCACCTCTTATTTCAAGATCACGCATGCTGATCTTAAAGCCTGAACCGAGATCGGTGAACTCACGAATGGCTTCAAGACGTTTCTGAGCCACTTCACTGATGATCCTGTTCTGCTGATACATTAGGAAAGCATAGGCGCTTCTGTTGCTTCTTCCGACTCTTCCTCTAAGCTGGTAAAGCTGAGCAAGGCCGAATTTATCGGCATTGTCGATTATTATGGTGTTTACGTTCGGGATATCAAGACCGGTTTCAATGATCGTTGTGGATATCAGAACATCTATTTCTCCCTGCACGAATTCGTACATTATATCTTCAAGTTCACGCTCGTTCATCTGACCGTG
Organism: Lachnospiraceae bacterium; assembly: GCA_024698715.1. Taxonomy (GTDB): domain Bacteria; phylum Bacillota; class Clostridia; order Lachnospirales; family Lachnospiraceae; genus UBA3766. Next base: position 93,922 of record JAILRA010000033.1, read on the forward strand.
CGCATAACGCACCCTTGCTTCCGGAACCAGTTTCGAAACAGCCTCGGCTTCAAGATGAATATCTCTTACAACATTGTGGACATAATAAACCTGTCCTCCTCTGGAGATCTCCCTGTTGATTGCTTCTCTGACGAATTCTTCGTTGTATTCCAGGATGAATGTCTGTATCGGAAGTCTGTCCACCGGAGCCTCTTCCAGAAGAGACATATCCCTTATCCCCGTCAGGCTCATATGCAGAGTTCTCGGGATCGGCGTTGCCGAAAGAGTGAGTACATCAACGTCGTTTCTGAGTTTCTTGATCTTTTCCTTGTGACCTACGCCGAAACGCTGTTCCTCGTCTATGATGAGCAGTCCGAGATTGTTTATCTCAACATCCTTTGAAAGAAGTCTGTGAGTGCCGATAACGACATCAACCTTTCCCTCTTTGAGCCTCTTTACCGTCGTACGCTGTTGTGACGGGCTTCTGAAACGGCAGAGCAGTTCGATTGATATCGGATAATCTTTCATTCTGTCTTTGAAAGTATTGAAATGCTGCTGCGCGAGGATGGTCGTGGGCACCAGATATACAACCTGTTTTCCGCCCATAACGGTCTTAAATGCCGCACGTATTGCAACCTCGGTCTTTCCGAATCCGACATCGCCGCAGATAAGTCTGTCCATGACCTTTCCGGCTTCCATATCGTCTTTTACGCTGTTGATCGCATCGAGCTGATCCTTTGTCTCTTCATAAGGAAACATTTCCTCGAACTCTTTTTGCCAGACGGTATCCTTATCGTATACATGCCCTTTAAGAGACTGCCTTTTCGCATAAAGTTCTACTAGTTCCCTTGCTGTCTCGGCAACACTTTCCTTAACTCTTTCCTTGGTAGCCGTCCATTCTCTTCCGCTCAGTCTGTTGAGTTTTGGAGCCGCACCTTCCGAAGACGAGTATTTGCCGATGATATCAAAGGATGTGGCCGGAACGTAAAGATTCTCTCCCTTTGCGTATTCGACCTTCATATAATCCTTGGTTATCCTGTCCTGACTTATCTTCTCTATTCCGCGATAAATTCCTATGCCGTATTCTTCGTGAACGACATAGTCTCCGACTTTCAGTTCATTGTAATCATTTATTTTTTTGCCGGAATACTTTTTGCCTCTTCGTACTTTTCGGTCACGCCCGAAAATGTCAGAATCGGAAAGCATGGCGAATTTCAGTTTCCGATAAACAAAACCTTTTTTGAGAGTACCGGCAAAAGTCATTATCTCTCCCGGTTTCAGTACTCTTTCTTTATTGTCAGTATAAAATGTCGCGATCCCTTCTCTCGTGATATCATCCGCTATTCTTCTTGCTCTGGTCCTCGATGTCGAAAGAACCATCACGCGATAGCCTTCCCTGTGAAATCTCTCGAGATCTTTGATTAGTTCCGTAACCGAACCGTTATAACTCGGAACGCTTACCGTATCGAAATTCACCGGATATGCATCGCCGTCTTCACTCTGATCATCGAAACTTTCCAGTTTTACCACGGGGAACTTTTCGATCTGTTTCATTACTTTTGAATAATCATCAAGAAGCTCGAGCTGTTTGGGAAGCGCATATCCCATCTCTATCCTGTGAGAAAAACTGTCTTTAAATTCTTCCTCACATTCTCCGGCCTTTTTATCCACTTTTTTCGGTTCATCGATACATACGATCACGGACCTGTTTTCGAAAAGATTCAAAAATCCCGACGCTTTGGGATAGAAATACTTAAGGTATCCGTCCATATTTACTCTTGTGCCGAATTCGGATACTTTAAGTTCAAAATCCTCCCTTTCATATTTCACTCTTGCAGAAGCTTCCGTTTTGAATGCTTCCTTGAGTTTTTTCTCGTGTTCTTTGGATTCTTTCGCTATTTTTTTAAGACCTTCCCTTAACAGATCCTCATCTATTATGGTTTCCGTTGCGGGATAAACGGTGATCTCCCTGACCTTTTCTATTGAGCGCTGACTTTGTGCATCAAAATATCTGATGGAGTCGATCTCGTCTCCCCAGAATTCGATCCTTACGGGATTATCGCCGGTTAGATCGAAAAGATCCACAATACCGCCCTGAATCCTCATCTGCCCGGGTTCTTCGACTATATCGCACATCTCGTAACCCATACTCAGAAGCTTGAGTTTCAACGCCTTGAGTTCGCAGATCTGTCTGACTTTAAGTTCGATGATATTGTTATCGAAAACCTCATGGGGGATAACGGGAGTCATCAGCGCATCAATGGTCGTGATGACCGTCAGTTTTTCTTTTTCCCTGAAATTACGGAAAGTTTTGAGTCTTTCCCTCGCTATCTGATTTCCGCAGATATCCGCCTGATAAAAACAGATATCTTTTCCTTTGAAATATACGGCATCCCTGTCGTAAGTCCTGCTTTCTTCAAGAATTTCGTTTGCACGTATATCGTCATACGTAACGATAAAGCAGACATCAAAAGAAGCGCCGAAAGCATGCGACAGATGGATCTTCTGAGAATCCGTCGTATTCGGAACATATATTTTTTTCTTATTCTTAAGCAATTTGTTCGCTTCACAGAATTCTTTGTTTTCGTAAAGCGGATCGTAAAAAACTTCCATTATGTTTATTCTTGATCTTGATTATTCCGTTTTGTCTTTGGTCACGTCTTTTTGGTTATCGGTACTTTTTTCTTTATCTTCGCTGTTCTTGTCGGTCACTTTCCTGTTGTATATATTCATCGCTTTTTCGACATCGCCGCTCAAAAGCATAACGCTTGCATCCGCCGCTTTTACAAAAGAATCTTTCATTACCGCCTGGTCATCCTTATCAAAATGTCCCAACACATGATTGACAAGATCGATATGCGAATCTTTTTCTCCGACACCGACTTTTATCCTCAGAAAGACCTGTGTCGAAAGATGGCTGATGATACTCTTTATACCGTTATGTCCCCCTGCCGAGCCTTTATCGCGGATCCTTATCATTCCGACATCAAGGGAGATATCATCGTAGATAACTATCAGTTCACTCTCACAGTCAACCTTGTAATAATCACAGATCTCCCTTATCGCTTCACCGGAATTGTTCATGTATGTCTGCGGTTTTACAAGTATTACTTTCTGTCCTTCTATGTAACCTTTACCGACCAGGGCCTTATGTTCGGCCTCTCTGATATTTATATTGTATTTCGATGCGAGAACATCGATACTGTTGAACCCTGCATTATGCCTGGTATTCTCGTATTCCTTACCCGGATTTCCGAGTCCTGCTATGATAAACATTCAAAAACCTCATTTCGCGCATAAATAGACATATTATTATATCACACTTTCATTTGCATATCATCATTTTATTATCCTGATCGAGCAGGGAGATGAAATCCCCCTGCTCGCGCGCGGCCAGTGCGTCGTTGAAGCCAACATTTTTCCTTTGCATGAGCCTGTGCATAAAAAAAGAGAGCGAACCGATCGCTCTCTTTTTTATGTATGTAATCCCCTTCACATGTTGATCTCTTACTCTTCCGGCATATTCTCAAAGGCTTTTAATACCTCGTTCTGAATATACGTTCTCGTCTCGGTCTTGATGGGATGAGCTATGTCTCTGTAACCCTCGTCTCCGGCCTTACGGGAAGGCATTGCGGCAAACAAACCTTTTTCCCCTTCGATGATCTTGATATCATGTACTACGAATTCATCGTCAAAAGTTATGCTTGCGACTCCTTTAAGCTTTCCGCCGTCATTCATTTTACGAACTCTTACATCTGTTATCTTCATTTTATCCCCTCCTCCAAGCAGTTCGTTTAAATTGAGTATCTGTCGTTTTGCTCAATCAGAATTTTTATTTCACCTTCTCCGACATAATTGGAATTGGCTCTGATTGTATCCCTACTTTCCACTATGCAGTTTTCAAGATACGTGTTGTCTCCGATGTAAACATCGTTAAGAATAATGGAATTCTTGACAACACAGTTGTTTCCGACGAAAACATTCTTAAATATAAGGGAATTCTCCACCGTCCCGTTAATTATACTTCCGCTGGAAATCAGACTGTTCTTTATCTTTGCACCCACATTGTATTTAGCGGGAGGCAGATCATCAACTTTCGAGTAAACATCGGGATACTCTCTGAAGAAATAATTTCTAACGTCTTTCTTTAAGAAATCCATGTTCGTCTCGTAATAATCTTCGACGCTTGCTATATTCTTCCAGTAGCCGTCGAGTCTGAAACCGAATATTCTCTTCATATTCTTGTAACGGATGAGAATGTCGGCAACAAAATCATATCTTCCTTCTTCATTGGCTTTTTCGATCAGTTCAATAAGAAGACGACGTCTTATCACATAAATGCCGCACGATACGATATTGGATTTTGCCACTATCGGTTTTTCTTCGAATTCTTCGATTCGGTCTTCTTCATTCATTTTAAGAACACCGTATCTGTCTACATTTTCTCCTTCGGGCATTTCCTTTACTACTACGGTAATGTCCGATTTTTTCTCAATATGATATTCAAGAAGCCTGTTGTAATCCATCTTGTAAACGCAATCCCCCGATGCGATCACAACGTACGGTTCATGACTCATTTTTAAGAATTCCAGATTCTGGAAAATGGCATCCGCGGTACCTCTGTACCAGTTGCTGTTCTCACTTGTCTCGATAGGTGTGAAAACATACAGACCGCCCTGTTTTCTGCCGAAATCCCACCATTTTGACGAGCTTAAATGCTCATTAAGACTTCTGGCATTGTACTGTGTCAGAACGGCAACCTTCTGGATGTGTGAATTGGACATATTACTGAGCGCAAAATCAATACTTCTGTAGCTTCCGGCAATGGGCATGGCCGAAATCGCACGCTTTTGCGCAAGTTCTCTCATGCGGTTTGAATGTCCGCCCGCTAAAATGATTCCTATCGCTCTCATGCTTCATCACCTGCCTTAATCAATGTCTTTCCGCTTGCCAGGCACATATCTTCCAAATCTTCAGGTTTGATATTTCCCGCGATGACCGAATTCTTTCCTACGGAGATACCGTCCGGAAGAACTGATTTTTCTCCTACGGTAACAAGTCCGTGATTATAAATATGAGGATCGGTCTCGTTTTCTGCTTCTTCACCCACACCAAGCTTTACATTATTTCCGATCTTCACATTTTCGGCAATGATGGCCTTGTTGATCTCACAATTATTTCCGATAAAGGTATCGTTCATAATTATGGAATCTCTGATCACGCATCCCTCTTCGATTGTAACCCCACAACCGATGATAGAATTGTATACTTCCCCACAAACTACTGTTCCCTCTCCAATAAGGCACTTCTCTACGACTGTATTATCTGCTATATACTGAGGCGGAAGCGTATCGGACTTTGTATATATCTTCCAGTATTCTTCATAAAGATTGAATACGGGAACGATATCGATAAGTTCCATATTTGCTTCCCAGTATGAATGAAGTGTTCCTACATCTTTCCAGTATCCGTTATATTCGTAAGCGAACATCGGAGCATTCTTGGAATGACAGTACGGAATGATATGCTTTCCGAAATCCAAATTCGGCTGATCAGCTTTTGCAAGAAGCGCTTCCTTCAGAGTCTTCCAGTTAAAGATATATATACCCATGGAAGCCAGATTGCTTCTCGGATTTTCGGGCTTTTCCTCAAAGTCTGTAATCTTTCTGTTTTCATCCGTTATTACGATACCGAATCTCTTGGCTTCTTCCAAAGGAACCGGCATTGCGGCTATGGTAACTTCCGAACCGCATTTTTTGTGGAAATCAAGCATTACCTCGTAATCCATTTTGTAAATATGATCTCCCGAAAGAATCAAAACATAATCAGGATTGTAACTCTCCATGTAATCGATGTTCTGATAAATTGCATTGGCGGTACCCGTATACCATTCCGTATCGGCGCTCTTCTCGTAGGGAGGAAGGACCGTAACACCACCGATGTTTCTGTCCAGATCCCACGGGATTCCGATTCCGATATGGGTATTCAGACGAAGAGGCTGATATTGTGTAAGTACACCGACCGTATCCACTCCCGAATTGATACAGTTACTGAGCGGGAAATCTATGATCCTGTATTTTCCGCCGAAAGCAACTGCCGGTTTGGCCACCTTAGCCGTCAGCACACCGAGTCTGCTTCCCTGTCCGCCTGCGAGCAACATTGCAATCATCTCTTTTTTAATCATTGTGATCACCTCTCAAGCTTCAATTTGATTGTCCCCCAACAATACAATTAATTATACCATGCAGTTTGTCCATTTTGTACTAAGGAAGAAGCCTTTTAACAGTTTAAAAACAACCTTTTTCCGTCATTTTACAGAATATTAACCATAATCGGGGAATGTTTTTGTGCATTATGTCTAAAACCGTTTTGTCGAGTGTTCTTCAGATTTTTCATTTTTCACAAAAGGTATATTGATGCTTTTATTTTAATTAACGTAACTTTATAATAGATTGTGTTGAATTCGGACATAATAAATAGGAAATATTTAATCCGGACATACACCGTCGCAGATTGTTTTCGAAGCAGGATGCATCGCTGACGATATTGCGAAAAACGAATTATAATAACGAAAAATCGGAGTTATCGTATGGAAATCGATTTTAACAAATCGCAGCATGTATATTTTATGGGGATCGGCGGAATCAGTATGAGCGGTCTTGCCCTGATCCTTTTATCCAGAGGATTCAAAGTATCCGGTTCGGACAGAACACCTTCCGAATTGACAGATCTTCTGGAAAAGGAAGGTGCCACAGTGCATATCGGACAGCGTTCATCCAATATCACAGAAGATCTGGATCTCGTTGTTTATACCGCAGCCATTCATCCCGACAATCCGGAATACATGCGATGTAAGGAATTGTCGCTTCCGATGATGACCAGAGCCGAATTTCTCGGTCTTCTGATGAAAAACTACCCTTCTTCCATTGCGATAAGCGGTACACACGGAAAAACAACCACATCATCCATGGCAGGCGAGATACTTATGGCCTCCGCTCTGGATCCGACACTTTCAATCGGCGGAATCCTTCCTAGCATAAACGGAAACATCCGAATCGGTTCCGGCGATTATTTCCTTACGGAAGCCTGCGAATATACAAACAGCTTCCTTTCTCTTTTCCCCAAATACGGTGTTATTCTTAATATAGAAGAAGACCATTTGGACTTTTTCAAAGATCTGAACGAGATAAGAACTTCTTTCAGACGCTTCGGAGAACTCATCCCCGAAGACGGTGTTCTCCTTATAAATGCTGATATCAAAAACTATAAAGAAATAGTCGACGGTCTGAAATGCAGGATCGTTACTTTTGCAAAAGGAAACAAAGGCGACTATTATTACAGCGATTATCATCTGACCGAAGACGGAAAATCGGTGTTTACTCTTCATACCCCGTCAGGCAATGAAAAAGAAGTCACGCTGAAGGTTCCCGGCGAACATAACGTACTCAACGCCGTTGCTGCTCTTGCTTTGTCGGATATATTAAATCTCGATTTAACAATTTCCGCAAAAGCTCTTCTTTCTTTCGAAGGTGCAAAAAGACGTTTCGAATATAAAGGAAGCCTTAAGGGTATAAATATCTTCGATGACTATGCTCATCACCCCACGGAAATAAGAGCCACTCTCAGCGCGGCTGTCACATATCCTCATAAAAACATGTGGGTTGTCTTCCAGCCTCATACATATTCCAGAACAAAAGCTTTTATGAACGAGTTTGCCGAGGCGCTGTCACTTTCCGACAACGTTATCCTTACCGATATATATGCAGCAAGAGAAAACGATACACTCGGAATATCATCGGAAGATCTGATGAACAAGATCAAAGATCTTGGCAAAAACTGCTATCATTTCCGAAGTTTTTCCGATATAGAAAATTTTTTGTTACAAAATTGTATCCCCGGTGACATGTTGATAACTATGGGGGCCGGAGATGTACTGAAAATCGGCGAATCGCTGCTTGGAAGTTAGTTATCAACACTATCCACATTTTTTTGAACCAAAACGCTTCAAAATAAATGTGGATTATTTTTATTTACATAAGATTTTTCGGCATCCTTTATTCATCGCATATAACGTTTTTTTAACCTTTTATGTAAACTGAAAAGTATCAATTTTTCAACATTGTCAACAATGCCGTAAACCCTTATAAATAGGCTGTTTGACACATTTTTAACGCTTTACTTTTTATTCAATTCATCATATAATTACCCTTGCTTGAAACAAGCCTAACAGCTTAGGGGGAATTGAATAATGAGTATCATAAAGTTATACACGGAGGATTGCGATCCGGGTGTCACTTTGATATCCAATGTTTTTATCGATTATTATCTGAAAGATGCAAATGATGCACAGTTAAAAATATATCTGTATCTGATTCGACACATAAGTAATCATAAACCATTTGAAATATCAAATATCGCAGATGAATTCAATTTTACGGAAAGCGATGTTATGCGTTCCTTAAAGTACTGGGAACAGAAACAGATCCTTTCACTTGATTACAATTCATCGAATACTCTTACCGGCATCGAACTTCATAACGTGGATGAGGAGCTTATAAATCCGAGAGATAATGTTCACATGTTTGCGGTTCCTTCGTTCAGGGAAAACGAATCGGCTGAGAATGCCAAAAATCCTTTCCCCGAAACCAAATTCACCGCTACCGATCTTTTGGAGATGTCCAAAGATGAAAACTGGCTTACCATAAAGAGCATCGCCGAAAGTTATCTCGAAAGAACGCTTTCCGCCAATGATCTGCAGGTTCTTGCCCATATATACAAAGACTTTGATTTTAAACCGTCGGATGTGGATTCTCTCTTTGAGAAATGTCTGACTCAGGGCAAAAAATCAATGCGTTCCATCAAGAAAGTCGCCGAGGAAGAATATGCTTCAAATATCATAAATCCTTCCGTCAACGCGATCATGAACGCACTGGGCACTAACGGCGCACCGTCACAGGAAGAACTGTCCTATATTAACAGATGGCTTTCCGAAATGAACCTGGAACTCATCCTGGAAGGATGCAGAAAAGCGAAGATGTCCACATCGGGCAACCGCATAAAATATGCCAACGGTATCTTCAATAACTGGAAGTCCGAAGGTATAAAGACCATAGATGATATGGCAAAGGCCGAAGAATCCTACAGAATGAACAGGGATCTGCCGAAGAAGCAGCCTGTTTCTTCCAAACAGAATACCAGATCATCTTCTTCAAACGATATTTACAAACAATACAAACACGGAAATTACGATTTCGATGCACTGGAAAGGGAAATCCGTTCCAACTGATCGGGATAAACAGATAAAACTGCAGGTTTTGCCATATTTATGCGGCACTGTTCCGATTGAAAGATCGGTTTCAAAAAGGAGTCAGTCTTGTCACTTACAAAAGACCAAATTGATTCAATAATGCATGAATACGACCAAAGACAGATGGATCGTCACCGTCTTATTGAACAGAGAAAAAAAGAAATAAACGAAAAATTACCCGAATATAAAGAAATAGACAATCAGATAGCATCCGAGAGCGTTAAAGCCGGCATAGCTGCAATTTCCGGCAACTCTCAGGCCGACATCAGAGACAGACTCGATGAACTTCAGAGAAAGAAAAATCTGCTTCTTACCCAGAACGGTTTTTCGATCAATTATCTTAACCCTCCTTACAAATGTCCTTACTGCAGGGACACGGGTTATGTGGGAAGTGAGATCTGTCACTGCTTCAAACAGGCTATCCTCGACGGAACATATCAGAATCCCGACGCAAATACCCTGCGTAAAGAAGAAACATTTGATACGGTTTCCTATGAGATACAGTCCGGCGAAGACTTAACCTGTTTTATGAAAGCAGACAAAGCCTCAAGAAATTTTGTTTCCCTTTTTGACAAGGAAAACAAAAATATTCTTTTCAAGGGCAATCCGGGAACCGGCAAATCCTTTTTGTCCAATTGCATAGCAAACGAGATCATCAAAAAAGGATATTCTGTTATTTACTCATCTTCTTCCACTCTTTTTGAAAGAATATCTTATTATAAATTCAGCAAAGAGAAATCCGCGCTGGATAACCCTATGGATGATATATATAACTGCGATTTGTTAATAATCGACGATCTTGGTTCGGAATTCACCAATCAGTTTGTAAATGCCGAACTTTTTTCCATTGTCAACGAAAGGTATTTAAGAAAAAGATCAACGATCATATCCACGAATCTTGATTTTAAAGACATAAGTTTAAGATATACCGAGCGGACTTTCTCGAGGATCTATTCCAACTACGACACATACAATCTCTCCGGAAACGACGCCCGTATCTATAAAAAAAGAAATGAAAACAGAAAGTGAGGTCACCGCAATGCCCGAAAAGCATGACGAAATTCGTGATTTGAATACCATTCCGGTAGGTTCTTTGGGACTCATTCCTTTGGAAAGCTGTAAGGAACTGGGAGCAAAGATCAATGATTATCTGGTTAAATGGAGAAGAGAACGTGAACACCAGCACAAAGATTCCCTTCCTTTTGACGGATATGAAAGAGACTGCTATATTCTCAGTTCAAGAACACCCCGTTTCGGTACAGGCGAAGCAAAGGGAGTTATCGACGAATCGATCAGAGGATACGATCTGTACTTTTTGGTAGATGTCTGCAATTACAGCCTGACATACAAACTTCGCGGACAGATCAATCATATGTCACCCGATGACCATTATCAGGATCTTAAAAGACTTATCGCGGCTGTAGGCGGAAAAGCAAGAAGAATAACCGTCATTATGCCTTTCCTTTATGAGAGCAGACAGCATAAACGTACCGCAAGAGAATCTCTTGACTGTGCTCTCGCACTTCACGAACTCTGCAATATGGGTGTGGACAATATAATCACCTTCGATGCGCATGACCCCAGAGTCCAGAACGCCATTCCTTTAAACGGATTTGAGACCGTTCAGCCCACATATCAGTTTATCAAAGGGCTAGTAAAGAACGTTCCCGACATCAGATTCGATGCCGATTCAATGATGTGCGTAAGCCCCGATGAAGGAGCAATGTCACGTGCAATATATATGGCCAACATCCTCGGCATAGAAATGGGAACCTTCTACAAACGCCGCGACTATACAAGAGTTGTTGACGGAAGAAATCCCATCGTAGCACATGAATTTCTCGGAACAAGCGTTGAGGGAAAAGACATTCTCGTTCTCGACGATATGATATCTTCCGGCGAATCGGTACTCGAAGTTGCCGCTGCCCTTAAAGAAAGACGTGCAAACAGAATATTTATTCTGACAACATTCGGACTTTTCACAAATGGTCTGGAAAAATTCGACAAAGCTTACGAGGAAGGAACCATTTACAGAGTTCTTACCACAAACCTTGTTTACCAGACTCCGGAACTGCTCGAACGTGAATGGTACATCAACTGCGATATGAGCAAATACATTGCATATATCATCGATACGCTCAACCATGATGCGTCAATAAGCGATCTGCTCAATCCGACTGACAGGATCACTCGTCTTCTTTCATCGAGAGACCAATAAAACAGGCTGTTTTTCTAGTTCATAACCTTATTTATTTACTTCATCAAAATAATTTGACTTTGATTTACATAAGTGGTATCTTAACTTTAAGGTGGAGATTTGAAAAAAGGTGGATGAACTATGAAAAATAAAGGCTTTTCTATGATAGAACTTATCATTGTAGTTGCAATTATGGCAATACTGGTCGGAATGATGGTTCCCGTGCTGATCAAGTTCATTGAAAAATCAAATGTTTCAAGTGATTATCAGCTCGTTGATACCGTTCGTTCGGCTGTATCCTATTCCATTGTCGACGCAAAGGTTAAGGACGATCCCAACAGTCAGTCCGATCTTGCAAGCATGGAAGCAGGTCCCATTGATATTACCACAATCCGTACCGACTCCGTATTAATGGAAAGCATTACCGAATACATCGGTCAGAACCCTTCGGTGATCGTCAGTCAGGTAAGATCAAAACACGGTTCGGGATGTCAGTGCATGGTATCGACCATAAACGGTATCGTTAAGGTAACATTAACGGAAACCGATGAAACAGCCGGAGGAGATACTTCTTCTTCAAGTACCAACAATGATATCACTGTAGAATAAAAATTTTCTGATATAAAAATATGAGGCAGGATTTGATCCATGCCTCATTTTTTTATTCTGTCTTTTTTACTTATTCCTCGTATCCGTTGGGATTGTTCTTCTGCCAGTTCCATGAATCGCGGCACATCTCTTCTATTCCGCGTTCCGCTTTCCATCCGAGTTCTTCATATGCTTTTTGCGGTGAAGCGTAGCACTCGTCAATGTCGCCCGGTCTTCTCGCTTTTATCGAATACGGGATCTTGAGATCGTTGACTTTCTCAAAAGTATTGACCACATCAAGAACGCTGTATCCGGTTCCTGTTCCGAGATTGTATATCTTCGTTCCCTTTATGGAATCAATCTTTTCGATAGCTTTTACATGTCCTGCGGCAAGATCCACCACATGGATATAATCTCTTACACCGGTACCGTCATGTGTTTTGTAATCATTTCCGAATACACCGAGTTCTTCTCTCTTACCGACAGCAACCTGAGTAATGTAGGGCATAAGGTTATTCGGTATTCCGTTAGGATTCTCACCGATCCTTCCCGATTCATGTGCACCTATGGGATTGAAATATCTCAAAAGGATCACTGTCCATTCGGGATCTGCCTTCGCCATATCCGTAAGTATGATCTCAAGCATTCTCTTTGTCATTCCGTAAGGATTGGTTATCTCTCCTATGGGGCATTCCTCGGTTATAGGAACGAATGCAGGTGCTCCGTAAACCGTTGCGGAAGATGAAAAAACAATCTTCTTAACATTATGATCATTCATTACTTTTAATAACGTTAATGTACCGTGTACATTATTATCGTAATACAGCCAGGGTTTCGAAACACTCTCTCCGACTGCCTTTAATCCGGCAAAATGAATACAGGAATCAATCTTCTCATTCTCGAAGATATTATTAAGTGCTTCTTCGTCACGAATGTCAGCTTCATAGAATTTCGCTTTCTTTCCTGTAAGCTCAGCCACTCTTTCCAGACTCTTTTTGTCGGAATTGGATAAATTATCCAAAACAACAACTTCATATCCGGCATTAAGAAGTTCAAGAACGGTATGACTTCCTATATAGCCTGTTCCACCGGTAACCAAAATTGACATATAGCTTTCTCCTTTATCTGTAAATTTAATCTTCCGAAACCGGTTATTGCTCTCTTGCATAAATGTACCTGTTTACCCGATCCGGGAAAATCATCATCTGTTAAAAAGATGATAAAGTATTCCCCAGGGGAAGAGTCAACACCGAATTTTTAAGCATTTTTCAGATCATTTCCAAAGGTCTTCGGGATAAACTCCGGCATCCTTTAATGCTTTGATCGAAGCTACTACAAAAGGCTTGTCTTCCTTATATGTCACGCCGAACCATTTGTCCTTTGACGAAAGAACGCGAACGGTAGCTTTGTCTGCCTTGAGCAGTCCGTCAACTTCTATGGGAATGAAGCATTCCGCTTTCAGAGGATTTGCTTCCACTTTGTTTTTGAAGAACTCATCAAGGGATCTGCCGAATTCTTTGATGATGCTCGGATAAAATCCCCACATGTTCATGGATACGGGTGTATCGGGTGAAATATCCGTATATGTTTCCCCGCCGTCCTCCGAATAAGCGGCACCGTTTTCGGTCTTGATGATATTTGTCCTCTCGGCAATCGTTACAAGATATCCGTCTTCGCTTGTCACACATACGCCTCTTGCCACGGAACCGTTTTCGGTAAGCGTGTTTCCAAGCCTGTATCCGACCATTGCATATCTGTATTTGTCATCATCGGAATGTGAAACAAGATAATCATAAAGAACTTTAAATGCTTCAACACCGTAATAATCATCGGCATTGATCACGGCAAAAGGAGCATCGATCACGTCACGGCATGAATAGATCGCATGAGCCGTTCCCCAGGGTTTCTGTCTTCCTTCGGGAATAACGAATCCTTCGGGAACATCATTCAGATCCTGGAATACGAAATTAACTTCCATATGCTTTGATACTCTGTCGCCGATAACTTCCCTGAAAGCCTGTTCGTTCTCTTTTTTAATGATAAAAACCGCTCTCTCAAAACCTGCACGCATGGCATCATAAAGCGAAAAATCAATAATGATATGTCCTTTTTCGTCCACCGGATCGATCTGCTTAAGTCCCCCGTATCTCGATCCCATTCCTGCTGCCATGATAACTAAAATAGGTTTGTTCATATTCATCCTCCCTGTTAGTGCTCCGATCATTCTTCAGATCGAAAACTGATTTATATTTACAGATTTTTTCTTAATGCTCTATACTTCAAAAAGCAGATCACCGTACGAAGGTATCGGCCAGAATTCCTTGTCGGTTATTCTTTCAAGTTCATCCGCATAATTTCTTATCTCTTCCATACGGACCTTAACCCTGTCTCTGTATGCAAATGCTTTCTCTTTGTTGCTCTTTATCGTTCTGACTTCTTTCAGATCTCCTTCAAGCAGAGCTATGGATCCGGAAAGATTATTGCAGAGTCCGTTGACTTTCTCGAGAAGCTCCTTCGCAGTTCCTATTATCACGCCTGCCTGTTCTCCTTTGTTAAAGGTATCCGCAAGTTCATTCATATAACTTATCTCTGCGGGAAGGATCTGTCTCTTGATCATTTCTCTTAAGCAGTTTGCTTCTATGTTCAGAGTTTTCGAATAGGTCTCATAAAGGATCTCTTTTCTGGATTCCAGTTCGGCCTTTGTGAAAATACCGAATTTCTCGAACAGTCTGATGCTCTTTTCGCTTGTTAACGTATCAACTGCATCAAGCATTGTGGGAAGGTTCGGAAGTCCTCTTCTTTCGGCCTCTTTAACCCATTCCGGCGAATAGTTGTTACCGTTAAACACTATCCTCTGATGAGCGGTAACGTATTCTTTGATTATATCATGTACAGCTTCGTCAAAATTATCGGAAGCTTCTATCCTGTCGGCTGCTTCGCAAAATGCCTCGGCTACTATCGTGTTGAGGATAACATTCGGATCTCCGATCGAATCAGCAGAACCGACCATACGAAATTCAAATTTGTTACCCGTAAAAGCAAAAGGCGAAGTTCGGTTTCTGTCTGTAGGATCAATGAGGAAATCGGGAAGCGAAGATACACCCGTTTCCAGATGATTACTCTCCATGCAGTGAGTTGCCTCTCCCTTTTCAACCAGCTGTTTTACAACATCATCCAGCTGTTCGCCGAGGAACATGGATACGATTGCGGGAGGTGCCTCATCGGCACCGAGACGGTAATCGTTGCCCACATCCGAAGCCGACTGTCTTAAAAGATCGGCATGTGTGTCAACCGCTTTCATGATACATGCAAGAACAAAAAGGAACTGAATGTTTTCATTCGGCGTTTCACCCGGATCGAGAAGATTCATTCCGTTATCGGTATTTAAAGACCAGTTGTTATGCTTGCCTGAACCGTTTATTCCCTTAAAAGGTTTTTCGTGAAGAAGGCATGCCATTGAATGTCTCTCGGCAACCTTTTTCATTGTTTCCATCACAAGCTGATTGTGATCTGTTGCAATATTCGCGGTCTCGTAAATGGGTGCAAGCTCATGCTGCGCAGGCGCTACTTCGTTATGCTGTGTTTTCGCGGTAACGCCGATCTTCCATAATTCAAGATTCACATCCTTCATGAACGCACCTATACGTTCCCTGATGCATCCGTAATAATGGTCATCCATTTCCTGACCTTTTGCGGGAGGGCATCCTATAAGGGTTCTTCCCGTATAGATAAGGTCCTGTCTTTGAAGATAAAGATCACGGTCAACCAGAAAATATTCCTGTTCGGCGCCTACCGAAGCAACTACTTTTTTGGCTTCTTTATTGCCGAAGAGTCTTACGATCCTCAGGCCCTGTTCGTTGATCGCCTGCATTGAACGAAGAAGGGGAGTTTTTTTATCAAGTGCTTCACCCTTGTATGAGCAGAATGCGGTGGGAATACAGAGAATCGTACCCGTTGCATCTTCCTTAAGGAAAGCCGGAGAAGTTATATCCCATGCCGTATATCCTCTGGCTTCAAAAGTTGCTCTGAGTCCGCCCGAAGGGAAACTCGATGCATCGGATTCTCCTTTTATAAGTTCCTTGCCGGAAAATTCCATTATCATCCTGCCTTCTTTGTCGGGATGGGAAATAAAGGAATCGTGTTTCTCGGCCGTTGTTCCTGTAAGAGGCTGAAACCAGTGAGTATAATGCGTGGCACCGTTTTCTATTGCCCACTCTTTCATGGCATTGGCAACAATATTAGCGGTTCTTTTAGACAGTTCCCCGCCGAAATCGGCAACCTGCATTACTTCTTCAAAAGCCTCTTTCGGAAGCATTTCCTTCATCTTGCCAACGGTAAAAACATTCCTGGCAAATATCTCTTCGATGTTGATCAAATCTTTCATTTTGAATTACTCCGCCTGTGTATTTTTGACTCTAAGTATATCTCCTTCTTCGGGAATGATACTTAAGAATATTCTGAGTTTTTGCTTTGAATGAGGACATGAATCCATATGATTGCCGTCCTCGTCATGAATATCAAGTACCTCGGTAAAGATATTTCTTCCGTCAGGTTTCATGATCTCTATGGTATCACCGACGCAAAACTTGTTTTTCTGTTCAATGTACACAGATTCACTGTCCGTTTTATCGGACATACCGAGATACGTGTATTCGTTGATATATGTATTGTTATCGTATATCTGTGTTTCTTCCGACGGTTTTGAGAAATAAAAACCGGTCGTAAACTGTCTGTATGTACATTTGGAAATCTCCGAAATATACCATTCGATGTTTGAACGGTACTTTTCTTCGCTTTCAAAATAATCGTCAATCGCTTTTCTGTATGTTCTGGCCACACAGGCAACATAAAGTGCCGTTTTCATTCTTCCCTCTATTTTGAAAGAATTTATGCCCGCATCAACCATTTCGGGAATATGTTCGATCATGCAAAGATCCTTGGAATTGAAGATGTATGTTCCTCTTTCGTTTTCGTAAACGGGAAGATACTCTCCCGGTCTTTTCTCTTCAACAACCGCATATTTCCATCTGCATGGATGCGTGCATTCGCCTCTGTTGGCATCCCTTCCGGTAAAATAATTGGAAAGCAGGCATCTGCCCGAATACGATATGCACATTGCTCCGTGAATAAAGCTTTCGATCTCCATATCATCCGGGATATTCGCGCGTATCTCTTTTATTTCCGCCAAAGAGAGTTCTCTGGCGTTTACCACTCTTTTGGCACCCAGTTCATACCAGAACTTAAAAGTTTCATAATTGGTATTATTGGACTGAGTGGATATATGTCTCTCTATCTCCGGGCAGAATTTTTTTGCGAGCATGAACATTCCGGGATCGGATATTATAAGTCCGTCAGGCTTTATCAGGGCCATTTCCTTAAAATACTCTTCCGCTTCCTTAAGGTCTCCGTTATGCGCAAAAATATTGGCAGTAACATATACTTTAACATTCTTTGAATGTGCATATGCTATGCCTTCGATCATTTCTTCCTTTGTGAAATTTTTTGCCTTGGCTCTGAGTGAGAATACGTCTCCTCCGATATATACCGCATCCGCCCCGTAATTAACGGCAGTACGGAGTACTTCAAGGCTTCCCGCCGGGATCAGAAGTTCCGGTTTTTTCATAACCTGTTTATCCTTAATCTGTCAAACGAAAATATTTATTTTTTTATGCTTAATGTCATACCGTCCCCGGAAGAAAGAATGACACTCTCGAGTGCTTCCTCATCTTTTAATCTCAAAAGGAAGTCTCTCATTCTGGAATGAATGGTGCGGTCCCTTCTTTCGACGGCAAATCTCGATTCGAGGATATCACCTTCTTTAAAGATATTGTCCGTGACAAGTATCGCATCTTTTTCCATCAGCCTTAAAATGTCTTTAAGATAAGATTCATACTGTCCTTTGGGACCGTCCAGAAAAACAAAATCAAATTTTCCCTCGAGGTTTTCCAATACTTCTTTCGCATCTCCCTCAATGAGTTTTATCTTCTTTCCGATATCATGTTTTTCAAAATTCTTTTTTGCTTCCTCTATTCTGGGAGCGTAGTTCTCGACTGTTGTGATCCTGCAGTCATCCGGAGAATATTCCGCCATGAGAAGTGCCGAAAATCCTACTGCGGTTCCTATCTCAAGAATATTCTTCGGTTTTTTCATAAATAACAAAAAACGAAGTAACTCCTGCGTCCCCTTTCTTATTATGGGTATATCATGTCCCTTCGCTTCTTTTTCCAGTTCTTCAAGATATTTTTCGAATCCTCTTGAGTGTGCTTCTATGAACACTTTTTCTCTGTCTTCGTTATTCTCCATCCTCTGTTTCGCCCGAACCTTCTTCCTCTTCGGTATCCGCCATGTCATCTGCTTCATCCCAGAGCGTGGCTTCGTTTTTGGTCGGTACATACTCCTCGTCTTCCGAATCCTCGGCATTTTCATCGGTATCGGATGCCGACATGACCGCCATCATCTCATAAGGAGTCATTGCGGTACTCAGTTCATATACACCGGGTTTCAGCTGGTCCTTGTATTCAGAGAGCTTTACCTGGACCATGAACAGAAATCCGCTGTCCACCAGTCCTTTTTCCGCAAGTATGTCTCCGATCTCCTTGTCTGTTTTTCCTTCTACAACTGCCACGGTTTTTATAATGCCGGGCGCCGGATCTTTTGCTTCATCCGCAAAGATCTTGTAGCCGAAATCATAACAGGTGGAAATACAGCTGTATCCCGCATAGATCAGAGCCACAATAAATGCGACTCTCAATATTATAAACAAAATTTCCTGTAATATCTTTTTGGTCATCACAACCCTCTGTAAAAAAATGATTTACAATAAAAATACAAATGCCTTATAGGCTTTTTTACTCAAACTCAAGAGACTGTACCAGTTTGTAACTGATATCCTGAACGAGTCTGCAAAGTGCGATCTCCGCTTCAAGAAATTCCTTTGCCTGTTTGTTCTCGTAAATATATGCGTATTCTCTTTCGAACCAGTCCGCTTTATCGTACAGCTCGTCCTGCGAAGAATTGTTTTGAAGTTCCATTCTTTTATTTCTGTATTCCGAAACTTTCGCCCACATTTCTTCGTCTTTTTTCAATGCAGCGAGCTTATCTTTGTACTGCCTGTAAGTTTTGGTTTTCTTTAATTCTTTTATGAAGCTTTCAGTCGTTTTATCAAAACCGTCCATATTAAACCTCTGTTATAATCGGTAAAATCATCGGTTTACGCTTAGTGTTCTTCCAGAAATAGTCGCTCAGAAAATCTCTTATGATATTCTTGCATCTGTGAATATCCGAAATATCTTTGGAATTCTTTGCCTCAAGATAATCTCTTAACTGAGCCTGTGCATTTCCGAGAAGTTCTTCTGATTCTTTTTCGTATACGAATCCTCTCGTAACTATCTCCGGACCGGTATACAGTTCTCCCGAATAAGAGTCAAGCACAATGACCACTACCACAATGCCGTCTTCGGCAAGTTTCTGTCTGTCACGCAATACCACGTTTCCGACATCGCCTACACCGAGTCCGTCCACAAATACCGCACCCGCTTCAACATTGCCTATGATCTCGGCCTTTTCCTTGTCAAGCTGAAGAACATTTCCGGATGAAAGGATGAATATGTTCTCACTGTCCATTCCAAGTTCTTTGGCCAGTTTGGCGTGTGCCTTAAGATGCTTGTATTCTCCGTGAACCGGAATTGCGTACTGAGGATTGGTCAGAGAATAAATAAGTTTTATCTCTTCACGGCATGCATGTCCTGATACATGGGTATCTTCGAATATCACATCGGCTCCGAGCATTAAAAGATCGTTTATGACCTTTGTGATGGCCTTCTCGTTTCCGGGAATCGGATGAGATGAAAAGATAACCACGTCTTTGGAAGAGATCTTTACCTTCCTGTGAGTACCCATTGCCATACGACTCAATGCCGCCATGCTCTCTCCCTGACTTCCGGTTGTTATTAGAACCGTCTGTTCGGCAGGATAATCCTTTATGTTTTCTATATCTATCAGAGTGTCCTCGGGAATTGTGATCCTTTCCATTTTTCTGGCAACATCAATGATGTTTACCATACTTCTTCCCTCGACAACGACTTTACGATTGTAACGCTGTGCGGAATTGAGGATCTGCTGCACTCTGTCGACATTCGATGCAAATGTAGCAACTATGATCCTGGAATCCTTATGCTCGTTAAATATGATATCAAAAGTTCTTCCGACGGTTTTTTCGGAAGGAGTAAATCCTTCTCTTTCGGCATTCGTGGAATCACACATAAGTGCAAGCACGCCCTTGCTTCCAAGCTCGGCAAATCTTTCAAGATCGATCCTGTCACCGTACACGGGCGTATAATCAACCTTGAAATCTCCTGTATGGATTATAACTCCCGCCGGAGTATGGATCGCCAGTGCGGCTGCATCCACGATGCTGTGATTGGTCTTAATGAATTCGACACCTATATTGCCGATCTTTACAATATCTCCGAAATGAACCGTATGTCTTTCAACCACATCGAGCAGTTCATGTTCTTTCAGTTTGTTTTCTATAAGTCCCTGTGTAAGCGTGGTAGCAAATACGGGAACATTGATCTTCTTTAAAATGTACGGAAGAGCACCGATATGATCTTCGTGACCGTGCGTTATCATAAATGCACGTACTTTTTCTTTATGCTCCTCCAGATAAGTAACATCCGGAATTACCAGATCGATACCGAACATATCGTCTTCCGGAAATCCGAGACCGCAGTCTATTACGATAATATCATCTTTATATTCGACAGCGGTTATATTAACTCCTATTCGTTCAAGTCCTCCGAGAGGAATGATACGAACGCTGTTTTCATTCTTTTTCACTTTATCTCCCTGTCAGATGATCTGACCTAATGATTATTCAAAAGATATATCATCCATAAGATTTTCAAATATATCCGCAAGTGCTTTGAGTTCTTCATCATCGGATACGATTTCGTACAAAGCCTCCTCATCCTCGGTTTTGGAGACATCTTTTAATATCAAAGCCTCGCTGTCGCCTTCTTCTTTGTCCGTCACGAGAATATAATTGATACCGGAAACGGTAGTCTGTTCCAGCACAAAAAATTCAATTGGATTTTCATTATCCGGACTGAAAACTATTTTTTCCATATAACCCCCGATCAACTGTTTTTGTTATTGTCCATATAATTCTGAAGGATAATGGCGGCCGCGATCTTATCGACATATTTTTTCCTGTCGTATCCTTTAACATTCGCCTCGCTCATTATCTCATGCGCTTCGACAGTCGTAAGTCTTTCGTCCCAGAAAATAACTTCAAGCCCCGTCCTTCTCTCAAGAGCTTCCTTGAATTCTCCGGTTTTTCTGACTCTGTCGCCTTCACTTGAATCCATATTAAGCGGAAGTCCAAGAATTATCTTCGAAACATCGTATTCCGCTATCAGTTCTTCTATTCTTGCATAAGTTTTCCTGAGTTTGTCCTCACGTTCCCTCTCGATTATCTCCAAAGGCGAAGCTATGAGTCCGGTAGGATCGCTTAATGCGACACCGACGGTTTTGGACCCGAAATCAAGTCCCATCAGTCTTTCAGTCTTCATCGGTTTCCTCATCCCATGCATTCGAGAAAATATACTCGAGAAGCATCTCTTCGACAAGTTCGTCTCTTTCAACTTTCATGATAAGACTTCTTGCACCTTTATAACTGGTAATGTATGTGGGGTCTCCGGACATGATATAACCTACAATCTGGTTGACCGGATTGTAGCCTTTTTCCCTGAGAGCCATGTAAACCTCTTTGATTATATTATTTACCGAATCTCTTTCATCCCATCCCACATTAAAGTATTGAGTTTCAGTAGATACAGCCATGTTTGTTTCCTCCCGATACAAAAAATGCTGATATTATTGTTTATTCTGACATTTCATTGTATCATATTTTATTGATTTTTTGAAGTGTTCTGCAAATTATTGGGGCCAAAGCTTTTCGGAAGCAGATCTTTAAGCAGATACTCCTCATATTCGTCCTCGGATCTGACCACGAATACCCTGAAAGACTCTTCATCACAGAATTCTCTCATGACCTGCCTGCATACTCCGCAGGGGTACGCGAAGTCTTCAGGATCCTCATCTTTTACCCCGCCTGCGATCGCTATGGCGACAAAAGATTTTTCGTTTTCGGAAACCGCCTTAAAAAAAGCCGTTCTTTCCGCACACACGGTAGCCCCGTAAGAAGCGTTCTCAATATTCGATCCCGTCACTATCCTTCCGTTTTCGCAAAGAAGCGCCGCTCCGACCGTATACCCCGAATAAGGTGCATACGAAAAATTTCTTGCTTCAAGTGCAACAATTCTCAGTTTTTTTAAAATATCTTCCATAAACCCTCCTGTATCATAAGCATTCTGCTAGTACGGTTTCATTGTTGATCAAGCTTTTAAGCCTTACACGGACTTTTTGACCGATAAAGTCATCGTTTAGTTTTTCTTTCTCTACAGCGGCAAATATATATTCCGGAGTATGCCCCACATAATATATCTTACCGTCCGTTTCTTTCGTCTCTTCAACAATGATATCCGTAGTCTCCCCGAGTTTGCTTTTTCTGAATTCGGCTGATTCTTTTTCATCCAGTTCCATCAGTCTCGAAACACGCTGCCTTTTGACGGCCTGTGTAAGCTGTCCGTCCATCCTGTCCGCAACGGTGCCTTTTCTTCTCGAATACGGGAAAATATGTGTTTCGAAAAAACTTACCTTTTCAAGAAATCTGTATGTCTCTTCGAATTCTTCTTCGCTCTCGCCCGGAAAACCGGCTATAACATCCGTGGTTATGGCACATCCCGGAAAGAATTTTCGCAAAAGAACAGTTTTTTCATAAAATTCATCGGTATTGTAATGTCTGTTCATTCTCTTTAATACCGCATCACAGCCGGACTGAAGAGAAATATGAAAATGAGGACAGAGTTTTTTTATCCCGCTCAGTTTTTTTACAAAATCTTCCGACAGTATCATGGGTTCGAATGAACCTATCCTGATCCTTTCAATACCTTCTATACGGGATACTTCTTCAATAAGCTCATACAGATGATCAGCACATGATCTTTCTTTTTCGTCCGATATGCCGTTATTTAATGCAAAATCCTTTCCGTATGAAGAAATATGTATTCCGGTCAGCACTACTTCCCTGTATCCGTTTAATGCGATCCCGTTTATCTCATCAATAATGTCTTCTTTTTTCCTCGATCTGATATTTCCGCGGGTATATGGGATTATGCAGTACGAGCAGTATCTGTCGCAGCCGTCCTGTATCTTTACGAAAACCCTGCATCTTTCGGCACTTCCGAAAACCTTCATTTCCTCGTATTCGCAATGCCTTATGTCAGTGAGGGTTTCGCCGTCGAGATCCTTGGATAAGGCGGCATTTTTCTTATCCTTTTCTTTTATGAAGCTTTCCAGTATCTCTGCTATTTCTTTTTTCTTGTTGTTTCCTACGATCAGGTCTATAGCCTCATCCCCTGCGACTTCTTCGGGGTTAGCCTGAACGAGACATCCCACCGCCACAACTATGGAATCCGGATTGGTTTTTCTGGCTTTATGGAGCATCTGACGGCTTTTTCTGTCTGCGATATTCGTAACTGAGCATGTATTTACCACGTAAATGTCGGCTTTTTGTTCAAACTCTACAATTTTGAACCCTTTTTCGACACATTTTTGTACCATTACATCCATCTCATACGAATTAACTTTGCATCCGAGGTTATGAAATGCTATTGTTTTCATTTTTAACTCCGTTATTTTTGTAACATTTTCGGATTGACTTTTCGAAAGTAATACAATATTATAATTTCGTGATTGAAAATCACAATGTTCAGTAAAAAGGAGGTTATTCTTTATGAAGACAGTTACAATTTCTTTAAACTCAATCGATAAGGTAAAAGCATTTGTAAATGATATTACTAAATTTGATTATGATTTCGACCTGGTATCAGGCAGATATGTTATTGATGCTAAATCAATCATGGGTATTTTCTCACTTGATTTATCCAAGAACATCGAGCTTAATATTCATGCCGAAAACGATTGCGAAGAAGTTCTCAAAGTTCTTGAGCCTTACATCGTTTAATCGAAATAATCAACAGTTGTTGAGTTTAAAGCAATGCAGTTTACTGTGTTGCTTTTTTATTAAAAACATAAACGGTATCGCATTCACGATACCGTTTTTTCTTAACGAATATCTATTATTTCTCTTTCTTCCACAGCCTTTTTAAACATCTCTTCAATACAATCGTCAAGATTATGCTCATGCTTTTCGATAACGGACGGAACAGGCTTTGTCACCGGATGTTCAGCCACAAATATCGTACAGCAGTCTTCATACGGCAGAACGCTTGTATCGTATGTTTTGATCTTTTCCGCAATATCCACGATATCCTGCTTGTCAAACGCGATCAACGGTCTGTATACGGGCAGCGTACAAACTTCGTTCGTACACATTAATGACTGCATTGTCTGACTTGCAACCTGTCCGATGCTCTCTCCCGTCACAAGACCCATGCATCCGCTCTCTGATGCCAGTTTTTCGGCGATCCTCATCATATAACGTCTCATAATGATCGTAAGTTCATCGGGAGGACATTTCTGATAGATTGCCATCTGTATCTCAGTAAAATTGATCACATGAAGTTTAATGGAACCTGTATAAGCGGATACGATCTTTGCAAGATCTATAACTTTTTCTTTTGCTCTTTCCGATGTGTAAGGAGGAGCATGGAAATATACCGCATCAATCTGTACTCCGCGCTTTGAGATCATATACGCTGCTACGGGTGAATCCAAACCGCCTGACAAAAGAACCATGGCTTTTCCTGCCGTTCCTACGGGCATTCCGCCGGGCCCGGGAATGGATTTGGAATAAACATATATTTTTTCCCTGACTTCCACCGTAATGAGTACATCGGGTTTATGAACATCAACCTTAAGATTGGGATAATTCTCGAGTAGAACTTCTCCGAGACTGCAGTTCATTTCCTGTGAATTGAGCGGATAGTTTTTTCTTGCTCTCTTGCAGAGCATCTTGAATGTAAAATCCGCCTCGGGATGAATTTCTTTTACATACTTAACTATCTGTTCCTTCAGATCGTCGAATCCGTTATCCTCAAGAACTCTTACGGGACATATGGCCGTGATTCCGAACACTTTTTTAAGCGCATCGATCAGTTCGGTCTCGTCGTAATCGCCCTTGCACTCGACATATATCCTCGACAGATATTTATGAACTTTAAAATTGCCGTCAACCTTCTCAACGGCTTCGGTAACTCTTCTTACAAGTGCATCTTCAAATATAAATCTGTTTTTGCCCTTTAAGAATATCTCACCGTATTTGATCAAATATGTTTTAACCATTTTGCAAAATACATCCGTAATAATCTGTATTATCTTCCGAAAAATATCTTCGGGATCTTACTGTTCGTATTCTATGAATACCTTCTTGACATCAGTATACTGAAGCTGACTGATTGGAATCTCTATTCCGTTTTTAGTCAGGAATCTGTATCTGGCTATGTCCTTTACTTCGGACAGATTGATGATATACGATCTGTGACATCTGACGAATCTGTTGGCGGGAACTTTGTTTTCCATATCCGAGAACTTGGCATGAACGCATATGGTTTCGGCCTTGGTCACTACATATGTATCCCTTCCCATACTTTCAAGAAAGATTATATCGTCCAGATTGACTTTATAGAATCTGTCGGCAACCTGGAATGAAAGATATTCGTTAGCCTTCGAGAGCGATTTGGCATATGCTTCAAGCAAAGCTTCTTTAAGTTTGTCTATCTGAACGGGTTTCTGAATATACCTTAATGCATTGACTCTGTATCCGTCCAATGCATATTCCGCTGTTGACGAAATAAAAACAATCGGAAGTTTATCCCCGAGTCTTCTTATTTCTTCAGCAGCTTCTATACCGTTCATTCCGACGGCAAGAATATCGGAAAGAAGAAGATCGAAATCGGCATTTTCATCCAATACTCCTTTGATCATGGAAACCATGTCTTCGAATGTGGTTATCTCATAATCGATCCTTTCCTCTTCGAGTATCTGCTCCGTTAATGCTTTGTTAATCATCAGTGACGTCATTTCATCGTCACAAATCGCAATTTTGAACATAATATCCCCCTAAAAATGCTTTGACACCTCAAAAAATTATACTAAAAAATTCGCATTTTGACAATTAAATCATTTTATCTGTTTTGTTCAATGATTGCTCTCGTAATGGCACTTATCAGTTCTCTGTAATCGTTTACAAAGGCATCATGATTTGCTTTGATATATGCCTCATCCGCGCTTTTGCCCGCAAGTTCGAGTTTATATGCACGATCTGCCAGTTCATCGGCTCCTATATTCCTGCAAGCACCTTTGATCGAATGAGCGATAACTTCATAATTGTTCCAGTCAGCGCTCTCATAATAATTCACGAGTCCGGAAGAAAGATTGGAAGATGAAAAAGTCTGAAGGATCCTGATGTAAACATTTCTGTTTCCGCCGCAGTTTCTGATACCGGTTTCCACATTTACTCCCTTTAAAACATAAAGGATGTCTTCTTCAAGTTCTTCTTTGGTTTTGAAACGGCTGGACTGAATAGGCTTCATTTCCTCGCCGTCTACTATTCGGATCTGTTTTTCCAGAGGCAGCCATCTTTTAAGTATATCGTTCAGCTGATCAACATGGATCGGCTTGGGAAGATAATCGTTCATTCCGGCATCTTTAAACTGTTTTTCCACTCCCTTTATCGCATTTGCGGTAAGTGCGACGATCGGGATCTCTTTGGCATAAGTCGAATCCAGAGCACGGATCTTTTCAGTGGTTTCGACACCGTCCATAAACGGCATCATATGATCCATGAAAATAATGTCATAGGTTATCAGATGCTCTTCTATCCTGTTGATGGCCTCGGAACCGTTGTCTATGGTCGTGGCTTCAAATCCGAAGCGCTTCATTATCTCGTAAGCAACCTGAAGGTTGACCTTATTGTCGTCGACTATCATTACACGTGCCGTGGGCGCCTTGAAGGATATCTTGAATTCGTCGTTCTGTCTGATGACAATATTATGATCGTTTCTGTAATTGGAAGGACGTCTGTCCTTAACCCTCTGAGGAAGCGAGAAACTGAAAGTTGAACCGTAATCGGGGATACTTGTTGCCCAGATTCCGCCGCCCATTAATTCCAGCAGGTTTTTGGAAATTGCAAGGCCCAGACCGGTACCTTCGACATTCCTGTTCTTTCTGGTATCGATCTGACCGAACGCCTTAAACAGCTTGCCCATGTTTTCTTCGGAAATACCGATACCGGTATCCTTTACTTCAACTTCGAGAACACCTTTGTCTTCCGCCTGCGATACCCAAACCATCTTCAGAGTGATGCTTCCCTTATGCGTGAAGTTAACGGCATTGTTCAAAAGGTTTATAAGTATCTGTCTTATACGAAGTTCGTCACCGATAAGGATCCTGGGGATGTTGGGACTTATCTCGGTAACAAGTTTAACCGACTTTCCTTTAAGTCTGAATTCAATGATACTTAAAACATCCTGAAGCAGCGAATTGAAATGATATTCATATTCGTTGATCTCCATTTTTCCCGAGTCGATCTTTGAGAAATCAAGTATCTCGTTGATGATGGATAAAAGACTTTCACTCGACTTCTGGATCGTTTCGATGTATCCCGCTTCCTCTTCGCCCAGATCTCTTTCCGAAAGCAGCTGAGCCATACCGCAGATGGCATTCATTGGGGTTCTTATTTCATGCGACATATTTGCAAGGAAATTGCCCTTTGCTTCCAGAGCATTCTGTGCTTCTTCGTTCTTCTCCTCCATTTTCTGTTTGTAATTCTTTATGCCGCTTGCCATAAAAACAAGTGTGACCATACCGAAAGCATAAAGGATCATATAAATGTAATAAAGCTGAGAAGAACAGACTTCATCGATGGAATCCATCTGGAAAATAGCCATAACGATGATTATCACCGAAGAAGCGATCGAATATTCAAGCATCAGCTTTCTGTTCGAATGAAGAGCTATCATTAAAGCTCCGGCAAAATAAACCATTATGAGCATTCCGAGAGTCTCGATCTTCCAGGAGATAAGATAACTGCCTGCCAGCATAGAGATATAAAATACTCTCACTATAACGGATTCTTTTCCGGTAAGTCTGAAAACCAGTATCGTAAGAAGGATGGGAATGAATCCCAGAGCCGACCAGAGCGCTTCGGTTATTCCGAAATGTCCGAACGCATAGATAACGTGCAGAACCGTCACGCAAAAATATTCTATTAAACTTAATACGATAGTAGTGGAAAACGGTAACATTTACTCTCCTTTATCGTTAAGTGCCGCTCTTTTTATCTGCGAACATATTTCCTGAGTTCACCTATGATCTCACCAAAACAATCTCCGGCATACTCTATCTCTTCTTTAGTGGTAAGGACCGAAAGCGAAAATCTTATTGTCGAATCCAGTAATTCTTTTTCCACACCGATGGCTTTGAGTGTTTCCGAAACCGCCGGTTTGTTGGAAGCACAGGCGCTTCCCGATGATACATACACTCCCTTGTTTTCAAGTGCATGAAGCAGTACTTCCGCTCTTACGCCTTTTACGGAAACGCTGACAATATGCGGTGCAGCTTCTCCACCTTCGGCACCGTTTATAAATACGCCTTCGTTCTGAGTCAGGGATTCGATCAGCATATTTCTTAAACTTCTCATTCTTTCGGTATCTTCTTCAAATCCCGCGAAGATCTTATCGATCGCACAACCCATTCCCATTATACCGCACACGTTTTGAGTACCGCTTCTTAAAGCCTTCTGCTGACCTCCGCCGAATATTATCGGTTTGATCTTTACCTTATAGGAAACATACAAAAAACCGATCCCCTTCGGACCATGTATTTTATGTCCGCTCACACTCAGAAGATCTATTCCGATCTTTCTCGGAAGGATCCTGATCTTTCCGTATGCCTGAACCGCATCTACGTGAAAAAGCGTTTCGGGATTTTTGCTTTTTATGATACGTGATATTTCCGAAAGAGGTTCCACGGTTCCGATCTCGTTGTTCACTCCCATTATCGAAACCAGTATGGTGTCTTCTCTGATCGCATCTCTCAGTTCGTCCAGATCGACAATCCCTTTTTCATCGGTTGAAAGATATGTGATCTCATATCCTTCTTCCTTTAAGTATTCGGCCGTCTGAAGAACCGCAGCATGCTCGATCTTTGAAGTGATAATATGTTTTCCGCTCCGTCTGTACGCTCTTGCTATTCCTATCAGGGCCATATTATCAGACTCGGTACCGCCGGATGTATATATTATCTCGCTCTCATCGCATTTTAACGTTGAAGCAATGATCGCTGTGGCTTCCCTGATCTTCTTTTCGGCTTCAAATCCTTTGATATGCAGGCTTGAAGGATTGCCGTAATACTGTTTCATTTCGGCTCCAACCGTTTCGATCACTTCATCGAAACATCTTGTCGTTGCCGAATTATCCAAATAACATTCCATAATAATTCCTGATCAATCTGATTTTATCTGTCATTCCCGAATTCCAGGCAGTATCCGATCCATGCCATGACCGTCATTCCCGCCGTCTCGGTACGCAATATCCTTTTTCCGAGTGAGATCGGAACAATACCTTCTTTTATCGCAAGTTCCACTTCACTCTCATCGAATCCGCCTTCGGGCCCTATAAATACCGAGATACTTTTTCCCGGCGAAAGTTCTCTGAATATCTTTTTTGTGACATCAGTGTCATCGGACATTTCATAAGGAATTATCCTGATGTCATCATTCTCTGATTCCTTTACGGCTTCGGCAAATGTTCTTACCTGTCCGATAAATGGGATAATTGTTCTTTTGCTCTGCTTGCCGGCTGCTTCTGCGATCGCCTGCCATCTGGCTGTTTTGGCCGCTGCTTTTTTGTCATCCAGTTTTACAACGCATCTTTTCGACGCAACGGGAATGATCTCGCTGACACCGAGTTCCACACATTTCTGAATGATCATTTCCATTTTTTCGGCTTTCGGAAGACACTGATAAAGTCTGACTTTTGAAGGCAGCTCTACATTTGCTTTTTTAACAAAAATCAGATTGCAGACTACTTTGCCGTCTTCGAATCTTTCGATCATGCAGCGATATTCGTTTTCGTCTTCTCCGTTTCCGACGGAAATCTCTTCACCCTCTCTCATACGAAGAACATTCTTAATATGATTATAATCGGTTCCGTCTATGATCACGGTTTTGTCAAAAATCTGGTTTTTATCCACAAAGAAATGATACATTTTTATCCTTTCTTTCGTGCCGTTATGCTTACCCACTCGCCCTGTCTCGTAACTTCGAGTACATCAAAACCGTCACGTTTCAAAACATTGAGCATATATTCTTCTTTTTCGTCTATTATTCCCGAGGTGATATATATTCCGTCCGGTTTGAGCTGATCTTTGATCACTGGTGTGAGTATGTCCAGAACATTGTGAAGAATATTGGCCACAACAATATCGTATTTTTTGTAACCTGCCCAGTCCTGAACATTCTTGTCGTTGATTATATTACCGATTATGATCTCAAAATCCCCGGGAGATATACCGTTATTGGCAAGGTTCTCCGCTGATGCATCGATGGCACAGGGATCCAGATCGGTTCCTTTCGCGTGCTTTGCTCCGTACATTAATGCAACAATTCCGAGTATTCCGCTTCCGCATCCGACATCAAGAATTTCGGTTTCTTCATTAACGAATTTTTTAATCTGTCTTATGCAAAGCTGTGTTGTTTCATGTGCACCGGTACCAAAAGCGGTTCCGGGATCGATATGAAGGATCTTGCCTGAAAAATCAGGGTCCTCCATTTTTTCCCATGAAGGGATGACAAGCAGATTGTCTATATAAAACTGGTGAAAATATTTCTTCCAGTTGTTGATCCAGTCCAGATCTTCGGTTTCCGAAAGCATTACCGTACCTTCACCTATGTCGGTAAACTCTGCGATAGCTTTGAGTTCTTCCCTGACTTCGGAAACTGTTTTTTCGATATCAACCCCGTCATTTTCTTCCACAAAAAAATTAAGATAGGCGATACCGTCATCATCTTCGCTTACCGGCGGAATATCCACGAACATCTGCTCTTTTTCGAGAGGAGTCAGAGGGATCTTATCTTCTATCTGCGCACCTTCCAGTCCTATGTCTTCCATGTAGCAGATGATGATGTCTTCAGCTTCGGTTATAGTTTTTATTGTGATCTTATACCATTTCATATTTTTCTCCTGTCATCCGGTCATTCTCTGTCGGACAAATCTATTTTAAGCGTTTCAAGATACGGAACAAATACATCCGCATCCCGCGGGATCACATATGCCGGATTAAGTTCGTCATGTCTGAAACTCTTTCTTCCGCCTTCTTTTGCTCTCTGCCAGAACAGCTTCAGGTATTCGAACGGCAGATAATACAGTTCGTCTATCGAAGTATAATAGATCAGAAAGAAAGCAATGCCTCCCTGTGCTTCAAAATCCTCCATAAATTTATACTGATGTTCATGAATGTTCTGTAACGAAAAAGTTTCGCTTGCGCTTTCCTTGGCATCAAAACAAACGGGAATACCCTGAACTGCACCTATATAATCGACGGTACTTTTCTGATCGAAATATGCAAGCGTAATATGACGCGAACTCTGATCGATCTCTATCGGAGTGATCGGAGTGGGAATTTTCTGAATGAGTGCGAGTCCTTCTTCTCTGTATTTTTCATTTGTTCTGTTGATAAGTTCCTCCAGAGCGGAACCTCTTAATCCTCTTGATTTCCAAGTAGCCATATTGCCATCCTGTCAATGAATTGTCATGAAACCTCACAAAGTGTATTATATCATAACGCTTAAAAATCATAAAGTTGATTGAACCTAAAAAAAGATGTTGAAAACAACATCTTTTTTCAGGATTATTTAAAAAGTCCTTTTTTTCTTTTTTCTTTGGGAATACCTTCCTTAGCCGCATTCTTGGTCGCATTAAGGTAATCGCCGCTGACCGCATCAAACGAACGAAGCAGTTCTTTTGCTTCTGACGAAAGATGATCCGGAACTTTAACGACAAGTTTGACAAAATGATCGCCGCGGTTGTCTTTGTTTTTAACGTTCGGAACACCTTTTCCTTTAAGCCTTAACGTCGTATCCGTAGGGGTACCTGCTTTGATATCGTAAACCAACTTACCGTCAACGGTGTCGATGAAGATCTCTCCTCCGAGTGCAGCTACCGAGAAAGGAAGTGATACTGTTGAAATGATATTCATTCCGTCTCTGGTAAATGTCGGATGCGTTCCTACAACTGCACCTACGAGAATATCGCCTCTTGGACCGCCGTTGCTTCCGGGTTCTCCTCTTCCGGGAATTCTGCAAGCCAGCTGACCGTCATCTATACCGGCAGGGAATTTAACCGCATATTTTTTCTTTATGGTTGTATAACCCGTTCCGCGACAGTCAGTACATTTTTCTCTGATGATCTTTCCTTTTCCGCCGCAGTCATGACATGTCTGAACCGACTGGATCTGTCCGAAAAGAGAATTGGTCGTTACAACAACCTGACCTTTTCCCCGGCATGTCGGACATGTCTCGGGATTGCTTCCGGGTTTTGCTCCCGATCCCTTACAGGTCTTACATTCTTCTTTAACATTTACTTCAATTTCTTTTTCACATCCGAAGATTGCTTCTTCAAAAGTAATACGTACTCTCTGAACAATATCCTGACCTCGTCTGGGGCTGTTTCTCGACGCTCTTCTTCCGCCTCCGAAGAAATCTCCGAAACCGAAAAGATCGCTGAAAATATCGCTGAAATCAGCACTGTTGAAATCAAATCCTCCTGCGCCGCCGGCACCTCCGTCAAATGCGGCATGTCCGAACTGATCGTACTGACGTCTCCTGTCGGCATCGCTTAATACAGCATATGCTTCCGAAGCCTCTTTGAATTTTGCTTCAGCTGAAGGATCGTCCGGATTCATATCGGGATGATATTTTTTGGCCAGAGCCCTGTATGCTTTTTTTATCGCCGCTTCATCAGCGTTTTTGTCTACTCCGAGAACCTCGTAGT
The DNA here is from genome assembly GCA_024698715.1 of Lachnospiraceae bacterium. Taxonomy (GTDB): domain Bacteria; phylum Bacillota; class Clostridia; order Lachnospirales; family Lachnospiraceae; genus UBA3766. The sequence continues at coordinate 127,070 of JAILRA010000033.1, forward strand.
AGTCTCTTTTATCTGCCATAATTTCCTCCGGGACATATTTGTATATGTCCTATTTAACGGACATATTATCGTCCGTTTGTTAACCGATATGAGCGGCCCGGGATAAATCCCGAACCGCCTGATCTAAAATCATTTTTATTTCTTTTTTATACTTCTCTGAAGTCTCCGAAATCTCCTGCTTCAGATCCGTCTGTAGGTCCGTCGTTCGCAGCGCCCTGTGTGAACTGGCTCATATCGGGGCCTGCACCCTGAGCACCTGCTGCGCCCTGCATCGACTCATACATCTTTGTGAAGAGTCCCTGTGCTTTTTCCATCATCTTTTCCTGAGCAGCCTTAAGCTCGCCGACTTCGTCTTCGCTCATCTCTCTGTCTTTGGTTCTCTCAAGGATAGCCTTAACATTTTCGATCTCAGCCTGAAGATCAGTCTTCTCGGATTCGGAAATCTTATCGCCTACTTCGTTTAATGCCTTCTCTGTCTGGAATACCATTGAGTCAGCATCGTTACGTGCATCGATAGCTTCTTTTCTCTTCTTATCCTGAGCTTCGTACTCAGCAGCTTCTTTTACAGCCTTCTCAATATCGTCATCAGACATATTGGAACCTGCAGTGATAGTGATGTGCTGTTCCTTGCCCGTTCCAAGATCCTTAGCGGATACGTTTACGATACCGTTGGCATCGATATCGAATGTAACTTCGATCTGAGGCACACCTCTTCTTGCGGGAGGGATACCGTCAAGTCTGAACTGGCCGAGGGATTTGTTGTCTCTCGCGAACTGTCTTTCACCCTGTACTACGTTGATGTCAACGGCTGTCTGGTTATCTGCAGCTGTAGAGAATACCTGGCTCTTCTTAACGGGGATCGTTGTATTTCTTTCAATAAGTTTTGTAGCGATACCACCCATTGTCTCGATTGCAAGTGAAAGAGGTGTAACATCAAGAAGAAGGATCTCACCTGCACCTGCATCGCCGGCAAGCTTACCACCCTGGATGGAAGCACCGAGTGCAACGCATTCATCGGGGTTAAGTGATTTGGAAGGTTCATGACCTGTAAGCTGTTTAACCTTATCCTGAACTGCGGGAATACGTGTTGAACCACCTACCAAAAGTACTTTACCGAGTTCGCTTGCTGTGATGCCTGCATCAGATAAAGCTCTCTGAACAGGGCCTGCAGTACGCTCAACAAGTTCATGTGTAAGTTCATCGAATTTAGCTCTTGTAAGAGACATTTCGAAGTGCTTGGGTCCTTCAGCGGTAGCTGTTAAGTAAGGAAGGTTGATATCGGTGGTTGTAGCTGAAGAAAGTTCCTTCTTAGCCTTCTCACTTGCTTCTTTGATACGCTGAAGTGCCATTGTATCTTTTGAAAGGTCGATGCCTTCCTGTTTCTGGAATTCGGATAAGATGTAATCCGTGATCTTCTGGTCAAAGTCATCACCACCAAGTCTGTTATCACCTGCAGTAGCACGAACTTCGATGATACCGTCACCGATCTCGATGATAGAAACATCGAATGTACCGCCACCCAAGTCATATACCATGATGGTCTGCTCTTTTTCATTATCAAGACCGTAAGCCAAAGCTGCTGCCGTAGGCTCGTTGATGATTCTCTTTACATCAAGACCTGCGATCTTACCTGCATCCTTTGTAGCCTGACGCTGAGCATCGTTGAAGTATGCGGGAACGGTAATAACTGCTTCCGTAACTTTCTCTCCGAGGTAAGCTTCAGCATCTGCTTTAAGCTTCTGAAGGATCATAGCGGAGATCTGCTGAGGTGAATATTTCTTACCGTCAATGGTTCTGCCTCTGTCAGTACCCATATCTCTCTTGATCGAAGAGATCGTCTTGTCTGCGTTTGTAACTGCCTGACGTTTTGCGGCATCACCGACAAGTCTTTCTCCTGTCTTTGTAAAAGCAACTACCGAAGGTGTTGTTCTTGCGCCTTCTGTGTTTGCGATAACGGTGGGCTGTCCACCTTCCATAACAGCAACACAACTGTTGGTTGTTCCTAAATCGATACCAATTATTTTGCTCATGATTTTATCCTCCTGAATTAATCTTGTTTTCCTAAAATTCTTTTATGCAAATCGAAGCATTCTTCGTTAATGCCGTTTCATTATTTTTCAGCTCATCTAGGGTACGACGGCAACCATACTGTGCCTTAATACCGAATCCCTGTACATGTATCCCTTCTGAAGTTCCTTTGAAACAAATCCGGATTCATATTCATCGCTGTCTTCCTGCATGATCGCGTTGTGATAATCGGGATTGAATTCGCATCCGACCGCCTCGATGGGTTTAACCTCCAGTTTTTCAAGTTCGGTCATCAGCTGCTTGTAGATCATCCTCATTCCTTCAACATGAGGATCCGTTTCCTCTTCAGGTTTGATGTTCGAAAGACCTCTTTCAAAATTATCCACAACGGGAAGTATTTTTTCGAGAACGCTCTTTGCTCCTGTTTCAAACATCTGCTCTTTTTCTTTGTCGGTTCTCTTTCTGAAGTTTTCGAATTCCGCGAGCTGACGTTTAACCCTGTCTTCAAGTTCCTCTATTTTTTCCTGTTCTTTTGTCTTTTTCGCATCGCCTTCGTTTGTTTCCGGATTTTCAATATCCCCTGAGGCTTCGTTTTTCACCTCTTCGGAATCATTGTTTTCCGATTGTTTTTCTTCATTTAAAGCTTCTTCTTTGATCTGTTCGTTCAGTTTTTTAGAATCGGCTTTTGACTTGGCATTCTTCTTTTTCGCTGCCACTTTTTTTTCCTCCTAATTATCTTTTTTGTACATCGTATCAAGCTGTGATTTGATCGTCTTGATCGTTCCGACAACCTTGTCGTAATCCATACGTTTCGGTCCGATGATTCCGATCATACCTCTCATGCCGTCACCGAATTCATAATTGGCTGTTACGATACTGCAGTCTTTCATGGTCTGGATCGGTGATTCTTCTCCGATGTAAACTTTTATTTCATTGCTTCCTTCCTCACTGTTTTCATCGATCAGCTGTGTAAGAAGCTGTTTTTCTTCGAATGCATTTATTAGATCGCTGGCTTTCTGATTGTCCGAAAGTTCGGGATACTTGAAGATGTTGTTGGTTCCTGATGTGTAGATCTCAAGATCCTCATCTTCCTTGATAGTTTCCGCAACGGCATCGATCACTTCCGCGATAATCGGTCCGTACATTCCGGCCTGTCCCTTAAGTGATGCGATAGTTCCGAGACTTATTTCTTCTACTGATAATCCGTTTAAATGCGTATTGAGAAGAATGTTAAGTTTCAGCATGGTCTCATCGTCAAGAGATTCGGTAACCTCAATAACCGTGTTCTTGATCAAGTTCCCTTCGATAACTATTACTGCCAGAAGATGCGATTCATCCATTCTGGAAAGCTGAAGGAATTTCAGGGTGTTCCTTTTGCTCCTTGGCGCCGTAACCATTGTGGCGTAGTTTGTATTGACTGCCATAAGTTTTGCCGCCTGTTTAAGCATATGATCAAGTTTTTCTTCTTTCTCAAGAAGTACATCCTTTAACTGTTCGACTTCTTTCTCATGTTCGGACATCATCGTATCTACATAGAAGCGATATCCTTTATCGGAAGGAATACGTCCTGCAGAAGTATGGGGCTGAACGATGTAACCGAGTTCTTCAAGATCTGCCATCTCATTTCTGATGGTCGCACTTGAGAGATTCAGATCGGTATATTTCGAAATCGTTCTCGATCCCACCGGTTCTCCGGTCTCAAGATAATTCTTGATGATCGCCTGTAATATGGTTGTTTTTCTCTCATCCAATTCCATATATTTAACCTTTTTCTTCAATCGTTAGCACTCTTTTGAGTTGAGTGCTAACATCCACATTTCATACTATACAACCTCCCGGTTTGAATGTCAACATTTTTTTCCAAATATGCCAAATAAAAATCGGGCATAGATGGTCTAATCCTCCCTGCCCGCAGTTCTAGGTACCTCCGGCAAAGCCGGATTATTCTCTTGCGCACCCCTACCCGCGCGTAGTCAAAGACGACTTTTTTTCTTTTGCTCGAGCCTGTTCATAAAAAAAGGATCCGGCGAACCGAATCCTTTAGTCTCATATATAATATTTGATTAGATGCCAAAGCTTCCTTCAACAGTACCGTTGATTACATAGTAAGCTGTGCTCTCCTGAGGCTTAACATAAATATCAGCGCTCTTGAAATCTGCAGCTTTCTTTCCGAGATCATAAACCCAAACATCTTTAGCAATCTTTACAAGATCATCATAGCTGTATGATTTCTCGTCAAACTGAACATAAAGAGCAATCTTGGAAGCTGCTGCTTTTGCAGGAGCTGCTGCCTTCTTAGCGGGAGCTGCCTTCTTGGGTGCTGCTGCCTTCTTTGCAGGTGCTGCTTTCTTGGGTGCTGCTTCTTTCTTTGCAGGAGCTGCTTTCTTAGGAGCTGCTTCTTTCTTTGCGGGAGCTGCTTTCTTGGGTGCTGCTGCCTTCTTTGCAGGTGCTGCTTTCTTGGGTGCTGCTGCCTTCTTGGGAGCTGCTTCTTTCTTTGCAGGCTCAGCCTTCTTCTCTTCAACTTTAGCTACGGGAGCAGCTGCTTTTGCTTCTTCAGCCTTCTTCTCCTCAACCTTGGCTGCTACTGCTTTAGCAGCGGGTTTAACTGTAACCGTTGTCTTCTTGGTCTCTGCCATTTCAATTCTCCTTTCACACCGTTTTCGGCGTTCAAATAATTTAACCAAATATACTTAAAAACATACAAAAACGTACTTATATAAAGGAAGTTTAATATATTGTGTATTTTTTGTCAAATGTTCGATTGAATTTTCTGTCATTTGGATATTTTTTAGGAATTTTTCGGTGTTTTTTTGTCTCTTTTGCACAATTTCTTATCTTCCGTATTCGTTTTTGACAAATTCTCTCAAAGCGACCAGAGACCTTTCAACTTTTTCCGTTTCGATGCAGTATGACATTCTGAAATATCCCGGTACGCCGAACGAATCCGACGGAACAAGAATGAGGTTGTATTTTTTTGCTTTTTCGCAGAATATCTTTGCATCCTCTTCAAGTGCTTTGGGGAAAATATAAAATGTTCCCGACGGCTTTACCACTTCGAATCCGAGACTTACGAGTTCATTGTAAATAAGATTCATATTGGTCTCGTATACCTTCAGATCACTTGTGAGATCCAGGCATTCCGCAACCGCAAGCTGAATGATCGAAGGAGGACAGTTATGTCCCGTTCCTCTGGAAATCTGAGTACACATTCCGACAATATACTCTGCATCCGTACATTTGGGATTTACAGCCACGTATCCGATACGCTCTCCGGGAAGCGAAAGAGACTTTGAATAAGAATAGCAGCTTAAAGTATTGTCATAAAATGAAGATACATACGGAGCATCCGCGCCTTCAAAAACAATTTCTCTGTAAGGTTCATCGGAAATAATGAAAATATCGTGTCCGAATTCCTTCTGCTTTTTGTAAAGAAGATCTGCCATCTTCTTAAGGGTTTCCGCAGAACATGCCGCACCCGAAGGATTGTTCGGTGTATTGATAAGAACAGCCTGAACATCGCAGGTAAGCATTTCCTCAAAAGCATCAAAATTGATCTGGAAATTCTCCAGATTGGCTGGAACAACCTTGAGTGTCGCACCCGTATCATTGATATAATGCATATATTCTGGGAAGAAAGGTGCAAATGTCAGTACTTTATCGTTTGTATTTGTTACGCATCTTACCGCATGCGCAACAGCTCCTGCCGCACCCGTTGCCATAAAGATATGCTCTGCGGTATAGTTCATATTGAATCTTTTGTTAAGAGAATCCGCGATCGCTTTTCTTACCGCGGGAATTCCGGGTGAAGGGCTGTAGCCGTGCAGTTTTACAGGGTCTGACTCATTGAGGAGTCTTATCATTGTTTCGGTAAATTCACGGGGTGTCGGAACAGAAGGATTTCCGAGGCTGTAATCAAACACATTCTCGTATCCGATCTCCTTTCCCTTCTCGGTGGCATAAGTAAACATCTCTCTTATTACCGATTTGGCATTAAGCATTTCTTTGTAATCCTGTCGTATCATTTTATCCTCCTAAAAAAATCTTTCTATTCAGTCCATTTGACATAGGTTGCAAACCTGAATCCGTAGTTTTCGTAAAAACTTTCCGCTTCATCCTTGCTGACTTTCATAAGGTTTCCACTTCCCGGATTGAGCCAGACATATACCGATTCGCTGTATCCGACTATAAGTACCGTATTGCTCTCCGCCTCTGCGATAACCGGGATGTCTTTGTTAAGATAATACTTTATCAGTTCCGGATTGCAATTCGTAAGTTCTATACCCATACTGTCCGGAATATTCTCACTGAGTATTTTTTCACAAGATTCACCGTTTTTCAAATCATTTTTTATATCAAGCGAAAATCCTTCATATTCAAGGATCTTTTCTATACAGTTTTCCAGCGAGGTGCTGTTCTCGTCGGTTACCGATATCGCATCAAGCCTCATTATCTGATTTGTTCCTCTGTAATTTTCCTTTTTCCATAAATAATGACCGTCGCAGTCAATTATGCATCCGAAGTTTTCATTCGCTTTATTCACGGCATTGCTTATATTTCTGAATATCCCGAGACATTCATCACCGACAAAAGCATAATACATTCCTTCGGAATCCGTCTCAATCGATATTTTGCCCAGTCCCTCCTGAATTTCGGTTTTGGGTGTTCTGAACTTCATTTTTTTATTGTCCATCTCTTTTTTAAGAGTAACCTGGACTATTTTTTTCAGATTCTCGGTAACAACAATCTCCGAATTGTTTTTGTAGGTCTTTTCCATAAGAGAATTGACTATGCTGTCCGGTGCGGCATATACGAGTTCACCGTTCTCGTCTTTTTCGTTTCTCGTTAATGTGATCAGATTGTTGTTTATCTTACAGCTTAATGTATAGATATTTTCCTGGTTGTATTTTTTTAATATATCCTTATTCTTGTTGATTATATTAATTTCATACATCGGAAAAATGATCTCACCGAAAATATTCTCGCTTATATCCTCATTATATGCTTTTCCGAAAATAAGATCTTCGCCCATGAATCCGAGTGCCTTGATATGCTCCGAACTCTCAGACCTGATCTCATAAGTTGTCGAAGTATCCATCCTCAGAAAAGTGATCTCTGTCGCTCCCTTCAGATCCTCTTTGGATATCCAGGCACACATATTCGAGCCGTCGCATACATAAAGATTTTCATTCTTTAATGATTCCACGACTGTTTCATAACTTCTGTTTTCCAGATTTACCCTGTATATTTTTTCATCATAATAAAAGTAAAATTCATCTTTTGTATTGGCAAAAGCCAGTCTTCCGACTTCTTCTTTCAATGCTTCATATGGTCTGTCGCATTCGATAAAGATCTTTTCTTCCACCGCGTTGATCTTCGCGTTGTATTCAAAAAGGTTTATCCCGCATTTTCCTTCATGGTCGCCACGGTTAAAGTACCCGTAAACATAAAAGAGAACGTTCCCTGCTTCATCAACATTAATGATCTTTATTTCATGCGAATTGTTTGTGCATCTTTCATCAAAATTATTTTCATCATAAAAAGAGTAAGCGGTATTAAATACATTCTGAACGGAATTGACGACAAACAGAGCTCCGTTTTTGACAAATGCATATGTATTGCCGTCTTCGCTCTCCGCATGCTCAAATTCCTTTTCGGTAATGCCCAGCATGAGTTTATCGTTAAATACCACACCTTTCGGGGACTGAATGAGCGTATCCATATATCTGTCAAAAGATAAAAGATACATCCTGTCTTTTCCTTTTATAAAACGGTAATACTCCCGGACCGAATAGTATCTTTCGTCGTCGCCGTTCGTGATGCCGACATTGTATTCGAGCTTCATAAGTGCACTTTTGGAATCGACTTCCATTATCGTACAGACCGGCTCGTCTGTCATCTTGACATCCAGATTGCCCCAGGTAACCTGTTCCATCGAACTGTGGATATTTACATGAGCAAAATCGGTATTGTCACCCGATGAATTGCTTTCCATGTATTTGCCTATTTCTTCCTGTGCATTGTCCTTATCAAATGTACAGTTGTTAAAATAATAAACATAATCGATCTTGTCGATTATACCGAGTTCGTCATCTTTATATATTCTGGCATAATAATACGCCTGTTTTTCGTCATCAAGTGTCAGGATTATCTTAAGTGAATAATCGGTATTGTCGGCTATTATATCCTTAAATGAAAAAACAGCATCGATATAATCCTTGTTTTCAATAAAATCTTTTATTTCACCTTCTTCAACGAATCTGTTCTTATCGATACTACGAAGTTCGTAACTTATTTTTTCGACACCGGCATTCTTTTTGTCTATACGAACATTCAGTTTTCGTCCTTCTTCGAGAAGCGTTACGCCGTCTCTTATCAGAGAATAATCCATATCCTCGGTATATCCGAACATCCTGTTTATGTCGTGGCCGTTCATCCTCACATTCACAACGGGAAGCGATGCTTCAGACATTTCCCTGGTAAGATCCGTATTTCCCCTGTTTAACATATACTCAAAAAAGAAAAGAGAGGCAACAAACCAGACTGCAACCGGAACTATCATCCAGGTCTTTTTCAGAAACTCTTTCATTTGCCCTTCTCCTTTCTTATTTTATGCCTTAGATACATTCGGCTTTTCGAACGGTAAATACTGATTTCTTTTTTACCCTCCGATTTGTATACATAACTGTTTGCATATTAACGAATGCGAATAATAAGGAAAAGTCTGCAACTTTCGTTACAGACTTAATATTACCTGACTGAATTCAATCTGCAGATTGCTTTTTTCAGGGCAACCGAAGCCCTGTCGATATCGGTATCCGGATCCTTGGCCGCAATCCTTTCCTGAGCCCTCTTGAAAGCTTCCTCGGCTCTCTTTTCATCTATCTCTCCCGGCCACTCGATTATCTCCGCAAGAATAACAACCGAGTCCGGATTGATAACTGCAAATCCTGCATGAAGTGCTGCATTCTTGGGCTGATCCGGTTCGGTGATCGTAAGGATTCCCGGTTCTATGATGACAGTCATCGGAATGTGATTTTTCAACACACCGATCTCACCTTCCGTTGTGTTGAATTCGAGCATTGATGCCTTACCTTCATAGAACATTCTTTCCGGGGTGATTATTTTAACATCAAAAAGATTTGAATCTTCCATTGATCATAAACTCCATTTATTTCTGATTTTTCTTGGCGATCACGTCATCAATGGTTCCCGCATTAAGGAAGTATCCTTCGGGAATATCGTCATGCTTTCCTTCAAGGATTTCCTTGAAACCTCTGATGGTTTCCGAAATAGGAACATATTTTCCTTCAAGTCCCGTAAACTGGCCAGCTACAAAGAAAGGCTGTGATAAGAATCTCTGAACTTTTCTTGCACGGCTTACCAGAAGTTTATCATCTTCGGAAAGTTCATCCATACCGAGGATGGCGATGATATCCTGTAATTCTTTGTATCTCTGAAGGATCTCCTGCACTCCTCTGGCAACCTGATAATGCTCAAGTCCCACGATTCTGGGATCGAGGATTCTCGATGTGGATTCAAGAGGATCAACTGCGGGATAAATACCAAGTTCTACGATAGCTCTCGAAAGAACGGTGGTAGCATCCAAATGTGCAAATGTCGTAGCGGGAGCGGGGTCCGTCAAGTCATCGGCAGGAACGTATACGGCCTGAACCGATGTAATGGAACCATTCTTTGTGGAAGTGATTCTCTCCTGCAAAGCACCCATTTCCGTCTGAAGTGTCGGCTGGTAACCAACCGCAGAAGGCATACGTCCGAGAAGTGCGGACACTTCGGAACCTGCCTGTGTGAAACGGAAAATATTATCAATGAACAAAAGAACGTCTTTTCCGCCTTTGTCACGGAAATACTCAGCCATTGTAAGACCTGTAAGACCGACTCTCATTCTTGCTCCCGGCGGCTCGTTCATCTGTCCGAACACCATGGTGGTTTTATCAATAACTCCCGATTCCTGCATCTCGTGATACAGATCGTTTCCTTCTCTTGTACGCTCGCCTACACCGGTGAAAACGGAATATCCGCCGTGCTCTGTCGCGATGTTACGGATAAGCTCCTGAATAAGAACCGTTTTACCTACACCTGCACCGCCGAAAAGTCCGATCTTACCACCCTTCTGATACGGGCAGAGAAGATCTACGACCTTGATTCCGGTTTCAAGAAGCTCTGCTTCCGTAGACTGCTCAACGAATTCGGGTGCACCTCTGTGAATGGGTTCATAGGATACATCTTCGGGAGCGGGCTTATTATCGATCGGCTGTCCGAGTACGTTAAAGATACGTCCCAATGTATTCTCTCCTACCGGAACCGAAATGGGTGCGCCTGTTGCAACTGCTTCCATTCCTCTTACCAGACCGTCGGTAGGTCCCATGGCAATACAACGAACCGTGTCATCTCCAAGGTGCTGTGCAACTTCAACAGTCAGTTCCCTGTTGTCACCGGTCTTTATTTTGATAGCCTCATTTATCTGAGGCAAACCGCCTTTTGAAAATTTGATATCCAAAACCGCACCGATAATCTGTGTGATCTTCCCGATATTCGTCATTTCACTGTACTCCTTTTTGTGTATTAACCGTATCGGTCAATCGTACTTTTTTTACGACTGACTTCCACGTTTTTTGTTATATAATCCGTAAATCTTTTATCCGGTCTTCAGTACTAGGAAATTGCTTCCGCACCGGCAATGATTTCCGTAAGTTCCTGCGTAATGCTTCCCTGTCTCGCACGGTTATACTGAAGCGTAAGCTTTCCGATCATTTCTTCGGCATTGTTGGTAGCCGAATCCATGGCCTGCATTCTGGCACCGTTCTCACTCGCAACCGCTTCTATCAGTGCTCCGTGGATAAGACTCGTTAAATACTTGGGAATAATATACTTTAACGCTTCATCATCGGGTATTTCAAAATTCATTAGCAAAAGCTTGTCATTCGGATCTTCTTCAACTTCCGCACCGTGAATCTCTCCGGGAACTATCGGAAGGAGTTTAAGAAGAGTGGGTTCATGACTTACCGTATTCTTAAAATTCGTATATGCTATATAAATCTCACCGATTTTTCCTTCATCAAATTCATGAAGGAGTTTATTGCAAACCTTTATGGCATCGGCATACTCAAATCCGTCAGCCAGATCGGAATAGTCTTTCCTGATATTAAAACCTTTTCTCTCAAGAAGTTCCCTTCCTTTTCGACCGATCACATAAATATCCGTTTTTTCCTTGTCAAAATCACCGTTTGTGACCAGTTTGACAATATTGGAATTGTATCCGCCCGCCAGACCTCTGTTGGAGGTTATCACCAGAACAGCCTTTCTGTCGCATTCACTGACCTTGACATAGGGTGTATCAATGTTCGCAGTGTCGGATAAAAGATCCACAACGGTATTGTACATGGCTTTGAAATAATATTTGGATTTTATGGCACGTCCTTTGGCGCGCTGCAGTTTTACCGTGGACACAAGTTTCATGGCCTTGGTGATCTGCTGAGTGCTCGAGACACTTTCGCGCCGACGCTTGATATCTCTCATTGAAGCCATAGGTTTTCTTCCTTTAACTTACTACTTAAATTCTTTCTTGAATTCTTCCAGAGCCTTAAGAAGTTTCTTCTCGTTTTCCTCGCTGATTTCCCTGTCGGTCTTGATACCTTCGGGAACTTCGGGATATTTGGTCTTGATAAATTCAAAGAGTTCGTCTTCAAATCTCGTAATATCCGATACAGCAACGTCAAGAAGAAGTTTCTTTGTTGCGGCATAAATAATGATTACCTGATATTCTACAGGCATGGGCTTGTACTGAGGCTGTTTAAGGATCTCTTTGATTCTTTCACCCTGAGCAAGCTTTTCTTTGGTGTCCGCATCAAGTTCGGAACCGAACTGTGCGAATGCCGCAAGTTCTCTGTACTGTGCGAGTTCCACACGAATGGGAGCCGCAATCTTCTTCATAGCCTTGATCTGTGCCGCGCCGCCGACTCTGGATACCGAAAGGCCTGCATTAACTGCAGGACGGAAACCTGCGTTGAACATTTCGGTTTCAAGATAGATCTGACCGTCGGTAATGGAAATTACGTTGGTCGGAATATAAGCCGAAACGTCGCCTGCCTGAGTCTCGATAATGGGAAGGGCCGTAAGGGAGCCTCCGCCGTATTCTTCGGACATTCTTGCTGCTCTTTCAAGAAGTCTTGAATGTAAGTAGAATACGTCGCCGGGGTACGCTTCTCTTCCGGGCGGTCTTCTCAGGAGCAGGGAGAGTGTACGGTATGCCGTTGCATGCTTACTTAAGTCATCGTAAATTACGAGAACGTCTTCTCCTCTTTCCATCCATTCTTCTCCGATGGCACATCCTGCATACGGAGCTATATACTGAAGAGGTGCAAGTTCGGATGCCGTTGAAGCTACAACGGTCGTGTAAGCCATTGCACCGAATTCTTCAAGAGTTTTAACTATATTGGCAACAGTGGAAGCCTTCTGACCGATGGCAACGTAAATACATTTTACGCCCTGTCCCTTCTGATTAATGATAGTATCTATTGCGATGGCTGTCTTTCCTGTCTGACGGTCACCGATAATAAGTTCTCTTTGTCCTCTTCCGATGGGAACCATGGAGTCGATGGCTTTGATACCTGTCTGTAAAGGTGTATCTACGGACTTTCTGGTAATAACGCCGCTTGCAACTCTTTCAATCTGACGGAATCTGTCCGTATTGATGGGTCCTTTGCCGTCAATAGGCTGTCCGAGAGCATTGACAACTCTGCCTGTCAGCGCATCGCCTACGGGTACTTCAACAACTCTTCCGGTAGTTTTTACGATATCGCCCTCGTTGATGTTTCTCTGGTTGCCGAGCAGAACCGCACCGACATTATCCTCTTCGAGGTTCATAACCATACCGTAAACTTCTCCCGGGAATTCCAGAAGTTCGCCCTGCATGGCGGTTTCCAAACCGTGAATACGCGCTATACCGTCAGCAACCTGAATTACGGTTCCGACATTGGATACAACCATTCGGTCGGAGTATCTTTTAATCTGCTCCTTGATCACCGAACTTATTTCTTCCGGTTTTAAATTCATGGATTCTAAGCACCTTTCTTTAAACTTGGATCTTGTGTAAATCCCTTATGATATTCTCAAGTTTGGTTTTAACGGAATTATCCACAATCCTGTCTTTGATCCTGATGACCATACCTCCGATCAGTGAAGGATCGACTTCGTAAACAACTTCGATCCCTTTATATCCGGTAGTAGCCAGCAGTTTATCTTTAATACTTTTCCTGATATCTTCATCAATCTCAGTCGCACTTGTGACAGTTGCCTGCCCTATCTGCAAATGATCTTTGACCAGAACGATAAAATAATCAAGAATCTCATCCAGATAATTATATCTTCCCTTTTGCACGAGCAATTCGAGAAAAGCATAAAGTCTTTCGTCAATTCTGCCTTTGAACACGTTTTCTATGATAGAAAGATGTTCTTCCTTGGAAAATCTCGGATTCAGCATAATGCTTTTCAGTTCGCCGTTTTCAGCGAGAATTCTTTTCAAAAGCTTTACTTCGTCAAGCATCTGAAAACAGGAAGACGATTCAAGCGCAGTCTGAAACAAAGCCTCGCCGTATGTTGTTATTGCTGATTTAGCCATGTATTCTCACCCAATCCTTTTAAGGTTTCGTCCAACATGCGTCTCTGATCCGCTTCGCTTAACGAGCTTGCCACGAACTTACCGGCCATGGCACCCGCAACCGAAATAACTTCTTCCTTAATATCGTCAGCCACTTTCTGTTTTTCGAGATTCGCTTCACGATGGGCATTGTCAATTATCTTGCCCGCTTCATCACGTGCATCGGCAATTATTCTGTTCTCATTAGCCAAGGCTCTCTGTCTCGCATCCGAGAGAATACCTTCGACTTCGGCATCAACGTTTTTCAGTTTTTCTTCGTATTGATTCTTTAAAAGTTCCGCTTCTTCTTTTTCCTTGCGTGCCGACTCGATATCGTCCGCTATTCCCTGTTTTCTCTTTTCGAGAAATTTTCTCGCGGGATTGAAAAAGAAGAACGATCCGCCCAAAAACAGAACGAATACGGCTATTAAAGTCAGAACCGAATCATGCAGAAGCTGAAAATCCAAATTGAACAGTCTGCTCATATTTAAGCCCTGCCTCCTTTAATATTTCTTCTCAAAATTAATTGGTAAAAGGCTTAACGAATAAGAGCAACATTGCAATTAACAAGCCATACAAACCTGTTGTCTCGGCAACAGCCTGTCCCAAAAGCATGGTAGACATGATCTTGCCCTGTGCACCGGGATTACGTCCTACTGCAGATGCACCGTAACCTGCGGCAATACCCTGTCCAACACCGGGGCCGATACCTGCGATAACCGCAAGACCTGCACCTATGGCGGAACATCCTAAAATAAAGTTCTCATTGAATTCCATTGTGGTATCCTCCTGAAATTATTTTTGTATAGTTACTATCTTTATCTTTCTTTGATCAAGAGCCTGTTTTAACTCAGGCCGTTTTCTCTTTTGATTTCTTAAACATTCTTTTGAATACTGTTTCCTCTGCATCTCCGATTGCACTTCCGATGTAGGTAACAGTCAGCATACAGAATACGTATGTCTGGATCGCACCCGAGAAAAGATCGAAATAAACATGCAGCGCAGCGGGCCATCCGATGGCGATCTTTGAAAGCAGTCCGTATACGAGCGCCATCATAACCGTACCCGAAAGGATATTGGCAAAAAGACGGAGCGAAAGCGAAACGGGAACGGCACAGTCACCGATGATATTGATCGGCAGCCAGATGGGAAGCCATGGAGGAAGGGGTGAACATTTGTCCTTCCATATAGCCCAGGGGCTGTTAAATCTCACTTCATTGATTCTGATAAGGGAAAAAGTTATGAGTCCCAAAGGAAGAGTCACACCGTAATCCGCTGTGGGCGGTCTTAATCCGAGCAGTCCCGATATATTCGAGAAAAGGATGAAAAGGAAGAGCGTTCCTATGTAATTTCTGAATCCTTTGCCTTTCTTGCCCATTGCACCGTCGGTTATGCCGTCCAGAAATTCAACCGCAAACTCAAGCGCACACTGGAAATTACCGGGTATTGCTTTTGCGTGTCTGAACACCTGTCCGCCGACAAAGAAAAATATGAGCAGGCAGATTACCACTATGAGCAGACATACATGTGAAGTTGTGATCCATACTTCATGACCGAAAAGATTATACGAAAAGATTCCGTGGATCATGAAGTCGACGCCGTCAGCGCCCGACATCAGAAGATGATGATTCATCATTCTCCTCCTCGCAATCCTCCGAGCCGTCCGACTCCAGAGAATTAGGATTAATCTTAAGATTTATTTTATGAATAACCGGCGTAAGATAAGTCGCAAATTTCAAAGAAAATATGCCGATAAACGTTGCGATCGGATTGGTGTAGGGAGATACGCAGGCCACTATCATTACCACTATGGCTATCGCATATCTTATAAAAAACGCAAATCTGATCCTGGCCGTGGCTTTGCTTTCGTCCGAAACTGCCCTGACGATGGCTTTTGCCATATTATCGGTCATGACAAGTGCAGTAACGGTTCCGAGGATCCCACCCAGAACATAATGAAGCATGCTCTTTGGAAACCACATTCCGATAAGAATGTTAAGTATTCCGCAGAAAATGACTCCGATCTGAAGTTCTCTGAGTGTCTGTTTGAAATAATTCATTCTTCGTCATCCTTGAATGTGCTTCTGACCAGCTTGTATACGCCCGTCATTCCACCTGCGGCTCCCACGAAGAAGAATATAATCGAAAGGAATGATGTGCCTAATTTACCGTCCAGATAATACCCCAGAAAAAAACATCCTATCGTAGGTATCAGCATTATCAGGGTGAACTGGGAAATAAACGAGAGTATTTTAACTATCTTTGACACACCCTCACCTCTTTAACCTTCTATCGCAAATATACCAAAATTATACAGATTTTTAGGGAATTTGTCCAGCAATTTCGGTGCAGCCGATATTGTTTTTTCTTAATTTTTCTTTATTGGGGTTTTTAATTGACTTTTGTTTGGAATATGTGTAAAATTTTTAGATATAGTATGTTTCGACCGAAAACTTACTATATATGGGGGAAATGTATGCCGGACATGATTTTGTATCGAAAAAGACTAATTCCTAACGAAAACATCCTTCTCAACAAGGATCTGATTCTTTTTGCGGACGAAAAAAAGATTGTCACAAAATGGAATACCATCAATCCCAGAAAAGACATAGATCACGGCTATTCCCTTTATCTTCCCGATGAAGGATACAAGATAAGCAAATTTTTAAGAAGCGACGGATCTTTCCACAAATGGTACTGCGATATCGTCGAATTCTATTTCGACAAAGAAAACAACAGCTGTACCACACTTGATCTGCTGCTCGACATCACCATAAACGACAAAGGAATAATCAGACTTCTGGACATGGATGAACTTGCCGAAGCTCATAAAGAAGGCCTTATAAATGACGATCTTCTTTCCAAGGCTCTTATCCGTGCGGACAGGCTTTTGCAGACCGCCTACTCGGGAAACTTCAGAAAATATTCCGACGTGCTCGATTCTTTTATCAATGAATGAAAACTGTGTGAATGCAAAAAACACCCGTCTTAAAGTTTCAGCCTTTAAAACGGGTGTTATTTTTTGTTCTTATCTTGATGATCAGTAGAAAATATGATTGCCTATCCTGATTCCTTCAAGTCCGGGTATCGGAGTTCTGAAGTACATGCAGTTGCCCACATTGGTAACTCCCGACATTGCTTCGTCGGCTGCCCTGTAACATGAAGGTGTAGCCGAATTCTTTGCGAGTGCGAGTGCGAGTCTTCCGCTTCCCGCAGGTGAAAACTGGCTCTTCTGGTAAATGACGTCATATACCGTATCGGGATAACGGCAGGACAGCAACCTGTTTATTACCACCGCGCCGACACCGAGCTGACCTTCATAAGGTTCTCCTCCGGCTTCGCAGTATATCAGATTCGCCAGCAAGTATCTGTCGTTTTCACTGAATGAAACTTCGGAAATATCTCTTCTGTCCGAATTTGATGCTTCTTCCGAAAGTCTCTTTTCTTCTTCGTATTTTGCCCTGAGATATTCAAGATTGGCTTCCTGTTCTCTCAAAAGAGCCTCTTTTTCCTCAATTTCCTTTTCGATCTGAGCCAGTTCGTCACTGGCATCGTTTATCTGAATGGAATACTCCTTAACATAATCATTGGTCGTGTTAATGAGTTCCGTGATCCTTGCCTGTTCTTCCTTGCTCTGTCTTTCAAGTTCCTCAAGATCCGCAAGTTCGTTTTCAAGGGCCGCTTCCTTGTCGGATACTTCCAATGTGGTGTTCCGATAATCTTTGAGCATTCCGCTGTCGTACTGCGAAATGGTAAAAATATAATCGGCAATGTTCAAAAACGTCGAAAAACTGCTGCTTGACAACATCATTTCAAGGTACATATTGTCAGGCTGCTCGTAAATATTCTGAAGGCGTTTCTTCATTGCTTCGTACTGTTCTTCTTCGTCAGCCTTTGCTGCCGCAAGTTCCAGTTTCTTGATCTCGATCTCATTTTTTTTGTCGGAAATCTCTGCACAGATTGAATTATATTTGTCATTTTCCGACGAAAGATCATCGTTAAAAGCATCCAGTTGTGCTCTCAGAGTGCCGCGCTGGAACTGAAGTTTGTTCAGTTCGTTTTTCTTGGATCCTTTTTCGGATTCGGCAGCTTCCTTTTCGTCTTCGGTCTGCTGAATCTCTCTTTCCGCCTCATTGATCTCATCCAGAGTCGTTCCGGTCGCATAAACGCTCATCGGCATTGAAACCGCAAGCATACATACCGAAACAAAGAACGGAATCATTTTCTTAAAATACTTCATAATAACTCCATTTTGAAAATTATTATAATCCCCGTCTGCCAACCCAAAATTATACAACACAAACAATCAGACCATACCGTCCGATTGTCACGTGAAAATGATTTTGATAATATCACTTGGTCAAAAGCCTGATTTAAAAACAACTTTCAACAAATATATTATAGACTGAAATCTTTTAAACTTCAATCGTTATCTTTCTGCCCGTCTTCTGATACTGCGTGCATTTAACTCCTGCAGCTTCAAACATCTTTTTGGCCGCAATATTGGTGGGAGTATTGTTGTACTTGTCGGAATCGTATATGACCTCTTTTATTCCGCACTGTATAATGGCTTTCGCACACTCGTTGCAGGGGAAGAGCGAAACAAATATCCTTGCACCTTCGAGATTGCCGCCTCTGTAATTCAGAATGGCGTTCAGTTCGCTGTGTGCCACGAAAGCATACTTGGTATTAAGAACCTCTCCCTCTCTTGCCCAGGGGAACAGATCATCGCTGCATCCGTTCGGAAATCCGTTATATCCGACAGAAAGTATCCTGTTGTTCTTGTCTACGATGCATGCTCCGACCTGAGTGTTGGGATCCTTCGATCTCATTCCGGAAAGAATAGCTATCCCGGTAAAATATTCGTCCCATGAGATATAATCTTTTCTTTTATCCATAATTCTTTATCCTCGTCAGTCGTGAAATAAAACGCGTAAGCAGATATGGTTTTTCATCCGGGATCTATTTCGTTCCGAATATTCTGTCGCCAGCATCTCCGAGACCGGGTACTATATAAGCGTGATCGTTTAATTTCTCATCTTTTGCACCGATGTAAATATCGATATCGGGATGGTCCTTTGTGAGTCTTTCTATTCCTTCGGGAGCTGCTATGATACACATAAAATGTATGTTTTTGCATCCCTTTGCCTTAAGCATCGTAATTGCCGCAGATGCGCTTCCGCCTGTAGCAAGCATAGGATCGACAACAAAGATTTCTCTCTGAGAACAGTCTTCCGGAAGTTTGCAGTAATACTCAACCGGTTCATGAGTTTCGGGATCTCTGTAAAGACCTATATGACCTACTTTTGCAGTGGGAATGAGCGTGAGCATTCCGTCAACCATACCGAGTCCGGCCCTTAAGATTGGTACAATCGCCATCTTCTTTCCCTTAAGTTCCTGCACCGTGGTTTCGCAGATAGGGGTTTCTATGCTGACTTCTTCAAGTTTAAGATCTCTGGTCGCCTCATAACAGATAAGCATTGCTATTTCGCTTATTGTCTGACGGAAATCCTTTGTTCCGGTATCCTTTCTTCTGATGTAACCTATTTTGTGCTGGATCAAAGGATGATCCATGATCACTATTTTTCCCATTTTGCTTCCTCCCTTATTCTGTATTATTTATCCTTCTATCTTATCTATTCTTCTCTGATGTCTTTCGCTGTTGGAAAAATCCGTCTCAAGGAATGTATCCACCATGTTCATTGCAAGGATCTCACCTACTATACCGGCACCTATAACAAGTACATTGGCATTGTTATGCTGTCTTGTCAGTGAAGCCGAAACCGTATCCGAGCAGAGTGCAGCTCTTACGCCCTTGATCTTGTTTGCAACCATGCTCATTCCGATACCTGTGGTACAGATAAGGATGCCGAAATCAACCTCTTTTTTGGCAACTGCTTCTGCCGCAGGTCTTCCGAAATCGGGATAATCGCATGACTCAAGGCTGTCGGTTCCGAAGTCCTTTACATCATATCCTTTTTCGATCAAATGTTTTTTTACCGCTTCTTTTAATATAAATCCGCCGTGATCGCTTGCAATGGAAATCTTCATTTTTTCTCCTTTTCAAACATCTAATATTTTATGTCCTGCCGCTTTGACAAGTCTGTTCATTATCGCAGCTCCGATCCCGTTCTCGGAAAAACTTTCCGACAGGATCGTTTCGATCCCTTCATCGTCACATTCACGCAAGATCCTGTAAAGACCCGCTGCGATTTCTTCGCTGTTGTTTCTGCTCCCGACGTTTTTCACCGTAATTCCGGGATATTCCGAGACATGTTCGCTGACACAGATCACCGCACATTTTTCTTTGCCTGCTGCCATTTCGTTTATCCGCGAAATTACATTTTCGTCAGCACCCCTGACTATGGTCATATCCGCTTTCGGAGCATAGTGCCTGTATCGCATTCCCGGCGCTTTCGGTCTTTCACCGCAGTTCGCATCCAGGATCGTCGGATCGAGACCCACTTTTCCGATCACTTCTTCGAGCATTTCGAATGATACAAATCCCGGTCTTAAGATCATCGGAACTTCACCGGTCATATCAACTATGGTGGATTCGAGTCCTATCGGAATATTGCCTCCGTCGATTATCATATCCACTCTGCCGTCCAGATCCTCGCAAACATATTTTGCAAGCGTTGGGCTCGGTCTTCCCGAAAGATTCGCACTCGGAGCAGCCACAAAACCTCCGGCCGCTTCTATAAATGCCATTGCCGTAGGATGAACCGGAAATCTCACTGCCACAGTATCAAGTCCGCCCGTTGTTTCATAAGGAACACAGGCTTTCTTTTTGAAGATCATGGTCAGTGGGCCGGGCCAGAATGCTTCGATCAGTTTTTGCGCTTCCCAAGACACTTCTTCAGCTATCGCATAAAGATCCTCGATCCTGAAGATATGTACGATCAGCGGATTGTCCGAAGGTCTTCCCTTGGCAGCATATATTTTTTTGGACGATTCGGGATTTAGCGCATCGCCCCCGAGGCCGTAAACCGTTTCGGTCGGAAATGCAACAAGTCCGCCGGCTTTTATTATCTCACCGGCTTTTTTTATCGCTTCTTCGTCCGGATTTTTTTCATCTATCGATACTATTACGGTATCCATTTTAAATCTCCGACAATTCTATTCCGTTTCAGCGGGAGCCAGTCCCAGATATGCACGTATCGCTGCCCATAATTCCGGAGTATCGAATCCGAGTTTCCATTCCGCAACACCCGCACAGTTATGTGCATCCATTACCGAAAGTTTCGCTTCAAGGGATTTTCCGTCCTCCATCCATACCTGATAAAGAATAGAATTCATTTCTTTCGAACCGTAATTCTGGCATGTAGTGTCATCCCAGTTAAGTTCAACTCCGCACTCGGTACACCATTCGGCAGTCTTTCCGACACTCATGGTATCCGCGGTTACGCTTCCGTCCTCTTTCGTCTTCCAGACTCTTGTATAGAAAGGTACTGCATTGATAAGTTTTTCCGCAGGAACTCCGCTGTCTATGGTATTGACAATACCGTCTTCAACAAAGCCTATGGAAGCAACGCTTCCGGCAACTCCGCCTGATGCCCAGTGTTCATCGTATCCCATTACGATAACATAATCGCAAACCTGTCCCTGAACCGCTCTGCTGTAATGAGCCGTCGATGCCGTAGGCGCATAGTTATCCACCGAAAGCACTATTCCGGCTTTATGCGTGGCAACGGAGAGTTCTCTTAAGAATTCAGCCCAGTCGCTTCCTGATTCGGAAGGGATTTTTTCGAAGTCAAGATTGATTCCGTCAAGATTGCCTTCCTGAGTCATTGTTATCATATTATTGATGAATTCCTGACGCTTGTTATACGAGGATAAGATTCCCGAAAGGCTGACCTCGTCGTCAACATCGGTCCATACTCCCCATACTTTAACCCCTGCGTCATGGGCATTTGCAACATAATTTGCGTTAACAGTATTCTTTATCGTACCCTCATCGTCGGTAACTCTGAACACGGTGGGTGCAACAACATTTATTCCCGCATCTTTCGGGACATCTGAAAAATCACTGGCATTGACGTCAAAGAGCTGATGGAACGCCATATTGATCTTTCCGTCATATTTTATCGAAGCAAATTCAAGAGGAACCTCACATTTTTCAATGCTTATGCTTTCTTTTCCGGACATATCGTATCGTTTGATCTCAATATACCCGATAAAACCGTCGGTAGTCTGAACTTTCGCCCAGTCTTCCATCTCCTCAAGCACGAAAACCGTGTCGCTCTCGTTCATATCCTTGAGAATGTCGCTCTTTACTCCGCCGCGGTATCTGACCTTGGTCTCTTTGTTCACGGTCGCTTTATCCAGAACGGTATCCTTTGTGTAAATGACCATTCTCTTCGGATTGTCGAATTTTGTAACACTGAAATCGGCAAACAGTTTCAGATAATCGAGAGAAAAATACACCTTACCGTCATTGGTTATAACGGGAGCGCAGGAAAGTTCTCTTTTTTCATCGCCGAAGTAATAACAGAAATCCTTGCTCTGATTGAGCGATGTCTTGATCACTTCGTTCTGAGTCGTATACAGGGCATTCTGTTCATCTACGTTCACGTAGAAATGATTCGTAAAGTATTTTTTGACGTCATCCTGCGACAGATAGTAATTTCCTTTGTAGTATACGCCCTTTTCTTCCGCCTTTACGTTATCTATTATCAGTGCAACCTGATAATCGTAAAAAACTCCGAAATATTCGTTCAGATCCGCATATTTGCCGGAATATTTGTACCTTTCTACCAGTTTGCTGCCGTAAAATATTCCAACCAGCAGAACCATCAGAACTACTGCTAAAAATACCGGAATGAATTTGCCCAAAGCCTGATTGAATTTTCTCCTTCTTCTTCTTTTGGCAACCTCATTGGGTCTTCTTCTGACTCTTCTTTTTCTTTTTATATTATTGGATCTGCTTACTTTTCTTGTGCTTGCAGAATTGTTACGGCGAACGTTGTTACGGCCGTTTCCTCTGCCTGGATCAGGTCTCATTCGAAGCCCTCCTTTAAAATACCACCCCACATTATATCAAAAAAATAAAATGTAGTCATTACCTTTTCGTATTTGGCATTCATACGGCAGAATAAGACCGGCTCGAGGGATTTTTATGAAACCAAAAGGAACGTGATGAAACATTTCAAAAAGGCAATGCTACATTTTATCGTATCCGTGTCGGGGATAAAATGTATTAAATTTGCTTGATTCATATTAGGGAAATTGTGTGAATAACACAAAGCTTATAAGACATCCGCTGATACGCGGATAAAAACAACGCAACCCTCCTTTCAAATTGTATTTCCCCTTCACATGAACAGATTATATCATTTTTTGTGCAATATTACAACAATTTTTTAATTCTTTTGGTAATTTTTCACAATTTTGATATATAAAAGTTTTTGATATTTTTGTCGATATATGTTAAAATAAGAAAAAAGAGATTGCACAAGAGGTCGCATATGAGAATCAACAAAATAAACGACAATCAAATAAAGTGCATACTGACCCAGCAGGATCTGGAGGACAGAAATCTCAATCTGCGTGAATTGTCTTATAACTCGGCAGAGATACGTAAGCTTTTCGCGGAGGTTATTCGTCTTGCATACAATAACTTCGGTTTTGATGCCAACAACGTTCCTCTTAAAATAGATGTTATTCCTTTAAGAACTTCGGCGGTATTGTTCATCACCAAGGTGGAAGAACCGGAAGAATTAAATCCTTCCTACTCGCATTTTTCACCCATGGTTTACGAGAAGATGCGAAATCCCGAAAAGGATGAGAATTCAGACTTGTCCGAGAGTTTTAAAAATCTCATCAGCGCATTGTTCCCTGTCGAAGCCGAAGCACAACCTTCGAACAACGAATTTGAACCCAAATTCGAAAATACCATTATCTTCTCGTTCGATAAGGTATCCGATGTTATAGAAGCCTGCAAGGCAGTCAGTGCTACATACGATCATATGAGTTCGCTCTATTATGACGAATCCAAAAAACTGTATTATCTGAAGATGTATACCGAAGGCGAGATCGACGGCAACTTCAGACAGAACTGCATCAATCTTCTTGAGTACGGCAACAGCATCAACAACGAAAGATTTTTCGAGAGTTACCTTTCCGAACACGCAAAACTCCTTGCAAAGGATGATGCGATCAAACGACTCGGATAATCTAAGAATACAGACATCAAAAAAAGACCGGATTACTTCGGTCTTTTTAATTTGATTTTTACTGCTCTTTTTTGTTTAATGCAAATACAAGAGCATCTACATCTATTCCGTGTACCATACTAGCTTCTTCAAGTGTCTCGCCCTGAGCTGCGGGACATCCGATGCAATGCATTCCGGCACTCATAAGGATCGGAACGGCATTGGGATCCGCGTTGATAATCTCACCGATAGTCATGTCTTTGGTTATTTCAGCCATTATCTTTACCTCCGTAATAATATTCAAATGCAAGTATAATACTTTTTATATGTTCGGTCAACAAATACTATCCCCTAAAAAGGAGGATGCCCGAGTACCTTGCGGTATTCGGGCATTAGATCTGAAAAACTGTGACATAAGTATTATTAGTGTAATCTATGCATGATTATCTGCTTTCTACGATAATAATTATATTTTATCCAAATTAACAAACAATGATAATGAAATTAACAAATTGTTATTAAAATATGAACAATTTATGAACAGGGTCGTTTTGTTCTGTTTTTGTCCACTGAATGCCTGTGATCATGCCTCCCGGCCTGTATAAGCCGTTTCCTTTTATCAAACTTTCTCGGGTTCGGGATAATCAACTCCGAAAGTATCCACGGTAACACTCTTCATAACCTGAGGCTTAAGAGGTCTGTCAGTAAAAGGGTTTGTATCGCATTCAGCGATCTTGTTCACAAATTCCATACCTTCTATAACCTTTCCGAATGCCGCATACTGTCCGTCAAGATGAGGAGAAGTCTTATGCATGATAAAGAACTGGCTTCCCGCGGAATTGGGATCCATTGCTCTTGCCATAGAAAGAATTCCTTCGGTATGTTTAAGATCGTTTGAAAATCCGTTCGCTTCAAATTCACCCTTAATGCTGTATCCGGGGCCGCCCATTCCGTTTCCGTCGGGACATCCGCCCTGGATCATAAATCCGTTTATTACACGGTGAAAGATCAGACCGTCATAAAAGCCCTTTTTGATAAGGGAAATAAAATTGTTCACCGACTGGGGTGCGATCCCGGGATAAAGTTCGGCTTTGATCA
The DNA here is from genome assembly GCA_024698715.1 of Lachnospiraceae bacterium. Classification (GTDB taxonomy): domain Bacteria; phylum Bacillota; class Clostridia; order Lachnospirales; family Lachnospiraceae; genus UBA3766. The sequence continues at coordinate 152,006 of JAILRA010000033.1, forward strand.
CATCACCGTTTTCCATTGTAATCGTAACTAAAGGTTTTTCTGCCATGTTTTTTTCCTTTCTTCTTAAACCGGTTTTATTTTGTAAAATTAATTATCGTATAATCCCCGGGATTTCCGTCTTCATCAAAGATAAACCATATAAGTGCAAGGTTGTGCGGATCAGTCATCTGATATGCAAACGAATTGTTCTTATCGCCCCACTTGCTGCATTCGCCGCACCATACTCCGTACTCGTCATCTTTGATTCCCTCATACAGATCAACGGGTCTGTAAACTATACTCATATAGTCAAAATCCGTTTCATTGCCCTTGGAATCCGTATATTTCAGCGTCATGTAATAATTATCCAAAATTTCAAGTTCGAATTTATCCGATTTCGTTGAACTGTCCGTTCCGTTACTGCATGTCCAGTCCTTCATCTTCCAGTCGGACGAGATCGATTCGCTCCAGTCGGCATTTCCGCCGAACTTTTCAACATGCGCCTCCCCCGTTGCCGGATCTGCTTCAACACGTACACATTTGTTTTCGTAGGTAACGTAAACTTTTCCGTTCTCATATTCAATGTTGTATGCCCAGAAAAACTCATCGAGAATACCTTCGGTATCCTTGAAATTACCGTAAGAATGAAGAGTTTTTCCGTTTGGATCTATCACCACAAGGTCGGGACCTTCGTATCCGCAGACATAAATATTTCCGTCTTCGTCAAAATCAAACGAACAGCCCGTTCCTACACTTTCCTCTGATTTCCATTTGGCCTCACCCGTATATTTGTCTATACAGTAAAGATTGCAGTTGGCTATATAATAATATCCGTTGTCTCTTTCACCGACGTCTGTGGTGGTATCATACTGTCCGACCTTTACTTCTCCCGTTGAATAAACCCAGAGAACATTTTTGTCTTTGTCATATGCGGTGATCGTGTCGATCAAACCCGCGGTTTCAGTATATTCTCTGTCAATTGCATAACTGTCGGGAAGAGTTTTGTTTTCTTCGGTTCCGTCATTTTCTTTTCCGGAATTGTCATTTTCGGTATTCTGTGTGTTGTCATTTTCCGTATCACTGCCCGAATCACCGCCGTCATTATCATCCGGTGTTTTAACCGGATCCGAGACCATCGTATCCGGATTAAAGGATTCAAAAACATCATCTCCTCCGGTAAGAGTGCATCCCGTAAGCATCAGTCCGCTCAGAACGGCTATTGCATAAATAAAGTTTTTTCTCATAATCGATCCACCTATTATCTGACTGTTATGATCTTTTGTAAACAAAAATGCCGGGCATCCGCAAAGAACGCCCGACATCCATTATATCAGAATTTTCTGAATCTTGAATATCTTTCTTCTACAATTTCTTCGATACTCTTTTTATCCATTTTCTTAAGGAACTCTTTTATATGTCCTTTCATATATGCGGAAATGGAAGAAAGGGCATCCTCGTCTGCCATTCCGTATTCGGGAATGATCTCCTCGACTATCTTAAGCTCCTTCATGTCTTCCGCGGTTATCCTCATAACTTCCGCAGCTTCCGTTGATCGGCTCGAATCCTTCCAGAGTATTGATGCAAAGCCTTCGGGAGAAAGGATAGAATATGTCGCATTTTCCTCCATCCAGACTTCGTTTCCGACAGCCAGTGCAAGAGCTCCGCCGCTTCCGCCTTCACCTATCATGATCGTAAGTATCGGAGTTTTAAGTCCTGCCATTTCAAAAAGATTTCTCGCAATAGCTTCTCCCTGACCGTTTTCTTCAGCGGTAAGTCCGGGATAAGCGCCCGATGTATTTACATATGTTATGATCGGTCTGTGGAATTTTTCCGCCTGTTTCATGAGACGGAGTGCTTTTCTGTATCCTTCGGGTGAGGGCATACCGTAATTGTGTTTCTTGCAGTCCTCAAGATTTTTTCCTTTATTGACTCCGATAACGGTAACGGGCTGACCATCCAGATATCCTATGCCGCCCATGATCGCGGGATCGTCCCTGAAATATCTGTCACCGTGCAGTTCTATAAAATCGTCAAATATTGTCTTAATGTAATCTTCGGACTGAAGTCTGAAAAGCTGTCTTGCCGCGCACACTTTATCCCATACCTGAAGGGGTTTGCTCTTATATGCACGCTCTTTCATCAGTTCGGTCGCATCATATCTTACATTGTCAAATTCGGGATTAAAATTCGCATATCCTCCGTTTATCGAATGCATCTTAACGATCTTTGCAAGCGTATCGCGAAGATTGTCTCTTTCCACAATTGCATCCACAAAACCATGCTCAAGCTGAAATTCCGAACGCTGGAACCCTTCGGGAAGTTTCTCACCTATTGTCTGTTCTATGACTCTGGGACCCGCAAATCCGATAAGCGCTTTCGGTTCCGCAAGGATAATATCTCCGAGCATCGCAAATGATGCCGTCACACCACCGGTAGTAGGATCTGTCAGTACGGAAACATATAGAAGTCCCGCATCCGAATGTTTCTTTAAAGCCGCACTGGTCTTTGCCATCTGCATAAGGGAAATGATACCTTCCTGCATTCTGGCTCCGCCCGAACAGCAGAAAAGAACTACGGGAAGTTTTTCTTTTGTCGCACGTTCAACCGCAGATGTGATCCTTTCGCCGACCGCATGGCCCATACTTCCCATCAGAAATCTCGAGTCAATGACTCCGATCACGATCTTCTCACCCCTTAACAGAGCACTTCCCACGGTAACACCTTCGGAAAGTTTGGTCTTTTCCATTGTATCCGCGATCTTTCCTTCATAATCGGGAAAATCAAGAGGATTCTCGGTTCTTATATCGTCAAACCAGGCTTCGAACGAGCCTTCGTCCACAACCATACGTATACGGTTATTGGCTCTGACCCTGAAATAATAATTACATTCAGGGCAGACATATTTCATGCGCTTGGCTTCTTCCTTAAAAATCTCCTTTTTGCAAACCGGGCATATAATCGATTCCGGAGAAACCGTGATCTCAGCCGGTTTCTTTGTGCTCTTGAAATTAAACAATGCCATATGCTTCACTCCTTTGGTGAATCAGTCCTTTCAGTGAAAATCACTGAGATACTATTGCAAAAATTTATTCAGATCTTCCAGTGTATCAATATTTACCGTCTTCAAAGATCTGTCTATCTTCTTTACGAATCCCGTAAGGGTATGTCCGGGTCCGATCTCTATAAACTCATCCACTCCGTCTTTTATCATAAGTTCCAGTGACTGCTGCCATCTGACTGATGAAGAAACCTGCTTCTTTAAAAGTTCCTTAATATCGTTCTTGTCCGTAACGTATTCAGCTGTTACGTTTGCGATGTAGGGAACCTTTACATCATTAAGTTCGATGTCTTTTAAAGCCTCTGAAAGCTGCTCTCCCGCACCTTCAAGAAGTGCTGAGTGGAAAGGTCCGGATACGTTGAGTTCAACAACTTTGAGCGCTCCCTTTTCTTCAAGAATCTTTCCTGCTGCCTGTACTGCATCTTTTCTTCCTGTGATAACAGACTGCTTTGGATTGTTGTAGTTTGCTACCGATACCGTAAAAGGTAAAGCACTGTCCCCTTTATCGTACACAGCCTTATTATCCATTACCTCCTTGCATGCATCTTCTATCACGTTTGCATCAAGTCCGATAACAGCACTCATTCCGCCACCCTCGGGAACGGCATTCTGCATATAAATACCTCTTTTACGGACGATTGCAAAAGCATCCTCCATGCTCATAGCACCGGATGCAATCAATGCACCGTATTCTCCGAGACTCAAACCCGCGGTCAGATCGTATGTAATGCCTTTTTCTTTTAATACCGCAAAGAGTGCTGCTTCAACAGTGAGCATACATATCTGTGTATATTCGGTGATATTTATTTTGTCGTTTTCTTCGAAGCACATTGCGGCTACGTCAAGACCAGTGATCTCACACGCCTTGTCGAATACTTCCTTTGCAACCGGGAAATTGTCATAAAACTCTTTTCCCATTCCTGAATACTGCGATCCCTGTCCGGGAAACATAAATACTCTCTTACCCATTTTCCGTTTTCCTATCCGTAAATCTTATCTTTGTCAACTGCACAGAATGCAAGTTTTCCTTTAGCACGAAGCTCTCCGTCAACCGAAGCCTTGCAGTCAAACTTTACAAGTCCGGCACCGCCGCCGTCCTTTGTGACTTCTATCGTCAGTGTGTCACCGGGAAGAACCGGCTTTACGAATTTGAATTCATCACATTTTAAAAGAACATAGATCTTGTTCTCATCGGTCCCGTCACTTTCGATCGTTACCGAACATAGCTGTGCACACGCTTCGACGATAAGCACACCCGGCATTATCGGAGCATCGGGAAAATGTCCCATAAAATACGGTTCGTTAACCGACACGTTCTTAATCCCCTTTGCGTACTCTCCTCCGTTTATCTCAAGCACCTTTTCGATCATCTGGAAAGGAGGACGCTGCTTGATTCTTTTTTGAACTTCATTGATATTCATCATTTCGGTATTCCCTTTTCTGGTTATTTAAAACTCATTGTCTACAGTATAAAAACTGCGACATTCTCATTTCGCCTAAAGAAAAATTTACAGACTCAGTCCGCCGTCGATAACGAGCACCTGACCTGTAATGTAAGCTGCTTCATCGCTTGCAAGCATTGCTACGACATTACCGACTTCTTCGGGTGTTCCGAATCTTCCGAAAGGGATCGTCTGAAGATATTCTGTCTTTTTATCTTCGGGAAGTTTGTCAACCATGTCGGTAGCTATAAATCCGGGTGCAACGGCATTAACCCTTATTCCGTAGGGAGCAAGTTCCTTGGCCATTGTAGCGGTCATCGAGTTAACCGCACCCTTTGTAGCCGAGTAAACACTCTGACCCGCTACGGCAAGTTTGGAGCTGACTGATGATACGTTGATGATGCAGCCTTTTTTCTTTGAGAACATCTTAAGGGCTGCCTGCTGTGAGCAGTACATATAACCCTTGATATTCAGGTCAAGACACTTGTCGATCGTATCGGGTGTCATCATAAGAACGTATTCGTCTTTTACGATACCTGCGTTATTTACAAGTACGTCAATCTTGCCGTACTTCTTTGTGATCTCACGAAACATATGCTTTACTTCATCAAGATTTGCAACATTTGCTTTGTAGATATCTGCTTCGCTGCCGAATCCTTCGATGATGCTCTTAACTTCGTTTGCTGCATCTTCATTCGAATTGTAGTTGATGATTACCGTATAGCCTTTCTTTCCGAGTGCTATGGCACATGCTCTTCCGATACCGCGACTTGCGCCGGTCACAAGAGCAATTTTCTTTTCGTTATCCATATTTTTCCCCTTTATTTCTGAAGTACAACTGCGCTGTAGGATCCGCCTACACCGTAGGAAGTAGCAATTATATATTCAAAGTTCTTTGTATCGACTTTGTCCTTACGAACATTACCGCCGGCAATGAAGTAAGCATCCTGTGAATCTCCGAGTTCACCTGCAAGAGTTAATGCTGCGTGCGCTGCGGAAAGTGTAGCTGCTGCCGCTCTTGCTTCACCTACATAATCTTTTACGTTGATGACTGCGATTTCTTTGCCGAATACTTTTGAATATACATTCTTTTCAAGAGTATCCACTTCGTTAACACCGTTACCGAAACCGAATACCGCATCAATCTTATCTACTGTAATGCCTGCATCTGCGCAAGCCTCTTTGATCGCATTTGCAAGACCTTCGTCTGAACCCGCAACAGTACCGTATTCAACACCTTCGTGTGTCTGTGCGTAACCTGCAACCTTTGCATATTTCTTTGCAGAATGTGAAGCTGCCTGTGATGCGCTCTCAAGTGCGATCGTAACGGAACCGTCGGAAAGGTTCATTGAATTGCCGTTTCCGTAAATGTCTGATTTTGCATCTTTTACGAATCCCAACTGTGTGTAGAGCTTGTTCATTACTGCACTGTTTTCGTCAGTACCGGAAGCAAGCATTGCTTTTGTTCTGTCCTGTCTGATTTCATTGGCTGCATAGCAGATGGATGAAAGACCTGACTGGCTGCCGTTCGTGATCGTTACGTTGTAGCCTCTCATTCCTGTCTTGATCGAGAGATATCCGCCTGCCGCGTTGTAAACGGTGTTCGGGAAGTTGAATGCCGAACCGTTCTGTGTGCCTTCTTTTGAGATATGATCCTGGAACTCGTAAACGGTTGTAAGAGGACCGTCGCCGGTACCGATGATCATACCGAAATCTTCAGCGTTTTCATCGTTAAATGTAAAGCCTGCATTGTTGATCGCTTCAATACCCGATACAACCTGCATGGTCGAAAGTTTGTCGAGTTTTCTGTAGAAAGCAAGCTTGATATCGTACTTGTCAAAATCTTCCTTGCCAAGTTCGGATGAAAGATTGTTGGATGCGATTGTTTCGCCGTTTTTAACTTTTTCGATGTAGTTTTCGATGCCGTTACCGATGGGAGAAACAATACCCATACCTGTAATGTAGATGTCTTCGTTGTTTTCTGTTTCAGACATCTTTCCTTCATTCTTAGCAAAGATGATGCTTGCATTGCTTCCGCCGAATGCGAATGAATTGCTCATAACGTAATTCATTTCTTTTTCTTTCATTGCATTGGGCATAAAGTCAATCTTTCCGGCTTTTTCTTTTAAAGCTTCAAGATCTTCATCCGTATATCCGATCGTGGGCGGAACCTTGTTATCCGTTAATGCTCTGATCGCATAAACGGCTTCGATCGCGCCTGCCGCACCGAGGCAGTGTCCTACCATTGCCTTTGTGGATGAAACGCTTAAGTGATCGTTTGCATCATCGAAGATCGTATGGATTGAAAGGAACTCTGCTTCGTCGTTCTTGGCTGTTCCTGTTCCGTGTGCGTTGATGTAATCAAGGTCTTTCTTGTCTACGCCGGATTTATCAAGTGCTCTTCTGATCGCATACATCTGACCGATTCCGTCGGGACGGGGAGCCGTGATGTGATGAGCATCGGAGCTGATACCTGCCGATAAAACATCGCAGTAGATCTTTGCGCCACGCTTAATGGCATGTTCGTAAGACTCTACGATAATCGCACCTGCGCCTTCACCTAACGTGATACCGTTTGAATGGTTAAAAGGCGAGCAGGGATTTTCCGAAAGAGCATGAAGTGCGGTAAATCCTGCAAAAGGAACGGACGCAAAAGCATCTGCACCGCCTGCGATAAATACATCGCCCACACCTGCTCTTATAAGCTCGCATGCATATGCAACACTCATAGTACTTGCGGCACATGCGTTTCCTATATTTGTAACGACACCCTTCGCACCGGCCATATTGGCTACATGGTTTGCGATGGATGCGATAGTCATCTTATTAATGTCTTCTGTCTTTTCGCCTTTTTCGATGTAGTTTTCAATACTTACGACACCGCCGACACAGCTTCCCATTATTACGCCGAAACGTGCTGCATCAACATTTGCATTTGAAATGCCTGCATCGTTAAGTGCCTCTTTTGAAGCCTGAAGGCAGAGCATCGAAACCCTGTCCACTTTATCGTTCATCTCAATGTCGGAATCTTTTACTTCAGCTCCGAGATGAGCATAACAGTCATCCGAATTTACGCTTCTTGTTTTATCTATTCCGGGCGTGCCTTTAAGGGCATTCTCCCAGCACTCTTCAACATTTTTTCCGATCGCGTTTATCATTCCGAGTCCGGTAACCACGCATCTTGCATTTATATCTGACATTTTTTTCTCCTCATGTATTGGATATCTTTTCGCCTTACGATTTAATAAAGACGAATCGCTTCGCGATTTTCTTTCTTCAAACAATCATCATCTGATTTAGAATTTTAAATAATAAAGACAAATCGCTTCGCGATTTCCCAAACACACTCGGAATCCGCTTCGCTACTTCCTCGTGTGTTTGACGGCTAAAAAAGTTCATAAACAAGATTGATGCAAGCATCATCTTGTTTATGACATTTTTATCCTGTCTTTATTACATGTTCTCAACAACGTATTTTGTGAGACTTGTAATGTTGTAGAAGTTCTCTTTTGCAACACCTGTCATTGCAACACCGTATTCACTGTCGATGCATGCGATGATCTCGAGAGAATCAACGGAATCCAATCCGATTCCGTCACCGAAAAGAGGAATCTCGTAATCGAGTTCTTCAGCGGGAATTCTCAAATTTTCCGATAACATCTCTTTGATTCTTGCTGCAATAGCGAGTTCTTTCTCGTTCATCTTTTACTCTCCTTTTTGGATATAATATATTTTATTAATCGCATGTCGGCGATAAATAAACCATGTTAAACAACTTCTTCTTTTTCCTTCTCAGCCATTTTCTCTCTGTATTTAATGACATCGTCGGTAACGAATTTGGGATTGCCGTATCTGTCCTTAAGATCGATTATGGTGTCCCTGCAGAATCCCGCATATTTCTTCAGTATCTGCGAAGGTCTTCCGGGCTCTTTCTTGAAATCAATGTACTGCGGTTTTCCGATGATAACTCTGACAGGCTTGAAGAAATCCACTTTTCTGTCAAGACAGATCGGAACAAGAGGGATATTGCTCTGCTTTGCGAGCATCAAAAATCCGGGCTGGAATTCAAGTAACAGACCATCCTTGCTGGTATGTCCTTCGGGGAAGAAGAAAATGCTCTTTCCTTCGTCCGTAACTTTCTTTCCCTTCATCAGCCACGATGTATCCATCTGCTCCCTGTCGAGAGGAATATATCTTCTGTGCAGTAAAAGTCTGTGGAAGAGTTTGTTCTTTTCATACCAGTCTTTTCCGATAAAGGTATACGGATACCATCTTCTCAGGATATCAAAAGCGAAAACTCCGTCCGAATAACCCGTATGATTCGAATAGATTACGCAGGCTTTTTTCATGACTGCCTGTGAAGCTTTCTTATCTTCCCATATGATTCTTCTCGGATAAAGGATACGAAGTACAGGCCATGTTCCTACATAAAGAAATACGATTATTAAAGACTCGAATGCCCAGTTTAATTTTTTTAACATTTATTCAACAACCTTTCCGTAAGGGCCGACACCGGGTTCATCCCAGTTAAGATTGATCGCCTGTGCAAAAGTATTGTGTCCGAGCATCGGAACACTAAGTTTTTCTTCCGTTTCCGCGGAAAGTTTTTTGTTTAAAGCAAATTCTCTTCCGGCTTCCTCAAATTTAATCATGTATCTGTTTATTTTGTTTTCAAAGGTTTTTTCGGCCAGCATTCCGCCCTGAGGAACGAATATCCTCGTGTAATTGTCATGACCGCAGATCTTGTCGAACTGGTTGATGACCGCATCGTAACAGTCCACCGTTTCCTCATATCCGCAGGCACTCACAAGTACAAGTTTTTTGCTCATGAGTTCGGGATAACGCATCTCGTGTAAAAATCTGCCCGTGGCTTCGTCTCCGTTTACCGCTCTGTATTCGGAAACAAAATTGATCATCCTGTCCATAAATGCTTTCATCTTCGACGGAAGACCGAAAAAATAAAGCGGAAAACTCTCTATTATCACATCGCTTTCGAGTACGAGTTTTCTTATCTCATCCATATCGTCCCTGATGATGCATTCGCCTTTTTTCAGTTTCCAGCAGCAAAAGCATCCGTAACAGTGTTCGATATGTTTATCGCGAAGATTGATCTTTGTCACTTCGGTATTATCTTCACCGTTTTCTTTTACTATCCCGCGGATGAATGACTCGGCAACTTTTAATGAGGAACTCGAATTTCCTCTCATGCTTCCGTTTAAAAGCAAAATCTTCATAAGGCAAAATTCTCCCACTAACCGTGATAATTTTTTACCAAAGCTGTTCCCTTTTCAATAAACATTTGATATTATATGTATGAAATTCAGACAAACGACCATCAAATGCCCAAAAGAAATATTAACTTAATATTAACTTTTGAATTTTTGTGCGTTTTTCGCGCAATCGGCACCAATAAAGGACTTCGGGATTTTTTGTAAAAAACGAAAGGATGAAAAAATGTCTCAATTTACCAAAAAAGCCATAATGGACAGCTTTGTTGAACTTGCCCAAAATATCCCCATGGATAAGATCACTATAAAACAGGTCGTGGACAACTGCGGAATAAACAGAAACACTTTTTATTATTATTTTCAGGACCTGTATGCTCTTAAAGAAGAGATCATATATACGAAGGGACAGAAACTCTTTTCCGGAATGGATTTTTCTTCCAACGAATCCTGGAAATCCAATCTTCGTATCGTGGGAGCTTACGCAAGAAAAAATGAGGCTTTCATAAAGAACCTTTTCAATTCCATGGGACGCGATGCTTTCGGTGATTATATCGTGGATGTTGTATCCAAGATGGCTTATCTAAATATCGAAAATCTCTATGAGACCAAGATCGTTCCTACCGGAAAAAAAGTCAGCGAAAAAGACAAAAGACGCCTTGCATATTTCTTTTCCAAGGTTTTTGCCGAAACAACGGTTGAATGGCTCAGGGGAAAAAGCAGCAGCGATCCGGTGGAGACACTCGAATATGGAATAGGGATGCTCGACGGCGTAGTGGAGATCATGCTGACAAATCTTGCAAGATAAACATTTCAAAAAACACAGTCATTTTTTTGGTTCAAACTATAACAAAACAGTCATTAAAGTGCTATAATAATTAGTTGTGGTCAGGAATGAATAAGTATTTTCGAAAGGAACTTTCATGAGATTAATCAAACTCGCAAATCAAGATAATAACGATAATCAGATGACGCCTCTCATGAAGGCCATCAAATCAATTCATTCGGTCTCCGCATCCGGCGATTCCATTTTACTTGAGGACATAAAAAAACAAAGAGCAAGTCAGGATCTTTTCGGCAGTCTCAGCACACCTGCGATCAGCATAGATACCGACCCACTCACCGTAAAAGGAATTCCATGCGAATGGGTCAAGCCCAATCACAAACATGACAGAAGACACGTAATCATGTACTGTCACGGAGGAGGTTACACCTGCGGAAGTCTGAAATATGCAAGGGTTCTCGCTTCCAAACTGGCGCTTCACTCCGGAATGGCGGTAATGTCATTTGAATACAGACTTGCTCCTGAAAACCCGTATCCTTCAGCACTGGAAGATGCGCAGACAATATGGAATTATCTGATGCAGTACGGATTCGGTGCAAGAGAAGTTGTTCTGGTAGGAGACTCGGCCGGCGGAAATCTGGCTTTAGAGCTTGCACTCAAACTTAAAGCACAGGGAAGACTCCTTCCAAAAGGGATCGTTCTTATGAGTCCCTGGACAGATATGACAATGTCGGGAGACTCTTATAAAACCTGCAAGGATGCGGATCCCGTTCTTTCTAAAGAATATATCAGAACGGCTCGCTATTCTTTCGTCGGTCTAAACGATAAATTCAACGAAGAAATAAAAGATTTTAAGATCTCTGATTCGGATTTTAACTTTGCGGATCCCAAATATTCGCCGGTTTTTGCCGAATTCGACGAGTTCCCGCCATGCCTCATACAGGTCGGTTCCAATGAGGTTTTAAAATCCGATTCATACAATCTTTACGATAAACTGATCCGTGACAATGTTACGGTAACACTCGAAGAATACGAGGATGCCTGGCATGTATTCCAGATGATGCCCTTTAAAAAAGCAGCACGTGCCATGGAATCCGTCAGCAAGTTTATCGAAGAATTATATTAAGCAGTAAAGGGAATCCCAAAAGGGATTATTTAAGCAATGGCTCACGATACATGGTACAGAATGGATAATGTGGCAAAAGTATTTCTGGCGAGCGCGAACGACCGCGACACCAGATCTTTTCGTATGAGCTGCACCCTGAACGAAGATATCGATGAGAGTACTTTAAACCAGGCAGTTCAGCTTGCCGCCAAAGAAAGGCCCCAGTATCAGGTCACTATCCTTCGCGGTTTCTTCTGGCATTATATGGAACAGATTGATATGCTTCCCACAGTTAAAATGGAGGACGAACGTCCCTGTCCCATGCTCATCGATTCAAAAACATTCGGAAAACTCCATTATCAGGTCACATATTATCATAACAGGATAAATCTGGATTTCTTTCATGCCATTGCGGACGGAAACGGTGCGATAGAATTTTTGAACCTCATCGTATATCATTATCTGAAACTCAGACATCCGAATGAAATCCCGATACTTGCGATGACCAGCGGAGCATCGGAAGCCGATCTTTCACAGGACAGTTTCAAGCATTATTTTTCAAAGAAGAACAGTACAGTCAAAAAGAAAAAACAAAAGATTGCCTATCATCTGAAAGGTGTCAAACTGCCCTACAATCAGCTGCTCTTCATGGAAGTCCATATGAATGTCGACGATATTTTAAAGAAAGCCAAAGATATGAACATTACTCTGACCGCATATGTGGCAGCCAAACTTATGATGAGTATATATCGCGACATGCCGGTTATCAAAAGGATCCAGCCCGTTACCATAAGCATGCCGGTTAATCTTCGCAACTACTACCCTTCGAACACGTCCAGGAATTTTTTCAATTCGGTTACCGTCAGTCATCTTTTCAAAAGTACGGACACATTCGAAAGCGTAGCCGAGCAGTTCAGTAAAGATCTGAAAGAAGAGCTCACTCCCGAAATGGTTGAAGCGAGAATGATAGACTACGAGAAACTCGAAAACTTCTTTTTTATCAGAATGGTTCCTCTGTTCATGAAAAATCCTGCGGTAAACATAGTCACCAGAAGAGTTAACCGCCGTGTGACCGCAGTTCTTTCCAATCTCGGAAGACTCAAGGTCCCCGAAGAGCTCAACTCATACATCAGATCCTACAGTGCTTTCTGCTCTACGGGAAGTCTGTTTACGGTTCTGAGTACGTACAACGGAAAACTGGTCATGAGCATCAGTTCCGCATACAAGAGCACCCAGGTCCTTCGTGATTTCATAAAAGGGTTTGCCGATGACGGAATCGATGTCACTGTATATTCAACTGAAGTCTATAACTGAAATATAATAATCGGAGCATAAATGAAAACTTGTCCTCACTGCAAAATTAATATAGGAGGCAATCTCGAAAAATGTCCGCTCTGCCAAAATTCCATAAGCGGCGAAGGCGAACGTGACTACTGGCCAAAGATCAAACTCAAAACACGTAAAAGATACAAGGCTTTCAAAATAGTCTTATTCAGCGTGATCGCCATTATCATCATAAACCTGGCCGTGGACTTCCTGTTTTTGAATATCGAACATTTATCATGGAGTCCAATTGTTGTGATATGGCTCCTGGGTTTGGGATGGCTGGTCGAGTTTATCATCAGAAAACATTACAATCTGTTAAAAACCCTTTTTCTGTCGATGATCACCGTCTCCCTACTGTGTATGTGTACCGAATTATTCGTGTATTCTGCCTGGGAATTGCCTAAATTCCCCGCAATAACTCCGGAATACATAATACCGGGGCTTTGCAGTGCAAACATAATCGCATATTTTGTACTCTCATTCATAGACAAACATTTCATTGAGCACAGTATGATATTCATGTTTTTAAATATCCTCGTGGGTGTTATCCCATGGATAGTTCTTCTTTTTGTAAGGAACGGTCATCCGCCTTTTGCATGGTCGGTATGTCTTGTCGTAAACTGCCTGGCACTTGCAGGTCTGGCTGTATTCAAAGGAAGGACCGTGATATCGGAATTCAAAAAGAGATTTCATATGTGATGTTTCATTTAATGATAAAAAAATAAAACCGGTCATCCCGGTTTTATTTTTTATTTGGATATGATTATTTTTCCGTCTTTAACTTCAACCCTGACTTTATTGGATTCGATTCCTGCCATTTCGAGAGTATCCTGAGAAAGCTGCACTCTTCCGGCTTTATCCAGGATCGAATATTCTTCGTGAGATTCAACCTGTGCAAGACTCTCCGTAGTCATATTATCAAGCTGCTCTCTGTATTTTTCCTTCATGATCTTTTCGGTACTTATCTTTCCGTCCGAGATCATGATCACACGGGACACCTTGTTGGCAAGACTGAGATCGTGGGTAACTATAATGATCGTGATGCCCGTTTCTTCATTGATCCGTCTGAAAATATCCTGGATCATATTTGAAGTCTTGGAATCAACCGCACCCGTAGGTTCGTCGGCAAGAAGGATCTGAGGATCGTGAGCAAGCGCAACCGCGATCGCAACTCTCTGTTGTTCACCACCCGACATCTGTGCCGGATAGGACTGAGCCCTGTGATCTATCCCTATCATTTTAAGAAGGCTCATGGCCTTTTCTCTTCTTTCCTTCTGACTCATCCTGTCGAAATACAAAGGAGCCTCAACATTCTGAAGAGCCGTAAAATACGGGAAAAGATTCTGTCCGCTGTTCTGCCATACAAAACCTACCGATTTTCTCCTGTACTCGACAAGACCTTTCTCGTTCATCGCAAAAAGGTCATGACCGTCCACGTAAAGCCTTCCGGCCGTGGGTTTTTCAAGCCCGCCTATCATATTCAAAAGCGTTGATTTTCCGGATCCGCTCTTTCCGATTATGGCTACGAGCTCTCCTCTCTTTATCTCGAGTTCAAGTCCCTGAAGCGCAAGTACTTCGACATCGTCAGTCTTATAGATCTTTACAAGACCGTCACACACGAGAATGTTGTCGGGTTCGTCTATTCTTATTCCGTTGTTATTTTCCTGAGTAATGTCATTCTGCGGGTACATATCTTAATTCTCCGTCTTCCATCTCGTATACTGCATCACCGAAACACATTAAGTTCGGATCGTGTGTGGTCATCACTATCGTGATCCCCTCTTTTTCAATAAGTTCTTTGAAAAGTTTGATGATTCCGAGACCTGTTGCGGTGTCAAGCGCACCGGTAGGCTCATCGGCAAAAATGATCTTGGGCTTATGCGCAACCGCTCTCGCTATGGCTACTCTCTGCTGTTCACCGCCCGACATCTGCGAAGGCATATGACTCATTCGTTTTTCAAGTCCGACGATCGAAAGCACTTCTTTGATCCTGGCATCGCGATCGCCCTTGTAATCTGCAAGTTTAAGCGCAAAATCCACATTTTCATACGCACTCATTATGGGGACGAGTGCAACGGACTGGAATACGAAACCGACATGATATCTTCTCATGGTCTCTCTCTGCCTGATACTCATGCTTCCGACGTCCTTATCGTCAACATACACTTTTCCCGATGTCGGGTCATCAAGCATGCTTAAGATGTTCAAAAGAGTGGTTTTACCGGATCCGGAACGTCCTTTTAATATCGTCAGTCCTGCGGGCGGAACTTCAAAATCAACGCCCTTCAATACTTCCAGAATCTCATGGTTTCCGAGTGGGAAACTTTTATGTAAGTCTATTGTCTTAATAATACTGTCCATTTGATCACCAAAATAATTTGTTTTTAATATCCGAATAATTCACAATGCTGATTAAGATCAGTCTTCACCGAGTTTGATAGCCTTTGTGATATTCATATTCTTGATAATACGATAGATAATGATGAAGCAGACTACAAATACCGCTGCAACGATCACACCCATTTTTCCGCCGTCCTGAAGTTTACAGATGATACTGAGCGGAATATTGTGTTCCCTCGGCAGGTATACTATGGATATGAGTTTCGTGAAAAGAAGCGTTGTCAGCATACCGACACCGAATCCCGCAACACAGGCAAAAAACGATGAGAATATCTGCTCGACGATAAGCATTCTGAACACTTCGCCCATTGTAAGACCCATCGAACGGTAAATACCGTAGATAAGTTCTCTCTCTTTGATCGTAAGGATCCAGTAGATCAGGAATCCGACGGCACATACCATCAGGGAAATGATGAATCCGATGGAAAACATTCCGTTCGTAATCTGTATCAGAGTGGAATTTCTCTGATCCGTTATCAGTTCTTCCTGTATCTGCTTGCTCTGTATCCTTACACCCTTCTCATCCAGATAATCGTTTATTTCATGATAATCCGCATTATTACTCATCTTCATCCAGATTTCGTAAGGTCTCATGTTGAAGACATTTACAACAGTATTGTAGTTGGCAACAATAAGATAATTATCTCTCTTTTTGTATATTCCGCCTTCCTGCTCTTCATAAACGACCGACTGATAACCCGGGAAAGAATCCACAATACCGACCACGTTTGCACGTGCCGTTGCATATTCCTTATTGGCATCTACGGGAGAAAATCTGCTGTATTCCAGAGAATCACCCACTTCAAGTTCGTATTTTTCGGCAAGGTTTCTGGAAATCAGAACTCCTTTGGGTTTTGCACCTAGATCGTTCAGATAATGATACCAGTGCTTATCGTTCAATCCGCTCTGAAGAGAAGCAGTCTCACCGAATTCCTTTGTATTAATACCCATCAGCTGACAGTTGTATTCCTTTTTCCTGTCTATGGTAGCTGTGGTCTTGTTGTCTTTTACAACCTTGGTCATGCTTTCGACACCGTAATCCTTCAGACCTTCGAATCTGACATAATCGGGTTCCTTGTATCTCCAGAAAGCTTCTCCTCCCATGGATGATTTTTTGATGGTTATTGACCATTTTTCCGACAGGACATAATCACAGCCTACATTATATGCGATTCGCTTCTCCATATTCTCATTGACACTTCTTGCCAGATTGGAATTGAAGATTCCCATGGCAATCGTCATTACAAGAAATACGGATATGAATCCCTGTTTCTTGGTATTTCTGATGATCTGAAGAAAAGCGACATACTCGGCCGGCTTCCATTTGTTTCTTCCGAGCTTGTAGATCAGATTGATTATCAGATGTATGATCCTGAGTGCGAAAAGACCGCAGCCTAAAATAAACAGCGATGAATCAAGGAAGATAACCGGGTCGATCTGTCCGCCTGATATTACGGTAAGAGAAATATTCTCTTTCTGTTTCATATAGTTGAACAAAAGATATCCCGAAAGTGCAAGAAGAGGGATATCCAGGAAAAATCTCTCCCAGAATGCCTTGGCTTTCGAAGCGTTTTTCTTTGATTTACGTTCAATGATCGTATATCTTGTAAGAGGAATGACAGGAATGGTCATAAACAGCATTGCAAGGAGGAACGATATTCCCGCAAAGGCCAGCATCATCAGATTCGGTCTGTATATACTGGTATCTTTCAGGGTAAATACAAGGAACGCATCGGTTCCTGCTCCGAGCTTGCAGAAAAGATATCCGAAAGGCAGTCCCAGAACAGAGCCTATGGCGGATATCACCAGCGACTGCAGCACATAAAGTCTGATGACCTTAAACCTGCTGACACCACGGCTTTTTAACATTGCTATTTCACCTGTTTCCATTTCCAGGATTCTTCCGGAGATCATGTAAATAAACAAAAGCAAAAGGGCAATGATTGGAATCTCAAACGTAAACAGGATTATACTGATCGTCTTCTTGCTCTCGATATAAGCAACCAGCGTATTTCTGAAATTGGTTGAAAAGTTTTCGTCTATATTCTGGAACTGATAAATATATGAGTAGATCTCTTCGGCATTGTTGTAATCGATATATGTATAATCAAACAAAACTTTTTCGGTAAAAGAAAAACCGTTTACACAGTAATCTTTTAAAAGTGCCGAATAGTGCTCTTTATCGGTAAACAGACATCTGTCAAAGCCTCTTAATCGTTTGTCCCAGAAAGGATCTCCGTCGTCTTTTTCCTCGATGATACCTGTAATGACTGCCTGAATTTCTTTTTTCTCGTCATTTACTTTGACTACGGACGTATATATCTGTCCGACAGTAAGATTGTCGACATCATAGGATCTCTGTGAAACAACAACAGGAATCGCACCGTTCGCAAGTGCTTCCTTAACTATCTCGCTTTCGGAAGATTCAGCTTCCGTAGGCCATACACCGCAGAGGATATCTGCATGTTTCTGAAGATCATCAATATATTCGAAATAGATTTGTCTGGCTTTTCCCGTAATGCTTTCATCACAGTATCCGGCGGATATTTCAATGATCTGCTGTCTCTGGATAACGGGAATATTGATATAATCGGTCCACTTCTTTTCGAGCGAATTCATGAAAGCGAGTGCGGAATCCACATCGGAATAATTCTCGCCTTCAAGTTTTCCTTTGGTAGTGATAACGGCAGGATAAACATTGTTCTTTTCAATATACTCATCGAAGAGATTCTGCATCATTCTGTTAAGGCTTCCTTCCTTAAACATGGGATATATGCTTAAGAAAGCCGACAGAAGAATTACTCCGGTAAGAAGACAGAAATTAAGCCACTTTTTATTCAGTATTTTGTATTTGATAAACCTTATCATTTTTAGTCTTTCCTTTAGTTTACAAGAATATCTCCGACAGACAGTCCTTTGAGAATGATAGATTTCGTGCTTTCGTTCCCAATATTTTGTCCGATCTTTTTATTTGTTCCGGTAACAACATACTTTTTATATGCTTCGTCTCCGTTTAAAACCCAGACGTATTCGTACTCTTCGCCGTCAAATGATTTTTCCTTAAAAATGAAATCTCCGGGAACAGCTATCTGACCTTCAAGACGCATTTTGTCAAAAACCACTTCCATGGTCATGAACTGGCTTTCCCAGTCAAAGAAATCCGTATCTTCCAGCTGTATGCAGTAATTCTTGATATCCGTTGCAGGCTCGGTGGATTTGACTTTTCCGTTTTCTGTAAAGATATGAGCATATTTGTCCGTATTGCCCGCTATAACTTTCGCCTTATATTCCGTATCTTTGTATATCAGCGGAATATCATATCCGTAAGCCTGGGGAGTTGATGTGGCAACCTTGATCACATCATCAAAATAAACTACGGTCTCAACCAGTTTTTTGCCTTCTTTGATCCTGTCACCCGCATCCACTTTAATGGAAGAAATAATACCGTCACATTCAGCATATATGGTTTTGTAACCGGTACCGTCATTTTCTTTTTTGGTTTCGGTCAGACGCTTGTTTAAGGATGAGAGCGTGCTTGTATGCTCTTTCTTTCTTGAATCCCTGTCATAATCCAGCATCTGAAGATCCATTTCCGATAATTTAACGGAATAAGTAAGCGTATTGATCGTATCTTCCAGCATCGCCTTCTTTGCTGCCAGTTCTATACGTTCCGAATCCGTGATGTTATCCGATTCCAGAAGTTTCTTAACTTCGTCAAGCTCATACTTTTTTTGTTTTATGTCAAGATTACCCTCTTTGATCGACTTGTCGGTCTTCTCGTATGTTTTGTCCGCATCCTTCAAAAACATGTCGTAACTGTTGTTTTCCGACTTGATCTGATTTTCTATGGAGACAATATTACCTTTTTGAGAATCGATGGCAATCTTTATAAGAGCATCTCCTTTTTTGACTTCATCCAGTTCGTGCACATATATTTCCTCCACGACTCCTTTGTCGGAAGCTTCATATGAAAATGCAGACTCTTCGATATATTTAATTCCCTTTGCCGAATCAAGCAGTTTATATGTTTCGGTTTTGATCTCGTATGTATCCGCCATTTTAGGCATAGTGGCTTCCTGCGTGTAAAGAACAAGTTCGCCTTCCTCAAGACCGCTGACTACCTCTACATAGTTATCATCCGACGTTCCTGCTTCAAAATATCTTTTTTCCAGAGTACCGTCGTCATTCTTAACATAAACGAAAACACCCGTTTCGTCGGTCATATAAGAATCCTTACCCACAACCAGGGAATCGTTTTTATCGTTGTTGTAAAAAACAAGCAGAATGAATTCTCCGACTTCCATGTTCAGTTCTCTGTCGGCTTTAAATCTTACAACGGGAGAAAGTTTTTTAACTTTGGAATAAGCAACTTCGCTTTCCGTATATTCCATCTGTGTTATAGGGATCTTCTCACCGTTCACAAATGCAAACTGCGTGGCATACTTTGCATACTGGAATGAATTGAGATCGATATTGGCGGAAATAAACTTGTCTTCCGTATCCGTTACTATTACAAGATTCTCTCCTACACCGACATATCTTCCGTCCTTCATATCCTTGATATAGGTTACATATCCGGAATGCTTTGCTTTGATAACGCCTTCATTCAATACTTTGTTGAGTTCGGAAATGTTTTCTTTAAGTTTTCTGACCGAAAACTCATACATCTCCTCATCATACTTGTAGTTTTCCTCGAAGGCTTCCGTTTCCTTTTCCTTTGCCTTAACCATATCGTCATTGGCACGGCCCATGTTCTTCTCATAATCAAGCTGTTCTTTTTCCAGTTTGATCTTCTCAACATCAAGGTCATGTTTTTTAACTGAAATGGAATGCTGTTCGATCAGGCTCTGCAGTTCCGAATTGGCCTGATCTATCTGCGATCTGATGGAATCCGTATCCGCTTCGACCAGTACATCGCCTTCTTCAACATGATCGCCGATCTTCACGTTTATCTTTTTTATATAAACACTTTTTTCATAAAAATGGCAGTAATCCGTACCCGAAATATTGCCAACGATAACCTTCGGTGTGGAAATATCAGTTCTGAATACCGGCCTGTATGTAGGGGCACTTCCGACAGGTTCCTGTAAAACGGGAATGTCCTCGTTTGCCGTACATGAGCAAAGGAACATCAATGCAGCAGCAAACAGAGCAATTATTCTGATTTTTTTCAAACTTTTCATCTTGCAGCCACCTCTTCGTTGCCTTCCAGTCCCTTTTTGATGATCGCCATACCTTCAACAACGGCGTCAACCTCAACATAGACCGGGATCTTAAATCCGTTCTCATCTACCACAAATACATAATTTCTTTCATCGGTTGTTTTATAAACGACTTTTTCATCTACATAAACAACGTCTTTTATGATCTCCTTCGGAACGATCACTTCAAACTTTTCGGTATTGACGTATACGATATCATCACTGACCGGTTTAAAATAAAGTGATTTCGATCCCGACTGATTTTCTTCTATCCTTGTGATCTCCACGTCAAATTCCATCGTCGGCGAAGTCGCTTTGTAAACCATTCCGACCTCAAATTCAAAATCATCTTTAGATTCCGTATAAAATCCTACATCACCGCTCGCCTGGGTAATGAGATCAGTATTGGCAACGACGATTCCGTTATCTATTGCATTGCTGATAAAAGTAATGATACCGTCCTCTTTTGCCTTTATGACGCATTTGTCCAGATCCCTCTGTCTCTCGGCGACTTCGATGTTTTTCAGTTTGATGTCGTCTTCGAGCATTGCGATGGAGGAATTGTATCTTTCTTCCAGTGCCTTATTGTTCTCATCGTCCGGTTTGTTGGGATCCACATAGATCGACTTCAGTTTTTTCGTGTGCTCGAGAAGAAGTTTATCTTTTTCAAGGTCTTCCCTCGAAGCTTCGAGTTTCTTCTGGAAATCATCCGATTTAAAGACAACAAGAACCTGACCGGCTTTTACATAATCGCCGACCGAAATATTAAGTTCCGAAAATTCAAGATTGTCCACGTCCACCGAATATGTGTGGTATCTCAGGGAATTCTGGGAAAGTTTCAGTTTGATGGTCGGCTGCATGTCGCCCCTGTGAACTTCGAATGTTTCCGGATCCGTCTTTTGATATATATCCTTGGGAATGGTTTCTATTTCATGAATATCGGTTTTCTCACAGCCTGCCAGAAGAGTGATGAACGAAGCAAGCATTATTGAAGCAATTACTTTTTTAGGTCTCATTTATTTCTCCAGTCCTAAATCACTTTTTTGTCCAATTATGTATTTTAACACATCGTTCCACAACAAAATATATGACAAATTTTAGTATTTATCCTTATTATTTAATGAATTACCTTTTGTCATTTTATAATCTTTATGTTATAATCTGATGGAACGCGCATGAAAATCAGATCTGCGCAACATTTTTCTAATTTCAGGAGGTTTTAAAATGGCTTTAGTTACCACAACAGAAATGTTTAAGAAAGCCTATGACGGCGGCTATGCAGTCGGCGCTTTCAACGTAAACAATATGGAAATCGTTCAGGGTATCACAGAGGCTGCAGGCGAATTAAAGAGCCCTGTAATCCTTCAGGTTTCCAAGGGTGCTCGTGCTTATGCCAACCACACTTATCTTGTAAAGCTTGTTGAAGCTGCAGTTATCGAGAATCCCGAAATCCCCATCGCTCTTCACCTTGATCACGGTGATACATTCGAACTTTGCAAGTCTTGTATCGACGGCGGATTCACATCAGTTATGATCGATGCTTCTTCCAAATCTTTCGAAGAAAACATCGCTCTTACAAAGCAGGTAGTTGAATATGCTCACGCTCACGGTGTAGTAGTAGAAGCAGAACTTGGTACTCTTGCAGGTATCGAAGACGAAGTTGTTGTAGAATCCGGCAAGGAAGCTTACACAAGACCTGAAGAAGTTGAAGAGTTCGTTTCCAGAACAGGATGTGACTCTCTTGCAATCGCTATCGGTACATCACACGGTGCTTACAAGTTCACAGCAGCTCAGTGTACAAGAAACGCTGACGGAATCCTTGTTCCGCCACCCCTTCGTTTCGACGTACTCGAAGAGTGCATCAAGAGACTTCCCGGATTCCCCATCGTTCTTCACGGTTCATCTTCAGTTCCTCAGGAATTCGTTAAGATGGTTAACCAGTACGGCGGAAATATGCCCGATGCTGTAGGTATTCCTGAAGAACAGCTTCGTCAGGCAGCTAAACTTGCTGTATGTAAGATTAACATCGACTCCGATATCCGTCTTGCAATGACAGGTAATATCAGAAAGTACTTCGCAGAGCATCCCGATCACTTCGATCCCCGTCAGTACTTAAAGCCCGCTCGTCAGGCTGTTAAGGATATGGTTGCTCACAAGATCATCAACGTTCTTGGTTCTGATGGCAAAGCATAATTCGGAATTATCCCGAAAACTACAAAAAGCGCTCGGTTATCCGGGCGCTTTTTCTTATGAAAAAATCCAACTATTCAGTTTTTGTCATCCTTTGCGCAAATTCATCTTTAGGCATCGGTCTGGCGTAAAAATATCCCTGGATCATGTCGCATCCCTGTTTTGCAAGGAATTCCACCTGCTCTTTTTCTTCCACACCTTCAGCAACGGTAAGCATCTTAAGATTCTTGGCAAGCTTGATGGCTTCGGAAACCACTATCTCTCCGCGGTCGTCATTAAGATCTCCCCTGAAGAATTCGGCATCAAGTTTCAGCACGTCAAGCGGCATGTCTTTCAGCGAGTTAAGCGACGAATAGCCCGAACCGAAATCATCCATGGATACCTGGAATCCAAATTCCTTAAGCTGTCTTATCGTATCAATCATGACCTTCTTATCATCAAAGAATGCACTTTCGGTCACTTCTATTTCGATAAGCTCGTGAGGTGCCCCTTCGTCATCCACCGCTTCCCTGATCTGCAATGCCAGATCCTTTTCGATAAAATGCGCTCTCGAAACGTTTACCGAAGCGGGAACACATTTCAGTCCCGCATCAAGCCATGCTTTCTGATCCCTTGACACGTGGGTTATCATGTAATGATCGATCTCGGGAATGAGTCCGTTCTTTTCGAGTATGGGAATAAACGTTCCGGGACTTTTAAATCCGAACTCCGGAGAATCCCATCTGATAAGTGCCTCCACTCCGCGAAGCTCGTCCGTTTTGGGATCGTATTTCGGCTGATAATATACAATGAACTCCTCGTTTTCAATGGCTTTGGAATAGTTTTCCATTACCTTATCTATCCATTTCTGTTCTTCGATAAGTTCTTCATCAAAGAATGCGATTCCCGAATTATCATTGTCGACCAGAGTAGATCTTGCAGTACATGCATTATTGTACTCTATCTCCATATCGACATCTTTTCTCTTAACTGTTTTTCCGTTTTTATCCTTCGGTTTATCAACTACATAAACTCCCAGATGGAACGTAAATTTATGATCCGAATCAATCTGTTCAAGTTGGGAAATGATCTTCTCCAGTCTCTTTTGAAGTTCTTCTCTGTCGGAAAATTTCAACAGGAGAGCAAAATTGGCGGATGCGTAATGTGCCGCCAGCTCTTTATTGTCGATATTGTTTCGTAAGATCTTGTCAACTCTGCAAAGCATTTCCGAACCTTCGGAAACTGAATGGCAGACACAGTAATTTCGGTATTTTACAAAGACCAGATCGATAACCGCATATTCCGTTTTCAGGCTTCTTTTTTTCTTTAATATCTGCTCACCTTTATAGGTAAACCACAGCCAGTTATGCGCTCTGGTTATAGGATCCGAAAAAAGAGCCGTAACCATTCTCTTTTGTCCCCTGAGACTCGAGATCATGCTTACAAGCATCAGCAGGATAATGATCACGACAAGTGCAATTCCTGCTGCAATGAATCCCATGATCAGTAAAACGTCGTACAGGGAAAATGAAAATCCTGCTTTTCCAAAGAATGTCTGCTTGCCGTCTTTTACATTAATAGCGATCCAGACGGGTATTTCCACCGAAGTCTTTTTGACGGTCTGATCCAGATTGTTCTTATTATCGATGAATCTGATCAGTCTCAATAATGAAGGGAAATCAATTTCAAGATTTTCCTGCTCGTCCGGAACAAAAATACCTTCGGTAAGGTTATCCATATAAACCCTTACCTTTTCCTGATCCACGCCCCTGTAATTTCTTGAAAAGACGCTTATTTCGAGGAAGCCGTTTGTCGTACCGATCGTATTTTCTCCGTTCTGATAGATAATATTACCATCATCATCGGTAATAAAATACGTTCGTCCGTCTTCATTCAGCATGGAATAAACATTGCCGTCTTTTTCGGCATCGCTCATATCGTACATTCTCGCCATATAAGATACTGCTTCGTATTCATCGGCCGCTTTGGAATCAAAAATATAGGTTATAAAGAAACTGGCAAAAACAGAAATGAAAACATCGGAAACAATTGCCATGATAATGCAGAAGACAATTGTCCCCCACACATGGTTTTTCCTGAGTTTTCTAAATTTTCTGTCCTTGTGTTTTTTGCTGTATGCCATGTGAATCTTTATCCCTGCAGACCATCAGCCTGTCTTATCATATCTTCAACGACAACATCGTAAATCTCACCTACGGTATTGCAGTATTCAAGAATCTTCCACGGCTCATTGGTATGAAAATGAATCTTGATAAGATCTTCATCGCCGGCTGCAATAAGAGAATTGCCTTCAAAATGTGTTGTAATATAATCTGAGATCTCATCCTCGTCAAGATCTTTGTCCCTTCTGTCTATAAGAAGTTGGGTATCATATCTGTACGCAAACTGATCGTCCTCCGCATCTATGCTCTGAATGGGTTCCATTTGTACAGCTCCTTTCTTTCGGATAAATAATCCGTTTTGTTTTTTTATATTTGTGTAACCGAATCCCCGTCTGTTAAATATATTTCAGGAAATTCTTGTTTTCGTACATTTTTGCATCCGCACGGACAAAAACATTCGATACGCTCTTATCATTTCTGCTGTCAAAATCAGCCAGCCCTGTTGCCACCACGGGTGTTTCGGGCTGTTTTAAATTTTTAATGACTTTCGCGCGGATCTTCTTTAAAAGTTTTTCACGGTTAAAATAATCGTCTCCGCTCAGAACAACCACGAATTCATCACCGCCTATCCTGAACACGGGACTGTGCGTATACACTTCGCATATCATTTTGCTTGATGCTTTTATATACTCATCGCCGGCTTTGTGTCCGAATTTATCATTTATCTGTTTCAGATTGTTGATATCGCACACAAGCAGCGAGAAAGGCGTGATCTCGGTTTTGGAATCAATCTTTTTCTGCATGGATTCTTCGAATTCCCTGTAGGCGTTTTTGTTCTTGATCCCGGTAAGATCGTCCCTTCTTGCCATCTCTCTTTCATTGGTCAGTTCGCGAACATGTTCTTCTTCTTTTTCAATCTCTTCATCGATATTTTCAATACCCATTACGAAATGAATCTTGTCGCTTGACCAGAGAACCGAAAGACGCATATTGTTAACTTCGTTGTTAATAAGCCGCCTGTATTCAAGACTGATCTGCTTTCTGTTTTTAAGCATCTCAATAAGGTTTTCGGCGGTCATCACCTCATTGATCCTGTCTATGTCATCAGGATGGATCAGATCTCTTGTAACATTGTCCTTGGAATCAAAGAATCCTTTGCCGGATTTTTTGACCTCCATGTTTTCTCTTCTGTCATCCTCTTTGTAGATATAATAATCGCCATTGGCCGAATTGACGTAATAAACTTCTTCATATTTAGAAGCCAGGCTTTCCGCGATCAGACCGTAGGTTCTCTTTTCAAATTCGATATTCTCCGCTTCCTGAGTGTGATTCGAATACATGGTCCTGCCCAGCTGGTCGGCTATGTAATCGCCCTTGTCGTAAATGTCTTTGGACAGTTCACATACAAGAATACCGTAAATATAATCCTTGAAAACTATGGGGAAAGCTATGTATCCCATGTAGTTCGAATACAGTTCCTCTCTTCTGAAAATATCGCTGAGAGCGCCTCTCTGACGTTCTTCGGGAATAACGAAAAGGTCCCCGTTTTTCGTATAACAGCGAAGCCTGATCTCGTCGGGATAAAGATATGTGCTTTCTTTCTCGAATACCGCAGGTTCGTCGAAAAGATAAAAGGCGGAATTCTCGAATCCGAGTTTATCGAAATTTCTGACTATAACTTCTATAAGGTCCTTACTGCTCTTTGAAAAATCCGTACATTCGACAAGAAAGTTTTCCAGAGTGTTTCTGACTGCAACGCTTTCCTCGTTCTGTTTGATCATTTTATTGGAAAATGCTATGATCGCTTTATTTCTCATATACTGAAATGCGCGATTTATCAGCATGTTCGTCACGAAAGACTTGGAAACTTCGTTAATGGTGCGCTGAAGTCTCTCTATACTCTTTATAAGCTTGGATGCATCGGTATAATTGATGGCTCCGTTATCGAAGAAAATATCGATAAGTTCCTTGATCTCCTCGAACTCATCCTCGCTCATATATCTGTTTTTCAGAGCATACAAAATCTTTGATGTAAATTCGAAAAACAGTCTTTTAAGATTTACGTCTCTTCTGTCAATGTACTCATATCTGTATCGGTAGAAGCAGTCATCAAACATCTTGTAAATGAAAGCTTCATCCACGTTAAGCATTTCGAGCGTGGTATATTCGTACATCTCGTAATCGCAGGATTCCCTTCCGTAAAGACGCGTGGGAATCCTTACAGATTTAACATCGGCGCCGTTGATCATTGCAAGCAGAAGTTCAAGCGACTTCTGTCCGAGGGTTTCGGATTCCGCACCGATGGTCGCAAGAGAAGGTTTCATGTCACCTGCCATTCTCGTATTGTCAAATCCGAATACCTTGATATCCCTGCCCGGAACAAGCCCTTTTCTTTTCATAACTTTATAAAGACCGACCGCAACCGCATCGTTGACACAGAAAATAACCTCGGTCTTCGGTTTTCTTCTTAAGAGTCTTGCCGCCGCCTCTTCGGAATTAACCGACATATCGGTAGGCTCGTAAGCATCTTCGGAAAAAGAAATACCGTTCATCTTAAGGCTCTTTATGTATAGGCTCTTTCTTCTTCTCGAATCTACATTGTCATCCCTGCCGCCCAGCATCGCAAACTGTGTCAGATTGCATGCGTTGACAAGGTAATCCACAGCTTCCCTGATCCCGGTTTCGTTATCGTAATTGACAGAGATCATATTTTCGAAATCCGATACCATGAAAACCTTGGGAACATCCTGTAAATTAGTCAGAAACCTGCTGTCTATGATCTGCTTTTTTATTTTTGCCATACTTCCGAGTGCGATCAGAATTCCGTCAAATTTGCAGATCTCCTCCAGTCTGTAAATCGAATTGTATATTACTTTATATCTTTTCTGAGCAAAATCGGATGAAAAATCATCAACGAATTTTCCGGCAATAACAACAACTTCGATATTCTTGTTCTCCGGAATGGACTGAATGACATTCTGAATAATGTCCTTTGCAAAATCCGTAAATACGTCTTCCACGATCAATCCGATTGTCAGTTTTTTTTCTTTTTTTATCATTTGATCTTACAATCCCCGATTATTCCAATTCCGGCGAAGGCTTGGAGAAAAGATATCCCTGAGAATAATCAATTCCAAACTTTGCCATTTTTTCCTGAATATCTATGTTTTCCACATACTCGGCCACTATCCCGATATTCCTCGTGCTTATCTCTTTCCAGCCGGTTATGAGAGCAATAAGATTTTCCGACTCGGAGCTTTCGCAGCACTGTCTGATTATGGATCCGTCTATCTTGATATAATCCGAATGAATACTCATCAGATGCTGAAGGTTTGAATATCCGCTTCCGAAATCATCGATCGAGATCATTCCGCCGAGGGAGTGTATCCTGTCAACAAATGCAATAAGGGTATCGTAATCTTCAACATCCTCGTTTTCAAGTATTTCAAA
Organism: Lachnospiraceae bacterium; assembly: GCA_024698715.1. Lineage (GTDB taxonomy): Bacteria > Bacillota > Clostridia > Lachnospirales > Lachnospiraceae > UBA3766. The sequence continues at coordinate 180,268 of JAILRA010000033.1, forward strand.
AACGAAATTATGCGGACGTTTTGCAGTTGAAAGGAAATCATATATATACTCGGTTATATCGGTATTTCTGATATCCCTTATTCCGAGATTTATGCTTACGCTTCTTTCCTTCTCGCCTTTAAACCTGTCAAACACCTTTCTTATCATGATCGCCGAAAGAGAATCGTAAAGGTGTCCGAAAGATCTGGCAACATCCAGAAAATCATTCGGATAGTATATTTTTCCGTTTTCATCTTCAAGTCTCATCAATGACTCATAATGATTGATCTTCTTAAGTTTGTTATCATAGATTCCCTGGAAGAAAGGTACCACTCTGTCATGTGCTATCGCATAATTGATAACATTTACCATATGATATTTCTTCCTGATCTTTTCTTCGTCAAACTCTTCCACACCCGGCTTCGTAACATAAAACTGAATGTTCTTTTTCATCATCTCCACGCGAGCCGAATAGTATGTCGAATCGATATTATCCTTGTTGCATCCGTCGATCAGACAGAAAAGCGGTACGATCGCGATATATTCTCTTGAAGATTCAAAGAGATTCTTCTGCAGTATTTTCATGTTTTCTTCAAACTGAGAAAGCGACATGCGATAAGAAGGCGTGGCGATCGCAATATGCCACCCGTCGATCAGATAAAGGCGAAGATGCATATCCTCGCAGAATTTTGCACACTGAGTAATATAATTTTTGTATGTCAGATTGATGAGCAGTTCCGGAAATACTATCTGCATACCCGAGCTGTCGGTAATATCTATCATACAGATACGGTCATAGCCCTTGATCTCAACATCCATGTTAAGAGCCGCTTCATTGGGCAGGCCTTCGGTCTCCGAATAGAACAGTTTCAATTCGCACTCTCTTACAAATTCCTTTACGCTGGCAAAAACCGGTCTTTCTTTGTCGCCTTCGAGAATACTCTCCGTATCCATAAGATAATCAACCAGATCCTGGTTATCCATGGCAAGCGAATCAGTATGTGAGAAAATATACGGATTGAATCGCTGTGTGAATTCTTTTTCACCGAAAACGGATACGACAAACGTGCAGTTTGCAAAAGTATTATGTCCGTTCACGCATACTATCTCACCGCCCGTAAGGCATCCGCACATATTGGAATTCTCGTATGCGGACAATTCCCATTTAAGACAATTTGAATATATCTGAGATCTTCCCATGCATGAGTATCCGAAAATCGTTTCCGCTTTTTCGAAATTTTCAACACGTCTGAAAAGCGAACGGTTGTCGGATATTATCTTTTTGTCATAAATAAATGCTCTTTTGAGTTTTTTGCCTATTCCGACATTATGATTGCCGATTATAAGCTCTCTCTTTCTGTAGATATCCAGATTGGGATGCTTTTCATATTCGCCTTTGAAAGTCTGAATATATCTCGGAAACGCATCCGAAATACTTGTATTTCTGTGATATCCTACTAAAACAGGCATACTGTATTCATCGGCATACGCAAACGGAAACAACGACGTAATGGAAGGATTGTATTTAAGCTCATCACCGATACTGATCCTGTATTCCTCTGCAGCATCTTTATTGTCGGTTTCCAGGATGCAATTGGCGAATGTGTCGGTAACCTCTATTTCCTCGCCTATGGTCTGTAAGCCCGTGGCAACGGAAGTAAAACACTCCAAATTTTTGCCGGAGATCGCTGCGATTATTATTCCCCTGTCCGACCAGCCTTTTTCATCAAAAACAAAACCGTTATCCTGAGTCTGTCCCGTAGCATTATTGGAAACGCAAGCCAGACCGCCTATCATCTGGGTTCCCGGGAAGATGTCATTACAGTTTTCCACGAAATCATATACATCGAGATAATCCTGCGTCAGAAATGTCAGCATAAGTTTGTATTCGGTATCACCGAGTTTTTCTTTGACATTTTTGCAGAGAATATCCGAAGGGATCATCTCATCGGTATCTTCATAAAAAGTCGGAAGCATAACCGTATCAACTTTGGCTTCATCCATAAGGGTAACCGAGTAAATGCACTGATTCTGACTCAGTTTTCCCCAGTTGATGACTCCCGTGGTACTTGTGCCGAATACCTTGGCTTTGGGAACAATATTCTTAACATATCTTGCAAGATCAACCGCTTCTTCCCTTAAATGGATCGCAGTATGAATCCTTATCAGAATATCGCCCTTTTGCGCATTGATGGAAAGGGAATTCAAAGTCTCTTCCATTCTCGCTTTTGATATATACTGGAAATTCCATGTAAACATTCAGTATTTCCTCCGAAATCACAATAACCCTAATAATATATAATACTCCAAAATCCCCTTTTTTTCAACTTACACTATGTTTGGTACAATGCCGTGTTTTATGTGATATCTGTAGAAAAGATTCACACCCAGATAGAAGAACGAAGTAAACGGCCGCTTAAAGAAATTCGGGGTAAATATCGTCCTTTTTAAGATGGAACGATAGCAGTAAACTTCGTTGTAAAGTTCCCAGTATGCCTTCGTAAGTTCTTCGGGTGTCATGTTCTTCGGATAATGCACGGCTTCGCAGGAATTGTATGAGTACATATCCGTATTGTAGATCCTGTCCTGTTCTTTCATCTCGTCATAATACTGTGTTCCCGGGATCGGAGTAAGTATATAGAATCTCGGAACAGTAATTTTGTTTTCCTCAATGAATTTTGCCGTGGCACGTATACTCTCGAGCGTATCTCCTTCCGCACCTACAACCATTTCCGTTGAAACATCTATTCCGTGCTTTCTGATGATCTTCAACTGTTCACTGTACTGATCGGGATGTGCCCATCCCTTCTGCATTCCGACAAGGCTTTCCCTGCTTATGCTCTCGAGGCCGAAGCTTAAAACATAGCATCCGCTCTCCGCCACGGCACTTAAAAGCTCCTCATCCTTTGAAATGTCTATCGAACACTGAGTCATCCATCTCATCTTGAGTTCTTTAATTCTCGAACACATTTCAAGCGCGTAATCCCGGTTCGAAAAAAGGTTGTCATCCAGCAGAAGAAACTGTTTGAATCCCAGTTCCTTTACACGCTTTATATCTCTTATAACATCGTCCAGGTCCCTTTTCAGATAGTGTCCTCGATAAAGACAGTATATCGAACAGAAACTGCAGGTTTTCGGACATCCCCTTCCTGCCTGTACGGGAAGGAAATTGCCTATTTTTTTATCGAGAATGAGCTCGTACTTCGGAAGCGGAGTCACAAGCTTCGTAAGTTTCTTTTTGTAAAAATCTTTAAGTGTTCCGTTAAGATAATCGTTGATCATCTCACCCCAGGTTTCTTCGGAATCTCCTATCATTACGGCATCGCAGTATTTCTTGGCTTCCTCCGGCATAAGGGATACCATATATCCTCCGAGGATAACGGTCTTTCCGAGCTCCCTGAATTTTTTTGCGATATCGATCGTACGCATTACCGCATGCCCCATACTGCTTATGCCTATAAGCTCGGCATCGGTATCAAAAGGAACATCTTCTATGGTCTCATAGCAGATTTCCACTTCAAAATCATCGGGAGTTAAAGCCGCCAGAAGAGGCAGGGCCAGACCTACGAAATATAATCTTTTTTTCTTTACAAGCTTTCCGAACTGATCGTACGGAGTGGGCTGAATCAGTAACAGTTTCTTTTTCATGATTATCTTTTCGGCTTTGATTAATTATTTATTTAATCCGTTTATATTTTACCATAAATAAGCGCAAAAACCAAAAACAAAACCCCGCCGGTTTATATATCCGACGGGGTCACATATCTTTTTCCTAATCGCTTATCGGTTGAATTTTTCGATTATGTCGTTGATCTCCTGAGCATTGGCACTGTTTTCTTCTGCAACTTTCAGGATCTTATCGGCAATATCCGTTGTGAGCTCATTCTTGTGAATAATGTCTTCGACACCTCTTTCATTGTCGTTCGACGCTTCGCTTACGTAATCAACCTGCTCTTTTATCTTAACCATGGATGTGTTGAATTCGTTGGAAGTCTGCTCTATGGAATTGATGGCTTCCTGAATGTTCTTGACATTCTCACCGTATGATCTGGCCATTTCTGAGAATTCCTGGAAATGATCGGTAACATCGTTTTCCATGAAATCAATGATGTCCTTGAAGCACTCCTTAACGCTTTCAATACTCTTGTTGGAAACGATACATATATTCTGGATCTGCGTTGCGGTATTTGAAGAATCGTCGGCAAGAGTTTTGATCTCATCCGCAACAACCGCAAATCCTCGTCCCATTTCGCCGGCTCTGGCCGCTTCTATCGAGGCATTGAGTGAAAGCAGATTTGTCTGTCTTGTGATATCGAGGATCTTTGATGCCATTTCATCGATCTTTGACAGTGTCGAAAGAGCTTCGATCGCTTCTTCGATATTTTTCTTCGTACTCTCGATCTTCTGAATGCTGCTTTGAAGCTTTTTATCGGATTTCGCGGACATCTCACCGGATGCCTTGATCATAATATCGCTCGTATCGGATCCTGTCTTAACTTTTTCCGCAATATTCTGAACCATTTCATACATACGGTTCATCTCCTGACAAACCATATCGATGGCTGCATTGGTATTGGCGATACTTGCCGATAACTGCTCTGTGGTAGCGGCATTATCTTCGATATTGTCGTGAAGTATCAGAGACGTGTCATTCATCTCGACAGTGCTCTTAGCAAGGGAATCCGCACAGTTGGAAAGCGTTCCCATGATGCCTCTGAAGGTTTCCGAAAGTGAATTGACTTCGGATGCGATCATTCCGACTTCGCTTCCACCGCCTACATAAGGTCTGATGCTTGAATCCTCGGTAAGATTGAGTTTGCCAAGCTTCTTGATGGAACCGGTGATCTTATCGAGAGGTTTTGTTGAGATCGTAACGGCAAATCCGACAAGGATGAGGATCAAAATGAATGAAATGCTGCCCAGAATGATAAGCGTAACCATATTCGATCTCGAAGCTGCATAGAGTTCTCCTTTGTCTGCAGCTATAACAAGAGTCCAGTCTCTTCCTGGGATCTTCTCGTAACTAACGATTTCTTTCTTGCCCGTTTCTGGATTTCTGTATTCAAACTGACCTTCCGGCTCATTAAGTTCGTTTACCCTTCTTTTAACTTCCAGAAGGAGAGGTTTAGTGATCTCCTGGGCTATATACTGATCCTGATCTTCCTCGGTCACTTCGGTATCCGTATACGTAATACCGGTCTCGGTATTTATCATGTAAAAATTACTGTCTTCAACGCCTTCAAGTTTAAAACCCGTAAGCAGATTTTCCAGATCGTAATGGAAAACTCCGGCTCCGACGTAACCTATCACCTGTCCGTCCTTTTTAACCGGACTGTACATCGAAAGACAAAGAAGACCTGTTCCGGGAGAAACTATGATCCCGGCATTGTACACTTCATCGGGATGATCCTTGAGCTGGTTGATGAGCTGATCCCTTCTGTCCTCATCGGGACGAAGAACCTTGCCTATTACAGGCGGAACGCTGTATGCCAGTATTCTCGTTTCAAAATTGCCTATATATAATCCTTCCCAGTTATCAAGTCCGCCGTAATAATCCAGTGTATATGCCTGAGCGGCCTCATAATGCGGATAATTGTCAATATAGTATGCCGTGGTATTGTAAGTTTCATCCGTAAACAGCGGAAGTTCCCTGTTCGGATTCTTTGCCATATCCGCAGCATCATCAAGAATAACATCCGTTACTATCGGATTTTTTGAATAAAGAACCAGTTTGTTCTCTGCAGTCTTAACAAATTCCTCTACCGAATTTGCCTGCGAATCCAGATAAGTCGACATGTTCTCATTGATCTTATCTCTTAAGATCCTGTTGGAGTTAAAAAGAGCAAGCGAACATAATAAGAAAATGCCAATAGCCGTAGAAACCGCTACTATGGAAATAATGACGGTTTTCATTTTGAAATTTTTCATATAACGTCCCTCTCATTTTCAGAATTTTGCCTGATAAAACAAATTTGTTTTCCCCTATCAAGTCATTATATTATACTACTTTTTTGTATAATTTGCACTAAAAAAAAGAGTTTTTCACTCTTTTTTTGTTTGTCATTTATATGGTATTGTTCTGTCCATTTTTACTTTAATATTTCGTCAATGGTCGTTACCGTACTGAAAGCACCTTTGTTTGCCGCGAGTATCTCACGCATCTTCTGAAGTTCGAAGTAGTTTACATAACATATGATCGTTTTGTTTTCCCCGGCAATAGCTCCCTGCGAATCCATAATCGTGCATGTCTTGTTCAGATCCTTTTTGATCGCGCTTACCAGATTGTCGGGTTCCTTGGTAATGATCGTGACCTGTTTGATGGCTTCGAATCTATCGGTAAAATGATCGATAATGGTCGTAGCCACTACATAGACAAGAAGACTTAAAAGTGCGGAGTTTCTGTTTATCAAAAGAAATGCTGCCAGATAAACGCAGGCATTGAAGCCTATCAGAATATAAGTCATGCTGAAGTTTTTACCGGTTTTGTCACTCAGTTTTCTGACCACTATATTGGCAAAGATCTCTGATCCGTCGATACAGCCTCCGTGTCTTAAGATAAGTGAAAGTCCTGCACCCAGTATCGCACCTCCGAACGCCACCGCCAGAAAATGCTCGGTATTCAGTTCAAACGGGATCCTCTCAAATACGGCAAGTCCGACCGTATAAACCGTTGCTCCTATCGTGGCTTTGATACCGAATCTTTTACCGAGGATAAGAACACCCGCGATCAGAAACGGCAGGAATATCAGAAAAACACATACGGAGAGATTGAATCCCGTAAGTTTGTTTATCAGAATGGCAACACCTGCGGTTCCGTAATCGATCGCATCATTCGGAAGCAGAATGCAAGCTACCGAAAAGCTCGCCAGCAGGGCACCTATGACTATCATTATGCAGGCCAGAATTTCATCAAATATCTTGTTCAAATCAGTTTCCCCATTTTAAATTTATCCAAAAGAATACGTATTCATTATACGATATTTTTCAGATATTTTGTGCTAATTTTATATAACAAATAAACGTCTCAGTTTTATCAGAAGAACCCATATAATATGCAGTACGCTCACAAAATAGTCATTATCTGCGTAAAGGGATGATCTTCTGTTTTTCCATGCCAGCTTCATCGAAAGTCTGTAATACTCAAAAGTAAACTTTCTCACACTCATATATTCGGGTTTTATCAGGCAGTGGAAAAGATCCTGTTTCGTAACGTCTTTTGTTATGAGTTTATCCTCATAATCTTTGTACATCGCCGATCCCTGCATGGGTGTAAATACTGAAACCGTGGGGATTATGTCCCTTGACGCGATCCATTCGTACAGTTTGTCAAAATCCTCTTTTTTCATCTGCTGGTGTACGATAAACAGCCCTGCACAGTAAATATGATTTTCGGAAAGGATCCTTATGCACTCTTCATTTTCGTGAAGGGATACATGTTTGTTGTACGAATCGAGTTCCTCGTCATTGGTCGCTTCAAGTCCCACCATAATGAGTGAAAGTCCTATATCGGCAAGTTCCTTTATCAGATCCTCGTTGTTGGCTATAAAATCTGCACGTCCGTATATCAGATATTTTTTGTGTATGTCACGTTCCCTTATGAGCCTGACGAATTCCTTCAAATACTCTCTGTTAACAAGAAAATTGTCATCAGTTATATGTATGTTATCCACCTCAAGGGATGCTATCTCGTCAACAAGTTTGTCCACACTCCTGCAGGCATATCTGCCGCCGTTCCTGTTGGTACAGAAGCAGAAGTTGCAGTTTCTCTGACAGCTGTAGGAATTCTTGACAAGTGCCAGAGGTTTAAATGCAAGATATCTGAAACGTTTCCGGTTTTTGTAAAAATATGTTCTGTCCGGAACAGGCAGATCTTCCGGAGTTTCAATGATCTTGGGATTGCAGATCCATTCGCCGTTTTTGCGATAACAGATCCCCGGGATATCTTCAAGACTGATATTTCCGTCTTTACCTTCATACGAATGGACGTGCTCATTCGAAATACCGTTTTGAGAGGTTTCTTTCTCTTTGGCTATGAAACGAAGAAGTCTGCACTGATTTTCAAGACCGCTTAAATGATAAAGATAATCCGCCTTTGAATCATAAAAATTCGCATAGTTTATCTCAACATGCGAACCGCCCAGTATAACTGCGGTTTCCGGTCTGTACTTTTTGATCTTTTCACAAAGCCTGTAGATCAGTTTCTGCTGTGTGATGTATCCGGTGATGCAGACCACATCCGGCTTTTCCTTATTCAGTTTGGAACGAAGGGATATCGTTTCGTATCTTCTGTCATATATCACGGCTTCGTGGCCTTCTTTTGTAAATACCGTGTATAAGTATTCCATCTCGAGAGGCTCATGGTCGACAAGATATGTGAAACTGAAGATCCCGACCGTCTCCGGCTTGATAAGAAGTATTTTCATTTGTTTTTATATTTTTTATTAAACGTATGCATAACTCCCGCCCAGTAGATCCTGGGATAATTCACATAGTACAGGAAATGGAATTCCAGTTTAAAAAGGAGCATGGGCATATTCGACGGTTTTATGAGAACGCTGGTACCTCCGGTCCTTTTGTATTCGTAACGGTACAGCCTGTCTTTGTTCTCATCGTAAACCGGTGTGCCTTTAAACGGAATGAGTATGCTGAAAAGAACCCAGATGAGCTTTTCCTTTTTGATGAACTTATTGATGTTCATAAAATCTTTATGTGTAAAATCATAGTTGATCACAAACAGACCAACGCATACCATGTTGAAATCCCTGAGGATCTTTACGGCATGCATGTTAAGTTCCACACTGGAGTTCTTGTTGTATTTTTCTAGTGTTGTATCTTCAACGGCCTCAAGACCTACAAGCATGTCGCGAAATCCCGCTTTGTAAATGATCGGGAAAATATCCTCGCATCTGCAGATACTGTCGGCACGTGCAAAGATCATGAACGTCTTGTGACAGTCAAGCTCGATGAGTCTGTTGCATATTTCCAGAACGCGTTCGCGGTTCACAAGAAAATCGTCATCTATGATAAAGATCTTATCATTGTCGATGGATATCATCTCATTTACAACATCATCCACCGCACGTTCTCTGTAAGTACAGCTGTTAAACTGTCTGGATATGCAGAATTTGCAGTTCTGCGGGCACGAAAAAGATGTTTTCATCATGGAAAAACATCCCTTTGCAAGCACGCGGAATTTTTTTCTGTTTTCGTAAAAAAAACTTCTGTCGGGAAGTAATCCGAAATCGTTTACGGGTTCGCCTTTAGGATTAACGATCCATTCGCCTTTATACTTTAATGCAAAGCCCGAACATTTCTTCAAAATCTCCTCGTCAAAATCATTCCTCAGTGCTTCGCGGAAGGAATCCAGGCCGTTGTCAAAACTAATATAATCGACATCATCGATCTGAAAATCGCAGTGATTGACTATAACTTCGGGACCGCCCACCATTATCTTTATTTCCGGTCTGGCTTTTTTTAGTTTATGTATGAGTTTTAAAACATACCATGCCGTATTGGACATGATCGAAAACCCGACAACCGTGATCCCGTTTTTATCGACTTTATTCAAAAGCTGTCTGAATCGTGCAAACGGACTTTCAATACTCTCATCGTGGATCATCCCTTCTTTCCCTTCAGCCTTTACACAGGCCATAAGGTACTCGAGCCCGAGAGGTTCGAGGCTTGCCACCCTTTTATCGTAATGCACTCTTACAAACATGTATTTCTGTGTCATCAATATCTTCCTTTAACTCTGATGCAAATGATCTGCGACCGGTATGAAAAATCAAAACCACCCTGTTCTCTTTGTATCGTATGAAGTACCGAACAGAGTTCTTACCATGATCTTCGGATATGTCAGAACATGGATCCAGTAATATCTGAGCATATACTCAAACGAGGACATATTTGTGGGTTTTAAGGTAATATGCGTTCCGTCAAGTCTCCAGGATTTAAAATTGGTCACCTGATCCTGATATTCGGCATATGCATCCGTACCTTTGTAGGGGGTAAATATACCGAAAACGACCCAGAGAAGATTATTATCTTTTATGAATCTCATGAGTTTCCTGTAATCGTCCCTTGTGGCCGTGTAATTGATCACAAACAGTCCGTTGCATACAATTCCCGCATCAAGAAGATTCTTAATGGCCATGATATTTTCATCCCTGGACGTCTGCTTGTTGTATTCGTCGAGAGTTTCATCGCTTATGGCTTCCAGTCCCACCAGAATGTCGCGGAATCCCGCCTTGTATGCCAGCGGCAGGATATCCGGATTTTCGGCCAGAAAATCGGCTCTCGAATATGCCATGAAATTCTTTTTGATACCGCGTTTTATTATTTCGTTGCAAAACATTTCGACACGATCTTTGTGAAAGAAAAACGTATCATCGACAAACCAGATCTTATCGTGTTTTATCTCTTCGACTTCATCGACAACTTCCATGATGTCACGTTCGGTATAAACGCCTCCGTTCATCTTGGTACAGTAGCAGAACGAACACGCAAACGGACAGGAAAACGATGCCTTGCTGAGTGCATATTTTCCTTTCATGAAAATGTAATTTTTTTTCAGACCTTTATAAAACTGAGTACGGTCGGGTTTGTTTATGAATCCGCAAACCGGCTTTCCTTTTTCTTTTATGACCCACTCGCCGTTCTTCTTAAATGCTATGCCGGTCTGACGGTCAAGGACTTCTGTTTCCAGTCCTCCCTCCCAGATGTTTTTCAGTGTCTGAAGGCCGTTGTCGTAGTAGATGAGATCTATGTCATCGGTGCAGAATTCGGCGTAATTCATTTCCGCTTCGGGACCGCCGACCATTATTGTGATATCGGGGAATTTTTTCTTTAACTGCGATGCCCTTTTGATGATGTAATCCACGGTATTCGCATTGGCGTTCAGACCTATGAAATTGTATCCGCCCTTTTTTACGATACGGCACATCCTGGAAAGCCTGAATGTCCAGGGCTTGTCGAATTCGTCATGTATCGTACAGGGAATGTCCAGATCCCTTGCAAGACCGGCAAGATATTCAAGACCAAGAGGTTCAAGATGAGCTACCAGCGATGTGTATTTCGGACGGATCAGTAATACCTTCATTTGCTGCATTTTTCACCCTCAATAAGTTTTTTCCAATACTGATTGTTTACTGCTATGGCGCCGATGCTTAACTTAAGTGTATCATGCAGTCCGTATTTTTTAACCATGTACCATCCGCTCACGGGATTAGCCGTGATCCTGTAGTAAAGCACCATCGTATACCAGTAATATTTCCTGACAGAAATATGATCGGGACGTACCACAAGGTGAGCAAGATCCCATTTTTCGTATTCATCTTCGCGGACTATAAATCTCGGTTTGTATTTCTCATAAATATCGGTTCCCCGAAGAGGTGTAAGAGGCTGCAGGTTGACGAAAACAAGTCCGAGTTTTTTTATCCATTTGTAAAGCGCGTTAAAATCATCCCACGTCCAGTCAAGACCGAGAATAAAAGTACCGTAAAGCTCAACATCGTATTTTTTAAGGATCCCCGCCGCTTTTTCGTTGATCCCGACATTTGTTCTTTTGTTGTAATCGTCAAGCTGTCTGCTGTCACAGCTCTCAAGTCCGACTATAACGGCACGAAGTCCGACTTCCTTAAAACGTTTTATGACATCTTCGTTGGAAGCGATATAATCAGCTCTTCCGTAGATCAGATATTTTTTTTGGATACCGCGTTCTTCGAGCATATCGCAGAATTTAAGGATCCTGTCCCTTCCGACAAGAAAATCGTCATCGACGATATATATCTCGGTTTCCTTTATCTGCTCCAGTTCATTTACTATATCCTCGAGATCCCTTGCAAAATACTGGTCATCCATGATCTGGCGGCAGAAACAGAATTTGCAGTTGTAAGGACATCCGAACGAAGTCTTGATAAGGCTGCAGTTCCTGTGGAACATGTAATAGTATTTCGAGCGGTATTTGTTCACCTTTTCGCGGTCCGGATACAGATAATCAAATGTCGTATCCTTCTTCGGAGGTTTCTTGCCGGGAACATAGATACACTCGATCTCCCCGTCTTCAACGCACGCGATCTTTGAATGCGAAGATCCGTTATCGTCGGTCATATCGGTCTTTTCGTCCTGTGCATCTTTTTTGTCGAGGTGGTTTAAAATATCTATAAATGTTCTTATGCCGTTTGCACGGATGATGTAATCTATGTAGGGGGATTCAAAATCCTGAGGATTTACTTCCGCATGAACGCCGCCGATTATCGTCACGATATCCGGATTGACTTCCTTGGCTTCCTTCGCATACCGCTTCATGATGTTTACATGCGAAATATATCCCGTCACGCCGACAACATCGGGATTGTAAAGTTTTACAAAATACTGCACGTTTTTCTTTTCAATTATCATATCCACAATCGTACATTTATGTCCGAGTGCTTCTATATTGGCCGAAATGTATTCAAGTTCCAGCGGTTCGCAGATCATTACATTCTGCAAACCTATGGTTTCTTTATCAGGTCTCGGTCTGAACAAAAGAACGTTCACTGCTGCTCCTTAAAAACATGAAATTCGGGAAAATCGTATTTGTACTCAAGCATATGTTTTCCTGTCATCGCAAAAAGATTTAAGAACGGATTGGAATGATGCGCATAAAAATACCGCTTACTCAGAACCGCTCCGAACTTGAGTTTCGTCTTTTCGGATGTCTGTCCGAAATCTATCGTTTTGCAGTTATGCTTTATCGCATAATCCACTATCGTTAAAAGCATGTAATAATATAGATCCGCGTTCAAAACCCTGTCTTTGCATTTTTCCTTCGGATAATCCATTCCACAGAGCATGAAGACAAGTTCTTCGCCGTTAACTCTAAGGAGAACGAATCCGACTGGTTTTCCGTCACTCAAAAAAATGATCTTTTTGCCTTCGGTTTTATCAAAAAAATCCCTGCAGAGGCATTCGAGTTTGTATTCCGATCTTTCGTAGGTCTGAAGATACAGAGGATGCACATCCGTCGAATCATCCGTCGAAAGAACGGTCTGTATCCCGGCACATTTTTTAAGTGCGATATTGATCCTTCTTCTGTAAGGCGCACGAAGAGAATCAATAAACGAATCGATATCCTTATGCTCTTTCCTTAACGAAAGGATACATGTCGGAAGCGTTTCTCCGAAGGACATTCCCTTTACGTTTATCTTATCCGTAACATTTAAAACCAGTTTGCATCCTTTTATGGTTTTTATGTATTCAAGCATCCACTCCATGTCGTCCGTTATAAAACCCGGAGAACTCAGCGAGCACGGAAACGCAATGGTCTGTATGTTCATGAACCATGATGCTTTTCCGAACGTGAAAAGATTCATTCTGTTTTCGTATACGGTAAAAAAAGCATAATGCTCATCATTTTCAATGTAATAATACTTCTGTCTCAAAGGGTTGGCCGTTTTTAAAAGTGAAAGCGTACTCAGTTCGAATCCGAAACCTTTAAGAGCGGCAGTTGTTTGCGTATCCTTTGAAGCAGTGTCTAAAGAAATATCTCCGGCCTTTGATCTTAAAAGTTTATCAGAATGTCTTCCCACCTCGATCATCTTAAATATCTCTTCGGGATCATCGCAAATATACTCTTTAAAATTTTCATCGGATCTCTTTTTCATATACTGCGTAATCCTTGTAAGCTTCATCGCAGATCGCTCTGCAGAAACTGTTCGAGTCCTCGTTTTCATCCAGTATCCAGGATGTTTCTACCCGGGTTGTTCCGTATCTGTCCAATATATCGTACACCTTTTTTATAAGTGCAAGCGGAAGCCCGGAGCCTCTGTATTCATCGAGCACGGCGTATTCCATTACCTTGGCTGTTTTGATCTTCTTGTTGGATATCTTATTCTTAAAAAAATGTTTGGTACCGAATATCTCTCCGGGTTTTGCCAGTTCGTTATAGTCGGGATACCAGAGGATAAATCCCACGGGTTTTTCATCTTTAAAAGCATAGATCAGAGAATCAGGTCTGATAAAAAGAAACAGTTCCCGAAGCATCTCTTCATCATCTTCGTATTCTCTGTGATAGTAGTATCTGTGATTGTCAAAACACAGATTGTTAAGATCGGTATAGATCTTTGAATCTTCCTTAAAACGCTTTTTGTCAAATTCACGGAATTCATATTCCCTGTCGAGTTTATCGATCACTCTCTTATATCGCAAAAGCCTGTCATCCAGAGTATGAGTGTAATATGAATTCAGTTTAATCTTCGAGCAGCTCAAATTGCGAAAATAATCGTTGTAAAAATCCGGATTGCCGGGTGACGAAAAAGAATTACACCCGTCAAAATGAGAATCAAGCAGTCCGATTCCGTAATTAACATGTCCGCAAAGCCCGATCACGAGTTTCCCGCAGCCTTTTGTTCTTCCGATCCGTTCCGCTTCTTCCACTATCTTTTCCACTGCTTTTTCTTCGTTCGGAAGCGATTCGAAAAAGCAGAGCTGAACATATTCGGGAAGAGACGGTGCAAAGGCAATAACACCCTCGCAGAGTATCTCATCTTTATCGTCTTTTATCATTACCGGAGTAATGCTTAGGCTCTTCGTAAAATGAAGTTTTCCGGAAAAGATCTCGGTCAGCATGAAATAACTGTTGTCAACATACATCCCCGATCCCGAATAGAGTTTCTTTCGGAAATTAAGGAATTCTTTCTGCAGTTTTTTGTTATCGGCAATAACAGTTTTCATTAATGTCCCGCTTCTTTTGTTACGCTTTCAATGTAATCACACATCTGACCGACGGTCTCAATCTGTCGGTACTTTCCCTCTTCAATCTCTATTCCCAGAGTTTCTTCCGCTATGCATACCAGTTCCATCAGATCAAAGGAATTAAGCCCCAGGTCAGCCTTAAGCCGCTGTTCGGGACTGATCTGTTCTATATCGTAATTTTCTTTTAATATCTTTTGAATCCTGCCGTAAATGTCTTCCATTCATTGTTCCTTTGTATTGTCATATTACATATAATTATTTCTTATGATCTTCTTTGAGCTGTTCTTCTTAAGTTCTTCTATTCGCGTCTCCCAGTCGTCAATCCTCATATACAACGGAAGCGTGTCGTTTATTTTACCGATATCCTCTTTCAGATGAGATTCACTCTGTTCTTCCGAAAGAACAATGATCGCATGGATGATATTGCTTCGTCCTCCCGATTTTTTGGGAACCACAAGGCTCTCCTTAACGTAAGGGATCGTGTTTATCCTGCTCTCGAGATATTCGGGAGCAACATTTTTGCCGTTTTCGAGTATGATAAGATTTTTCTTTCTTCCCGTAACAAAGATCACTTTTCCGTCCGTATAACCGATGTCACCGGTCGCAAAATATCCGTCCCTCATACATGCTTTTGTGGCCTCTTCGTTCTTATAATAGCCAAGCATCACACATGGACCTTTTACAAGGATCTCACCGTCCTCCGCGATCTTCACGTCAATATGTTTCATTATGGTTCCGGCACTTCCGGGAACATTGTTTTTGGTACGGCTTACCGCTATGGTTGGCGAGCATTCGGTGAGTCCGTATCCGTTAAGGATCGTAATACCGATCTCATCAAATTTTCTTACGTATTCCGCATTCAGCAGTGCTCCGCCGTTTACCACGAGCCTTAATCTCTCACAGATGATCTTTCCGAAAAAAACATGCCTCAGATCTATTCCGAATTTTCTGAAAAAAGAACAGATCTTTATGGTCCTGTAAAATGTTTTTTCTTTGTTCTGCTTCTTAACTTCCCTGATGATGTTATCGTACATTCCCTCGATGACCATGGGTACGGCTCCAAAGAAAAACGGGTTGAATGTTTTTATATCTTTAAGCAGATATTTCGTTTTCAGATTGAGACAGAGCGTGGTGCCGTTGTACAGAGTAGCCAGTATACAGGGATTGAATCCGTACGTATGGTTCATAGGGAGAAACGCAAGCGTCGGATCTTCCAGAACATTGTTTTCCAGGGTTCCGCGGATATTGGTTATCACATTGTACTGTGACAGCATAACACCTTTCATTTCACCGTCGGTACCGGATGTTGACGCAAGAACCGCAAAACGGTCCTTATCGGTGTGTTTTACGGAATCCAGGAATTTTTTTATCAGTTTGTTTTTATCATCGGTAACCGCATCATCACCGCCGTAATTAACGTTTCCGTCAAAATGTAAAAACGGAGCCTGCGTACGATCGTCGATATTAATGATCTTTAAGGATTCTTGGGTCAGGAATTTACCGTTTTCGTCCTTAAATTTTGATACCGTTTCGTCGGTAACAAACAGAATGTCCAGATCGAATTTATCAGTGCATTTTAACAGGATCTCCGAACTGAGTTCCTTATCGAGCGGAACTATGACATTATCCATGACCGTTGCAAGATATATCGTGATGTATTCATATCTGTTTTCGGAAACGATCCCGATATGTTTGTTTTTTAAAGTGTTTTCACGAAAGAAGCTGTCGATTAGGGCAATACGCCAGACCATTTCCCCGTAGGAAATGTCAACGATCTCTTCCTTTTCACGATACCTTATCGCCGTTTTCAGAGCACTCGTTTCAAAGCGACCCTTTAGCATCTCATGAAAATTGTCATATATAATTGTATCAAGATACGGGTAATCCATCCGTCAGTCAGCTTTCTTCGAAAATGTCTCTGTTTTTTTATCTTCAGTCATCGACGCTATGGCCGTAAGAAGTGCGAAAATGCATACCGAAAAGATCCTGCATGTAAACATACTGTGTTCAGACGAATGATTCTGTGTAAGGAACCACCATGCAAAAGGATATACCGCTACCGGCAGGAAAGGGATCAGGGAAGATATGCCCTCTTTAACATTCTTTATCCGTTTTATCAGAACACACAAAACCATAATGGCGATCAGGCATGTTAAAACCGCAAATCCCCGGTTTGCATACTCTCCGAGATTGCTTTTTAGAACCTGTAAAAATCCGCTCCCTCTCGAATAACCCTCCGCACTCTGAGTTCTCTCCGATATGGTATGCAGTGCATCTTTTATCGTTGTACAGTCGGACAAAACATCCGCAATTATCCATTTGGATGCCCACATCCAGATATATCCGAATCCCCATTCCGCCGAATAAACAAGCGTATGCAAAAGACTCTCTTTAGCTTTACTCTTGTCCGAATAAAGACATACGCAAAGAGGAAAACCGAGGGTTACGATTGGATACGTCAGAAAATCAAAATATGAGGTAAACATACCCAGGATCAGAAAATAAAGACATAATGCTTTTTTCTCTTTCAGATAATCTTCTTTCAATAAAAGGAAAATAACACTGAATAAAGTGATATATAAACAGATGCTTAAAGAAAGTGATGCAAAAGTACTTACAAAATATAAAAAAGGAAGCGAGAAAAGAAATGCCGGCGCCAGTCCTTTTCTTTTCTTTTCAGTCATAAGGATCACACATATTCCCACACACAAAAGCTGTAATGCCGAATTGAAAAGACGCAGTGAAGAAAGCGAGAAGATCATAAGAAGAGGCTTAAGAATCACAAGATATCCATGCCAGTATCTCGAATATTCGACTTCGAGCTGTTCTGCTCCGCCGAGATAATCAGCCAGAGACACACCGGGCATCCATTCATCTTTTGAAAAAGAAGATTCACCCCTGTAAATATGCAGAACACTGTTTAGCAAAGAATGATCTTTATTCTCGTAAATTGCCTGCTCGAGCATAAGGCAGTCGGTAAAATTACCCGTCAGAGATGCTTTAAAACCGTTTATAAGCATTTCATCATCGAATTCTTCGGAAATGGCGTCCATGGACCAGTATACATGTTCCCGCATCGAATCAACCGGAAGAAGAAATGCCGCAATAAGCAGAATCAACCCCAGTAACGGTATTGCAAACAATATGATAATATGCTGAAGAATCGTTTTTTTCACAGTTTCCGATCCCTTTCCGAAATATGTTTTACACATCCCGTTTTTTGAATTTCTTTTACATTTCATGCAGACTGCAGACTGCTTTACCGTCATCCGTCAGTTCGATGATACCGTAACTCGGTCTTCCCGATGCCTGACGCGGAAGCGAGATACTTCCCGGATTCATCACCTGCAGTTCGCCGTCGGTCGAATATGTCGGACGATGCGTATGTCCGAACAGTGCGATATCGCATCCCCGGTCTTTCGCTTCGTCCATTATCCTCCAAAGTCCGCTTGAAACATTATATGTGTGTCCGTGAGCGACAAATATCCTGTGTCCTTCAAATTCCAGAATGCGTTCTTTCGGCAGATATGTCCAGAAATCGTTATTTCCGGCTACTGCAACGAAGGGAACCCTGCAGACAGATTCCATTTCATCTTCGCATCCTTCTGTATCTCCGCAATGAATCACATAATCAATATCTTTAATTTCATCAAGAAGTTCATAGAAATTTCCCTGATATCTGTGAGTATCGCTCACTACGAGTATTTTCATATTATTTCCTTAGAATTAACCGTTAATCAGTTTACCGACTGAAATTACAGCGATAAACATTTGCAAATGATCCGACCGTTATTATTTTAAAGGTCTGTATATTTCTCTTTGAGTTCGGAAAGCATCTTTCTGATGGCTTTTCCTCTGTGACTGATCTTGTTCTTCTCTTCCATTGAGATTTCCGATGAAGTGCAGCCGTATTCCGGAAGCATGAATATTGGATCGTAGCCGAATCCGTTCTCTCCGGCTTCTTCAAATCCTATATAACCTTCCATCGTTTCCCTGACAACGATCTCATTTCCTTCCAGATCTGTGGAAGAAAGAGCGCAGACGAATCTCGCCGTACGGTCTTTTATCTCAACTCCGTCCAGTCTGTCGATTATCGCTTTGTTCTTTATGTGATATGAAGTATCCTCTCCCATGTATCTCGCAGACAAAACTCCGGGCTCCTTGTTGAGAGCATCCACTTCGAGACCTGAATCGTCAGCGAAGACATAAACTTTCTCGTAGTTTACATAATCCTGAGGTTTTTGTTTGAGATACTCTTCTCTGACACACCTCGCTTTGATGAGTGAATTTTCTTCGAAAGTTTTTCCGTCTTCCACTATCTCAGGGTCAAGATTTTCATCCGCCATGGTCACGATTTCCCAATTTGCAAAATTAAATATGGATTTAATTTCTCTGATTTTTCCCGAGTTTTTAGTAGCTACGATAACCTTGGTTTTCTTCATTATGTTTTATTCCTTTTTTTGTGATCACATTCATTATCTGCAGATTTTTAGTGATGATCTCTTTTGTTCTTTCTCAGATTATCCGTTTTTTCATGTCAGATCATTCTTTTTTTACGAATCCGAGATTCTCTTCGGAGGTTTCGGACCCATAAACTGATAAAGATAAGTCTTCATCATACCGTTATAGATCTTTCGGTTTTTATCCGCCTTCCTTCCGATATCCTTTTCAGCTTCCGCATAAGACGTGATCATAAACATCGACCATGAATCCAGAGTGTTAAACCGTTCGCCCAGAGTTTCATAAACGGATGCAACACTCTCCTTATCCATAAGTCTTTCACCGTAAGGAGGATTTGTGATGATAAAACCGTATTTTTTATGGTGACTCAGTTCTTTGACGTCCCTTGTCTGAAAATGGATATATTTATCCATTCCGGCTTTTCTGGCATTTTCCCTTGCTGTTTCAACCATTTTGGGATCCAGATCGTATCCCTGAATATCGGTATTCTCGGGAATTATGATCCTTTCTCTGGCATCTTCTTTGCAGTCGAACCAGGATTTCGGATCGATCAGGTGTTTCCATTCCATGGATGAAAATCTGCGGTTGATACCCGGAGCCGTATTGCTTCCTATCAAAGCCGCCTCGATCGGAAAAGTACCCGACCCGCAGAAAGGGTCAATAAGGATCCTGTCCGATCTCCACGGTGAAAGAAGGATTATGGCTGCTGCCAGATTTTCGGCGATCGGCGCTGCTGCCGTAAGCTGCCTGTATCCTCTTTTATGAAGACTCGTTCCGGTCGTATCCAGTCCGACGCTTACAATATCCTTATTGATCATCACACGGATCCCGAATTCGATACCGGTTTCTTCGAAACGGCTTCTTTTATAAAACGAGCCGAGCCTGTCCACCATGGCTTTTTTCATTATTTTCTGAATGTCGGTAGGACTGAAAAGCTTACTTTTTACACTTGCGGCTTTTACTACATTGAATTTTCCGTCTTCGGGAATATATCTTTCCCACTCAAGTGCTTTCGTTCCCTGAAAAAGTTCCTCAAATGACTCGGCCCTGAATTCTCCGACATTGATAAGAACCCTTTCCGCACTTCGAAGGAAAACATTTGCGTAGCATATTGCTTCGGCATCGCCTTCAAAATAAACTCTTCCGTCGGATACTCTCGTTATCTCGTATCCAAGATCAAATATTTCTTTTTTTAATACCGCTTCCATACCGAAATGGCAGGGTGCGATAAATTCATACATTTTCGACATTCTGTATCCTTAAGATCCGTTCTGTATCGTGTTTTTCCATACGAAACGAACCCAAAATTACGTTTACCACGCGAAAAACTTCATACAGAGACACTTATTGAATCTTTACTCTCCGATTCTTTCAAAATATACCATAAATGACATTTTTTAACAACAAAATCCCGGACAAACTTTCGTTCATCCGGGATATGATTTTACTTAATCCTTTAATTAACCCAATGTTACGACAACATTGTATTCTTTCTGACCTTCAACAAGAGGAACGATGCATCCGTCAACAGCACTGCCGTTAACTTCCATTGATGCAACACCCTTGCATACATGGTTGGGATTCTTAACCGTGATGTTGTAGGTAGCGCCACGGTAACGTCTGATGGCTGTAAATCCGTCCCACTCATGAGGAATGGAAGGATTGATGCTAAGTCCGTCAAAATCAGGCTGAATACCTAAGATGTACTGTGAAATGGCAACCATGTTCCATGCTGCGGTACCTGTGAGCCACGAGTTTTTGCCCTGTCCGAAGTTCTTGCCTGTCTGACCGATATCTGAACCTGCATCCTTACCGCCAATCATCTGACCGTATACATAAGGCTCTGTCTTGTGAATATCGGAAGTCTCCTCTGTAAATGCGGGAGCGATCTCCGAATAATACTTGAATGCCTGATCGCCGCATCCTGCGTAAGCAGCCGCACAGATGATCCATGCATTGTTATGTGTGAAGATACCTGCGTTCTCTTTGTATCCGCCGGGATATGTGGAGATCTCACCGTACTGAATATAGTACTTTGTGAATGCAGGATTGTTAAGTACGAGACCGTACTTTGTATTAAGTCTTTCATCGATGGCTGCAAGTGTCTTAAGGTCTGCACCCTGATCCTTGCCGACATCGGACATGATCGCGAAGCCCTGAGGCTCGATGAAGATCTGACCTTCTTCGCATTCCTTGGATCCCATCTTCTCGCCGTTAGCATCGTATGCTCTTAAGAACCAGTCGCCGTCCCATGCGGATTCCATGATGTTCTTCTTCATCTTGTCGATCTCTGCCTGAGCCTTTGCTGCCTCTTCGTCCTTGCCGAGGTGCTTTAAGATCTCAACATAGTTAGGTCCCGAATATGTGAAGAGTGCCGCAACCATTACGGACTCAGCAACCTTGGAGTAACCGCCTTCTGCAGCAAACTTTGGGTTGGTATATGTCTGGAATGATTCACCGGGTGTATCCGAGAAACATGAAAGGTTGATACAGTCGTTCCAGTCTGCACGCATGGCAAGAGGAAGTCCGTGAGGTCCCAAGTTGTTAACAATGTGATAGAAGGAAACCTTAAGGTGATCAAGCATTGTCTGTGCAACAGACATATCATTGTCATAAGGTACCATCTCATCAAGAATACCCCAGTCGCCTGTTTCCTTGATGTATGCTGAAACCGAAAGGATAAGCCATAAAGGATCGTCCGAGAAATCACCGCCGATATCGGCATTGCCCTTCTTGGTAAGAGGCTGGTACTGATGATAGCAGCCGCCGTCAGGGAACTGAGTGGAAGCGATATCTATGATACGTTCCTTTGCTCTGTCGGGAATCTGATGTACGAATCCGAGAACGTCCTGGTTGGAATCTCTGAAGCCCATACCACGTCCGATACCTGATTCAAAGTATGAAGCGGAACGTGAAAGGTTGAATGTAACCATACACTGATACTGGTTCCAGATATTAACCATACGGTCAACCTTGTCATCGGGTGTTGATACGCTAAGGATACTGAGAAGCTTATTCCAGTAGAGCTTGAGTTCTTTCATTCCTTCCTCAAACTTTTCGGGTGTAGAGTACTTCTCTATCATTGCTTTGGCTTTTACTTTGTTGATCGTCTTGCCGTCAGCTTCAAACTTCTCTGCCTGAGGCATCTCAACATAGCCGAGGATAAATACGAGAGTCTTGGTCTCACCGGGCTTAAGTGTTATCTTCTTGTAATGAGAAGCAATGGGTGCCCAGCCGTCTGCGAAGGAGTTGGTTGCTTTTCCTGCAAGAACTGCTTCGGGATTGTTGAATCCGTTGTAAAGACCGATGAATGAATCTCTGTCTGTATCGTATCCGTCGATCGCATCGTTAACCGAATAGAATGCGAAGTGGTTACGACGGTCTCTGTACTCTGTCTTGTGATAGATAACCGAACCGTCAACTTCTACACGTCCTGTAGAGAAGTTACGCTGGAAGTTGTTGGAATCATCCTGAGCATCCCAGAGACACCATTCAGCAAATGAGAAAAACGCAAATGTTTTATCTGCAGTTCCTTCGTTTGTAAGAACTACCTGCTGAACTTCTCCGTCATAATCCTGAGGAACGAAGAATGTTACATTAACCTTAAGGTCGTTCTTCTTACCTGTGATCTTGGTGTAACCCATACCGTGACGGCACTCGTACTCATCAAGTTCTGTTTTTACCGGTGACCATCCGGGATTCCATACCGTTCCGTTATCATTGATATAGAAATAACGTCCGCCCATATCAATGGGAACATTATTGTAACGATAACGTGTGATTCTTCTGAGACGGGCATCTTTGTAGAAAGAATAGCCTCCGGCCGTGTTCGAGATTAAAGAAAAGAATCCTTGAGTTCCAAGGTAGTTGATCCATGGATACGGAGTCTTGGGAGTAGTGATGACATACTCTTTGTTGGCGTCATCGAAATAACCAAATTTCATACTGTAATCTCCTTAAAATAATTAATGATACAAAGGTCCGTCTGCTCACAGACCTGAAGATAATTATACTATATTTTCAGTCTTTTTAGCAACGATGTAAGCCCCTATTCTCAACTTTTCTTGAATTTATGTATTTTTCGGTTATAATGTATATCAGTTTGGTTATAAATTCCGTTTATGATCGGCGATAAAATTGATTTATAACATTAAGGAATTTTCGAGCGAAAGGATCACATCCATGTATTATTCAAATATTATTGATTTAATCGGAAATACTCCCCTTCTTTCGTTAAAAGAAAGCACGGGATGCAACATATTCGCAAAGGCCGAATTCTTAAACCCCGGCGGATCGATCAAAGACAGGATTGCAAAGAATATGATCGAGGTTGCCGAAAAAGAAGGAAAACTTAAACCCGGAATGACGATCGTTGAACCCACAAGCGGCAATACCGGCATCGGCCTTGCTCTCTGCGGCGTAAGAAAAGGATATAAAGTCATCATCGTAATGCCCGAGAATATGTCTGAAGAAAGAAAAAAGATTATAAAGGCACTCGGTGCAGAGCTTGTTCTCACACCTCCCGAATTAAGCGTGGACGGTGCCGTTCAGGAAGCCACAAGGATAGCAAATTCTTCTGACGAATACTTCGTTCCCCAGCAGTTCAAGAATCCGGCTAACCCCGACATTCACTATAAAACGACAGCTGTTGAGCTTTGCGAACAGATCGGTCAGAAGATCGATATCTACATTTCCGGTATCGGTTCGGGCGGAACCCTTCAGGGTGTTGCAAATTATCTTCTTGAGCAGAATCCCGATACACGGATCGTAGCAGTAGAACCAAAGAACGTTTCCGCTCTTCTCGGAGACGAACCCGGGCTTCACCAGATTCAGGGTATCGGAGACGGATTCATTCCGGATATCCTCGATACATCGATCATTACCGACATCGTTACCGTAACAGATGACGATGCGATCAATACCGCAAGAAGCCTGGCACGTGTTCAGGGTCTTCTGGTCGGAACCAGTGCAGGTGCAAATGTCTGGACCGCTATGAAAATGGCTGAGAAATACGGAAAAGATAAAGTGATCGCAACCGTTCTTCCCGACAGAGCCGAAAGATATTTCTCCACGGCACTCATTTAAAAAAAGATTCATAAATTCAAAAAATCCACGGCGAACCGTGGATTTTTTTATATCTGTCGGAAATGGAATCTTTTCGGGATCTTAGCTTTCAGGGAAGATTGAAAGTTTGCTTCCTTCGTAATCAATATTTTTCGAGAAAGCCATGATAGCTCTTACAATGGGAGGAAAGAAGATCGCAAGTACGCACATACCTGTATCACATCCGTAAGCTTTTGCAAGGGCAAAATTCAATATTCCGCACGCAGCATAATAGAAAGGCCAGATGATCATGCTTATCAGTACTCCGAGATAGGGAATGGCAGCAAACCATGCCAGTGCCAGCGGAATAATGCATGCAAGGAATACAACTATATATGTGGGCTTGGTCATTGCAATATCGCAGAATGTATAAATGTTATAATACGGTATTATCGCTTTCCAGCCGGGTTCCCCTGCCTTTTCCATCAATTTCCAGTTTACGATTATGATAAATACCATCATTGCAAAACATACGATTCCAAATATAAGCATGATTACAACAAAGGTCGTTATTCCGAGCATGCCGATTATTGAAGCGGCAGCATCGGTCATTTGTGAAGATGAATTCATTTTTTTCTCCTTTTTATTTCAGTAATTTATTTATCTACAAACGCCGGACCTTTCAGCCCGGCGTTTTGTATTCTACACTATAACAAACTCAATTTCAATTACTGTTTGTCATTTTCATCAAAGATGTCTCCGCATTCAGGGCAGAATTTAGGAGGATTCATGGGATCATCGGGTTCCCATCCGCACTTATCGCATTTGTACAAAGGAGCCCCTTCAGGTTTCTTTGCACCGCAGCTCGGACAGAACTTACCCTGATTTACAGCGCCGCATGAACATTTCCATCCTGCATCATCGGGTTTCTTTGCACCGCACTCTGCACAGAACTTGCCTGTATTGCCGTCTTTACCGCAAGCACATTTCCATCCGTTAACTGCTGCCTGAGCGGGAGCTGCAGCCTGCTGTTGCTGCTGTTGCTGTCCCATAGCATAGAGGTTGGCTGCGTTCATTCCGCCACCTGCCTGCTGAGCCATGTTAAGTCCTGCAAATGCCATCATAGGTCCTGTAGACTCGTTTGCAGCTGCTGCTTCCATAGCGTTTGCCGTAGCTGTTGTCATACGAGCTGCTGCCATGTTTACATTTGTGTAAACAGCAGTATCCTGGAACTGTTTGATTCTCTTCTCGTCTTCTTCGGTAGCCTTTAATGTATTGAATGTTACATCAATGACTTCCATACCACGCATCTTGCCCCATTTTGAGGAAAGCTGCTCGTTAAGTTTCTGAACAAGGATATCAGTCTTTGTTGTGATAGCTGAATATCTGATACCTACACCGTAATCGGAAAGTGCACCGAGAGCAGGCTGAAGAGCTGTCATAAAGTCAGATCTCATGATGCTCTGAAGATCTTTCTTGGTGTACTGGTCGCCTGCAAAGTTAGCAGCGATCGAAGAATAGAAACGGATAGGATCCGAAATATGGAATGTATATTCACCGTTTGCGATAAGTGAAATATCACCCTGGAATCCCGTTACCTGATCTGCGATAAAGAAAGGTATAGGATTGGTTGTTCCCCAGAGGTTGTTTCTTACTTCGATGATGTTAATATAGTAAACTCTCTGTGTCTTGGAAATCTCTCCACCGAATGCAAAACGCTTTCCAACCTCTACAAATGTATTCTTGATATTCTCACCGAGATTACCGCAGAAGATTGAAGGCTGTGTGGACATTTCATATTTATACTGTCCGGGTTCGTCACAGTACTCTGCAACCTTACCGTCATCAATAATAAGTGCTGCCTGACCGGCATTTACTTCAACGATGGATCCGTTTGAAATGATGTTGTCATTTCCTTTATTGAGTCCCTTCGTATTTCTCTTTTTACCTTTAATTGCAAGAACGCCATCGGCAAAAGCATCGCAGTAGAAGTACTCAAGATACTGATCCGCTACTGTCGAAGAACCACTTCCCAAAATATTGGTAAACATGTTACCGCCTGCATTCTTGACCTGTTCGCCGACCGCTGCGGCTGCTTGTTTAATTAATCCCATTTAAATTCCCTCCTGTAATTAATACGTCAAGTTTTTTGACGATTTTTATTGTAACATACTCGGTCTTCAAAGTCCATAAAATTGACTTAAATCCCTTTGATATATATAATAGATTAATCTAATGACAGCCGGTTGGAAAAATATGAAAAAAGATTTATCACCAAACAGAAAAATACTGCGAAAAATTGTTATCGGAATAGCAATTTACTGCGGTGCGTACTTTCTGTCTCTGATAGCACTTTATTCGTTTTCCGGTTATCTTAAATACGGAAATGCCCTTATCGGAACGGTAGCTTCTCTGGTTGCGGGATTTGGCGCATTTTTAAGTATCACGGGGGACGAAAAGACCAAGCTTCTGTTTGACTCTTCCGCAAGATATTCGAAAAAGCCTTTCTTTGCATTATTTGTGATCTTAACCGCATTTACAGCCACGGTTCTCTTTAATTACCTTTTCTCTCTGATCCCCTGGGATAAACTCGGCGACAAAAATATAGTTCAGGATAATGAAGCATTTTACTCGATACCCTTTTATCTGAGACTTATCTCATATGTGATCATCGGTCCTTTTGCAGAAGAGGTTCTTTTCAGGGGAGTTATATTTTTCCGTTTCAGAAAACTCATGCCTCTCTGGGGTGCAGCGCTGGCGTCGGCTCTCTTCTTCGGAATTTACCACGGAAATCTTATGCAGGGTATCTATGCTTTTATAATGGGATTCTTGATCTGTTTCTTTATGGATCAGGGCGGAAGCATAGCTTATGCTTTGGCATTTCATATGACAGCAAATCTCATTTCAAACCTTTGTTATGAATATGAGTATATTAATAATGTAGTTTATTCAATACCGGTAATCGCTGTTTCGACAGCATATCTTGTGGTTGCCATAATACTTTGTTATGTCTTCACACTTAAGTTGACTAAAAAAGACAAGAAATGTTGATAACTTTTCAGTTTTACATAAATCTGTTGATAACTTTGTGTGAAAAGTGGATTTATACCCCATTTTGCAACATTTTTTATCAACATTACATGTTTGATAACTTTTAGGGTAAACATACTTTCGCCGCAAATATGTTCGTTGACCGGGAAAGTTAATATAGGAGGTGACACAATATGTGGGCTTATGATTCGGTTTTTTATCAGATTTATCCTTTGGGATTCTGCGGTGCTCCGTTCGAGAATGACGGCGTATGCGTTTCAAGAATCCTTAAGGTAAATGACTGGATTCCGCACATCAAAAAACTGGGAGCAGACGCAATCTACTTCTCGCCCGTATTCGAATCCGACACACACGGATACAATACCAGGGATTATACGAAAATAGACTGCAGGCTCGGCACAAACGAGGATTTTGCCAAAGTTTGTAAGAATCTTCACAAAGAAGGAATAAAAGTCGTTCTGGACGGAGTATTCAACCATGTCGGCCGCGGCTTCTTCGCATTTCAGGATGTATTAAAAAACAGAGAGAATTCACCGTACGTCAACTGGTTTGCACGTATAGCCTTTGACGGAAACTCCAATTACAATGACGGACTCTGGTACGAAGGCTGGGAAGGCAATTACGATCTGGTCAAACTGAACCTTTACAACGAAGACGTTATAAATCATATTTTCTCTGCGATAGAAAAATGGATAGATGAATTTGACATAGATGGAATAAGACTCGATGTTGCTTACTGTCTGGACAAAGGATTTTTAAACCGCTTAAGAGGTTTCTGCGATTCCAAAAAAGAAGATTTCTTCCTTGTAGGTGAAGTACTGCACGGAGAATACGGCCGTATGCTTAATGAGATGAACATCCACTCGCTTACGAATTACCAGTGCTACAAAGGAATACACTCTTCTTTTAACAGCTACAACATGTTTGAGATCGTTCATTCCCTGTTAAGACTTTTCGGTCCCGAAGACTGGACCGTTGCCAGAGGATCTCATCTTTTGAGTTTTGCGGACAACCACGATGTATCAAGGATCGCAACTCTCATACAGAATCCCGCTCATCTTCCGCTGGTTTACGCAATGATATTCGGTATGCCCGGCATCCCCTGCGTATATTACGGTTCCGAATGGGGCGCGAAAGCTGACAAATCACAGGGCGATCCCGCTTTGAGAGCCTGCTTTGAAAAGCCCGAATGGAATGAGCTGACCGAATTCATTTCACATCTTGCAAATGCCAAGAAAGGAAGTGAGGCCCTTAATTACGGCGGAATCCGTTCGGTTGTTCTTACAAACCGTCAGTGCATTTTCGAAAGAAAGAGCGAACACGAAAGAGTTCTTGTCTGCATAAACTGCGACGAAAACGATTATACGGCTCATTTTGATGCCGGCTGCGGAATGGCCGTCGATCTGATCACCGGAGAGAACTTTGATTTCGGAGGAGGCTCTCTGCTCCCTGCTTACAGCGCAAAATTTCTTAAGTGTGAAAGATAAAAAGATTTAAAGAGATTAAAACACATGACAAATCCCCCGGACTTGGTGTGCTGCTTAAGGGCAGCATATCAAGTCCGGGGGATTATTTTGTTATCACTATAATTTCAGCGCCCAAACACTTACAAGATTTTTCAGATCCGTGTCTTATACTGCATTTTTCCTTAACTCGAGAACTGAGAGATAAAATCCGATATGGCGTTTATTCCCGTAACTCCGCAGCAGATTATTGCCAGTACTATAACAACAATAGCGATCACAAGAATGATCTTTCCTACGGAAACAGGAGTCTTTCCGTATACCTTTCCTGTCTGACCGTTTACCATGAACTGATAGATCTTATCTTTGTATTTAAAAGATGAACACCAGATGGGAAGCATCAGATACTTGTATGTGATCTGGTTGTATGTGGTATTGATCTTGACATCCTTTGCATGATCGGCATGATTTTCGGTAATGATCTTATTCGTGATCTTGCTCTTGATCTTGCCGGAAATGGAATTCTTGGCTTTTTCCCATGCTTCCTTAAGGCCTACCGAATATCTCTCTGCCGCAAAACCTGCAACATATTCGGGCTTATAAGGAACATTCTTGGCCGTTTCGAAAGGCTCGAGTCCTTTAAGCATTGCACTGTCATGACGTTCAGTTCCCAGAACAAGCTCATCATCAATGCTGAGTTTAAATGTACCGGAAGTACGATGCCAGTCGGTTACCGTCTTGGTCTGTACATTTCCGTTTGAGTCTTTGTACTCTTCTTTTCTGTCTATACCGTATTTACCGGAATATCTTGAGAACGTCTCCGAATCAAATGTCCAGTAAGGAAGGTAGATACCCGTAAATGCATCGGGCTGAGCGGAAAGCTTAGCCTGCTTCGGACAGAAGAACTTCTTTCCCATCCACTGTTTGAAGTTCGCACTTGCCTGCTCATTGGTAATAGCAAAAGGAACTACTCCTCCGGGAGCAAGTGTATTTTCATCATTTGCTTCCATTACCTGATTGGATCCGCAGTAAGGACATTCGCTTGCAACATCAAGTGCATCATATATTGTTTCTGCACCGCAGCTCTTACATATGATCTGTTTCTTTTCCGTACCCCAGTTACAGTTCTCGGTCTTCTCAGCTGATTCAAAATCAAGTTCAGCTGCACTGCCGGCTGCATCCTGTACAATTTCTTCTTCATATCCGCAATAAGGACATGCCATTCCGCCGATATTGGGATCGAAATCCATGACACCACCGCACTGTGGACATTTCTTGTCGGTTTCCTTTAATGTGGAAGCCTGCGAAACATTAACGTTTTCATTCATTCCGTCCATTTTTACACCTCATACCTTCTTGAGTTTTATATGTTTCTATACGCATAAATTATACTCAAATTTGCGTTTTCAGGCAACCTGAATTTCCGCAATGAAAACGTGTAAATAAATCTTTATATCTTTTTTAAAAGAAGTTCTACGGTAAACCCTTTATCATTATAGTATTCCATTCCTCCGTACTGCAGCTCCATATATCTTTTTACAAGATAAAGCCCCAGTCCGTATCCCGACTGTTCGGATGAATTTTTTCCCCTGTAATACTTCTGGGTTATAAGCGGCAGATCGTCTTCCTTTACTCCCGGTCCGCTGTCTTTTATCGTAATCCTGATATAATCTTCCTCCTTAACTCCGTCGGAAGAAAGATACGCAGTTTCCGAAAAGTTCACTCTTACATCCGTTCCTGCGTATTTATGAGAATTGCCGATAATATTGTCTATAACCTGTTCCATACGAATGCTGTCCATGTATACGAGGCATCGCGGAACTTCGTTTTCGATTATGATATTTCCGTAATTTTTCAGATTTTCAAAAAATCCGGTTAATACCTGAGAATCGGTCTCGACGGGTTTTACTTCCAGTTTATCGATGTCATCAAGAGTCGAATGCATCAGATTGGTAACAAGTGAACTTATCAGATCCGCTTTCTGAGATATGGTCGTAATTTTCTGAAGAGTATAGTCCGTATCTTTTTTCTCTTCTTCATATTTTTGTTCACTGATATCGTTTTCCGAAACGGATCTCCTTTCCGATTCGGACATTTTCATTAACGTCTTTGCTTCCAGCACCTCGCAAGCCGCTTTGATAACGGAGACCGGGGTTTTTATATCGTGGCTTAGATCGGTAACCATTTCTTTTCTGGCAATTTCATATTGAATTTCTCTTTTTTTTGAGTTTTTCAGTTCTTCACGCATCACGTCAAATGCTTCGACAAAACTTCCGAAAAGATTATCCTTTTTGATGGGAAGAGGATCATCCAGGTTGCCCTTTGCGATCTCCACGGAAAATTTTTTTAATTCCCGAACCGGTTTTATAAATGAATAGTACATCAGGAACAAAAGAAGATATCCTGAGATCAATACTATGACCCAAAGGAATACGGAAGAGCCGAAAAATCCTCTTTTGATGGCATCATACGCCTGTTTGTTGTCATCCCACGCAACCTTCCCGACATATTCATCGTTTACAACCAGATCGAGAACCAGTGCGTCCGTTTTATAAAGAGCCGAAAGTTCTTCGTTTTCAATATCCTTGGAATAAATGATCTTGCAGTTGTATCTTTTTTCCACGGACTGTTCGGATTTATCCCCTGCCAGTTCCTCTTCAACCAGATGCAGTTTTTCATTGTATTCGATTATATCTCTTTCTTTGTAACCGTTTTCATTATTGAAAATGACAAACAATCCCAAAAAGAATAACATTATTACAGTAAAAATAATCGCTATTCTGAATAATTGTTTCATGAAACAGATTCCTTTTATGTATCAATAATTTTTACTTCAGTTCAAGGTAATATCCGGTTCCCCAAACCGTCTTAATGAATTTGGGTTCATTGGGATCTTCTTCAAGTTTTTCTCTCAGTTTTCTTATATGAACGTTAAGAGTGCTGTCCGAAAAAAACGTGTCACCCCAAACTTCATCAAAAAGCACTTCTTTTCTTACGATTGTGTTCTTATGTCTGTAAAGGCAATCAAGAAGTGCAAATTCTTTAGCCTTTAACTGAATTCTTCTTCCTTCGAGAATTGCCGAAAGCGTAGAGCCGTCAAGTGTTAGGATCTCGTTTTTCTTTTCGCTGCCGCTCTGCTCTTTTATGGTCGAATTCATCTGCTCGAGTCTTTTGAGATTTACTTTAACTTTGGCCAATAGAACCGACAGATTGTAAGGCTTTTTTACATAGTCGTCTCCGCCGCATGAAAGCGCCACAAGAACATCATCATCGCTCTGTCTCGCACTTATGAAAAGTATCGGAAGCTGCATTTCTTCTCTGAGTTTTTTGCAAACTTCGAAACCGGTTCCGTCACCTAAATTTATGTCGAGAAGTATGAGATCTGCCTTGTTATCTTTAAGAAACTCAAAACACTCTGCCTTGCTTTCAACCACCGCTGTCGACACCTCAAACATATTGAAATATTCAGCAGTCATTTGAGACAGTTCTTTTTCATCATCAACAATTAAACAATTGTAATGCATACTAACCTCTTTAAATCATTTTGTTAAAATATTCTTCAGAAACCTGTAACTGGTTTTTTAATATTTCTTTCCACATATGCGGATGTATTTCTCCGCTGCCTCTGGATACTTTGGTTCTTTTAATCGTGCCGTCGCTCATCCTTTTTCTGTAGAAATAATGATCCGTACTTTTATAACATTCCCATCCGTCAGCATCACAGAATCTTTTCAGGTCTTTCCATTTCGGCATACAATATCCTCCATGACAGATTCCGTATCCAAAGTCAGTGCTTTGAAAACATAAGGAATATGTGACTGTCTGTTGGGAGCTTTGCTCCAGTAAGCATAATCTGAATAGAATTCCTCAGCATATTCTTTTATGTATTCGGCGAGTCTGAGCTTTGCGGTCTTTTCGTCGACTTCATTTACAACTATATCCAAGTCTACGGCACTGAGCGTAATTGAGCCGTCTGCTTCCCTGAATCTCTTAGCATTAAAATGATAGCCTGACAGCATCATATTAAGTGTACTGATACTGAAAATAGCAACATTGTCATGTGTTCTTTTTATATATGCAGGCTTCTCATGTGCCACATTGTCAAGAGTAACCGACCAGTTTTTGCGTACATCTGTAGCATTTAATAAATCCATCATAAACCTCCTTAAATGAGTTCGGTTTTATTCTGATTTTATTATATGTACAAAGTGTACACTTTGTCAATGTTGTACACAAATGTCTTTGCGCCCGGAAGTTTCCCTTCGGGCGCATGAAAAACAACATTTATTCTTCAGTTATCATCTTTACGGGTTCGAGGTCTCTGATCCTTTTGCCGTTCATCCACGATACGATCATGGCCACACCTACGATAACAAGTACCACGCAGATGTATGAGAAAAGTGATAAGTTAAATGTAACTTTTCTGAAACCGAATATCATGAACATCAAGAGTATCAGTTTGTCGCCTAAGAAGGTTACCGCAACCAGTCCGATCACAATTCCGATTAAAATTGACGGAATGTTCGAGAGCATTATCTGTCCGATAAGCTGGTTGGATGTAAATCCGAGAGCCTTATTTACTCCTAAGTTTCTCCATTCTTTTGTGATCCTTGTTCTGATCAGAAGTGCCTCGGCAAGTCCTACAACAAATGCGGTAACTATCATTACTATCATAAGTATGCTCGCCATGGAGATTTTAAGCATCGAGAACAGACCGCCGGTTGAAGCATACTGATCGGTCAGTTCCGTGTCAGGGTAAACATCCTTGAATTCTTTTTCCAGATCTGCGTATTGATATCCCTTTTTCAAATTAACAGCTATAGTGTATTCTTTTGGCATATTGCCTATTCTTTCATAACCTTCCTTCGTCATATAAGCCATCTGACCCATATTGTTAAAAGTCTGCATGATCCCGCTGACCAAGTACTGAGCTTCGTTTTCGCCGTTTTTAACCGTAATGGTATCACCGACTCCTGCTCCGAGAGTATTGGCTGATGCAGTACCGAGAGCAACTTCATTCTCATACTTGGGCCATCTACCCTCTATCATCTGTTCAGGTTTCATCTGAGCCGTATCGGAAATAACTCTGGTAGAATAATTCTTGGTTTTCTTACCCTTTTGATAATCAAGTCCTATCCATATTTCATAGTGAATACCGTCTACACATTCAAATCCTTTAACGGTTTCCAACATGTTGACATCGCCGACAAAATCCGCATCATACAGATCAAGACCGGAAATTCTTAAAAGTGCATCCACATCCTTTCCCATGTTCTCATATATTCCAAAACCCATCGCACCGGCAAACGCAAGAACTGCCATGATAAAAATTACACCTATCTGACTCGAAAATTTGCCGAATGTTTCTTTTAGGGAAAGCGTCAGCAAAACAGGAAGATTTGTCTTGTCAAAGGGGAATACGTTTTTCTTGTAGTTGTGAGTGTTGATCCCGCCCCTTAATGCATCGAGCACACTGGTCTTTTGATACTGTCTTCCGAGGCATAATGTAAACAGTGTAATGATCGAGCAAATGCCTCCGACAACTCCCGCGAATACCATCCAGTCGGGTTTCTGATTCCATGAAAGTCCCAAAAGATAAAGCATTATAAATCCGATCTTCTTTTGAAGCAGTGCGCCTGTAAGTGCCCCCAAAAAGCTTCCGCCCAGGGATACCGAAAGAAGCTGTACCAAGAGAATAAACATCATTTCTTTTACGGTGTATCCGCCTGCCTCCATGATGCCGGTATTTCGCATATTATCCATGATAAAGTTTTTGACCGAAAAGTCGATTACAACAAGTGCGACCACGAGGATGATAACTGCGAAAACCAGTATGATAGCTATAAAGATAAACGGAAGGATCATACTTGCAACTTTCATCATATCACTCGGAACAAAGTTGCCCGAAAGTTCCTCGGTATATTCGGGATGTATAGCCCGATAGTTCTGATGCCATGTGTTCCAGTCAGTGAATAATAATTCCATCTCATCCTGTCCGGATATTTTTTGTCGGATTGCTTTTGCACTCATCTGTAACTTTATAATTTTACCCGAAGTTATAAAGTTTGCATTTTCAAATTCGATCTGCTGATACGCTTTTTCGGAAACATACACAAGGTATGTACTCATATTCATCGGAGAAGCATAGATAAAATCTTCGTTAAATCCCGCAACTTTAAACTCGTATATATTTTTGTCGATCTTAATTTCTATCGTATCGCCGATTTTATAAGATGATGAAAGCGAAACCGGAAGTACTATCTCGTTATCCGAAAAACCGCTCATATCTATGCTGGCTGTATGAATTCTTCTTTCTTCTTCATACGATCCGAAATTAAACCAGTAATCAGCCCAGGTTTTACTGCCTTTTTTACGGTATTTGGCCGAGCCGGACAGATACTTGTTTTCTTCGTATCCGGAAAAGTTTTCGTTCGACTGAATAAGTTCTTTTAACTTAAAATCCGAAACGGGTTCTACCTGTTTTAATATAAGTCCGTCGGCGCCGTTTATCGCCTCTTTGTTCGTATCCAGTACACGGAATGTTCCTGTTAAAAGATTCATGCAGACGAATATCATAAAAGCAGATAAAAAGGTCATGATGAAGAAAGTGATCATATCGCCTTTCTGCTTTTTCATATTGTTTTTTGCAATAAAGAAATAACGATACATATTACCACCCCATATTCTGAAGGAAAAGCTTTAATCTTGAATGTCTTTCCCTTGCTTCTTCGACGTTGGGATTGCTCTCATCCTTGTAGTCACCGAGATATTTGCCAAGATAAATCTCATCTGAGATCACACCGTCCGAAAGATAAATGACTCTGTTGCCACGCTCTGCTGCCATGATCGTATGAGTGACCATTACGATGCTCTGTCCGTCGTTGTTCAACTCAGAAAGAATGTCAAGTACGTTGACGGTATTCTGCGAGTTTAAGGCACCTGTGGGCTCGTCTGCAAAAAGTACTTCGGGATGGTTGATGACGCCTCTTACAACTGCCACTCTCTGCTGCTGTCCACCGGAAAGCTGTGTCGGGAATTTTCTCATATCGCTCTCGGATATTTCGACTTTTTCGAGAAGAGTTTTGGCTCTCTGTGTAAGTTCTTTTCTTCCGGATGACTTTAAGAGTCCGCAGACCATGATATTATCAAGTGCGCTCATCGAGTCATTTAAGTAGTTCTGCTGGAAAACAAATCCGACATGATCGCGACGGAATCTCGCAAGCTTGTCATTGTTGAATTTTGAGATCTCGGTTTCACCCTGATCCGTATAATATGTGATCGTTCCTATACTGGGACGGTCCATTCCGGAAAGAGCATAAAGAAGAGTACTTTTTCCCGATCCGGAATTGCCCATGATAACCGTAAAATCACCTTTGTATATCGAAAGATTAAGATTCTTTAAAACATGCTGCTGAACGGTTTCGTTTGAAAATGTTTTTGATAGATTATTTGCGGATAATATTACTTTTCTGCTGTCCATAATGATTCCCTATTACTGATCTGTTAATTATTATATGTCCTTTTTATTGTACATATATTAGTAGCGTACCTCTTCGCCGTTTTTAAGTTCTTTCTCATCATTCCATGCTATGATATCGCCTGAATTGATTCCTGAAATGACCTCTACGTAATCATCGTTTTTAATACCTGTTTCAACTTTGGTCTTGACTGCTTTTTTGTCTCTGACGATGAATACATAATCGTTTGCATTTTCACTTATGATCGCATCTTTGGGAACACTGATCGCGTCCGCTACGGATGCCGTGTTGACTTTTGCCTTTACTTCGAGGCCGAGTATTATATCATCGGCGCTGTCAAGCAGGACATCAACACCCACACCTGTCGAAGATGCCTGATCCATTCCTGCTTTTCTTTCCACTCTGGATACTCTGCCGGTGTATTCTTCATTCATGATGGTCATTTCGGCTGTCTGGCCTTCCTCGATACTGATTATATCATACTTGTTTGCATAGCATCTTATAATAATGTCTTCGCTTGAATCAACTGTTATCACGGGTGTACCGGCACTTACATAACTTCCTTCCGATGCGCTTATTCCCGTTACGATACCGTCAAATTCCGCAACGATCCCTTTCTTTGCGTTCTCGTATTTTTCTATGGTTGAATTAACCGTGATCTCGTTTGCTTCCTTATTTGCTTCAAGCTGACTCTTTGCACCGTCAGTAAGCACGGAAAGATAACTGGATGCTTTCTGTGATTCCATCAAAGCTTTATATTCTTTGAAATCTCCGAGCTGAACATTGAGTCTTGAAAGCTCACCCTGAAGTCTTAAAAGTTCTTCGTCGTACACCTGCTGATAAGCATTGTTCTGCGCAAGTTTCAAAAGATTCTTGTATTCATCGGAATCAGGTCTGTCCGACCAGTTGATAAGTTCAACCTGGATCTTGGCACCTTCGTTTGCAAGATATGAACTTCTGGCACTTATCTCTTTTTGCTTGTTAAATATGGCTTCTTCCGTATCGCTTATCTGACGGTTCAGAGTATTGAGATTTTTGCTTGCTTCAGAATATAGTTTATTACACTGATCCGATGTCTGAATTGCATTATCATAACCGCCTGCACTGGCTTTCGCTTCCAGATTCGCAAGGCTGATGGCATTCTCGATCTCGCTCTCATCAAATGTTACAAGGATATCACCTTTTTTAACCGCATCGCCTTCTTTAACCTTAACGTCTTTAACCTTAAGATTGGTCTCTGCGAAGAATGTCACTGAATCAGCGGATTCTATTGTTCCGTTCAATTCAATCACCTGTTCCATGTCACCCTTGGATACCGTATAGGTATTAACTTTGGTTGCAGCTTTTGCATACATTGTTGCAACACTTCCTGTTACGGTTACAAGTACAAGTGCGGCTCCTGCTATGGCAAATGTTTTTTTCTTTAAATTGCTCATCGTTATTCCCTCTTTTCCTTAATTGGTTATCTTAATCTTTTTTCAACAGTTTTTCTGTTCTGCAATTTAAATCTACCAAAAAGGATTTAAGAAGTCTTAAAGTATATCTTGTGCAATTCTTAACTGTTTCTTAAATTTTTTTGTGAAATCATTAACTGAGTCGGATGTGGTGTTTGCGAGAAAGCAAAAAAAAGACCTGCACCTAATCGATGCAGGCCTTTGAAATATTTAATTATTTTTATGCTTCGGGTTCGATCATTCCGTATGTGTTGCCTTTACGTTTGTAAACTACACAAACCTGATCTGTCTCTGCATTCTGGAATACGAAGAAATTATGTCCGAGAAGTTCCATCTGAACGCATGCATCTTCCGGATACATAGGCTTCATATCGAATTTCTTCGATCTGATGATCTTGATCTCATCGTCGTCTGTAAAATCTTTGTCGATGTAATCCTGTTTAAAGTTATCACTGTTCTGCTTATAATTTACAAGTTTGCTCTTATATTTTTTAAGCTGTCTTTCGATAATCTCCTCTACCAAATCAATCGATACATAAAGGTCGTTGGAAACCTGTTCGGAACGAATGATGCTTCCCTTAACAGGGATAGTTACTTCGATCTTCTGACGGTCTTTTTCAACACTTAATGTAACATGTACTTCTGTGTCGGGAGTAAAATATTTTTCAAGTTTTCCTATCTTCTCCTCTACAGCCTCGCGTAAACCCGGTGTAACATCAATATTTTTTCCGATAATAATAATGTTCATATTACAACCCTCCGATACAAGTATTTGTAATCTAAGATTACAGACTAATTATATCAAAATAATCATTTCTTATCAATGTAAATAAGTTTGAACTTTTTGTAAACGGTCTGTTTTTGTCATACAAGAATCTGAGAAGGATTCCTTATCTGAAATCCTCGGTAAAACTGGTAACGGCATTGGCCCCGTCGGATACTGCAGTAACAATCTGTCTGAGTCTTTTTGCCCTGACATCGCCTGCCGCATAAATTCCTTTGATATTTGTTCTGCAATCCTCATCCGCAAGGATATATCCGCCGGCATTGCATAAGAGTCCGTCTATTTCCGCTTTTACGGGAGTGATCCCGACAGCAATGAAGACTCCGTTTACGAAAAGATTGAAATCTTCATTATCTTTTACATTTCTGAGCGACAACGTCTCAACCTTCTTCTCTCCGTTGATACTTTCAACAACCGTATCCCAGAGAATGTTGACGTTTTCACATTTTTTAAGGCTTTCCTGAAGAGAAGCCGCGCCACGAAGTTCGCTTCTTCTGTGAATAAGTGTCACGCTTTTTGCGATCCTGGATAAAAAGATGGCATCTTCAATAGCCACATCGCCGCCGCCTACGACCGCAACGTCTTTTCCTGCAAAAAATGCACCGTCACAGGTCGCGCAATAGGATACGCCGCTTCCAGTGAGTTTTTCTTCTCCCGGAACACCCAACTTAGAATGCGTGGCTCCCGATGCGATCACTATTCCCTTACTCTCGGCAACTCCGCCGGTTTCGTAATGGATCACAAAGCCTTCTTCTGTTCTGTTTATGCTCTTTATCTCATCATAAATGATCTCCGCTCCGAGACTCATGGCATGTTCTTTCATTTTATTGGCAAGTTCCATTCCGGAAACTCCCGGAATACCGGGATAATTATCTATTTCATATGTCAGAGACATCTGTCCGCCGTATCCTTCCTTTTCCACTACCACGGCATTCAGTCTGGCTCTTTTCGCATAGATCGCCGCTGCCATTCCGGCAGGTCCCGCACCAATTATTATAAGATCGTACATAATTTACCCTCCGTTTTATGATAAGACCGTATTCTTCCGGTTCTTTTTTCTGCTTTTTGTTTTCCTTTTGCCGTAATATCTTTTTCGAATAATATATTATCACAAAGTTTCATCGTTTTCCACTCTTTATTGTATGTTGTGGCACACTGATACACAATATATTGTTTTATGAGTTTGCGATTTCTCCTGACGGATCAAAAAATCTTCCGTCATTCTTTCCCGTTTTTTCGATTTTTGCTTTATTTTATATGCAGTTTCAGTGTTATGCGTTAATTTAAGAATTTACTTATTGATAATCAAAAGTCGAGTATGTATAATGATTTTGGAAAATTTATGCTTTGTTATTTGATAAGGAGATTTTTATGGAAAGAAAAGTTGGCACAGTATCACGCGGTATTCGTTGCCCCATCATCAGAGAAGGCGACAATCTTGTAGACATGGCGGTTACAAGTGTTCTGGAAGCCTGTGAATCCGAAGGATTTTCACTTCGTGACAGAGATGTCATCGCTCTTACGGAATCCATCGTTGCAAGAGCACAGGGAAACTATGCTACAGTTAATGATATCGCTGCAGACGTTAAAGCAAAACTCGGCGGCGAAACAGTCGGAGTTATTTTCCCCATCCTTTCAAGAAACCGTTTTGCGATCTGCTTAAAAGGTATCGCAATGGGATGCAAGAAAGTTGTTCTTATGCTTTCTTATCCTTCGGATGAAGTGGGAAATGCACTTCTTACTTACGATCAGCTCGATGAAGCAGGCATCAATCCTTACAGCGATGTTCTGACACTTGAAAAATATCGTGAGCTCTTCGGTGAAAACAAGCACGAGTTCACAGGCGTTGACTATGTGGCTTACTATTCACAGATCATAAAGGAAGCCGGTGCGGATGTTGAGGTGGTATTCGCAAATCAGGCTAAGACAATTCTTAATTACACGGATTGCGTTATCAACTGCGATATCCATACAAGAGTAAGAACCAAGAGAATCCTCAAAGAGAACGGCGCTAAAGTTGTTTGCGGTATGGATGACATTCTTACTTCTTCCGTAAACGGCAGCGGATATAATGAGAAATACGGACTTCTCGGATCCAACAAATCTACTGAAGAAAAGATCAAACTCTTCCCCAGAGATTCCCAGTGGCTTGTGGAAGCGATCCAGAAAGAGATCCTCGAGAAGACAGGAAAGCATGTTGAAGTAATGATCTATGGCGACGGTGCTTTCAAAGATCCTCAGGGCAAGATCTGGGAACTTGCAGATCCCGTTGTTTCTCCTTTCTTTACAGAAGGATTAAAGGGAACGCCCAACGAGCTTAAACTCAAATATCTTGCAGATAACGACTTCAAGGATCTTTCCGGTGAGGAATTAAAGAAAGCTATTTCCGAAAGCATCAAGGCTAAATCAGGAAATCTTGTAGGAAACATGGCTTCACAGGGAACAACACCCAGACAGCTTACAGACCTTATCGGTTCACTCTGCGACCTTACATCCGGTTCGGGTGATAAGGGAACTCCCGTTATCCTCATCCAGGGATATTTCGACAACTATACCAACTAAGAAAAATTCAAATGATACAAAAAAGCTGCTTCGAAAGAGGCAGCTTTTTTATGTTTTCAAAATAAATGTTGAGAAATGAACTTTAACAGCCCATCCGTCATTTAATCTTTAGAAAAATCAGTATTTTATTCGTGATTTTTGCTCAAAATAAAATTAAATCATGATTTAATTTTATTAGTTTTTCCGATGATCAAAGGTTTCTCGTGTATCTGCATTGAGGATATCCCTTGCATCCGATAAACTCTCCGAATTTGCCTTTTCTTTTAACCAGTTGCGAAGAACAGACGGGGCAGATCATGTCTTTATCAATTTTTGCGGAAGATTTTTTTAACTCTTCGGCAAGATTTTCGTAGACGATCTGATTCATTTTACAGTCAAACAATGCCCTATGTGCACCTTCAGTCGAAACCCCGTAATACTCTGCAAGATCCTGAAGGGTATGGTGTGAAAGATCGGGTAACGCTCTTCTGGCCATAAAAAGCGTATCCAGATAATCGTTTTCCATCCCCTTGCCGAAACAGTCATTCATTTCCCTGTAAATGAATTTCATGTCAAATTGATGAATATTATGCCCTATAAGCACATAATCGCCCACAAACGAAACAAATTCTTTAAGGGCCTCTTCAATAGAAGGTGCATCCTTGACCATTTTATCGGTTATGTTGTTTACTTCCGTGGCATAAAACGGGATAGGTATCCCCGGATTCACCAGCGTACTGAATTCATCGATGATCTTGCCGTCCTTCACTTTTACTGACGAGATCTCGATTATTTTGTCGTTTTTGGGAGATATTCCCGTGGTCTCAAGGTCAAAAACACAATAGGATGAGACATAATCGTTGATTCTTTTGCCGTTTGGCATATCTACCTCCTGAATCATCAGTATTTTAAGTAATATCTAAAATACTTTATTAAATTTTTCTGTCTTAGTTCAGACAGTAATTCTTTTCTTATTTCAAGCGTTTTTTCCACGGATTCCTTAAATT
The DNA here is from genome assembly GCA_024698715.1 of Lachnospiraceae bacterium. GTDB lineage: Bacteria > Bacillota > Clostridia > Lachnospirales > Lachnospiraceae > UBA3766. The sequence continues at coordinate 222,262 of JAILRA010000033.1, forward strand.
CTTCCGAAGACTCATGTGTATCGTATAAATATCGTTCCAGATCGTTCATGAAAGCAAGTCTTGTATCCGAATAATCTTTGGCGAGTCTGATCTGATATTCGCTCACCGTCTCGCCTTCAGCTATCGGTACGCCTAAAAACGCAAATATGGTGAAGATCTGTCTGCTTAAAGCCACAAATCGCTTATCGTAAGAAAGCCTGTTAAAACGTATGGCACTCACTATCCTGTATAAAACGAAAACCGATACAATGATAATTATACCCGAAAGAACAGGTATAACAACTATATACCATTTAAGTAATACGGATCCGGATTCCTCTTCTTCGATCTCAGGAATATCGGAAACGCTCTCCTTTTCGGTTTTCGGGTTATTCGGATCGAAAACTCCCATCTCGGGAAGTTTTGTTTCCCGTTTCTGATGAAGCCAGTATGCCCCGCCTTCAAATCCCGGAGTAGGATCAAAAGCGATCCATCCCGCACCTTTAAAATACACTTCCGCCCACGCATGAGCCATTCCCGAAGTAATATACATGGCTTTGGCTGAATCCGTAGATGTGCAGTACCCCTGAACATATCTCGCAGGAATGCCTTCGGATCTTGCAAGCAGAACAAATGCCGTAGCAAAATAATTGCAGAACCCTTCCCTCTTATTTAATATAAAATAATCCAGGAATTCGCTTTCATTATCCACTTCCTTGGGGATAATACCGGGGTCCTTAGTATATTCCAAAGTTAAAAGAAAATCCTGTATCCTGCACAGTTTCTCGTAATCGGATTCACATCCCTCAAGAAGTTCATCCGTTATATTTTGCATTTCATCGGAAAGTACTACATCCTGCCCATATATTTCTTTGATCTCGTCCGCATGTTTTAAGAAATTTTCATATGTATAATCAGCATCTTTTGAAAGGCCGAACTGGTGCAGTGCTTTCCTGTATGCTTCTTTTGAAGGCTGTGTGCCTTCGTTTATAAATTTCACAAATTCATCGCTTTCGGTATTAATAAGCAGATAGGTCATGTTGTAATCCGTTTTATAGCTTTTCATTTCGGGCCAGAGAATATCCGAGCCTCTGGATTCAACAAGGAAGCTCTGTATGGGAAAATTACTTTTTCTGACGGCGGATTTGGGTGGTGCGAAGATATAACCGGTGTTCATCTGAATATATTTGATATACAGTTTTTCCCACCTTAAAAGCGACCCTGAATCTTCGGTATATTCGGAAGCTGAAGCCAGAAGACCGATCGTATCAAACATCGAATCCGGCTGCGTGGAATAATCCTCATCTAGCCACTGATGTCCCGTAAACGTTGAAAAATTCTTACCCGCAAGCCTCAGCCTCGCTGTTTCTTCTGGAATACCTTTGACCAGCATTACCGTTTCGTCTGACTCGCTTATTTTTCCGGACATGATCGCATCTTCCGAAAATCCCATCATGCTCTCCGCATAGTCTTCATCTTTCCTTATGGATGCTTTGATCCGTATATCCTCGACGGCTTCACTTACGACACGATAAAAATATCTTACCACCGGCCAGCTGTAAGGCGTGGGGGAATACGGCGCCAAAAGAACCACGGCCACGATCAAAGCCAAAAACGGTGAAATATAAACCAGATGTTTTTTGATCTCCGTATCGCCGTATTTTTTCCAATGCCTCTGAATCTCGGATGCTGCAGTCAGCAAAGAAAGGAAAAATACTGCTGCGATATAAATCCTTCCCGTTTCCACTTTAATAACAGTAAGCGGAATAAGGGACAGAAAAGAAAGGGATGCAAATATTATTTCAAAAACGCGAAAATAAGCAAGCATTTCACCCATAATGAAAGCTATGGCTCCGATCGCGGGAATCCATAAGAATCTAACGCTTCCTTCAAATCTGTCGGAAAACCGGTTAAATACCTCAAGAATAACGATAAATATCGTATACGTAGAAAGAATTCCCGAAGATATCAGTTTGCCCGTCAGTCCGCAATTCTTAAATACCCCAAAAAGACACGCTGCCGCAAGCTGGATGATCAGAAGCCACAATCCCGCTTTCCCTAACCCCAAAGGAACCGAAAGCCATGAGATCAGTCCCGATGCCATAACGAAGACATACAGAATTTCATAGAATAAAGAGGTCATCAGAGCACCTCCTTTAATCTGTCTTCGTATCCGATACGCTGATAAACGATCTTCTTATCCGTTTCCGCGTTGATATTACTGTCATCTTTATCACTTATATGATATACGACTACGGTTATACCGTTTCTTCTTAATATCTCAGACAGATACAGAAATTCCGCACTGCAGTCATGAAGAATCATATAAACCATACTGTTTGAAGTAATTCCGGCGTTTGAAACAGCGGCAAAAAGTTTCGAAGAAACACTGTCCGGATCAAAGGAGAATTCCGACATTGCGGCATAAAAATCTTCAAAAGACTGTATCCCCTGAAGATAATAATTTCGCGGCATTTTTTCATACGTATACACTGCGGTCCCTATCCCGTGCGTAAGATAAAAATGAACCAGAGCGATCGTTGTCTCAAGTATCTTGTTTTCAAGCGGAAGATAATCTTTGGGTTCATCCGGGCTGTACCGGCAGGAATCCATTATGATCCCGATGCTTTGTGTTTCCTCGCCGATCTTGGTGCGAACAAACGGTTTGCCCATATGTGCACTCATTTTCCAGTTTATGCTTCTTATATCGTCGCCCGGAATATATTCGCGCACAAGCACATCGGGTTCGGTAGGGGCTATATTTGAATCATTTCGTATATTATTGGAATTTAGATGCGAAAGCGAATCAAGGATCTCAAGACGCGGCATTACCACCGCACGAAGCGATTCCTTGATCTTAAAAGTAAATCTGAAAAGTCTTAGATAATCCTGTATGGTAATGTTTTTGATCCCGACCTCATATTCACCGCGATATTTGCAAACCAGAATGGTTTCTTTTTTCAGTCCCGTGTAGGGAGGGAGTTCATATTCGTAATCGTCATCCAGTTCGCTGATGCTTGAAAAATCCGAATAGTATTCAACTTTCACTCCGGAAAACGAATAAAAATCCTCATTTTGCAAAGTGAAATAATAATCCGTGGGCGTACCGACCACTACGTTTTTTGTAACGATCCCCTGATATATCCTGTGACGGTAATATACAATGATGATATATGCGATCGAAACAATGGGAATAAGTAACATCAAAAAGAAAAACCCATAAGTCACAGGGCCGCCGAAAAATGAGATTGCTATAATAGAGAGAATAAATAGTCCCAAAACTATAAGTCTGTTTCTCCACATATCCGTTACCGTAATGAATCTTTTGAGAACATCGAATCCCCGTAAAAATCGTTATTTGAAATACGGAGATCCTCTCGAATTTTCGTTTTTTTATCAGATCATCGGAACCTTTGCTTTAAGGATCAGTCTCTTTAATACTTTATCTGTATCTTCCTTTGCGATTTTGGCTTCATACGTAAGAACAAGCCTGTGGTGAAGTACATTTATCGCAACAGCTTTTATATCATCGGGCTTAACGAAATCCCTTCCTTCCATATACGCTTTAGCCTGTGCCGCACGTACCAGATGAAGCATTGCACGCGGAGAAGCACCCATAACGAATCCCGGTTCGTTTCGCGTAAGATTGATTATGTCGTTTGCATATTGCAAAACGGCTTCCACCGTCTTAACTTTTTCAACTTCAGCTTTTATTTCCTTAAGCTTCTCGGCATCAAGCACGCTCTCAACCTTATCAAGGCTTTTGCCTTCAAGGAAGTTTTGAGTCATCTTTATCTCGTTTTCCGAAGAGGGATACCCTATCGAAAGTCTCATCATAAATCTGTCCATCTGTGCTTCGGGAAGCGGGTAAGTGCCAAGGAATTCAATAGGATTTTGCGTAGCTATTACCATGAACGGATCGGGGATTTTCTTTCGTTCTTTGTCTATGGTCACGAATCCTTCGCCCATTGCCTCAAGCAGTGCCGACTGGGTCTTCGGTGATGTTCTGTTAATTTCATCCGCAAGGATAAGCTGATGCATGATAGCACCTTCTCTGTATTCGAATTCGCCCGTTTTCATATTAAGGACCGATACTCCCAAAACATCCGAAGGAAGCGTGTCCGGTGTAAACTGTATACGCCCGAAACTTAAATTCAGAGCACCGGAAAGTGTTTTTGCCAGAGTGGTCTTTCCGACTCCCGGAACATCTTCCAAAAGTACATGACCGCCTGCAAGGAGACAGATTATCACATTCTCGGTAACATCCTCATGCCCTATAAAATACTGATTGACTGTTTCAGATAGTTTTTTTATCATGCCCGAACCTTTATGCCTTTCCGAATAACAATTCTTTATAACCAATCAGGGACAGTTTCGTTAAGGTTGCTTATAAGAAAACATCCAAAACAAAACCGTCCCCTAAAGTCTGTTTATCCTTAATTTACACGATTTTTATTCTTCCTCGATGACAGTATTAACGATTTCAGTGAATACATCAATATATGCGGTAACGAGTTCCATCATATATTCCAGTTCTTCGTTTGAAATCTCAAATTTAGAAGCGATCTTCGAAAGAAATTCTGTTTCATTTTCATCAAAATCACCATCGGAATTCATGATCCCTACTGTTTCGAAAAGAATGATCTTTTTCTCGGGTTTACCGCATACGCCGACCATTTCATCTATCAGCTCATCAAAAGATTTTTCAGAATCTGCTATGGGCTCGATATGCATTTCATCCGCGAATTTAATGAGCATTTCATGCTCTGCGGCTTCAATCTTTCCATTTGCCTTAGCTGCCATAATGGCAAGCTGTAAGAACAGTTCCTTCTGATTATCTTTCAACATCTCCAAAAACATAATTCCACCATCCTTCACAAGTAAATTATTACTACAGTCCAAAGAAATACCTTTTCCGGAAAACACAACCGTATACGGTAAATATTATATCATAAAATGCCCGTGTTTATCAAAAAAGCTTCGAAAACTCAAGTGCCTTTCCGATATCTCCGTCAACTTTAAGTTTTCCCATTGTAAATGCCGTAACGGGATTGAGTTTTCCTTCAAGAAGTTTGTTAAAATCAGTCATGCTCATCGTAACGGCACAGTTTCTGTCATTGTATTCGTAAGGCTCAACGGATATTTTATGATCCTTTACTTCAACATAAAATGCTCCGCTCTCTTTTCCGGTAATGTTTACCTGAACAGCGAGAAATCCCATTTCCGATACGTCAGCCTTTTCCGACAGTTTTCTTACCTTAGCTAAAAGTTCATCAAATTTCATATTTACCTCCGGGATAATCTGATTTTTTTATTCATTTCATATTTTGTTTTTAAATTCGTCTTTCTACTTTCTGATTTGTTCTCTTTCTCTGCAGAAAGAAACCGATTGTTTACCAAAAACAGCTAGAGTATATCTTCATCCTAGTCTTCAGGAGGAACGATATATTTGCCTCCAATTATCAAGGTCCCTATAAACCCGACAATCAGGAATACTACTGCGATTATCATCAATATCTTTATCTGACTGAACAGGCCTATAATGCCGCTCACCAGAAAGACCGATGCCAGAATTGCCATCAGTTTCGCAAACTGCTTGGCATAATATTTTTTGTCCGATATTTTGGACATATAACTTTTCGGAATCAGGTCCACATCCTTTAGCAATGCCAAAATAAATGCGTAGAGAAATAAACATCCCGAAAATATAAACATTATTATGGAATATATGCTCATCAGATTTACTCCGTTATTAGACGAATATACATGATCACTACTGAGATTATATCATATTATTCAGTCTTTTTCTTTATACATTTTTCAGATAACAATACGAGATCAGTTTTCACTTTAACTAATATCCAAAGGTCATTAATTTCCAGTCACCGCCTTTTTCTCTCGCCATCCACCATTCAAAATCCGTATACTCCTGATTGGAATTCAAAGTACTTCCGGGACCGAACATCGGGGAATGAAAATCTGTTTTAAACATAATAACCTCATCAAAATGTAATTGGTTATCGTTAGCCGCCTCCAGCTCATTCATCCATTTTAAATTTTCATGATTGCACTCACTGTCTCCACCATAAGTTATCTGATGAAGTTCGCAATTTTTCCATGCCTTTTCAGTAAACATATTTTCTATAATGGAGATCGCCTCATCCATGTCACTTTGTGAGTAAACCGATGAGTTACCGTAGTTTATTTGCGGTCCACCAACAACAGAGAGCGTTCCGCACCCGAACATAAAAAAGATCCAGGTAAAAGAAAATAAAGCAACAATAGATTTTTTATAAGTCTTATTAAATAATCTCTTCTTGTCATCCATGCGATCACTCTTCCTGTGGGAACTTTGGATATACCTGCTCCCAGGCTCTTATATTTTTATTTTCCCCGGGAAGCAGGAACCAAGTTATTCCGGTTCCCTGAAACTTAATATTTCACAATATCATATATATCACATTTGCGATTTTTTCTCCATTATATCGTCAGTTTTTAATTATTTTAATGCATTTTAGGACCTGATTTTTCTACGTATCGGCACACTCTGCAAAATGAGCCACTAACTCCGTCCCCCCGGTCCATTTCTCATAGTTCAAAAAAAGGGTTTCCGAGGAATCTCGGAAACCCTTGAATTTACCGGTTTATTGAACTATCAATCAAGAATTACTCGATGATAGAAGCAACTCTTCCTGAACCTACTGTTCTACCACCTTCACGATTTATGCAAAAAGTATTTTATTTCACAAACCTTTATAATTCGTTCTTTGGGATAACCCATTTTGCAAAATATCTATTCATTTTATCTCGTTTTCAAATTCTTAGTATCAAAATAGTATCACTCATTTTGTCATGAATTTTTCCAGTAAGTCAAAATGCTTTGAATATCTCT
>JAILRA010000071.1 GCA_024698715.1 Lachnospiraceae bacterium
TAAAAATACGCGATTCATCATCTCCTCGGCACTGGGATTGGGAAGGTTAAAATGCTTCTTTATCATTCCGGCGACTTCGTCCGGCCCGAGATTCGTGTTATCGATCTTGATGTAATTGGGGAAAGGGATTTCTCCTTCGCGACTTTCCAGTCTGAACTTGGTCTCTTCCCTTATCATCCTCTCTTCGGAAAGCTCAAGATTTCTTTTTGAAGCTTTATTCTTAAGTCTGTTCTCGGTCTTGTTTCTCTCAAGTCTGACCGCCTGATCCGCTACGAGTTCGACATAGTAAACGGTTCCGCCCGTGGCTTCAAACTTTTCTGATACTCCTTTGATGTAATCCCAGTCGGAGGGCATATCAAAGCCCCACATAAATGTGAATATCATGCCCTGATATTTTGTCTTCATAAAAGCATCAAATATATCCTCACGAAGTTTGCTTACGACTTCGCCGTCAAATCTTCCGAAGATTTCAAGCACCGGTTCAATCATCATATGATTGTGAAAAAGCCTGAAATCGGTTATTTTCATCAGTTCCTGGCCGACGGTCATTTTACCGACCGCACCGGCTCCTATGAGTATGATTAAATCCATATTTTTTATCCTTTTTTATTTTTCAGAAAAATGAAAAATAAACTCTTTCAAAATTATAAAATATTCTTTGTTTGTCAACAAGATGATTCGCAATACCGCTCTCAGTCAAAAACAATAAGCGGTATCAGCATTTCCTCTTCTGTTAAACTTCCGTGCATCGAAAGCCATCTTTCATCGGTAAAATATAAAGTCCAATCGCCTGTGGCTATCGCAAGATAATTTCCGAGCATTCCAGGGAACTCTTGGTGATATTCCTTATCTCCGAAAAGTTTTCTTTCGAGTGCTTCTTTCATCGTAATCAGCATGAATTTATCGCCGAAGAGTCTGTTGAATTCTTTTTTGAAAAACTCTTCTTTTTCTTCTTTTACAAAAAAGTTAAGAGCTCTCGGTTCGAGCGAAGGCAGCCTTTCAAGACAGTCAATAATCTCGGGATAGTCCTGAAGAACCTTGATTTCATTATCGATGTGGCCATGATCCGCCGTTACGATAATGAGTGTATCCTCAAGTTCTCCGGAAAGTTTTTCAACTTCACTCTCCATTTCAGCCAGAGCTTCTTTTACGATATCCGAATCCGAACCGTGCCTGTGCAAAAGTCCGTCCGGCTGATTCCAGTAAGCATAAATGTATTTCTTTGCCGGCTTTTCGCAAAGCTTCTTAATGCTGAAACAAATCTCCCGGAAATCAGTAAGATTTTTATCCGCAAACGAAGCTACAAGATATGCATCCGCCCCTGTCTTTTTAATCTTCGTAATTACGTTTTCATACGGTGTCAGAGTCCATGCAACATTGTAATCCGCCGCCTGTTCTTTGGTGCCCTGTATACAGTTGGTAAATACTTCAACGTTTTTGTCTACCGCAGGATAATAGTTATCCCATCCGAGCCATGCGTGTTCGCAGGGCTGGAGGCCCGATAAAACCGACGTGGTGGCGGCAACAGTGGTCGAAAGAAATGTGGAATTGTAAATTCCCGCAAGATGTGTTCTGAATGCTCCGTCTTCTTTAAGCTGCTTTTCGATAACCGACTTGCCCATTCCGTCTAAAAGAATCACTACGACGTTTTTATATTCTTTATCCAGATACCTATCAGCCAGCGGTAATGTATCGCCTGCAGTTTCTGCACCGAAATATTTAAGAATCGAGTTTGGCAGATTTACAATGCAGTTTTTATAATCCGGCCAGACGAAACTCTCTTTTTTCATGGTAACTTTAATATCCTCTCTGACGTTTTTTACCGCTATCTGAAATTCATCTTCGTATATAATCTCGCCCGGTACTTCCTCGGTCTCTGACTTAAACAATTCAACGCCGTACTTGGATAACATCTCTCTGTAAAAAGACATCTGCGCATAAATCTCTCTGCCCTCTTTGGTGTCTTTAAACCATGTAACCGCGCCGTCGGGATTGCCGTCGTTATAAAACGGAGGTACGGGAAGAACTTTTTCAAAATATTCCCTGTTTTTCCAGTATTCTTTTATCTCGTCTTCGGTTAAAGTTTTATCATCAACCAGTCTCCAGACTGCCGTAAAAATACCTCTGGGCTGTTTGGTTAAATAAGCATTTTCCGCTGTGTGTATTCGAAAGTATTTCATACCTTTTTCCTCATAAAGTTTTTTCCATGTATCCGCATGTGAAGGGGAAGAAATCAAACTTCTTTGTGCCTGTGTGAATGAATCCCAGTTTCTCGTACCACTTGCGAAGTTTTACGTTTTCTTCAACTATGCCGATTTCTATTTTGTCTTTTCCAAAAGTTCTTACTTTTTCAATCGCATCGTTAACAAGTTTTTCCCCGATTCCCAAACGTCGGAATTCGGGAAGTACTGCGAGATTGTTAAGTTCAATATTTCCGTTTTCGGTAATTCCAAACGAATAATATCCGACCACTTTCCCCTCGTGTAGATATACATACATCGGTCTTTTTTCGACCATCATCTGATACTGAAGTCTTGTATCATCAGTTGCGAATGCGGTAAATCTCGGAGCGTTCTCCCTGGTAAATCCAAGTTCATCCGCTACCGTTTTAAACGCGGTTCTTATC
>JAILRA010000076.1 GCA_024698715.1 Lachnospiraceae bacterium
ACTTAAAGACGGTAAATCCAGAGAATACGTATTTGCCGGATTTGTTAATTCGGATGAATTCAGAAATCTCTGTGCATCTTACGGAATCGATGCAGGCGGAGAGTATGTTCCTAACGATAATAATTCAGGCAAGCAGCCCACGCAGCAGCAGAATCCTCAGCCTTCCAAGACCCAGAGCGGTATCACAATCGATGCTTCGGGCGTAGATCCTGCAAAACTTGACGAGTTTATGGAAAGACTTTACAACGAAGCACTCGGAAGACCGAGCGATCCTCAGGGAAAGCAGGACTGGGCAAATGCGATCCTTTCCGGACAGTATGATGCAGGTACGGTAGCAAGATACGGATTCTTTGCTTCTCAGGAATACATCGATAAGAATAAAACTCCTGAAGAATTCGTACATGATGCATACAGAGCATTCTTTGGAAGAGACGAAGACCAGGGTGGATTTGATATGTGGGTTAACGGCTTAAAGGACGGCACATATACAAGAGATCAGGTTATTGAAAAAGGATTCGGATATTCCGATGAATTTATAGCTTTACTTGAAAGCTACGGCTTTAAGGTATACAGATAATTCGAAATAAAAGCAAATTGAAAAGCTCTTGTTTAGAAGGTATAATTAACGGTAGCGATGTTTGATTCGCTGCCGTTTTTCTTTGTAAACAGCCTAAGGCATTCGATGTCGGGAAAATTACAGTCGTTATTTTTTATTTCATGGAATCTGATAAGAAGAGGGAATTCAATTGGATATGGATTGTGGTCGGATTATTTCTTGCAGAAACAGTCTTTAGATTTTTGTGCTCAAATTTCCCAATCGGTGTTCGTACATATAAGGACGAACTGAACTATTTCCAGATTGCCAAATCCATTTGGAATTCTCATTCTTTATCGGTATACGGAATAGGTACACGATTTCAAAAAATTCTCTATCCGATACTTATTTCTCCTGCATTTGCGATCAAAAATTCCTATGTCAGGATGAAAGTTATTAATCTTCTTAATTCTGCCATAATGAGCAGCTCTGTTTTTCCGGGCTTCCTTTTTGCAAAAAAGATTTCAAACAACAATAAAAGAGTCATCGCACTGTCTTTATTAATATGGTTTTTCCTTCCCGATTTATGTTTCTCATCAACCTTTATGGCAGAGATTCTTTATCTTCCTTTGGGTCTGTGGGAGATATATTTTCTAACCGATCTTTTACTTGAAGAAAACAAAAAGAAACAGTTTATTTTTTCTCTTCTTTTGGGAGGCTTTTCGTTTCTTTTGTATATAGCCAAAGAAGACGGGTTGATATTTATGGCGGCATATGCTGTTATGTGCGTATATCTGTCGATCAGAGATAAGTCATACATTTCTTTCTTCAGAAGATGCGCAGGGTTATTCCTTGGGTTTGGAGTTACTTACTTACCGTTTAGACTTATTCTTTTCCATGGATTAAATAACTATTATGCCACCGTGACGCTCGATCATGTCGGAACGCATTACAAACTGGAATTTTTCTTTTATGCGTTGGCAATTCATTTGATTTTTATTCTCTTTGCCTGGATGTTTTTCTCAATACTTCTCCCCGGTGTGTTTTTTGATAAATTGTCGAAAGAACAAAAGATTTCATATATCTTTTTAATGATATGCATGATTATAAATGCGATTTCAATTACGTTTGCCATTACCGTTAAGGAAGATTTGGGTGTGGCAGTGCCGAGGCAGCATATGAGATATTATGTGCCGCTCTTTTTCCCGGTGTTTGTTCTTCTTTTTTGTGCATTGGAAAAAACTTCCGACAAAGAAGGCGTAATTAAGAAAAAAATTTTTTTATATATAGCGGCGGCAGTTTTTCTGACAGCATTTGTATTTTTGCTCAGATCAAGAATGCCTTTTGTTACGGTAGACAATAATACGGTTCGCCTCTTCAATTACAGTTTTGATTTTCGCTTTGCGGATATGACTGATGGAACCGGAGCTTTGACTATTAACAACGGCCTTGTATTATTGAAGATATTATTGGTTTTATATGTTATAGTAGGATGTATGTTGGTTTTTGCCAAAAACAAAAAGTTATGCGTTATCTTTTTGGTGGCTTCGATTGTAATCATTGAACTGGCAAACAATAAACTTTCGTATATGTATATAAAAAGGGTATACGGAAAAGATCCGAATGCAGTCAATCAGGCCATAATACTTGATAATTATTTAAAAGATAAAGAAGGCAATATTTTATTGGTGAGCGAAACTCCCGGAGTAATGGGTATTTTTGACAATCAGGTATTGGATTCGTATCTTGGCATGGAATATTGTGTTACCACGGAAGAACAGATGAGAATCAATTCCGAGAATAAAGAATACATAGATTTGTCGGAAAATCCTTTTACCGCGATACATGAAGACAGTCCGGTATTTTACAGTGATTACAAGGATTATGAGTATGTAATAGCTTACAATGAGATACCTTTTGCTGAAGGGACTTATGAAGACGTGACACCGGATGGGGTGGAGACGGTAAATGTATATCATATTCTTACACCGGGAAAAATTTACGTAGAATATTGATGCTATAAACATCTTTGAATGAGAGATTTAACATATGCATTCACGGATGATATTGAATAAACGGCAAGAAGATTTTTGCTTGTAAAAGAAGGGAATTTGAAAGGATGAAAAAGAAAAACTTGCTGAAGAGTTTTGCTGTCGGATTTGCTTCGATAGTAACTCTCGGAATCGGTATGAGTGTCTTTGGAGGTGCTATGGGTACGGTGCACGCTTCACCTGTGCCTATTAATTCAACAACATTTCCGGATGAGATTTTCAGATCGGTCGTTTTAAGTACGTATGATTACAATCATAACGGCTATCTGGAAGATGACGAGATCCTCATGACGAGAAATATTGTATGCGAATACAAGGGAGTATCGTCTGTAAAAGGTATTGAATACTTTACGGAGATGCAGGGTCTCTGGGTAATGAACAACAACATTACCGAACTTGATGTAAGTAAGAACGTCAATCTTCACGGTATCTGGTGCTCTGATAACCCCATCAAGCATATAGATCTGTCACACAATCCCGAACTTGAATGGATCT
>JAILRA010000079.1 GCA_024698715.1 Lachnospiraceae bacterium
TTTAAGACCTGAGTGATTTGAGATTTATAATTTTCCTCATCAAATGTTTTTTCAATTCCCATATATGATGCAATTTCATCTGCAACACTTAGCCCCGCATCTTTTTTGCCTGCCAGAAACTTTATCATGCTTCTGTGTAATAGACGTGCCATTTGATACGGCGTATCATTTCTTAAAGCAAATTTCTCGCATATTATCTCATCACGCACATATTTTAATTCTTTTATGTCCTCAGCATAAAAGAATTCGTCACCGGAAATATCTATGCTCTTTATCACTTCCAGATCAACAGCCACGCCGTCTTCATATATAACTATCAGTATGCCCCGGGGATTCGTGGTATATGAAATATACACCGGTTTTCCATATCCGTATATGAACTTGTCGAGCAAATCTGCATTGCAGTAAACACTTACATCAACATCCGAAAAAGGAGTTGCATTTCCACGAAGGAAAGAGCCTCCCAGCCAGATGTGTACATTATTTTTGTATGCAAATTCTTTTATATAATCAATATACTTTAACTGATTGTTCATCATTTTGCTTAATTCAGAATTTCCGCATTCTTATCATAATCAGCCATAATTATGTCTTTTACGGGCAATTCAAGATTGATACCGGGCGATTGATAATTAACAGGCGACGACTTTCCCACAATGGATTTTAAATCCATTGCAAACGCCTGGATTGTATTATCGGAGAGCGAAAGAAATGCGTGTCCAAATCCCGCATGAACATATATAAGCTTCGCATCATCTTCGTTTAATTCGATGGTTTTATATTGCTTAAAAGTCTTGGAATCCTCTCTTAAATCTATGATATAATCCAGGCCTTTTCCCTGAATTACGCTTATCAGTTTTGACGGACCTCTGTGAATTCCAAAAAAGGCATTCTTTGGCATTTTATAAAATCGCTGTTCGGTTAAATTGAAACCACCCGGAATTTGTTTTAATTCGGAATGATCTTGATAAAACAATTCCATAGTGCCGCGTTCATCTTTTCTGACATTTGTTTCAATGACTAAGCACTTATCAAATAAGGTCTCTGATACTTTCATAATCTCATCTTTCATTCATGGCTTATACTATCATTTAATTACGCAAAAAATCTATGCTTCGTTCACAATCTTCCCGGTCATATGTTCCGGTTCAAGAGTGAACATAAGCGTTCTCGGACCTGCATTTATCAGTTCATGCTGAATATATTCCTCATCCTGAGTAAATTTGTAACTTAACTGCCTGGAAATCTCAAGAATTTTTTCCTGATCTTCAACAATCTTTATTCTGCCGAAAACTATAACGCTCCGGATGTTTAATGCCCATTCTCCGGGATTATGGTATCCACCATCATAAACACAAAAAGATGCCTTGTCACATCTTTTTATTGCATCTATCTTATGACCGCTTTTTCCTCCGTGGAAATATATCTTCCCATCCTCCTCACAGTAGTAATGATTCAGCGGCATACCATAAGGATATCCGTCATCTCCAAGCACAGACAGCACCCCGCGAAGCTCTTTTTTTAACACTTCAATACATTCTTCCTTGGGTAAACTCTGTTTTTTTCTGGCTACTTCCCTAAACATATTTTTCCCTTTCTGATTGAGTTTTTATCTTTTACTTTGATGTCTGATTGCTGATCGGAATATAGGCGAGACCTGTATATTCAAGCCAATCCCCTCTTTTGTCAAATGTGGCTATCTCCAACATACCGCAGTGAAACATTGAATGTCTGTACTGCGCAAGTATCATTTGCATTATCGTATATGGACATCCCTCGGGCTTTTTATATAAATCTTCATCGTTTAGATTATCAAGATATGCATTTATTTTTCCTTGAACAAAATCCATGTAAGTAACAAGTATTTCTCTTGCAATTACATAATTAGGATCATTTAAATATCCCTCTCTGGACTCCGATATAATGCTGTATCTTTCATCAATCCCTGTCAACTTACAGACTTCATCATAACTGTAATCATACGGATTGATAAAGTACTTATCCATTGAATTTATTTACAATCGGAAATGCTTTTTTGTTACATCATATGTCTTTTTCGTTTCATTATCTAGCATCAAACTGCCCTATTCAAACATCATAGGTATAAATTTTTGCACGTACCTGTTCCAAAATTCCATGTTGTGATTGCCCTCATCTTCTACGTAAGTATGTTCAATTCCTTCTAATTCAAGGAATTTGTGAAATTCTCTGTTTGGCTCTAACAAATTATCATCAAAACCGCAGGCCATGTAGATTTTAGGGCATTTTTTGCCTTCAGCTTTTATTTTTTTAATGAGTTTTTCCGGATTGTTGTCGCTCTCTAGCACCTTCGCGGGATCGCCGAAGCATTCCCTGAAATACTCATAATTTGCTATCACGTTGCCCTCGCCTTCTTTCAAATTTGCTACTTCATGTACGATTAGCGCAGGAGAAAGTGCAGTTGCATGGCCAAACTTGTCCGGATAGTACAAGGCGGTATGAAGCGCTCCAAAGCCGCCCATTGACAGTCCCATGATATATGTGTCTTCCTTTGTTTTGGCAAGCCCGAAAACCCTTCTTACATATTCCGTGAGTTCCTCACCCAGAAATTTGCAAAATGCATGGCCTGTCGAAATACCGTCCAGCCAAAATGAGTTCTCGCCGTTAGGAATCACTACAGCAAAATTATACTTATCTGCTTGATACCAAGGCACCCAGTTATCAGCATCTCCCGTATATCCGTGAAGGAGAAAAAGCGTCTTGATCGGACGATTCGCATACTCTGACTCGTTGGGCTCATCTTCGCGTATATCATTGGGCAGATACATGTTAAATGTCGTAAA
>JAILRA010000094.1 GCA_024698715.1 Lachnospiraceae bacterium
CTCTCTCATATCGGTAAACCTGAAATCAAACATGTAATTATATAAGTGAAGCCCGGTAAAGTCAGATATCGTATACGGGATTCTTTCGGAAGGAAGAGAAACGAAAGCAACCGCAAATACAACTGTTGAAATTATCAATGCGATTTTTTGTTTTTCAGACAATTCGGTTTCGTTTTTTTCTATGGAGCATAAAAAGATCATAAGAAGCGGAACCATTAAAGGCGCATAATACCTTAAATGCTGCCTTGGTATCACACGTCCCAAATCTTCCCTTACGGAAATGGTAAATGCGATTGTTGCTGCATTTATAACCGCACATAAGATCAAAAACAAAAAAGAAATCTTCTGAATACGCGAAAGATTCTTAAATGATATCAAAGGAAAAACAATCGAAAAGAGAAAACACGCAAATCCCAGAAATATCAGGTGTATAAAAAATGCATAAACCATATACTCCAGGCGATAATGCGTTCCTATGGCAGAAAGACTCGTCTGGTCATATGAATTGTTCATGCCCTGAAATATTGTTAATTTTGCCAGCAAAAAGCATATTGTGAAACTGCAAAGATACCCCACGCACCTTCTTAATATTGTTTTAAATGCCTTTTCTCTTATTCCGATGATTAATGATACTGCGAGGAAAGCAAGCACAAAATAAAGACTGACTTCTTTGGTAAGGTATAAAAGGTATGAGAAAATACCGTTAAGGATTGAATATAATATTTGTTTTTTGGGTGATTGTTCCGAAAGCAAGCAGATAAGAAAATAAACTTCCCACATTCCGAGAGGAAGAAACAGATTCTCACTCATAAAAGTAAGCGAGTAACACATATCCGTAAAAACAGACAACAATAAAAGTGATAAAAAAATCAATTTCTTATTGTTGTCCGATATTTTTTTGATTATGAGATACCCCGGAAATACGGAACTGCTGACAAGAATCGAATTAATCAAAGAGATTACTTTAATTCTTATAATCGAATTCTTTATAAAAAATGTCGGTGCCAAAAAAATCGAATAAAGAATCTTCTGATAATCGTTCTTTGCACCGTAAATAGATAGTGAACCGTTCGCAAATATGTTCTTCGCAATCTGTAAATATCTTAATTCATCACGATAAGTATGTACGGACTTCGAAAAGTCAGCAAAATAATATCTAATGAGAATTTCGATGAGAAAAAGGCCAAAAACAGCGCATAATATCAACCTTTCGTTTTTTACGCCTGTCTTTTCATCCATTCTTCCCATCAAAGATCCTCTATTTCAAATAATTATCTTCTAAGCCCGTATTTGTTGCATAAATTCGTGAATTCATCACTGAGAACTATACCGTTAAATATGTCTTCTCTGGTAGCACCCTGAGCCATCTGTCCGACCCAGAAATCTCTGCCGCCTTCATCTGCTTCTCTGTCCATAAGAGCTCTGTAGAGATACTCTACATATGTTGCATCATCAAAACCTTTGTTGATGAATTCTTCACTGAATATAAAGCCGTATGCAATCTCTGAACAGGAGCAGGTATGACTTCTTAAGAGGCTGCAGTGAGTCTCAAGACCTGCTTCATCAGGATCTCTGTCAAGGCAGACATTGTAAAGTCTTGTTACGAACTGCACTGTATTATCCTTTGCACCACATCCCTGACAATCGCCGTTTGGCATGGTTCCGGGAACATTGTCATTAATACCGTTACCGTACTCTATGCCGTAATCCGCACATATTCCTTTGAATTCATCGCTTAATACAAAGCCGTTAAATACATATTCTCTGTTCTTGCCCGAGGCGAGTATATCCGTCCAGACCTGCAATCCGGCATCATCGTATTCTCTGTTTAGGAATGCCTTGTACAGCTGCTTTACATAGCAGGAATTGCAATAATTCTTGTTCTTAAACTCATCACTGAATATAAAGCCGCTCGCAACTTCGGTACCGGTCTTTTCTCTGTTAACCAAAAGAGCAGTCCAGCTGTCTATTCCGGCTTCATCCGGTTCTCTGTCAAGGCAAAGATTGTATAATCTTCTTACGAACTCTCTGACTTTTTCTTCGTTTACGGGAGGTTCGCTGTTAGGCATGTTCTTGTATATGGGGATAATAAACACAAAATCTGCATTAAGCATGTTTGCTTTATAATATCCGCTGTAAATCATTCCGCCTTCAGACATTGGTGCCTGGATATTTTGTTGGTATTGATGTGAATATAATCCATTGTAAGTACTATCAACATCAAATTTTTCTAAATATACCGTATTCTGTCCTTTGTTTATATATTGATTACCTATTATTTTGGCTCCCCCTATGATGGATTTAAACCTGGTATCCCATCCCTCATCTCTTGCACGTCTAACTCCATTCTCAACTATTTTATCTCTTGCACCGGTCGCTCCAATATTAAAATAGTTATATACACCATATTCTCCTGAAATGAGAGGTTTTTTTGTATTTGTTTTATTTTTCACATCCCCTCTTCCCTGCTCTTGAATGATACGTGTTGCGAGATGATATGGACTGGCTCCGCTTTCAATAGCCGCTTGAAGAATAGCATTACAATAACGAATATTGGGTGGATTTTGGTCCTCAAGATAATTACCTGCCATCCATGAATCAGAAATCATAGCTTCTACTCCATCTAAATTATGGATTGACGAATCGTAATTCAATTTTTCAAATGCAAAAATATGTTTTTCATCAAAATAGTTTACGGGATTTAAATGATACTCTACCGCTTCTTTTGAGGCACGATACCAATTCCCATTATCGTAAACTTTTAATTTCCCGTCTTTGTAATCATCTGCGTCTTTTGAAATCCAAGAATCCTGAACATTATAATAAACTAAACTTCTGGCACCTTTTCTTTCCTCTTTGACCACTTCATTCCAGTCTAAATTTGTATTAAATGGAATAAATGTCCAGTTAGGATGCATGTTCTGAAGTTCCTTGAGTTTGGCTCTGTAGCTGTAAGGGAACTCATCAAAAGGTGTAGCCGCTTCTGCCTTAATCGGATTAAGCGAAAAAGCCATGAGTGTGATTATTAATCCCATCACGGCGCTGATTATTCTGTAAGCTGTCTTCTGGGTCTTGGTGTTCATTATTATCAGTCTCTCTGGAAAATATCTCTTGTGTAAACCTTGTCTTTGACATCTTCAAGGCATGTATCAAACCTGTTCGCTACGATAACTTCGCTTCGTTTCTTAAACTCATCAAGGTCATTAACCACCTTGCTTCCGAAGAATGTGCTTCCGTTTTCAAGCATGGGTTCATAGATAATTACTTCCACTCCCTTGGCCTTTAATCTCTTCATGATGCCCTGAATCGAACTTTGACGGAAATTGTCGGAATTGGATTTCATTGTAAGTCTGTATACACCGATAACACAGGTCATGATATTGTCAGCCGAATTATCCATACGGTTAAACTTATCGTAGAATCCCGCTTTTTTTAATATCTGCTCAGATATGAAATCTTTTCTTGTGACATTACTCTTAACGATAGCTTCGATAAGGTTCTCCGGCACTTCTTTATAGTTGGCAAGGAGCTGCTTGGTATCTTTGGGAAGACAATATCCGCCGTATCCGAAGGAAGGGTTATTGTAG
>JAILRA010000087.1 GCA_024698715.1 Lachnospiraceae bacterium
ATACAGAATCGCACACGAACTGTATAAGCTTCATGTTCCGGTACTCCCGAGACTTATGACCGAATATGCTCACTCGGAAACGGGAATTGATATTCATCCCGGAGCGGAAATCGACAAGTATTTCTTTATCGATCACGGAACGGGTATCGTTATCGGAGAGACTTCGATTATCGGAAAGAACGTTAAGATTTATCAGGGCGTAACAATAGGTGCGCTTTCAACAAGAGGCGGACAGAAACTCTCAGGCAAGAAACGTCATCCGACCATATGCGATAACGTTACGATTTATGCCAATGCTTCTATTCTCGGCGGTGACACAATTATCGGCGAAAATACAATAATCGGAGGCAACTCGTTTATTACCAAGTCAATCGAAGCCAACACCAGAGTAAGCCAGAAGAATCTTGAAATGGAATTTGCATCCAGAGATGAAAAACGTCATACGGAGGAAGTAAGCCAGGGAGAAGTTTGGTATTACATAATCTAAAATGGATCTGGGGGTACGGAGTTTCTTATCCAAAATCAAAAATGGACTTTGTAGGCAGGGTTTCCAATCCAAAAATATAGAAGAAGGATAGAAAATGATTACACGAGAAGAAGCATTTGAACTTTTAAAGAAATACAACAAAGATGAGTTTCATATTCTGCATGCACTTACCGTGGAAGCTGTAATGAAATGGTATGCGAAAGAACTGGGATATGCAGACAATGAGGAATATTGGGGCATTGTAGGACTTCTCCATGATATCGATTTTGAAATATACCCTGAGGAGCACTGTCTGAAAGCACCGGAATTATTAAAAGAAGGCGGAGTGAGTGATGATATCATTCATGCCGTATGTTCGCACGGATACGGGATTACGGTAGGCTGTGGCGTAACCATCGATGTGGAGCCGGTCCATGAGATGGAAAAAGTTCTTTTTGCGGCAGATGAACTTACGGGACTGATTTGGGCGGCAGCTTTGATGAGGCCTTCTAAGAGTACCAAGGACATGGAACTTAAGTCATTAAAGAAGAAATACAAGTCAAAAGGGTTTGCGGCAGGCTGTTCAAGAGAAGTAATTGAGCGCGGTGCAAGTCAGCTGGGCTGGGAACTTGATAAATTGCTTGAACTGACACTTAAGGCTATGGCTGCTAATGAAGATGTTATCAATGAGGAATTGTCTAAGTAAGGAAGGAACATTGTTATGGCGAAAGTGACTTATTCCGGAGTGCGTGAAAGTAAGCCGGGAAGACTAAATGATTTAGGAACGACTGGACAAAAGGTTAGCGAAGATTTTAAAAAGGGATGCTTAAAGCGTGCTGACAGATCGTTTGCACAGGGTCTTCAGTGCCAACAGATTAACAGTCTGGCAGCGCTGATGTCTCTCGAAGATGCAGTATTTATATCCCATTCTCCGCAGGGATGTGTCGGATGCTCGATTATGGCGGTAGATATGTATCGTGTCGGTCAGATTCATCGCGGAATAAGGAATGTAAAAAATCCGCGTCTTATTGTATCGAATCTTGATCCAAAGAGTGTTGTTTTTGGCGGAGAAAGCAAACTTCGTGAGGCAGTGGATAAAGCAATCACAAGATATAATCCCAAATTGGCTTTTGTTTTTGCATCCTGTGCATCCGGTATTATCGGAGATGATATCGATGCAATCTGCTCCGATCTTCAGGCAGATTATCCTGAAACTCTGATTATTCCGATTCACTGCGAAGGCTTTAAGTCAAAGATTTGCGCATCAGGTTTTGATGCTGCATTTATCTCAATAAATAAATATATTTTAAAACATCAAAAAGTGGAGAAGGAAGAGGGGCTTATTAACCTCTTCGCACCTACGACCGTAAGTTACGCCGATCAGAAAGAGATGGAGAGAATGCTCCAACTTCTCGGGGCAAAGGTAAACTATATTCCTTTTTACAGTTCGCTTGAGAAGATAAAGAGAATTCCTGCGGCTGAAGCTTCGACTTCTATTTGTAAGGTTTTTGCGGATGAATTCATGAAGACACTCTACGAAGAGTACGATATTCCGTATTCACACACAGTTATGCCAATCGGTATCAGGAATACGGATAAATGGTTTAGAGGAATTGCCAAGGTCATCGGAAAAGAGAAGGAAGTCGAGGAAATCATAGCAAAAGAGCATGAACGTATCGAACCTCTCGTTAAGAAGATTCGCGACAGACTTCAAGGTAAACGAGTATTCATTTGCGGCGGAACGGGAAGATCTTTTGCGGCGGCAGCTTTGATAGATGACTTCGGAATGGAACTCATAGGTCTTGAAACACCCACTTACGATGACGATGCACAAGTTGATATCGATTACTTAAACGGCATTCATAAGGAGTTTGTTGTGGATATTGCGAACATGCAGCCGTTTGAGCAGGTCAACCTTGTCAATAAACTTAAGCCGGATGCTTTTATAGGTGTTCCTGAATGGGCAGCTAAACTCGGTGTACCGACGACACATGTTCTTGACGGAAAGCGTCCTACGATGGGATATGACGGACTTTTGTTCCTTGGAAATAAAATCGCCGATCAGCTCGAGAATCCCGGCTTTAACAAGAAACTTGCAGAACATGTAAAACTGCCGTACAAAGAATCCTGGTATCAGGAGGATGCTTTCAAATATATCATCAGGGAAGGAGATAAGTAAATTATGTCGAATGTAACGGAATTTCCGAAGGGCGGCTGCGTGTTGGCCGGTATTAATTCAGTATTGGGTGCAATCGACAGAGTTTGCCCGATTTACCACAGCGGTCCGGGTTGCTGTATGCAGACAACGGCATCGGATCAGGGCCAGTCAGGTCATAAATCCTCATGCTTTGTCAGTTCGGTCTCCATTCCTTCCAGCAACATGCTCGAAAAAGAGGTTGTTTTCGGAGGCATCAATAAACTTCGTACTACAATCCAGGGCGCTGTAGATATTATCGATGCGGATGCTTATTTCGTTCTGACAGGATGCACAGCCGGTATTATCGGAGACGATATTGCAAGTGTCACAAATGAATTTGCTCAAAAAGGTATCCCCGTTTATCCGATTGACACTCCGGGCTTTACAGGAGACAGCAATCTCGGTTATGAAGTAATATGGAATACATTTATCGATAAGATTATTGAGAAAGATGTTCCGAAGG
>JAILRA010000103.1 GCA_024698715.1 Lachnospiraceae bacterium
AACGATTAAAAGCGGATTTGAGAAGAGATTCAATATGCTTGGTTCCGTCCTACACAAACTCAACATATGACAATCCATACTTTGATAAGGAAACCGCTTATAAGTATTATAATGAATTTATGTGGGGAAGGCGCTATGCAAAGATTATAACCGTTGAACAGGCGATTGAACTTTTGCAAGGCTAAGTGGTCGACTAAATCCTGAATTAATCTAACCAAGATCGTTGGATGATAACAACGTAAAACGGTGGTGTATAATGAAATATAGCACCTTGAAAATTGAATAGAAACCTTGATACACACAAATAGGTGCGCAAGGTTTATGCTATTCAATACCCCATCCGAGATTTTCATATTATGCAAGTGTTGTCAGGATTTAGGAATGTTCCCAAATTGTTCCCAATAAGTCCAGGAAAGAAACGGAATGAGAAAAATAGATGGAATTTCACTACTATATATTGTGGTTTTGAAATAAACAGGAATCCATATATAGTTGTCCGCATAGTGCTATTATGATAAAAAAATTTATCGCTCACAATTCAAAAGATATTCAAAGAGGCGATATAGTCAAAATGGGAAAATGGGAGCAGGATTTAACCGTCAGAGGAAACGAAGATATTGAATGGATAGTGATAAATGTAGAAGAAGACAGAATCCTTGTGATAAGCAAGTATAATTTAAAAACTGAAATGATGTTCCATAACGAAAAGGAATTAACTTACCCAATGGTTCCCGCAACAGAAGTCACTTGGGAAACATGCACATTGAGAAAATATTTAAATGAAAGATTTTATAAATCTGAAGCGGGATTCTTGGAATACGAAAAAAGCATTATACCTACATCAACAATAGTTAATAAAGATAATCCCGAAACCGGAAGAAGCGGGGGAAATAATACACAAGATAAGATTTTTTGTTTAAGCGTTGAGGAATTTGAGAATTATGTTTCCGATTTGGATCCGGATTTGATTTATCCTCCCGCTACTCAAGCTCAAATTCAACAAGGTTATTATCATAGTTGCTGGTGGTTGCGAACTCCCGGTAAACTCAATGATGATTGGGATATTGCATATGCAGTTGGTAAGAACGGATTATTTTATGGATGGAATGCCAATATAGATCATAGCGTACCTCATGCTCGACCAGCGATGTATATTACAAAGGGAAAAGATGATTATTATATGTGTAACAGGATTTATTAAAAATACTATAATAAAAACAAGATATCCTATTCATTTTTGAAGGTAGGAAATGAGTGACATATGATATTTATAAAATAATTGGAAAAAGAAAAAATAATATTCAAAATACAAGGGCGTACGATTGTTCGCCCTTTGCTTTTTGTTGCATTATTAGTATTTTGTAGTATAATATTAGCGGCATATTTAAAAAATGGGATAGTATGCGAATATAGTATAATTTTTATTATTCTTTTTTGATAATTGAAAATAATTATTCTTTGAAGAAGAAATTACTTAGGATTAAAGATGACAGACAGAAAGATTAAAATAAGATATGGAATTACACAGATCCTGGGAAGCCTCGGGATGGCATTATTCCTTATATTGATAGATGCATTTTCGGCAAATGCGACGGAAGCAAATCTTTTATTTGAGAACAACGAATATTCAGTAAAGGTTAATGATACATTCAAGGTACCTGTTACCATCAAAGCTGACGGGAATATCGGATACTATGAAATAGTACTCAAATACGACAAGAACAGAATGCAGTATGTTTCCGGCGCGGAAGCAGAGGATAACGGCCTCGTTACTTTGCAGGGAACCGGATGGGGCGATGAGATCACATATTCGAATCTTCGTTTTAAAGCGACAAGCGGAGGAAGTGCAGGTCTTGTAGTCAAAGAGGCTCATATTTTTGATGACAGTGAAGAAATAGAAGATTATGTTTTGGGTGAAACACCTGAAATACATATAGAGATAGAGGGTACCGATAACGGTAAACTTCCCTTTTTTGAACAACTCGTTGTGGATGAACGTATGGAAGCCACTCTCGAGACATACGGGATCGTAACCGATGCACCGGTAATAGGCAGCATCAAAAAGGGAGATGAAACTCTCTATGTTGTTGATATGGCAGATTATACACCTGATATCAATATATGGGATTATAAGCTTATCACAGATCTATATATGGGAGTCGATATGACCTATATTACGGATAATGCAATGAATGTCCGTGTAATTCCCGCAATGGATTCTAATGGAAAATATACTATTCTTGCATACAATACAGGTAACGGTGAAATCTATCCAATTAAGGATATAACTGTTGGGGGAATCGATGGAAAAAGATTTTTCCTTATGTCCATAAAAGCCTGCCAGAACATTCCACAAAATATAAGCGAAGAAGATATAGGAACAGAAACGATTTTCTATGCCATCGACCATAATGGCGAGGGTGATTTTTATCGTTTTACGGCTGACGGAGAACTGGAAAAATGGGACAGTTCATACAATCCGAATTTGGAGAATATTGTTGATGTCCTTAAAATTGTCGCAATAGTTGTCGTTGCAATAAACATTGCTCTTTTCATAGCTTTACTCATTATAAAAAGAAGAGGAGTAATGCGAAGAGTTAAGAAGCAGTGGACCTATATGAAGGACGGAGTAGTCGACAGAAAACAGTATCTCTTTGTTATCAGAGAACTTACGTCAAGAGAGATCAAGCGAAAATATGCAAGAAGTTATCTTGGGATAGTGTGGAGTGTTTTGAGTCCCATGCTTCATATGATCGTCATGACACTTGTCTTTTCTTATATGTTTAAAAATTCAATTGAGAGATTTCCTCTGTATTATCTGACTGGAAACATTTTCTGGTCTTTGTTTAGTACGGCTACCAATCATGCAATGACCGCACTGGTGGATAATAAAACTTTACTTTTAAAAGCCAAACTTCCCAAGCAGACATTTGTTTTGTCGAGAGTATATACATCACTTGTTAATTTTGGATATACATTTATAACTTATGTACTGATGTTGATTGTATTCAGGATTAAACCCTCATTTTTAATGCTTCTATTCCCGTTAGATTTACTGCTTGCTATGATTTTTGCAACAGGAGTGGGATATATCTTGTCAATTATGTATGTATTTTTTGCAGACATAAAATATCTTTATGATTCTGTTTTCCTAACAATGCTTATGTATCTTTCAGCATTGTTTTATCCTGTCACCAGATTACCGTCCGTACTTCAGAAGGTACTGGGGTACAATCCGGTGTATCTTTCCATATATATAGCCAGAGAGTGTATGGTATATCACAATGTTCCCCACTGGAGTGCGTGGCTCAAACTGACGCTGTATGCTTTTGCCAGCGTCACGATAGGTTATATTGTATTCAAGAAAAAACAGAATGATGTAATGCAAAAGATATAATTATAGAGGATACAATATATGAGAAAGAGTAAAATTGGATTTTTGAAAAAAATAATATCTGCAATTGTAGTCCTCATTGCTTTATTAATGATTCCAATGAATGTTTTGGCCGCTAATGCAAGAGTCACATTCGGATCCGAGGGTTATGAGAAGGAAAACGGCGAAACATTTCCAATCGGTATTTATGTCAGAGGAGATTCTGATGTTGCCGAGTATTTTGTTCAGGTTAAATATGATTCCAAGAGACTTAAATATGTTTCCGGTGCCGAAGAGGTTGATGAGGAAAACGGAATCCTCACTTTTATCGGAAATGCAGAAGGCGGTGTTGAAGCTAAACTCTGGCTTGAGTTACAGTCAATAAGCGGTGGTGAGGCTTCGGTAGAAGTAATTAATGCCACTGCGAAAAATTCGCTTGGAGAAGAGTATGATTTTACTGAATTAATGTCCGTGAAAGTTGTTATATCAGGTGAGGATACCGCAGCAGTTATTGAAGCCGAAGAAGAGGCTGCAAAAGAAGCTGAAGAACAGGCAGCTAAAGAGGCAGAAGAGAAGGTTCTGGAAGAACCCGAAGAAAAGTCGGCTGAAGAAGCAAAACTATCAAATGAAAAAGAACCCGAAGAAATAAATGAAGAAAACAGAAGCGACGCAAGTATTCAGGCTGAGGTAGTAGTTGATGAACCGAAAACTGTCAGGGGCGGAATTACATCTTTTATCACCCTTCACAAGAAACTTATTATTTCAGGATGTGCGATTCTTGCTATTTTTCTTATTGCGGGAATTGCTGCAACGATTGTTATCGGTGGGAAGAAGAAGGACGGAAGGAAGAGTAATATTAGGGACTATGAAGATAGAGAAGAAAATATAGAAAAGTCCAAAAGCGAAAAATCTGAGTATGTATTTTCTGAGTCCGATGATATCGAGATGGTTTCTCTTGATTCCGAAGAATTCAAGGCAGAAAACGACGATATATCTCAGGTAACAGACGGAGCGTCTGATGATACGGAGTTCGGACTTTCCAATGAGGAACTTGAATATCTGATGGATGCGGAAGCAATAGAAGAAAATTCTGAAACTTCTAAGGATCTTTCCGTAGACAATGAAAACAAAGTACAGACGGTTGCAGAAGAAAGCATTAAAGAAACCGTCGAAATTGCGGCTAAAGACGGCGATGAAAGTCAAAAAACGGCTTCGGATAACGGAGAGAAAAAGGATGGGGAAACAAAACTTGCAGAAGCAACCATAAATTTACCAGCCCCGAAGCAGGATTTGGGTTCTCCCATAATCAGTGTCCAGGATGTTACTATGAAATTCAAAATATCAACAAGTAACGTATCCGGAATCAAGGAGTATATCATACAGAAAATTCGAAGAAAAATCAGTTACAGAGAACTGCTTGCACTTGATCATATCAGTTTTGACATATTCAAGGGCGAAGTAGTCGGGATTATAGGTACCAACGGATCGGGAAAGTCCACGATGTTAAGAATAATTTCCGGAGCATTGAAACCATCAAGCGGAAAGGTGGTAGTTGACAGAAGAAAGATTCAGTTACTTACACTTGGCGCAGGTTTTGATACCGAACTTTCGGCAAGAGAAAATGTATATCTTAACGGTGCCATTATCGGCTATTCCAAGGATTTTATTGACAAGAATTATGACAAGATAGTTGAGTTTGCTGAACTTGACGGATTTATGGAAGAGAAAGTGAAGAATTTTTCAAGCGGTATGGTATCAAGACTGGGCTTTTCCATAGCTACTGCGGGAGATGCAGCGGAAATCCTTATTCTCGATGAGGTATTATCCGTCGGGGATGAATTCTTCAGAAAGAAGAGTCTGAAGAGAGTAAAAGAGATGATTCACGGCGGAAGTACGGTTATCATGGTAAGTCACGGTATGGCGACCATACTTGACAACTGTTCCAAAGTAGTCTGGATAGAAAAGGGAAAACTTCGTATGATAGGCGAGCCTAAAGAAGTCTGTGATGCATACAGAAAATTGGAACAGAGTGTACAATAGAGTAAAAGTATTGTAAAGGAGAGTTTTAGATATGGTTATAGGAGGAATTGTAGCCGGCGGAATTGGAAGCAGAATGGGTCAGAATATCAAGCCTAAGCAGTTTTTGGATCTGGCGGGGAAACCCGTAGTTGTTCATACTATAGAGAAGTTTCTGGCGAGTCCCGAGATTGACAAGGTTGTTGTAGGAGTTCACAAGGAATGGATTCATCTTATGAACGATCTGGTTGAAAAGTATTTTGACGGGAACGATTCGATTGCGATTGTTGCCGGCGGAAGCAACAGAAATGAAACCATATACAATATCATTAATTGTGCGAAAGAGAAATTTAATGCCCCCGCTGATACGATCATGGTCACACATGATGCGGTTCGCCCTTTCTTGAGTTTAAGAATCATAGAGGACAATGTGGCTGCAGCCAGAGAATACGGGGTATGCGACACTGTGATCAGTGCTTCCGATACCATTATCCAGTCCGAAAACGGAGAATATATTACGGATGTTCCCATCAGAAAACAGATGTATCAGGGACAGACACCTCAGTCTTTTTCAATCGAACTATTCGAAAAAGTATACGGAAGTATGACGGAGGAGGAACTTCAGATAGTTACCGATGCGTGCAAGATGTTTTTCCTGAGGGGCTATAATGTACATCTGGTCGAAGGTGAAG
Source organism: Lachnospiraceae bacterium (assembly GCA_024698715.1). GTDB lineage: Bacteria > Bacillota > Clostridia > Lachnospirales > Lachnospiraceae > UBA3766. The sequence continues at coordinate 6,082 of JAILRA010000103.1, forward strand.
TAAACAATTTTAAGATCACATATCCTTTCGATCTTAAGATGGCAATGACACTGATGGGGGATGAAAGCAAATGATCAATACGGTATACAAACTGACATATCCCATGTGCGTGGAAACTTTTTGCGAAAATCTTGATTACAATACAGGCGATGTTCTCGTAAAGCCCAGGATGCTTTCCATATGCAAAGCGGATATGAGATATTATTTCGGAATGAGGGATCCCAAGGTGTTAAAGCAAAGGCTTCCACTCGCTCTTATACACGAGGCATGGGGAACCGTTCTTCACGACAAGTCAGGACAGTTCAAAACAGGAGATAAGGTCATACTGCTCCCGAATATTCCGGGTGCAGGTGATAAATACCGCGAGAATTACAGACTTGATTCGCTGTTTCGTTCGAGCAGAGCCGACGGATTCATGCAGGAGATGGTGTGTCTCCCACATTCTCAGGTGGTCGGATTTGATAATATTCCCAGAGACACGGCTGCCATTACCGAACTTATAAGCGTTTGCACACATGCTGTAAATACATTTCTTGAAAGAGTTACCCATCAGCCTGAAAGAATAGGTGTCTGGGGTGACGGAGCACTCGGATATATTATATGTGCACTGCTTAAATACTATATTCCCAAAGTTCATCTTACGGTAATAGGTATAAGCAGACCGAAGCTTGAAATGTTTGAATTTGCAAATGAAAGACTTACCGTTGATGAAGTCACGGTGGATATGCATTTTGATTCCACCTTCGAATGTGTCGGAGGTCAGGCGAGTGGCAGTGCGATATCACAAATGATAGACACCATAATGCCTGAGGGATTTATAATGCTTATGGGGGTGAGTGAAGAACCCGTGCCCGTAAATACCAGAATGGTTCTCGAAAAAGGACTGACACTTGTCGGAAGGAGCCGTTCCGGAAGAGTGGATTTCGAAGAAACGGTCAGAATAATGCAGGAAAACGAGAGACTGAAACAGAGAATGAAAGTATTGATCTCTGATATTGTGGAGATAAAAAACATCAATGACATCCACAAAGCCTTTAATGAGGCCAAAACCGTGGATTTTAAACTGGTCATGGACTGGAAACTGTAATTTTTTTGAATAACGGGAGAAGTTTCGGTGAATTCTAATATCAGTGTAATAGTCGTTGCTAAAGACGAAAAGTATCTGATTCGATGTCTGAATGCTGTAAGAAGACAGTCACTCAAACCATTTGAGATACTGATCGCGACGGACAGAAATCTTTCTGAAAATTTTGAGGATGGCATCAAGAGAGTAATTTTCAACGAGAATATTTATTTAAGCCTTAACAGGGCACTGGAATCCGCGAGCGGTGACAGTGTTTTTTTCTGTGCGGGCAGTTCTAATATTACAAACAATACATTAAAAGATCTGGCAGAGAAAAAGGAAAACTCAAGGGGTATTCTTGCGTCTGCCATGCTTTATATACCTAAGGAAAATGAGTACACTCTGTGTAATCATTTTCTTTCGTTATACGGAAAACTTTTTAATCTGTCCGTAATCCGTGATAATGGTATATGTTTTGACGAAAAAGATCCCGTAAGCGAATATTCCTTTATGAACGAATACTTAAAGCATGTTGAGGGTATCGCAGAGTGTGAAAAGACAGGAATTTACGAATCGGATAAAGGAGCATTTTGGGTCGTAAGCGACAGAGATTACATGGTATTCGATTCAAAAGAATTTAAGGCAGATAAAGACGGATTCGATGAAAATACAGTCAGACGATCATATCTTGTTAAGAAAAATGAGGACGGTATATGCAGTTTTGCTGCAATGACGAATATATGGCCTAAACCCACAACGGAACAGATAGAACGTTATGCCGAGAGCGAAATTGAAAGAAGGATAAGCGAGATGACACCGATCGTCATTGAAACTCCTTCTCGTACGGTAGTACAGGAAAAATACATCGAATATACCGGTTATATGTTTTCAGCGGAAATGCCTTCCAGAGCACTGAAAGGCGAAATAGGTCTAAAAACGATAATCAGTACGTTATTAGCATGGATAAAACACAAGTTTAAAAGGGGATAAAGAATGAAGCAGTTTCAGTATAAGGTTACGGTCATAGTACCCGTATACAATGTATCGGAATATCTTGAACACTGTCTTGATTCCCTTCTGGCTCAGACTATGCCCAGGGAACAGATGGAGATACTGTTAATAAATGACGGTTCAACAGACAACAGTCTGGATATTTGCAAAAGATATGCAGAACAGCATGATGTATTTAAAGTTTTTTCAAAAGAAAACGAGGGATTGTCTGCCACAAGAAACTTCGGTATCTCAAGGGCTAAAGGCAAATACATGATGTACATCGACAGTGATGATGCATTCACACCCGAGACGGTTGAGGCTGTAACGACTTTTTTTGACAGTCATTACGATGAAACGGATCTGGTCACTTATCTCGATCAGCCCTACAGATTCGATGAGAAAATGAAGGTTCATTACCGTTATCAGTATATGACTCATGACGGTATCTATGACCTTGAACAGTATCCGTATATTTCACAGACACGTGTCAATATCTGTGTAAAGAATATGGATGACAATCCTCTTTTTGATACCACTCCCGGTTTTCGTCTTGAAGATCAGGAATACTGCAGTAAGGTCTTGAAGGATAAACAGAAAATCGGATTCTGTTCGAGAGGGGAATATCAGTATAACAGGAGTAATGAGGGAAGCATAGTATCCAATTATTTCTATGCATATTATATTTTTGAATCCAGTATGGCGTATTTCGAGAGGCTTTTCGGTGAATTCGAGGGAAAAGTTCCGAAGTATTATCAGGCCATGTATTTAAA
>JAILRA010000030.1 GCA_024698715.1 Lachnospiraceae bacterium
TGCTTACTCACTTGACAGCGAAGACGAGTTCACGTATGAGGGCTCCGAGTTCACTGTTTCCGGTGACTTAAATATCAATTACGATTTCATGGAAGACGGCGATTATCTCTATGCTTTCTGCATCGACGATATCTACGGTGACTATTATCTCGCCGAACCCGTTACCTTCTATATTGAAGGCGATGAAATCGGATTCTATACTGAAGATTAATGATAAAAAAACGTGTAAAAAAAATTCCTGCAGATTTAGCCATCTGCAGGAATGAAATTTACTTATCCGATTGGGCTGCTTTTAACATCGCCATAGCCATTTCGTTTGCCTTTCTTATCTGTTCTGCCGTTAATTCAGGCTTTTCCACAGGCGTTGACATTGCACCACTCATGCGCTGAATCCGCATTTTGGAATTTTCATCCGGCTCAAACGAAAGAAGTTTGAAACTCTTAATATCATAGTCCTTAAGAGCCGCCGCTACATCTTCACCTATTGCTTCTGTCTGAGTTTCATAATCCGCATAACTGAAAGATTTTTGGAATAAGGACATATTCACGGCTTCTGCTATCGTATCCTTTAAAACATTTTCCAGACTCTGAACATCGACATTCGGATCCTTGGCCGAAAGGACCACTTCACCGGTATAGAAAATATAAATTGAACGGTACTTCGAATCGTTGAAAGGAACCGGCATTTCATTCCCGAAACTTACGGTAAAATCTTTCGAAGCCTCTTCGGCCTTTGTTTCATTTTCGTCTTTTTTCTTAAAAACATCAAATAATCCCATGTGTTACCCCCTTTTACAAATGAATTTTACGCTTTTATCTGAAAATATACAGCCATGAACGCCGTTTATCCCTGATCGGTTGAATTATCATCCGACACAACAAATCCCTTCAGTAGATCTCCGAGATTAAAGGTCAGATGTTCTTCTTCGTCTTCCTGTTTTCTGTGGATCTTGTCGTAATACCGGTTCAGTTTCAACTCATCCTCTGTCTGCATCTTCGCAAACAAAAGTGCCGTATTGTAAGCATCCACAAGTCCGTCATGTGCCCTACCTTCGGTACAAACATCGGTTGCTATCAAAGCTTCCTCGAGCGAATAATTCTTATCCGACCTCTTCATCTTTTCCGAGAACTGCACCTGACAGTCCACCCAGTTTTCCAGAAGATTTTGAATCTTCTCATGAGGCACGATGCCCTTGCTTTCGAATTCATTCACAAACTGCGTGTAATCGGACATACTCCACGAAACCGCAGTTACCTCACCTTCTGGAATCCATTCGGTAAATCCCACAAGCACATCTTCAAGATATGCAGCATCAGAAAGATCCTTACGGGTAATATTGGTAAGTTTCTTAATAAACTGATCCACATCACCATATCTGGGCTTAACGTAACTGGAGTACTTATCAACCACTTCAAGCTGCTCATTCAAAAGAGCCGCACCGATCTGAATGATCTCCTGTTTATATGTGTATGTCTGCTTATACAATTTATGAACCCTGCACATCTCAAGGTCTATAACAAGATAATGCTTCATTGGGATACTCCTTACGTTTCTTTGTCACATAAAGATATTATACCACAGGGACTCCCGAAACAGTGATTTACTGTTCCGCAATAACCTTACTTAACGATTTGCCTCCGATATACTTATCGGAAAAATCGATCTCATTCCAGGTCTCATAATATTCCAGTATATCCGGATCGCTTTCCGCCGACTGATAAGTGTACTGATATCCATTGTCCGATTCAGCCTTAACAATATATCCGCCTCTGGATGTCATCTTCGAACTGACTATCTTATCTGAATGATCCAAAACAAACTCTTCACCGCTCATATGTCCGTAGTTGATCTGCGCTTCTTCAAATTGTACGTAAAATGAAGGCTGAAGATCTCCGTCAACCTCGTATCCTATTGATGCTGTTTGCCACATACCTTCTATTGCAGAAACCAGATCTGAATAATTGCCGTCTTCCGAAGAGGTATCTGTTGAGTCCTCCTCTGCCTGTTCAGCACTGTCAGAGTTTTCTACGATCTCTGCATTCTGCTCACCGGCTACAATCGTATCATCCTTTATTTCCGCACCTGTATCGGCATTGCATCCCACAAACATGCTTATCATAAGACATGAAATAATTACTATTGGCTTTTTCATTTTAATCCTCTTTCGTTAGTATTCCAAAGCAATTTCAAATGGAACTCTTTGTTTGATTTATCCTTATAAAATATATCACGGCGAGTCTATCAATTCAAATTTTTTCTATAGATCAAATTGTTTTGTAACAAAACGATATGCTTATCTGTTTAATATACAGATGGATATTTCGGAGGAGTAAAGTATGGAATTCGATTACCTGAAAAAATATAATACCAAAAGAGAGCATGTCACACGAAAAGAGGTAATACATCTTCTTATTCCGGTCAGTATAACGCTTTTCATGCTGGTTTTAATATTCCTTCTTCAGACCTTTTTTATCCCTTTTATGCACAGAGCTATTTCATACAGAAAGATATTAAAACATTCGGTTGAAGAAGGGGATGTGCTTTTCTTTGGAAACAACGAATGGAATAACACATGGTATGTTTTGAAAGTTGAAGATTCGCGAATTCTGCTGATTAATGAAAAATGTGTGGAAACAATGAATTCTTCCGGCACTGTTTCGAACTATGATCCGCATTTGGGTGTCTATTCCATGTTTTATCCATATGTTCCGCAAGGTACGGTTTTGGCGCCTTACGAGGACTGGAAGGTTAGCTGGGAATATAGCGGATTAAAAAACTGGCTAAACAACCGGTATTATAATAATGCTTTTAATGACAATGAGAAAAAACTGATCTGCGATTGCGGATACGGAAATGTATATCTTCTGAGTGCTGATGATATGAGGGATTATTTTGACGGAAGTCCGGGAAAAATCACAAACATTTTCAACAACAGTTACCCCTGGTGGCTGAGATCCTCGACTGAATTCGAGTCGAATGCTTATAATGATTATGTCTCTTATGACGGAAGAATAAACGGAAACGGTATCTGTTATCCGGGTTCCAATATCGGTGTAAGGCCCGCGATCTGGATCAATTACGGCAAATAAATCTTTATTCTTTTTAACATAAAAAACTGCCCGACATATACCAACACATCGGGCAGTAATTTTATTTATATGATCTTTTATGAAAGGTTTAATAGTACAATTGTTTTCCGCAGTGCAAACAATGTTTTCCGTAGTTTAAGAATAAGATCCTGTCACAGTAAGGACATCTGAATGCTCCGTTGATCAATCCGGTTATCATAACGACGGTTCCCAAAACCATACTTGAAACGGCACCTATAACAAATGCATTCATGTCGCTACGGATTATTGAAAGCGATCCGCCGATCATATACGGAAGAATGTAAAGTCCCATCATCAAAACCGCATATATAACTCTCTTTTTTGCTCTTGATGCACGAAGCAATTCCATTTGTTTTGCTTCACCATGTTCTATTTCTTCTTTTTCTTTTCTGAATCTTTCGTTGTCCTCATCAGTAAAATGATAATTACATAAAGG
>JAILRA010000046.1 GCA_024698715.1 Lachnospiraceae bacterium
ACTTAAGGACGCTTCCGGTACCGAAATCGGCAAAAGCATCCCGCTTCACATCTCCCGCTTCTTCCCACGCTTCTATATGCAAGACAAGAATCCGACAGATGTTTCTTTAATTTACCATCTGGCCGATATCGCAAGAGAAAAGCTTGATTATGTATATACAGGAAACTGCTAAAAAGGTCGGCGAAAGCCGACCTTTGTTTTGTATTTCATACTTGTATTCTGTTATTTTACGTCCTGTACATAAGTGTAATCTTCAAGCTTAGAGAGTATATATGTTTTTTCAAAATCATCAATTGTTTCAAATCCAGCCACATAATAATTTGTGTCACCTACCTTCAAATAATCTCCTTCATCTGAGAAGAACCCGGATTTTGCCCAACAGTACATATAACCATTCAAATCAACGTCAACATTCCCTTCTGGGTCAACTGTTAAATTTGTGAATTCGCCATACCAGTAATATGTAAATTCGGGAACCTTTTTATTTGAATAAACAACTTTGTAAACAAAGTATAATCTGTTCTTGTATTCCAAAACTTTTCCGGGCTTAGCATTTAACAAATATGTTCCAAGCAAATCCATTGCCAGAATTTCACTATCCTCTTCCCAATGCTGCACCCTGTAAGAATTAAAATAATCCAAAAGCTGCTGATTCATCTGATTGTATAAGTCTTCAGGTATTAATGAAACATCATTAAGATATTCAGTCAAACCTTCAACCGTATATGTCTTTTCCGTTTGAGATAAAACCTCTCCGTATTGCGTGACAAAATGTCGATCGTCAATTATTTGCGATACGGTAACTTTTACAGTATCCCCGTTTTTAAGTTCTGAACTTGAACCGTCTATGGTAACATACAAATCCTCCATTTCTTTTGCATCATAATTGACATCAACCGCAGCTTTTCCGTAAGGGTCAGATCCGGAAAAAGTAACTGTTATATAATCAAAAGGATTAAAATCTGCGGCTTGCTTCAAATTTTCAACTTTATATGTAATATCCGTAAATTCAACTTCAGTATTGTAATATTCTAAAGCAATGGTATTGTTAATATCCATTGAAAGTCTTATTTCATCACCGTTGCTTAAATCATAATCTTTATCAAAAGATATACTCTTTATACAATCTAAAAGAAGCATGGCTTCTACGCTTAAGGGTTCTTCAAACTCCAAATAATAATTTTCCGAAACACTGTGATTTTCAGGCATTTTTATTTTTCCGGCATAATCAGCTTCAAATTGGTCTAAATCAAAGTCGTAATAAGCCAAGCCAAGAGTATCATAGCCTTCAGTTTCAATAATAATATACTTATTCAGATTAACTTTCTTCTTTCCCAAAGAACATCCGGTCAATGACAATACTGCCGCTATGGCAATGCCTATCATCATTAATGCTTTGGATTTTTGAATCAATTTCATACAATTCTCCTTTAACACTGATTCTTTTCATCGAAACATTTCTAATTATATTATTTATTGCACTCTCGTGCAAGTTTTCTTGGGCGAATGCCCTTAAAATTATTGCGTGGAGGCGCAATATCTCGATGGTCAACGAAAGCAGAATTATACAAGTTAATGATATAAATATCGGTGCCAATATAGCCAGACTCAGAAAACAGGCCGGCATAAAGCAGACTGAAATTGTTACCATGCTTCAATTGGCCGGATATGATATTTCCACCTTTTCATACAACAGAATCGAAAAGGGTACTCAAAATCCGACTGTTTCTTTTCTTTTACATATCTGTAATATCCTCTCCTGTGATATGAATACGCTTTTTCAGCCATAACATTTTCTTTAGCAATCTTTACTCTCACAAAAATAAACCCAAATATACCAAACTGTCTTTTCTCAATATCTTTTTCATATGGAATTGCATAAAACTCTATGGTTTTGGCAGATGGTAATTTATGATAATGGCGGAATATGATACAATATTCCTGTTGAAGTCTTCTTCTGATGACTTTAATTTTCAATAAAACCATAAGGATAAAATATGAGACTTAAAAACGTACCCGGTTCAAA
>JAILRA010000057.1 GCA_024698715.1 Lachnospiraceae bacterium
TCCGTTTTTTTGCCTGACGATTGCTGCATTATGCATAATCATCACACTGATATCGCAGCTTATCGTATCAACTTATATGGCTTTTCTGTTTGTTTATCCGATTAAATATCCATGGCAGGTTATTACACATATTTTCCTTCAGGGAGCGCCTCAGGCGCTTATTCCTCCTGAATATCCCTCAGACTATGGTATAAGATTGACAATCGGTCATCTTGGATATAATTTACTTCTGATACTTCCTTTTGGAATCCTGGTTGAAAAGATAATTGGAACCAAAAAGATGTTACCTATATTTGCTGCATCCTGGGTGACAGATCTGATTGCATGTATAATAATGGGTATTGTCTTTACTAAAAGGGGCGAAGAATTTGGCTGCCACGGTGCTTCCGGTTTGGCATTCTGCTTTGTGCCGATTGCATTGTATGCAATATTTGTTCTTGGAAAAAATTACGGGTTTGGCAAGTTGTTTAAACAGGTTTCGTTTTATTTTCTGATTCCATTTTCGCTATTAACGTTGTTTATAGCAGTAAGTCCTTTCGTGGCAGGAGTACCATCCATGATTATTCACCTTTTGGCTATAATTATCGGAGTGATATTTACTGTTGTTTATCGAAAGACGATTAATTCTTTTTTTGACGGGTGTCGTTAGTGATATCCATTCTCAAATATGATACACCAAATTTGGTGCATCGTTCAACGACGTGGAATGAAGAGAACATGTCTTTAAACGATACTAAATGTTTCCTCGGATTCTGTGCGGTGATCATCTTTTTTCATCACTGTTCGCAGGCAACGTGCGCATCAAGGCTTAATCCGCGCTATATAAGGCACGGACTCGATATATTCGTTACGGCGGGATATCCGATGGTAGCGATGTTTTTCTTTTGCTCGGGATACGGGCTATATAAAAGCAAAGCATCAAAACCTGATTTCTTTAAGCGTTTTCTCCCGGTCAGGATCATACCTATCGGTATTCCGACGGTTCTTACGATGCTGGTCTATATCTATTTCAGATATATGAGGAAACTTCCTTTTAATATCGATTCGCCTTTTAAGATAAACGCTCATGATACCTGGCATCCTTACATATGGTATATTCCCTACATAATCCTTATGTACATTCTTTTCTATATCGGCTTCGGACTTTTCAAAAAAGATACTGCCGGGATTGCCACGGTTGCGATCGGAACGCTTTGCTATATTGCCTATTGCATCATTTTCCATTTCGGAACATTGTGTTTAACACTCCGCATATCTTCCTTATGGGGATCCTTGCGGCCAGATACAGCGACAGACCTTTTGAAAGATGCAAGAAACTTTATACTTTAAGGGTTATCGTTACTGTTATTTTTGCTGTTGTACTCTGGTATCTTGGCGACAATGCTTCGGGCATGTACTTTCAGCTTTTCCACAAGGGCTACAATCCGACGAGCGCATATACGAGCAGCCTCTTTGGATGTATTTTCCAGATGGCGTATGCATTTGCCTTCGTATCACTTTATTACCTTTTAAGCATGAAAATAAAGATCGGAAATCCGTTGCTTTCTTTCTTTGGAAAGATGACGCTCGAACTTTATCTGATACACGGGATATTTATCCATATGTTTGGATACTACATGATCCGTGATGGCGTAAAACCCATTTACTATATAAAGAATGTTACGCTTTTTGTACTGGTCGTACTCGCACTTTCGATACCGGTTTCTTACGGAATGAGTATCGTCGACAAAAAGGTCGCAAAACTTTTAAGACCAAAGAAAAAGCAGAAAACCATAAATTGACCGTGCGAGTCAGTTTTGGCTGAAGGCCGCATAAACAGTGGGGATCAGGGGTATATTAACCCATACGGACAGTGAAAGAAAAAAATACGGATGTTAGAAATACAACATGAAATACATTTAGAAATATATAAGATATTTAAGGCGAATCAGAAAGATCAAATAAATTAAAATTAATTTAGAGTTGTATTATCAAGACATATGTGATAATCTTTTTGAGTTGAAAAAAGTATCAGGTGTCAAAGAGATGCGAATGCATCGGCTTTGGTGAAAAGGAAAACAGGTGAAATTCCTGTGCGAACTCGTCACCGTAATGAGGTAATTCATGCCAATCGGCCACTGGAAACGGGAAGGCGGCATGAATGTTTGAAACTAAGTCGGGAGACCTGCCTGGTGCTGTACGGGAAGTATTTCCAAGCCACGAGTAACTGGCTGTACGATTTTTGGAATTAGCGATAATTCTTTTTTTCGTGTGCCTTTACCGTGGCGGTAGAGGTTTTTTTGTTTCTTTTTGATCAGATTGAAAAGAAAAGAAAGAACCGGTCTGAAATACCCAGCATAATCTGCGCATATCATCAAAGGAGGATAAAAGATATGAAAAGAAGATTTTTAGCCGTATTGACCGCAGCATTGATCGCGGCAACGGGAATGGTAGCGTGCACACCCAAAACAGAAGATGCACAGCCTGCAGAAGATTTAACGGAAATAACTGCAGAGACAGAAGAAGCTGAGGAAGCTGAAGAAGACGTCGATGTCGAAGAAGCAGATGCAGAAGAAGATGCTCCGAGCATTGAAGAAGCTGCTTTCATGAAAGATCCCGCAGGTAACGAGATCGCAATCCCTCAGAAC
>JAILRA010000060.1 GCA_024698715.1 Lachnospiraceae bacterium
CCGGTCATTATTCCGTTGTCGTAAACAAACTGAACAAACGGTACAAACCAATCTCCCTCCTTTACATCGGAAAAAACCTCTGTAACTTTTTGACTGAAATTGTTATATACCTCATCCACATTCGTGCAGTAAACGCTAATGTCTCCTTTTCGGTTTGCAGCAATCAGACAATTGTCAAAAACTTTGGAAGCTCGGCTCTCCGCCTTGTCATCACGGTAAACGTCTACAGTATATTCTCCCTGTACCTTAATTTCATTACCACTGATTACCGAACCTTTCCACGAAACAATCCCAAGGTCTGATGACTGGATTTTATTGCCGCTAACCTCAGATAATACTTCGTCGCCTTCATAGACTAATGCAATGCCGTATGTTTTTGGTAATTTTTCATAAATGTCGTACCATACATCATAAATTTCCGTAGCATTTCCGGAAACGGTAATGCTGTTTCTTTTTATCTCATACCTGCCGTCTCTGCCCATGGCAATTCCTGCCATACAGCCTCCGTCACCATTAATAATATTTTCCTCAATCCGTATTGTGTTTCCGCTTTTGATATACGAAAAACACTGTATTCCGTATCCTATTTTTCCGCTAAGCTGAATCGTATTTTTTCTGAATGTAACTCCTTCCAATTCTGAGTTATAATTCTCGACGCTCAGACCTACCGAAAAAATTCCATCCTCCGACGCAACCGCGGTAATGTTGTTTTGTTCAATGAGACCGTGAACACAATTATCTCCCAGCAAGATTCCGTTTGCATAATAATTGGCATTAACCGAAATCTCGTTTCCTTTTGCCTCGAAGCCATCTTGTATAATATACAGTCCGTACGCAAAAGAATTTCCGTTTAACGTCAGCTTATTTTCCTTAACGTGAATATCCGAGTTATCTTCACCTTCCTGACGATTATCTGAGCAAATAAATATTCCGTAAATGCTATCATAATCTCCGACAATTTTATTATATGAGGTATTAACTATATTTTTTGAAACAGTAATGTTTTGGCAGTTGTCAAAGAACAGTCCGCCGGAAATCGGTTTGGATATCCAGTTTCCGCTTCCCGGAGGAATCTCAAACCAGGGCAAATAACAGGATACAATGGAAGTATCAAATGTATTATCCGACACTTCAATGACCGAATCAGAAGGATTCCCGGATACATAAACGGCGAAATTCTTCGCTTCTCCTTCCGTATTTCCTTCGAAATTAATATAATTGTCTTTAATGCTTATATTTCCCGATGATTCGGCATATATCCCGTAACCGTCATTTTTTGTATCCGTTTTCATCGTCAACGAATTTCCGTTAAAGTCAAATCCGTTGCATTCGATCACTTTAACGCAGTATCCGACCCCGGTATTGTTAAAGGAAAATCCGCTTATGGATATATTGTCCGCTCTAACTTCAAAATAAACATCCTTAAATACCGCATTCTGACCGGTATATGCAATCGTTCTGTCCGCAACGATCCGATTGACTTTTCCCGCAAGTACATCTGAAAAATCGCCCTGAAACGTTATCTTGTCCGCCTGCACCTCATTCTTCAGTATCGCCATATGCTCCGTGCTGTCCACCCAATAATAATCCTCAAGCGTCTCCGGTGTTACAACGATACCCTCTGCATGCACCATAAGGTTTACGCAGAAAAATATACAGAATATCGGAATTGCCGTTCCTAAAATGCGAAACAGCGTTTTTTCCATTTTCCCCATTCTTTTTTCTCCTTGTCCTTTATAAATATTTTTATTTTTTTATTGTTCCTATTTCCTCCTCTTATGTATCTTGATTATGAGGAAGATTCCCATTGCGAAAGCAAAGATGAATCCGAAAAATCCGAGGGCGGGAATGCCGAGGATCTGGGGCTGCATGTTGGTGGTGCAGATCATGCTGGAAGATATGATGACAGATGCCATTATGATGCAAAGGATCATATCGCCGACCAATGTCTCGACCCGTTTCATCAGGGGCTCGAATCCGACGGGTTCGATATTAACCTTCGTCTGACCTTTGATCACGGATTTCATCAGGTCCGCGGAAAGCGAAGGGATAACGAGTGATTTTTTGGCCGAATCGTAAACGGCCTTGGAATCTCCGATCATCTCCTGCTTGAGATCGAAGCTTTCGAGCATATCCTGCATTACTTTTCCGGAGAAAAGCTGGGCCATGTTGACGTCAACATTCAGTTTCGATACCACACCTTCGATGGTAACAAGAGCACGCACCAGCATGGAAAAACCGCGGGGAAGCGAGATTCCGTGCTTTGCCGCAAGTTCGACCACTTCACCGAGCAGTTCGCCGATATTCATGTCTTCAAGACTCATGGAACAGTATCTTTCCATAACCTCATCAATATCGTTGAAAAGTTCCGGATGGTTGATCTCTTTGGTCGGTTTTCCGAGCGAAATGACCGCATTTTTCATGAGATTTACATCTTTTTGAACCACTGCGGTGATCGCGGTTTTGAGTATATTCTGTTCTTTCTTGCCGAATCGCCCTACCATTCCCCAGTCGAGCCATACGATCTTGCCGTTTAGGATCTCAAGATTGCCCTGATGAGGATCTGCATGGAAAAGACCGTCGTCAAGAACCTGTTTCAAAAAGTTATTTACCAGTTTGGTGGCAACTTCTTTTCTGTCATATCCCTCTGCATCGAGTTTTTCAATATCTCCTATCGAAAAACCGTCTATATAACTCATGGTCATCACACGCTGAGTGGTATAGGCCTCTTCGATGATCGGACAGGTAACGTATTTTATCCCCGCCATATTGTTGATAAATTCCATCGTGGTCTCGGCTTCGATCCTGAAATCCAGCTCGTTGATGGAAACTTCCTTAAGTTCTTCAACCAGCATGTTAAAATCGACAGTCTGATTGACGGGGGTGATCTTGGCCATCTTTGCCGCTCTCGAAAGGAGGGCAAAATCCTTCATCATCATGTCTGCCACATAGGGACGCTGAACTTTGATTACGACCTTACGTCCGTCAGGAAGAACCGCGGCGTGAACCTGCGCTATGGATGCACTTCCGAGAGGTTTTTCGTCGATGGATTTAAAAAGCTTGTCTACGGGGGCGCCAAGTTCATTTTCTATTTCTTTTTTTATGACCTCGATATCAAGCGGTTTGACATCGGCACGAAGAAGTTCGAGTTCCTCGCAGTATTCCTTCGGGAGAAAATCGCCTCTCGAACTCATTATCTGTCCGATCTTGATAAAAGTCGGTCCGAGATCTTCGAGGATATGTCTCAGTTTTTCCGGTGTAAGGCCGGTTTTTACGATCTCGTGCTTTCTTATGACACTTAAGATCTCTTCGAGACGCTTCGTCTCATCAAACATTTCGCGGGGGACGTTCTTTAACTTCATCTCATTTCTTATCATCGCCGTCACCTCCCGAAATTTCGTCGTTATCGATATTCTTTGTATTCAAAGAAACCGTACGGGTTCCGTCTTTTTTCACTTCGCTCTTAAAATCCGTTATCTTCGAAGTATCATCGGGCTTCTTTTCATACTCGATATTTCTTTCGACAACTTTTCCGTTTTCGTCTTTTTGTGAGTTGTAATACAAACTCCTGCCGTGACCGAGTTCGAGAGTATTGTCCTCCCTCTCCCGCTCTTTTCGGCGTTTCATTATCTCTTCGCGATTGCCGTTATAAAGAAGCTCTTCGTTGTCCACGGCGCCGATGCCCATGACTGCGCTTCCTCTTCTCAGCAGCTCCTTAATTTCCTCATTCTGTTCGTCAATGGTTCCCAAGCCGGCAAGTATGATCTTTCTGGTCACATCAGTTAACATGTTCATAATGTGAATCACCTTCTTCTAAACCAAATATTCGGGCAATTGAAATCAATCCAATGCCCGAATATATTTTACTCTTATATTTTGCTTTTTACAAACGAGAGCAGCAAACTTATTCACCGATGTTAATGGTAATCTTTTTCATTTGCGCAGGTAGAAAAATCATTCACTAACGTTAATGGCAAACATTTTCATTTGCGCCGGTAGAAAAATCATTCGCCTCCAAGTGGTAAATTGATCCATCAATCAATAATCCGTCTCTTCAGTCTCCGAAATAACACTTCCGTGCATATTCTTGAATCTCTCCCGCAGTTCCTTTATCAGTTCGTAATCCTTGTCGGAATACTCTTTATACTCGGAAATATCATAGCTCTCCCACGAGTCACCGCCGATAAAGGAATTGTCGAATTCCAGGCCGTATCCCCATGAACTGTAATCGGTGATGAATTCATCGCTGTCCGGTCTGTTTTCGAGTCCGCAGATGTTATTGTCCTTTATGAACTTCTCAAAATCCGCGACATCCTCGTCGGAAACGGAATAAACCGTCACGATCATCGGCTCTCCGAAACTTATGCAGTCCCTGCTTTCGATGATCCATTCGCCGTTTTCGTTTTTCTTAAGGGATTCATGATGGCTCTCACCGTCCATGTCGCTGTATCCGGGACTGTAACGGAATTCAATAAGTTCGCCGACTTCGACCTTTACATCGTTGTTCGTCGTAACCTTCGTATTTTTATTTACAATCAAAAATAAAATAATCCCGACAACAACGATCACAACCAACGCCAAAATGAAAAGCAGTATTCCGGCTATGATCAGAATCGGTATGATGATCTTTGATGATTTCATAATCTGTCTCCACTGTATAAAATATTTCGCTTACGGCAAATACTTTCCGGAAGCAAGGTAAAGCGCATACCAGTCATGGTGCGAAAGATTGACGTCCGCTGCGGCACAAGCGTCTTTGATATGCTCGGGATTCATGGAACCGATGATAACCTGCATCTTCGCGGGATGCCTTAAGATCCATGCGAGTGCAACTGCCGTCTTAGATACATTCTCGCGTTCAGCGATCTCGGCAAGGGCCTTGTTAAGCTCTTCGAAATCGGGATTGTCGATAAAAGTTCCGCCGAACATTCCCACCTGAAGGGGCGACCACGCCTGTATGGTAATATCATTCAGTCTGCAGTAATCAAGCGCATTTCCGTCACGGTTAAGTGAAAATTCGGTTGTCTTATTGTTCATATAAAGCGGCTGATCGATAAGCTGTGACTGCTCGAGCGAAAGCTGAACCTGATTGATGTTAAGCGGCTGATTAACGTATTTTTTCAGAAGTTCTATCTGCATCGGAACCAGATTGCTCACACCGAAAAAGCGTACCTTTCCGGCCTTTTCCAATTCGTCAAAAGCAGCTGCGACTTCCTCGGGATCATAAAGCAGGTCCGGTCTGTGAAGAAGCAGTGTGTCGAGATATTCCACATTGAGTCTTCGCAGACTGTCATCCACGCTGGATAAAATATTTTCTTTCGTCCAGTCAAACTCGTTGCGGTCAAAACACAATCCGCATTTGCTCTGGATAATGATGTCTTCTCTCTTAATGCCGGTCAAAGGAAATGCCTCGGCAAAGCGCGTTTCCGCAGCTCCGTTTTCGCCGTAGCAGGTGGCATGATCATAGAAGTTTATTCCGCAGTCATAGGCGGTCCGTATGACTTGGGCTGCCGCTTCCTTTGTAAGAGCCGGCATCCTCATACATCCCTGTATGACGGCTGAAACATTCTGAGGTCCGTTGATAATGTTGATCTTTTTCATGTAGAGCACCCTCCTTATTGTTTTTCACATTAACCCATTAAATGGGATCGTTCACCGCTTCCCTGATCTTTTCCCAGTCCGTACAGCGTTTAAAATTCTCATTCGGAAATTCGCAGTCCTTATTCCACGGCCTGTCGTAAACCATCACCTTAAGTTCCGGCAGATGATCAAAAAATCTGAATGCCAGCGGGGAATCTTCCACGGCAAAATCAAATTTCATCCTGTAATAATCTTCCAGTTCGAGATTGAAATCGCTGTTTTTGATAAAAGAATCCCTGCCGTACTTGTTGAGGCAAAAAAGTTTCGCCCTCTCAAATCCGTGTTCGTCAAGCCACCTCCTGGACGGCTCAAAAGAAGTGAACGGACGACCTGTTATGATAAAGACTTCATGCTTTTGGTCAATCCATTCGTTGATCACTTTTGATGCCCCGGGAGTCTCCTCGTAGGAAAGAAGCACTTCCGGGCGGTGTCCTTCGATCATCAGTTTTTCGTACTCTTCATCCGTCAGTTTGAACGAATCCTGAAGATTGAAGAACTGTATTTTTTCATACGGAACGATCTTCCCGAACATCCTTTCCGCTATCCCGCTGAATGCCTTCGCAGTCTCGCAAAGACAATCGTCAAAATCGACATAAATTTTCATGTTTTTATCCTTAATCGTTTAGTATGGGTAATATCTTTTTTTCTATGAATTCCACCCGATCGAAGATCCTCGGTTTGAAATACCCCGTCATTGCGACCGATACGTTCTGCTCTTTGTTCACATAGATTATATTACCGCAATCTCCTATCGCCGCATACACTTCTTTGTCGTCAAAGGGCCTGTACCATAAGTATCCGTAGTTCATGAAGCCGAATCTTTCGCCGAGTTTAAGGTGCGAGGAAACCATATCTTTTATGTACTCTTCGGATAAGATCCTTTTCCCGTCATATGACCCGTCGTTTAACACGAGTTCTCCCAAGCTTGCCATATCGTGCGCCGACATGCAGAGTCCCCAGCCTGCGGTAACCGTATCCTTCGGGTCTGAATACCACTCGTTCTTCCTGGGATTCTTGTTCATAAAGAAATCAAACTGATCTTCTTTGGAACTGGTACCGTGAACGACATGCTCAGCTATTCCCAAAGGGGCAAAAAGATATTCGTTCGCAAAATCTATGCACTTCTCTTTGGAAGCATTCTCGATAACACCTGCTAAGATCTGAATCCCGAGAGTCGCATACTTAAACTCACCAGTGATCCCTTTTCGTCCTCCGAGATAATCGAGCGTCGTCAGAGTCCAGTCATCCGATGTGCAGACCTTCTTCCACGGCTCCGAGCTGTATTTGTAGGGTGCGGTCATCGTCAAAAGATGCTTTACCGTCACATCATAAATGGTCTTCTCACCGCGTTTGACAGTGTAGTCCGGAAAGAAATCCATTACCTTCTGATCCACACTCTCAATATATCCTTTATCTATCGCGATCCCCGCAAGCAGGGACATTACGCCTTTCGTGACCGAATTGATGTTCATGGCATCTTCTGTCTTAAAGCCATGCCAGCAATCCTCATATAAAAATTTCCCGTTCTTTATCGCACTGATCTGACAGATATTGCTCTCGTTTCCCTTGCTTGAAGCAATAAAACGATGCATTTCCTTATTAATCATAAAAGCCTCCTCTTAGATAAGATTTGGACGTCCTAAGAAAAGGCTAATTTAATTAAAAATTCTTTTCAAGTATTTTTTTGGATTTTATTCTGATTTAATTTATTACTTTGTTTTTTCCTTCAAAAGTAATCTTATCTCAGTCTTGTATCTTTCGTACAAAGGAAGCCTGAAAACCCTTCCCTTTTCGGGTGGAAAGACGCCGTTTACGGCCTGAAGCAGGGCATTATAAAATTTTTCGCCCTCTTCCGGACTTAAGTTCCTTAATGACAGCCTGTCCGAAGAAGCATCGGTGCAGTACACGCTCAAGAAGCTTTCTTTTACGTATTTGTGATTTGCCTTGAATTTAAGTGTTACTCCGTCAAGCACTGTATTCTTGTATGTGATCTTTAACCCCTGCAAAGGATAAAAACAGTACTGCGTGGAAGTAATGATATAAATATAGTTCTTCAGCAGATAGATCTCCAAACCCGCCGTTTTGTAATCCAAAAAATAGGGCTGAAAAGAAGGACTGTAAAGATTGTCTGCGGGATATTTATTCGCAAGCATGTCTTTTGTATATAAGTTAAATACGGTGAAAAGTGTCTTGATCCGCTCTTTTTCGCTGATAAGCACGATCTCATACCTTTTCCCCGAATCAGTAATGATAAAAGTCAGACCCACATAATCAATGCCTGCAAGTTCATCCGTTTTGAATTCGCCGACCACTTTGTCTTTTGCATCATAAAAGATAAGCTTCGTAAGACCCAAAGACATCACCTTTGCGTTAACACCGTTGACCTTTACGGGTTTGATCTCGGCGTGATCGACAATATTCATTTCAAGATCGTTTTTCCGGTTGAGCACTTCCCTGTTTTCCGGCTCGATCCTGGCAGCCTTTAAATAAAACTCAAGTGCGGCATTGAAGCGGCATTTGTTAAAGAGTTTATCGCCTTCAGCGCAAAGGCGCATCACTTCGTATCTGCCCCATTTTTCCTTAATTTCCTTGTTATCGGGATCCAGATCCAGAGCCTTCTTATAGTACTCTCTTGCGGCATCAAAATCCTCTCTGCCTGCACATTCATCACCGCGCTTTTTTAGGTTTTCGGCGGACGGACCGTTATTGATGGTCACATCGGAATCGTTGATGCTTACATTGCCGTCCGTCTGGAGATTGTAATTTCTTATCGCATCGGGGATCATAAATTCCGTTTCGCAGTAATTGCAGACTGCCTTCTTATTCTCCGGATGAACCTTGAGATTAGCCCCGCAAAAAGGACATTTCGCCGGAACCAATCTTCCTTCTTCGGACGAAATATCATCGGGATTACCGACTTTGCTCCCGCATTTTAAGCAGAACTGTGCTTCCATCGGTAATTTCTGTCCGCATATAATACAAAATTTAAAATTATCACTCATATTTTCTTAAACCTTGCACATTCGTCCCTGATCACGCATTTTTCGCATCTCGGATTTGCCGTGCATATCTCACCCATATCTGTCGCACAGTATGCCCAGAAAATATAATCGATCTGTGACATCCAAAGCCCTGTTTCGTTAGACAATTCCTGCAATTTTGCAACAACTTCCTCGTTCGTTGCTTCAGGATATCCTGATACGGCAAGTCTTTCGCTTCCCATGATACGTTTCATATGAACATCGGGTTTGCCGCTGTCCACTCCGATATTGCGTAAATACTCTCTTGCCAGTGCTTCTCCCATCATTTTGATCTTGTATTTCGAACCGGCTTTGGATATTTTCTCAACGATCCTCTCAACATTTTCGGAAGTGACAAAAGCATCCATACTGCCGTATTCTTTCTCGATCCTCTGCATGGTTCTTATGTTCTCATGCAAAACCTTCATCTGGCCGTTCGTTAATCGGCTTCTGCAGCGGATAATACCTAATGCATCCACAAAATAAGTATAGTCCTTTTCCAAAATTTTTTCAGGATTATATTCAAAAAAAATCCTGTCAATATTCGGTTTGTTTCTTTCGATATTTGCCCAGACTGTCTGCGCGGACATCAGTGAATAGACCATTCCCTGAATGTGTTCTTCCAAAGAAAACGTTTTTCCGTTCTTTCTTAGATCCATCGGTGTTATCTCTCCCGAAATCTTAACAATTCCCCTGTCTTCCAAATAATTCTTAACTTTAATAACCGTATTTTTGTTCATTTTATATTCCTCCGATTTAATCTCTTTTCAACAACCAGTTTATGAATTTGCTCATCAGACTCACTCCTATGGTGAAGATCAAATAGAGCAGAACATAAACTATTGCCATCATCGCACCGATCATTGCCACAAAAACCAACAGTGTAGTGATCATTTTCGTTCCCTCCTATTTGCGTCTGTTTCGCTTTCTTTCTATGGCTTTCTTTATGAGCCACGCTATCTTTGAGATGATCAACCCTAATAAAAGCAGTAAGAAACCGGCCAAAAGGATCACTCCGATAACTCCGTAAAAAGCACATTGGTAAACCAGATAACAAAGGTAAATGATCAATGCCAGAATCCCTAATATCCATCCCATGACTTATTCCTCCGTGATCTTAACATGCGGTGCCAGTTTCATTCCTTTGCTTACTTCTGCGGCATAGCCTTTTCCGATTCCGGCCAGTTCCACAAGTTCGCTTACAGGATATCTGCCTTCCTGAATCTCCCTGGCATACTCGATCCCAAAAAGATGTACTGCCATCGACGCTTCGTTCCGCTTTGCCTTCTCATATCTCTCACGAAGTATTCCTGCCAACTCTTCTTTTTCCATTAAAGTCACCTCCTTCCCGTTTGCAATTTGCTTATTGCTTTTTGCTTAATGCAATAATATATTTTTGCAAAAGGAATTTGGTACGCTGTCAGCGTACAATTAATAATTGCAAGACTAACTGCATATATGTATCATAGAATCATAAAATTATTTGATGGGAATATTTATTATGAAAGAGCCAATCACAAAAGATGTACTGGATGAACTGAATAATGCCAAAACCACAAAAGAAGGATTGAGTATCATTGAAAATAAAGTTGAAGCTTACCCTGACATGACTTTTAAAAATTTTTTCGATAATTACCTGGCTGCACACCAAAACATCACATTGGCAGAAATAATCAATAGATCAAATGTTAGCAGAAATTACGCTTACGAAGTCATTGGCGGGAAGAAAAAAGGCGGAAGAGATAAAATAATCGCTCTATGTTTTGCTGCCGGTATGAATTACGATGAGACAAATCACGCGCTAAAATATTCCGGAAATAATGAGTTATACGCCAAAAATAATCGGGATGCAATTATCATCTTCGCTTTTAATATGATGAATAACAACAATCCCGATTGTAAAACAATTATGCAATTAAACGAACTGCTATCAAAAAGAAATTGTGCAGAACTTGATATTTAATCCTTCCAAATTCTTACAATATCCATTGCCAGTTCATCGACAGATGAGTACCTGTCCTTGGGTTCCATCTTCAAGCATTTTTCCCATACCGGATAGAGTTTTCCCGGAGC
>JAILRA010000064.1 GCA_024698715.1 Lachnospiraceae bacterium
TCAGAGTGAATGGGCTTGAAAAAGGAGAAAGAAATGTTGGGAACGGAAAGAAAATATCGTAATATATTTAAAGAGATCGGAAAGACCGATGAAGAGATTCAGAAAAGGATCTCGGAATCGTTTCATACCTTTTTCTATGATGAAAATGAGAGAATATATTACCCTGTGGGAGAAGATATGGGGTATTTGACCGACACGGGCAATAATGATGCGAGAACCGAAGGCATGTCGTACGGAATGATGATGTGCGTCCAGATGGATATGAAAGAAGAGTTTGACCGCATCTGGAAATGGGCGAAAACATATATGTATAACACACATGGAAGATTCGAAGGGTATTTTTCATGGTCATGTAAACTTAACGGGTCAAAGAATGCGGAGGGACCCGCTCCCGACGGAGAAGAATTCTTCGCCTTGGCACTTTTCTTTGCATCGCACAGATGGGGAGACGGTGAAGGAATATTCGAATACAGCAGAGAGGCAAAAGAGATACTGAGAGCCTGTCTTCACAAAGGAGAGAAGGGAAGAAAAGGAGATCCGATGTGGAATCTTGAAAACGGACAGATTCTTTTTGTTCCGGGATCGAAATTTACGGATCCTTCGTATCACCTTCCGCATTTTTACGATCTGTTCGCAAAATGGGCTTACGAGGAAGACAGGGAATTCTGGAAAAAGGCAGCAAAAGCCAGTCGAGAGTATCTTGTAGCGGCATGCCACAAAGATACGGGACTGAGTGCGGAATATGCATTTTTTGACGGAAGACCGATGAATAAAAAATTACCGTGGGGGTATTTCGGGAATTTTTACAGCGACTCATACAGAACTGTTGCCAATATTGGACTTGATGCAGAATGGTCCGGGGAAGATTTCGGGCAGTATGAGGTTCCGATCAGGATGATGAAATTCTTTAAGACCGATCTTGAAGCGGTAAGATGCGAATACAGGATTGACGGAACCCCGTCGGACAGGACGGTCTTACATCCGCTCGGACTGCTTTCGACGATAGCTCAGGGTGCTCTTTGTGTTCCTTACAGCGAAGAAAAGGACAGTGATTTTGCGATAGCAAAGCAATGGATTGAGTGGTTTTGGAATCAGCCCATGCGAAAAGGCGAAAGAAGATATTACGATAATTGCCTGTATCTTTTTGCACTGCTCGCACTTTCCGGAAATTACAGGATATGGTAAAAGAAAACGACTCCTTTGAGGGAGTCGTTTTTCAAGGAGATTTTTGGCATAAACGAAGAGATTAGGGGCAGTTCTTTTCGCTTTCCGATAAAGATACGAAAATACAAATACAAATTTATGGAAAATATTTTTGTACAAAAAAATATGTAATCATATTGAAAAACTATATACATATTGTATATAATATTTGTGGAGAGGATGGCGATTATGATAATTAAACAATTAAGAACTTATACAGGATTAAGTCAAAGTAATTTTGCCCGGTATTTGGGAATTCCTGTTGCCAATATTCAAAGATGGGAGCAGGGAACCGTTAATCCGCCGGAGTATGTCTTGGGGTTGATCAAAAAAGTAATGAAAAACGACGGTTATCCTGTTAATGACGAGGAAATGAATGAATTTAATATTGCATGCTGCGAAACCTGCGGTTTGATAATCAGTGATAATATAAGGGGCGGGAAAAACATGAATATGATTCTTCAGGATTTTAAGGAAAAATATAAATTAAAAAATTCTACTGAGGAGATTTTCAGAATAATTAAAAGTGTATTTCACGAAAAACTGTCAAATGATAAATATGGTATTAATAATCTTAAACAGGTAAAATATGAATAGAATTAATACAGAACTGCTTCTGAAAATTTTAGACAAAGAAAATGTTCTTCTCCATATAGATACTTTAAAAGACTATGCTGTTTTTATTTCAACACTTGAAGATAAATATAAACAGTTAGATTTTAATACAAAATATGGTATTTATATGGGAGGAACATTGGATTCGCAAAGAAGAGAAAAACATGATGCTGCTATATATGCTTTGAATGAGTTAAATACAATTTCTGAAGCTGTATATGGCGAAAAGGTTTATTACGGTTCGTTTGATGATAAATACCGAAACGAAATAGCTCAGGCTATTATGATATTAAGTGAGAATCTGTTAGATATTTCTATGGAAAAACGGCTGTAAAAATGGTATAATTATATCGTATTTTGAAGCAATCCGTTATCAGATGAACCATCAGGTTGAAAGATGAAAAAGAAAAGGTTTACGATCAACGGATTTGACAAAGATAAGATATGGGATTTACTTGGAGGAAATTATGAGAATTTGTCCTAATTGTAATTATATGGAATTATCCGATGACGATGAGTTTTGCCCCAAATGTCATCATAAAATAGTAATACACAGATGTAAGGATTGCGGTATAGAACTTCTGGGTACGGACATTAAGAGATGCCCCGAATGCAAGAAACTGCATCATGAAAAAATGAAAAAAATACTTATAGCGAGCGGAGTTGTTCTGTTTGTTGCCGCAGGCGGTTACACACTTCTTCCGATCGATGTTATCCCCGATGTTGTTCCCGTAGCGGGATTCATTGATGATGTTGTGTTTGCGGTAACCGGTTCTTCTCTCGGAATCGCAGCCATCATCGGAGGAATCGCAAACGGAATCAATGCGAGAAAGATTGACGAAGGCGAAAAATAATTTTCCGTTCGGAATAATAATACATTAAGGAGCGGTCCGTTTTATGGGACAGCTCCTTTAACCACCTATATGAGGTATGTTTATGGGCAGATCATTAAAGACAAATATCAGATTGAGATTAAGAAAATCATTGGCATTGCTGATGAGTTTTCTTGTTTTTATGGGGACAGTAAATATCCCGACAAGAGTGATCGCCGCCGAAGGAGGAAACGATTCTTCGGCTGTTAATGCTTCGAGTCTGAATGTGGATGATTTCTTCCTGCAGGGAGAATCTATATATATTGATGATGATGTTTATTCTGCGATTGTCATTCAGTATGATGCTCCGTCTTCGGTTGTATTTATGGATGATTATATCAGACCGAGAAATGGTTTTGATGACAGTATTCAGGATGTTACGGATATCTATGATAGAACTTATTATAAAAATGCAACATTTGATTTTCCCGAACGAACAGAGATTGTCGATACAAACGGAAATCCTTTTCCCGATGAATCGAGTATATATATACTTACCAATATCGAAGAAACTACTGCGGAAATTGAAGATAATGATGTCCCGATTAAAAAGTATCATTTTAATCAGTATTACGGCATTAAGATTAAGGTTTTTGATAAGGACCAAAGTACATTGCTTGATACACTGGAAGCTCATTTTAAGTTTAACGGTTCTGAGTTGAATGAAAGAGAGTCAGTTCCTGCTGAGCTGAATGCTGTTGAGGCGGATTCGATCAGGGGTGATAATATCGGGTGGAGTACCAATCCCGGTTTTATGGGATATGCGTTTGAGGAGGATTCAGATACACCCACGCCTTTCGCATATGTTTTCCCTGAAGATGAGGTAGCCGTAATAGATGCATATGATTTCATTAATTC
Organism: Lachnospiraceae bacterium; assembly: GCA_024698715.1. GTDB lineage: Bacteria > Bacillota > Clostridia > Lachnospirales > Lachnospiraceae > UBA3766. The sequence goes on from JAILRA010000064.1 coordinate 3,549, forward strand.
AGCCGATGCAAACGGAAATGTAAGTGTATACCCGATATTTGAATACCTTGAACCAAAAACTGCAGGAGATGATTTTTATGTAACAATGCAGAGTTATTATGAGGATGCTGAAGAAGCGGATATACCTGAACCTCAGGTTGTCGGCTATTCAGGTTATGATAAAGACAATCCGGAATCTTATCGTGATGCTGAATTTATTTATTACAAAGCTGACAACAATTATGCCATCATCGACGATCCCGAGAACGAAGGCGTTGAAGAAGCACCTGCAGAAACAGGCTATTATGCTGTCAAAGCAATTGTGGAGGGAACTCCGGCAGTAATCGAGGAAGACAGACTGATTTCTTTGGGATACAGTGAAGAAACGGCAATTGGCGGATTTAAAGTTAAGGGTAAACAGGACAGTATAGTATTTAATCCCGATGAAAAAACCGCCTATGTCGGTGTGTTCGGCAAGACTTTGCTTATTCAGGATCTGGTTACGGGTGTAAAGGACGATGCAGATGTTCATTTTAAGCTTACCGGAAGCAATTTCAGAGGTTACGGAGAGGACAGGCATTATATTGGCGGAGCAGATAATGGATGCAAAGTTCAGATAATTGTTTATGCTACGGATTTATATGACAGATATGAAAGTGAGCCGATCCCATTTCCAATCGTATTTCTTCCTTTCCCGGAGGAAGAAGTGACTTTAAGCTCTGAAAAACTTGATGTTAAAGTAGGTGATTATGACACTTACAAAGGACCGCTTACAATTACACCTCCCGAAGGATATCTTATTTCTGACGATTATTCTTATGAACCGGATATTACTTTTAAAGAAGATTTAACGGTTGACAACACGAACGGTTCAAGCGTGTATGTATTCCTGCAGAGAAAAACTGACGGGGCTGTAACTGAAAGAACCAATTTATTCGGGGACAATGTTTGGATTGACTCCGATGCTCCGAAAGTATATGTGACTGATTTTGAGAATTCTTTTGAAATAGATGGTGAAAAAACCAAATTTGAATTATCCGAAGAGTCGAAAAATGAAATAGAAGGGCAAACGGTAGAATTTGATATTGTGGATGCTTATTCGATATTTGTAGATGATGACAACGATGATAATGTAATTGTAACCTATTATCCGTCATTGAAGTCCGTTACCGTTAACGGAGAAGAAGTTGCGTTTGATGAGGAACATACTAACGAAAAAGCACATGTTACGCTTATCAATGAAGGACCTGTTACTAAGGACTTTACTGTTGTTGCAACGGATGTTGTCGGTAATGTTTCCGAGTGGACGATATCATTGACCCAGGCTGTGGAAGAAACACCCGATCCTGCATTTACTATATCTGGTACGGAAGGGGAAAGAGGATTCTATACGAGTGAAGTTGAACTCATTGCACCCGAGGGATATAAGATTTCCGACGATCTGGAAGGCGAATATTCGGATGCAATAGTTTACGATGAAGAATTGGAACAGATATGGCTTTATAATACCGAGACCAAAAGATTTACGGATGCAATTGAAGTTGAACCGATCCTTATCGATATGGATGAACCCGAATTCTCGGAGATGGGCTTAGATGATGAAGGAACCGAAATAGAGATCATTGAAGAGGGAAGTTATAAGGTTAAGACTCTTACATTAGAAGTATACGATGATAATCTTTATTCGGTTACCGTAAACGAAGAAGAAGTGGAAATCGAAGAAGAAGGTAAGGCTTCGATAGTGCTTAAAGCGGGAAAAACGGAAAAGGATTATTCAATTGTTGCAGAGGATGAAGCAGGAAATATTTCTGAATTGAATGTTACGCTTGAGGTTTACGGCGAAGCGTCTGCAGTAGTTAATCCCGTCGAAAAACTTGTTTATAACGGAACTTCTCAGGAACTGGTTTCTGTTGAAGATGTAATTAACGGAACAGTTGTCTTTTCTTCTTCCAAAGACGGAGATTATTCGGAAACAATTCCTGCAGGAAAAAATGCCGGAGATTATACTGTTTGGTACAGAGTCATAGGTGATGAATATTACAGTGATATCGACCACGAATCAATTGCAGTATCGATTTATCCTCAGCCTGTCGGACTCAGGTGGAGTGATACCGAGTTTAAATATGACGGTGAAGAACACTGCCCGAGTGCGGAAGCAACACGACTGGTGAACGGAGACGAATGCGATGTGATTGTTGAGGGTGCGGCAAAAGAAGTCGGAAAGCATATTGCCACTGCAACATCGTTGTCGAATCCGAATTATTGTCTGCCTGCAAATATAGCTGATGTTGTCGGAGATTCAAGTAATGCATTATCTGATCTTAACCGAGATTTGCTCTCGGATAAAAAAGGGTCAGAGAATTCTTCGGCTTTATCTGCCGTAGTGGCTGATGATACGGAGGAAACAAGCATAGAATTTGTTATTACAGGAGTTGCTTCCTGTGAAGTTAAAGCCATTGATGGACTCATATATAACGGTGAAGATCAAAACCTTATTGAGGCATTGGAAAACGAGTCAGGGAAGGTGGTATTTTCCGCATCCGAAAACGGTGAATTTTCAGAAACGATTCCCACGGGCAAAGCTGCCGGTTCATATGAGATCTGGTATAAGGTTTTGGGAAATGAATATTATGAAGACAGTGAGCCACAGAAACTCAGTGCAAGCATAGCACCCAAGACAGCAGGTCTTAACTGGAGTGAAACCAAATTCAAATATGACGGTAACGAGCATTGTCCGAAGGCAGAAGTGACCAATCTTGAATCGGGTGATTCATGTGCTGTTACAGTTGAAGGGGTGGCTTCCGAAGTCGGAAAACATACAGCGAAAGCGACAGCTTTATCGAACCCGAATTATTCATTACCTACCGATGCAGAAGGCGAAAACGATTCCGATGCAAGTGTGGAATTTGTTATTACAGGAGTTGCTTCCTGCGAGGTAAAGGCCATAGAAGGACTTACATATAACGGATCGGAACAGGCACTGGTTGAGATTGTAAGTTCAGAAAACGGTAAAGTTGTATTTGCTCTGTCAGAAGACGGAGAATACACCGATTCGATCCCTACAGGTAAAAATGCCGGTAAGTATGAAGTATGGTATAAGGCGGTCGGAGATGAATACTGTGAAGACAGTGCCCCTGAATCTGTCGAGACCGAAATCAGTAAGCAGACTTTGAATGTTTCCTGGAGCAGCGAAACAACATTTACATATGACGGAGTAGCACATAAACCGGAAGTGAGTGTTACGGATGCCGACGGTTCAGCGTTTGACGTGATCTATTCGATCATGGGAGATGAAAAGGAAGTTGAAAATGCGGTTTCCGCCGGAAAATATGTTGCGGTTATTAATCTCACGGAAGAAGATTATGCAAACCACGAGATCTCCGATTCCGATAAATCAAAAGTATTTGTGATTGAAAAAGCAAATCCGATTGTGATCGGACCGGATGATGTCGAGCCGGTTTATAACGGAGAAGAACAGAAGTTGGTCAGCGGACTCTCTGCAACAAACGGTAAAATTCTTTACAGACTGATCGATGAAACAGCCGTTAATGCAATAAACGAAAAGAATTCATCGAATTCAACAGATGCTTTGGGCGAAGATTCGACCGAAGACGAAGAATCAGAATTTACGGAAGAGATACCGACAGGAAAAGACGCAAAGACATATACGATCATCTATAAGGTTATCGGAGATGAGAATTATAACGATCTTGAACCTAAAGAACTAATTGTAAAGATAGCTCCCAAGACAGTAAGTCTTAAGTGGAGTGAAACCGAATTCAAATATGACGGTAATGAGCATTGTCCGAATGCGGAAGCAACCAATCTTGTATCGGGCGATTCATGTACTGTAACAGTTGAAGGTTCGGCTTCTGAAGTCGGAAAACATACAGCTACTGCGGTTGAGTTGTCTAATTCGAATTATGCATTGCCTTCAAGCGGCATAAGTACGGAGTTTGTTATTACGGGTGAGGCATCATGTGTAGTGAAGCCTTATGAAGGTATTATCTATAACGGTAACGATCAGGAACTTGTACAGATAGTCAGTGTTGTAAACGGAACGGTTGTATTTGCTACATCCGAAAACGGTGAATTTACGTCTTCGTTACCTAAAGGATCAAATGTAGGAACATATCAGATCTGGTATAAGGCTTTGGGTAATGAATACTGTACTGATAGCAGTGTCGGAAAATTAAGCGTTTCGATATCACCCAAGACCATCGGATTAAAATGGAGTAACACTGAATTTGAGTATGACGGAAAAGAGCATTGTCCGATAGCCGAAGCAACAGGACTGGCAGCTAACGATACATGTGAAGTTAAAGTTACCGGTGCGGCTTCACAACCAGGCAATCATACCGCAACGGCAGTAAGTGTATCAAACAGTAATTACAAACTGCCGGAGAATCCTCAGACAGGATTTGTGATCAAGAAAAAAGAAGATGTTCCTCCCGTGCCTAAAAACGAAGGCAGGGTATCGGTATCAATAAGCGGATTCTATTACGGAGGAACACCCGGTGTTGTCAGCATCAGTTCTCAGACAAACGATGTTTCCAAGGCTGTAGTCAGATTTAAAAAATCCGGCAGCTCCGACGGAACTTATTCTGCAACTATGCCTACCGAAGTAGGAGATTATACCGTAAAAGTCAGTCTGCCTGAAACAGGAAACTATAAGGCTTGTTCAGCTACAGCTTCATTTACGATAGCATATCTGCCAGTTCCGGCAGGATCGTACAAAATAAGCGGTACGAACGGCGAAGGAGACTGGTTTGTTTCGGATGTATTCATTGTTCCCGGTGAAGGATTTGAAATTTCATTGAATGACCGTAACTCATTTTCTTCAGATTCTATCAAGATTGAAGAAGGTTTCAGAGGAGGAAAATTATACATCAGGAAAAAATCCACAGGTGAAATGACTGACGGAATAACAATCGGAAACATGCTGATAGACAAGGATGCACCCAGCATAAAGGATATGGAAAAGGGCGGAATATATTTCGCAGATGAAACAGGAATCCTTAAAGGAATAGCATCCGATAAGAATATCTACAAGATTTTTGTTGACGATAATGAAGTTGATTTCAGTATAGAAAACGGAAATTATGTTTTTGATCTTCCTATCGGAAAGAAAAAACAGAGAGTCACCGTAAAAGTGGTGGATGTTGCCGGAAACGAAACCATGATTGAGATAATCACTGCACCGAAGTGGCTTAAAGAAGGTATTATTTCCGAAGGCGAATTTTATCTTGAATTAGGTGAAGAATATAAGACTCCCGAAGGCAGTTCATGGAGCGTCGACGATGAAAAGACCGAATATAAAGGCGGAATCGTTTTCTACACCAGAGTTGAAGGCGATAAATATTTCCACAAGAGATGATTCTATAAATTTTGAAAGAGGCAAATTTGATGAGTAAAAAGTCAAAGGGGATTATTATAGGTGCAGGCGCAGGAGCGGCAGTTTTGATCGTTGTGGCAGTAATCGTGATAATAATGTTTTCCCGTGGAAAAAGCGAGACATATCGTGTTATAAAGATCATGCAGGCTGAGGGACACAGTATTATTTCCAGAGGTGCAATAAGCGACCTGGAAGCGTATGTCGGCATGGCGCTGCAAAGCGGGGATCTTATACATGTTGACGGTAACAGTTCACTCGTTCTGATGCTCGATGAAGACAAACTGGCCTATGTTGAGCAGAATACCGATTTCGAACTGGTTGCTGAGGGAACTTCCAAAGATTCGAGAACGAGGATCGAACTGAAACGCGGTGCCATGACATGTGAGATTCAGAATTCACTCAGTAAAGATTCTTTTTATGAGATCAATACACCCAACTCCACAATGGCTGTTAGAGGAACGAGTTTTCGTGTAGAAGTAACTGATGTTGACACGATCAATGAAGTTCTTGCCAATTCGGCCATTCAGCCTTCCATGCTATTTATGGCTAAAACACTTGAAGCTTCCAATATACCGCAGATGAATACCATTACGAGACTTACCGTAACGGACGGCCATGTAGTGGTTACGCTTCATGATGAAAACGGAAATAAAATCGGTGACGAGTATGAATTTGATGCCAATACGGATATTCTTATAGGAGGAAACGAATCTGACAGCCGTATCATCGAAGAATTTAAAAATATCGATCTTTCCACATTCCCTAAGGTTACGATAGAGTTTTTCAAAGATATTTCCGACGGCATCGGCAAAATGGTCATTTCGGGTGATGATCTGCAGGATGCATTGGAGGACTATGAGGGTAAACCTCATATGGTAACCTTTATGTACAATAAAAAAGTATTTGCCACTCAGATGGTAGAAGACGGCATGACTGCACAGGAACCTCAGTTTATGCCCACGCCGAAAGGAAGCTGGGATGCAAAATTTGATAATCCCATCAATACCGATACGATGTTCTTCTGGAATGCCGAATAACACAGGAATTTGTAAATAAATGCAAAACAAGGAAAAATCGACTAAAGAAAAACAAAAAAAGAAAAACTGGTATATTCTTGCGGGTGCCCTGTTTATGGGGATACTGGCGTTTTTGTTTTGCTATAATGATATTCTCTATTCGGTTGATTCACTGTACAGGGATAAGGTTTACCAGAAATCCCGTGGCGTGAACCAGTCCATAAAAATAATATCAATAGACCAGAAAACTCTTAATAACTACGGCCTGTTCGGAACCTGGGACAGAAGCATTTATGCAGATGTTCTTGATGCTTTGGGAGATTATCCCGCTGTTGTAGGATTTGATGTTTTGCTGACAACCGATATGTCCGAAGAGGGAGACGAAGTATTTTTAAACAAAGTAAAAGGCAGCAATACGGTTCTTGCATCCTATATTGATTTTGATACGGTCTTAAGGATCGACGAGAACGAAAATCGAAAAATAGATACGTTCTATGTGCGTAACGTGGAAATTCCGTATACCGGAGATAACTGCGATTACGGATATGTTAATGTTGCAGCAGATTCCGACGGTGTGGTAAGAAGAGTGCTTCCATACATTTACAACAGCGCTGCGGATGAAACATATACTTCTTTTTCGTATAAAATATTTGAGAACTACTGTAAAGCCAATAATATAGTTCCCGTGGAACCTGCAGTGGATTCCTCCGGAACACAATGGATCTATTTTGCAGGAAAGCCTTTTGACTACGAAACGATCTCTCTGAATGATCTTTTGGAAGGAAACATCGATCCCAGAGTCTTTTCAAACTGCATAGTACTTGTGGGTGCATATGAAAACGGATTGCAGGATCAGTTTGCGGTACCGAACAGTTCTAATCAGATGTTCGGAGTAGAGATAAATGCCAATATCATTCAAAGTTACCTCGACGGAGCATTTCCGCTTCCTTTGAACAGGCTTTTTATCAGCCTGATACTTGCAATGCTTGTGATCCCGCTGTTTATCGTATTTTCGCATATGCGACTCAGCGTCGGATCCGGAGTTTTTGTTGCGATAGAAGCCATTACGGTATTTGTAAGCTCCAAACTTTTTACTGATGCGAATATAATAATCCCCGGTTCTTATTTTCTGATATTTTTCCTTATAGTGTATTTCATTGCACTGATAGGAAATTATCTGAACCAGTGGATCACAAAGAAAAGAATGACGGACGCGTTCAGAAAATATGTTGCACCGCAGGTAGTTGACGGTCTGATGAAATCCGGACAGTATCAGATAACACTTGGCGGTGAGAACAGGGATATTGCGGTACTTTTTGTAGATATCAGAGGATTTACTCCGTTATCGGAGAGTTTAAGACCCGATCAGGTAGTTGAAATCCTGAATGAATATTTAAATCTTACGACAAGTTCAATATTTAAAAACAGCGGAACGCTGGATAAGTTTATCGGTGATGCTACAATGGCGGTGTTTAATGCGCCTTTTGATCTGGATGATTACGAAATGAGAGCTTTAAGAACCGCTAAGGATATTGTTGCGGGAGCGCGTGCGCTTGAGGAATCCTGCGAAAAAAGATTCGGCAAAAAAGTCACATTCGGTGTCGGTGTCAATTGCGGTGAAGCAGTCGTCGGAAACATCGGATGTGAAACGAGAATGGATTATACAGCCATAGGCGATACCGTCAATACGGCAGCACGTCTGGAAGCAAATGCAAAAGCAGGACAGGTACTTATAAGTCAGACGATCTACGACAGGGTTAAAGACAGGGATGTGACCGTCAATCCGATAGGTGAGATCCCGCTTAAGGGAAAATCCAAAGGTCTTTTCGTTTATGAACTTACAAGTATTGACGGCGAGAAGATCATGTAAAATATGCATATAAAAGAGGGACTCTAGTTATGTTTGGAAATCGAAAAACAGCATCATTTATCAGCCTGGCGATTATGATTTTTATTGTTATAGGATTTGTTTATCTTTATATTAAGGTAAATTCAATTCCTGAAATCGTTATCCGTCAGACCGGAGATTTTGCGGATTATACCGAAGAGCAGATGTATATTTCCATGCCGATAAGTAAAGGATGGCTTGACAGCGGTTATCATGCGAATCAGTATGATGCAACTTTGTATAACAATACATTAAACAATCTTGAAGACTGGACTGTTACGATATCGCTTCCCAATAATTCCAGTATTTCCGATTCATGGAATATTTCTTATGATGAAAATCCCGATGGAACGGTAACCATTTACAATACTCCGGATCAGGGCTATAACGACAGCATTGCTCCGAGTGACAGCATTACTTTCGGATTCATTCTGTTTTCAAATTCAGATGATGAGATCACGGATTTTCTTCTTACAGCTTATCCCGAAGCGAAAATGACCGATTATCCTTTATTCTACGGATTATTGGCATTGATCCTTTTCCTGATCATATTTGTGTCCATTAACATTGCGGTTGCGATAAAAGATCATCAGTATAAGATAAGGGCGGAACATGACCAGAAGATCATCATTCAGTCGATGAAAACCTTTACAAATTTCATAGATGCCAAGGATCAGTATACGAGAGGTCATTCGATCCGAGTAGCTTTTTATACCAAGAAACTTGCGGAAAAGATGGGATTTGATGATGAAGAATTGTATAACATCTACTACATCGCACTTCTTCATGACGTCGGCAAGATCAATATCCCGGATGCCATTCTCAATAAGCCCGGTGCTCTTACCAAAGAAGAAATGGATGTAATTAAGACGCATACCACAAACGGAGCTCTGATCCTGAAAGATTTTACTTCGATCCCGGATATCATCGAAGGTGCAAAGTACCATCATGAGAGATATGACGGAACAGGATATCCCGATGGTATTAAAGGCGAAAGTATTCCGCTTGTTGCCAGGGTAATATGTGTAGCGGATGCATTTGATGCCATGAATTCCGACAGATGTTACAGAAAAGCTTTTTCAAAAGAAAAAATCATATCGGAACTTGAAGAAGGTTCGGGAAAGCAGTTTGATCCCGATATCGTAAATGTAATGCTTGAACTGATCAAGCGCGATGCATTCAAGAACATGAATTCCGAATTGAATAATAATTAGAATAAATACAAACACCCGTAATACTACTCCGAGCAGATATCGGATAAATTATTACGGGTGTTTTTTTACGATAACTAATGTTTTGCTTATTTCGGCAGTAGTCGCACAGAACGTAAGATTGTGACGTGATGCCGTCAAAAATATTAACAGATTCTCGGAAGAAGTTCACCGCTTGGACGGGAGAGAAGAGTCTTTGCTCCGACTGCCGTGTACAATACAACTTTGCCGATATTCTCGTCGGTAACTTCGCCGATGATCGCTGCTTTTTCGGAATTCTCACATGACCTTAATGTATTGAGTACTTTGTCTGCTTCTTCAGCGGGAGCGATAAATACAAGTCTTCCTTCACATGCGAGATACAAAGGTTCAAGACCGAGCATTGAACAGACTCCGCGTACTCCGGGATCGATGGGGATGGCGGAAGAGTCAATGGAAATGCCGACATTGCTCTGATGTGCGATCTCGTAAAGGACCGTTCCCACACCGCCTCTTGTGGCATCTCTGATTACATGGATATTCTTTGTAACATTTAATACAGATTCGATATTGCTCCATAAAGGTGCGCAGTCACTTGTAATATCTGCATCGATATTAAATTCGTTTCTGGCAAGAAGAATAGTACAGCCGTGTCTTCCCACATCACCTGAAACTATGATCTTATCTCCGGGTTTTGCAAAAGCACCGGATGTATTGGCACCCTCGATGATATTACCGATACCGGCAGTTGTAATGAATATTTTGTCAACCTGACCTTTTCCCGCGACTTTGGTGTCTCCTGCAACTATCCTCACATCTGCTTTTCTTGCGGTTTCGCCCATGGATTCGGCGATCTTTTCCAGTTCTTCAACAGGAAAACCTTCTTCGATTATGTATGAGCATGTGATATATTTGGGTTTTGCACCCATGCAGGCTATATCGTTTACGGTTCCGCAAACGGCAAGTTTACCGATATTTCCGCCCGGGAATTCATACGGAGATACTATAAATCCGTCGGTAGACATTGCTATTTTTCCTTCTTCAATATCAAGAACGGCCGCATCATCAGCGGTAAGATAAGGGTTGTCAAAATTAGATTTGAAAATCCTGTCGATCAGTTCATTGGTCTGAGTGCTTCCGGAACCGTGAGCGAGAGTGATTATATTTTCCATGATTATATGCTTCCTTTCGTAAATATATTCAACAGATTACATTTGACCGTATTGATAATAAGCCGAGCAGGCACCTTCATCGGATACCATGCAAGCACCGACGGCATGAAGCGGTGTGCAGACTTTTCCGAACATTGGACAATCGGAAGGCTTGCAGTGTCCCTGAAGGACTTCTCCGCATCTGCAGGCGGGATTGGGTTTTCCGTGAATAACGGGAATGTTAAGCTTGATCCTTGAATCAAAATCGGAGTATTCGGCTTTAAGCTTCATTCCGGATTTTTCTATGATACCGAGACCTCTCCATTCGGTGTCGCAAAGTTCCATTACTTCATCCATCAGCTTGATCGCTGCAGGGTTTCCTTCGTCTTTAACGACTCTGGGATAGCAGTTGACAAAGAAAGGTTCGTTTTTCTTGAGCATCTCGATCGTTACCGCGAGTGCACTCATCAGTTCGTTTGCGGTAAAGCCGGCAACAACACCGGATACGCCTTCTTCTTTAAGATGCTTACAGACGGAATTACCGGTGATCGCATTGACATGTCCGGGATAGATAAAAGCATCGGCACTTCCTTTAAGTTTCAGATATGCATTAGGCATTGATTTGTTGGCCGTAAGTATCGAAAAGTTTTTAAGATTCAGTTCTTTGGCTTTTTTAACAGCAAGACATGATGACGGTGTTGTAGTTTCAAATCCGACCGAAAGAAAAACAACTTCGGTATCGGGATTATCCTTTGCGATCTCAACAGCATCATCGGGAGAGTAGACAGGTCTTATCGCAGCTCCGTTAGCTCTTGCTTTTGCAAGGTTCATTTCGGTTCCCGGAACTTTAATGAGATCGCCGAAAGTTGTGATAAGACAGTTCTTTTCAAGAGCAAGATACAAAGCTTCGTCTATAAAGCCGATCGGTGTAACACATACGGGACAGCCGGGACCTGAGATAAGGTCGATGTTTTCGGGTAAGAGACTTCTTATACCAAGTCTGAAGATTTCGTGGGTATGTGTTCCGCATACCTCCATAATACGAACCTTCGGACCGTCATAACCCGTGATTATTTCTTTTGATCTTTGAATAATTTCGTTCATGTTTAATCCTTGTTAATATTATATTTTTTCGAAAAGCAGAAGATGATTACAGTTTCGTACTGATACGAAAGATCAGATTATACCAAGTATTTCATTTCCTTCTGTTTCGTCATCGGAATTGATCTTGGCAATTGCGACACCGGCATGAACCATAACGTAATCACCGGGTTCGAGATCATCGATAAGCTGGGAAGCAACACTTCTTTTTGCTCCGTTGGCGTCAATGATCGCAGTTCCTTCGTTAATACTGACAACTCTTGCGGGTAAACCTACACACATATTTGTTTCCTCCTAATCATTTTCCGTTTTATTTAAGGACATTATTCCGTAGAAGGCCTGTCCCAAAGCTATTCCTCCGTCATTCGGAGGGATAAGGCTGTGATGCAATACATTTAATCCTCTTGATATCAGTCCGTTTTTAGTAAGTTTCAAAAGCAGGATATTCTGATATACACCGCCGCTTAAAGCTATTGTTTTGATCCCTGTATTTTCGGATTGAAGAAAGCATTCTTCGATGATCATTTCGGCAAGTATCTTATGAAAAGCATATGCAAGCATGTCTTTGTTTCTGCCGTTCAGAAATTCTTTTGCTATGGCAACGACCAGTTCGTTCGTATTAAGTCTGTTTTCAGAGAGAAGATTAAAATTATGTAAACTAAAATCCTTTAAAGAAAGATCGTTATCCGATTTCTCGTATCTTTGTGCCGCAAACATCAGTGAAACTGATGATTCTCCTTCAAATGTGGAAGATTTTCTGATGCCGAGGATTGCACTTACGGCATCAAACAGCCTGCCGGCGCTGGTTGACATAACACTGTTTATATTGGCTTTTGCCATTTTATCAAGCATATCATATTCTATATCGGAACAGATATTAAGTTTTCTGCAAATATCCTTACCGTCTGACGAGTTATCTCTCAGTATTGAAGCTGCGATACGCCAGCCTTCCCTCGAAGATGCGTCTCCGCCAGACTGTACAAAGGGCGTTATCGATGAAAGTCTTTCAAAATCGTATGGATCACATTTAAGGATTTCTCCGCCCCAGATCGTTTTATCGGTTCCGTATCCGGTTCCGTCGAAAGAAACACCGATACATTCATCCGTATAATTGTTTTCTGCCATACATGAGAGGATATGAGCATAGTGATGCTGTATTTTAATTACCGGAAGTCCCAGAGATTCGGCAACTTCGGTTGTGTGATATAAAGGATGCATATCACAGACGACCAGTGTCGGATCGGCTTCCAGAAGATTTTTCATTCTGTCGATCGATGCATTCAGAGCATTGACCGAGCGAAGATCTTCCATGTCTCCGATATAAGCTGAAGGATACAAAAGTGAATCCTTGGCTATGCAAAAAGTATTTTTAAGTTCACCGCCTATACCGAGTACGCAGCCTTTGGCATTTCCCGGCATAAATGTCGGAAGGGGAGCAAAACCTCTGGATCTTCTTATCATATAAGGCTTGCCCTCGAAAAAATCGGTAACCGTATCGTCGCACCTTAACCGTATGGTTCTGTTGTTTGAAAGGATCAGGTCGGTAAAAGATGATATTTCACTTAAAGCATCTTCATCGGTTCTGCATATGGGAGCACCCGATGCGTTTGCCGATGTCATGACCAGAGCATCGGGCATATTGAGACCGTCATTGTAATCGAATAAGAGCAACTGGATCGGAGCATACGGAAGCATGACACCCAGAGTCGGATTATCCGGAGCGAGAGAGGGTGCAAGATCACAGTTTTCCTTTTTGTTTAAAAGTATGATCGGTTTCTGATGTCCGGTCAGGTATTCTTCTTTGATCTCGTCGGTTTCACAGTACTTTTTAACGGTATCAAGATTTCGCATCATTATCGCGAAAGGTTTCATCGGTCTGTTTTTTAAGATACGAAGTCTTTGGACGGCGGATTCGTTTGTTGCATCACATGCGAGATGAAAGCCTCCGATACCTTTTACTGCAACGATCTTTCCTTCGATCAGGGCTTTTCTTGCCGAGATTATCGCCGAACGGCCTTTCAGACTGTTGTCGTCAGGATCATTGGGATTAATTATGTAAACCTCCGGACCGCATTTATTGCAGCAAACGGGCTGTGCATCAAAGCGTCTTGATGAAGGAGAGGTATATTCTTTTGAACAGTCTTCACACATTTCGAACTCGCCCATACTCGTTCGTATCCGGTCGTAGGGCATGGAATCAAGAATTGTAAGCCTCGGACCGCAGTTGGTGCAGTTGATGAACGGGTGAAGAAAACGTCTGTCGGATTCATCAAAGAGCTCTTTTTTACATTCTTCGCAGATTGCTATATCGGGTGATACAAAAATTTCTCCGATGTCTTTTTCGCTTTCGATTATTTCAAAACCGGAATACTCTTTTTCATCGACATATTTACTTATTGTTTCAAGTATTACGGATCGTTTCGGTGCATTGTGATTCAGTGCATCCATCAGTGGTCTGATATCGCCCTGAGCATGGATCTCGACATACGAACCTTTATTGGAAACATTGCCTTTTATATTGTTTTCCAGACAGGTACGGCTGACAAAAGGTCTGAAACCGACACCCTGAACAATTCCGTATACACGTATGACACATGTATTCAAAATAAATACCTCGCTTAAAGAAGATCTGATATCCTTCCCGAAACGGCAAATTCGGGAAAATCAATAAAAGTACCGCTGAATCCGGCATCACGACAGAGTTTTTCGGCATCGCTGTCGGCGATTATCACATCGTAATTGCGGTCGGATATAAGTGAAGTCAGATCGTCTTCACCCTTTAATGCTGCATCATTTTCAAGAGCATATTCGTTTTTAAATGTAAACCAAGTCGCGCAGTCTGTATTGGGTCTGCCGATCTTTTTACGCAGCTCATTGGCACGCAACTGCGACTGTATAATAAGGATCCTGCAATCTTTCTCATAAGGGACGGTTGACATAATTTTATCAGGAATAAAAGGATAGGCGATCTCATAAGGAGTCCCGAATCTTTCCTTTAAATATTCGGCTGCTTTAACTCCCGAAACGGAAACTGCGATATTTTTTTCGCAGGATGATGCTTTTTTAACTTCATCCAGATCTGTTCCCATGGAATAGATAACAGTATTATGTAAACCACAATCCGACAGGTATTTTTTCAGGATCTTCGAATCGGTAAAACCTGTTTCAAGCGGAGTAGCTCCGATTATTCCTGTCTTTCCCTTTTCAACTTCGAAGGTTTCTGACGCGAATGTCTCGAACAGACGAAACCATGCTTTTTCTTCACCTTTGTCATAAAGATTTGTTCCCGTACTGTCGATTGCGATACAGGGAATTCCAAGTTTCTTTGTGCACATCCGCTCCAGGGATTTAAGATCCGTAGCGATCACCGCGGGAACGGGAGTGGAGACGATGAGTGCGAAGTTTCCGCCCAGCTGTTCATATGCATACGAGAGTTTTTCGATGAGTTTGTCATCTCGGCCCATTACGGCATCCATATCGCGAAGACCTGCACTGAAAATAGCGCTTTTTTTGTCAAACCATCTCGGTTCGTCAAATCCGCAGATATTACCCGCACATCCGCCGGCATCACATATTACGATAAGTCCGCCCAGTTCATAAAAGACACTGCATGCTCCCGACTGATCGGGGGCGAAGGGTGACATATATTTTAAAAATTTTTTCATAATCCATACCGTTTCAAAATTAATTTGTTTTAGGATCGAGTACCGCATCCAGCCTGTTAAACAATGTGCATACCGCATCATAACCGAAAGGCTCTACGTCCTCACACCATTCGATCCCGGGTTTGTCATTGAAATAATACAGGCAGTCGGAACCTATATAGCAGTCGATATCGTCAGGTTCATAATTGAGCATTGTAGGTGAGAGATTGGAGTAAATTTTGGTATCGGGACTTAATTTTGCCAATGCTTTTAAGAAGCTGTAGTTAAGTTCGCCGATAGTTGCGAATACGCTTTTTACTTCAAACCCTTCTTTTACGAGCATCAGTGCAAGCTCTATTGCATCCGCATTTAAGATCTCACCGACTGCAAATCTTAGTTTTCCGTGTTTCTCCCTGAAATCGGAGATACATTTTACCGTGTTTTCGTAAAGCACCGAATCATCAAAATCGACACCGATGGCATCTTTTAACAGCATGTACTGATTGTGGATCTTATCGGGCTGATAGAGACGAAGCATTTCAATAAAAGGAATGCCGAGACGCTTTTGCATATCAAGAGCAGCATGCCTTGCTTCTGGATTCAGTACCAGATTGAAATTCGCTTTCGAAAGTTCTTTGTATTCTTCAAAAGAACTGCATCTTGCAAGTTCACGTATGTTTTTGATTCCCGAATCATGTAAAAGATCGAATATCTCGCTCGAAGATGAGATCGGCGAAAAAAATCCGAGAATGTTCATATCTTTGTTTTCACGCTTTTGTTTCTCCAGAAGAGTGTATACGGATGTTCTGACATATGCCATCGGAGAAAGTCTCTTTTCACGAGTCAATGCGTACATATAACAGGCTACGCATGGGATCGAAGTTTCTTCGGTGACTTTTTTGCATATTCTTTCCATATCCGTTCCAAGAAGCGCATCCACGCAGGTGATGCATATCATAACTGCGGACGGTCTTTTTTCAAGGAAATCGAGCATTTCCCTAACTGCATCCGTTATTTTCATAAGATGCCTTCCCGTTACTATATCGGTATCGTCCAGAAGCTGAAAAAAGAATTTGTCTTTGTATTCCGGAGAGCTTTTAAAAAGCGAAGTGTTTCTTCCGCAACATCCCGGAGAAACAAGTAACATTACGGATCCCGGAACCGCGAGACCGGCTCTTTTAACTCCGTATCCCTTTGCACCGGGCGAATTAAAAGAAAGAGTCGCGGGAGATGAGTATATCAGATGTTTCGACGAAACAAGTTCTGAAGGAAGTGCATCAAATCCGGTTTCTACGATTTCTTTTGCTGTTTTATAAAATGCTTTCTGCATGGTATTTCTCGCTTTAATAATATAATTCAAGTGTTACTGGATTAATCGATCGTAAAACGCTTTTATGAAAAACCGATCTTACATGTTTTCTTTTTCGTCTTCTTCTATGAGCATTTTGGCAAGATCAAGAAAACAACGGCTGACTTCAAGAGTGGGGTCGCCTTCTATAACGGTTTTTCCTTCATCTTCAAATCGGATGATATCATCACTTCGAGGAATATCCGCAATGATCGGAAGAGAGCGTGAGGAAGCAAATTCACGTACCTTTTCCTCTTCGTTTAAAACATTTCTTCTGTTTAAAACGATACCGCGGACTTTTGCGTAACTTCTTTCCTTGAAGTTTTCAACGGCGCTGTTAATGTTTCCGGCGGCGTATAATGCCATTTTTTCACCCGAGGTCACAATGATTACTTTACTCGCAAGTCCTTCACGGATGGGAGCGGCAAATCCCCCGCAGACAACATCGCCGAGGACATCATAAAGCACTGCGTCAGGTTTGAATTTTTCAAAAAGTTCCAGTTCCTCGAGAAGCGAGAAAGTGGTGATTATCCCTCTTCCCGCACATCCGAGACCGGGTGTCGGACCGCCAGTTTCAATACAAAGGATCCCTTTGTAACCGATCTTGGATATTTCTTCAAGTGATTCGGGTTCTTTATCGTAATCCCGCATATAATTCATGACGGGAAAAACGGGATTTCCCGAAAGAAGATTGGAAGTCGAATCCGCTTTGGGATCGCATCCTATCTGTATAACTCTTTTTCCCATATATGCCAGTGCGGCTGCCAAATTGGAGGTTACCGTGGATTTCCCGATACCGCCTTTTCCGTAAATTGCGATCTTAATCATTTTTATTTCCTTTAAAATTTTGTAAATATATTTTTTCTTTTATGAATTGTTCTTATAAAAAATCCAAATCCGTATAGATCAGATTCGGTGCGGATTTTGTAAAACATCTTCCCGAAAAAGCTTCGTGAGGAAGAGGAATAAAATCAGCATCGTGAACTATGGGTTTAAATAAAGGGTCTCCCAAAACAGTTTTGAATTTTCTTAATTCATCTTCGAGAATCTTTTCGTCATCACAGGAAAGATCGAAAGGTTTTAAAATATCAAGATCACCTTCGCCTACCGTTTCGAGTACACATGCTTTAATACCTTTATCAAGCAAAAGAGCGGATGCGAGCGAAGCACTTTGGATGCTTTCGCCGAGAATGGCGGTATCGCCTTCACATCTTAAATCTTTTGTTGAGTCAATATTTGTTTTGGTTGAAAAACTTTCTTTAATATAATCCCCAATCCTAAAGGAAAACTCTTTTCCATAAGGAACACCTTTAACATACGGAATTGAGAATTCATCGTATAGATGATCCGCCAGCGAAACTCCGACTGAGGAAACCACCAGGTTAACATCGGCATCGGAAAGATTGACGATATCTTCAAGACAGGTATTTACACCGACACATGAATTAAGTTCAAAACCCGAATCATTTATGAATTCCAACAGAGAATCATAAGAGGATCTTAAAGGAAAATCCAGGGGTGTGATCCCGAGTATGTTGATCTTTAATCTGTCCGTTTTATCGGACATATTAAGACTTGCGTTTATGTCGGGATTTTCTTTTGTGAAATGTTTTGATATTTCAACAAATGCATTTGCCGCACCTGAAATATACGAACTCATTCCGTTTGTTTTGACACTGAAAGATGGTATTCCGGTCTCGCTTTCAACTGCAAAGGCAATAGCATCGAGATCCGTTCCTATCATTGCCGGAAGAGGAGAAGCGCAAAGGGCGATAAATGCAGGTTTTAATTCATTGGCTGCAATGATCAGATCGTCAATGAATTTATCATCGTTTCCCATTACCGCATCTTTTTCCGTGATCCCGGAAATGAACATCATGCTTTTTTTATCGTACCAGCGGGGTTCATCGTGGGTGGTGTAAGTGGAATTGCATCCCGAGGCATCATGAATAACGGTCATTCCGCCGTATTCATAAAGAGCCGAGCATACACCCGATGTATCTGCCGCATATATTGATATTATTCTTGCTGTCTGATTCATAAATAAATCTCTTTCTTAAAGACAACTTTCACATCCGAGTCCTTTGTGGGATATGGTAAGTTTTAAATCTTTGGGGTTATTGAAAGCATCGATCATTAGTTGACATAATTTTTCTATGCCGTCAAATCCGTAAAGTCCGCCGCCTTCAATGATATTTACGAAATTCCTGGTTTGACAAAAATAAGCTGCTTTCTGTCCGATACATATGAAATCGGATTCTGAACCGGTTATTTCATCCGAAGCGAAAAGCATTGTCGGGTCCATGGAAGGATAGATCTCCAGGTTGGGAATTAGTTTACATAAAACAATAAAATCGGATTTTTCCTTAGCCGAAAATGCATCGGTATAAATCCTTTTAACATTGAATCCGTTTTCGGTTAACAGTTTTGCAAGTCCCAGCGGTCTGGGCGTGGCAGAAGAGTCAATAGCGATCGGTCTGCCACCGATAATATTTTTTGCATCTTTTATAGCCTTTAGCGCATTTGATCTTGTGACGGCTGTGGTTTCTTTAACAGATTTTTCATCAAGTCCTATAGCATTTGAAAAAGAATTTAGGTTTGAAATGATCTCTTCTTCGTCATAACTTAAGTCTATTGCCAGATGTTCTATACCGAGTCTTGATGTAAGATCCCTAGCGGCATAACCGACTACGGGAAGATAGGAGATAAGCAATGATGCTTTTCCGAGCGAAAGATAATCCTCATAGGATCTGCATTCGGTTATTTCCCACATTTTCATGCCGGCTTTTTCAAGCAGGGTATATATTTCACTGCTTTTTGCAGTTTCCCTGTCGCATCCGATCAAACCTATAAGGTTCTTGTCGACTGCCTGTTTCCTGACTGGAGAGTAAAGGCTCTTTTTCATCATTACATCGGGTTCAAAAGACTTTCTCATGGTCGGAGTCATGTAACAGTCAACCCAGTCGATATCAGGGTAGCGTTCTTCGAGTTCCTTTGAAATGACTTTAAAATCGCAGCCCTCGAAAAGATGCATACAGCTTAGATAAACGAGTACGCATTTGGGATGTTTTTCCATTTCATCCACAATGTGAGAGCAGCCTTCAACGACACGGGATTCCATTTCGCCGTTCCACATATCTTTTTCCCGAAGAGCAACCCACGACATATTTTCCATTCTGTTCATTTCGGCAGCCGTAAGTATCACACCGCGAAGACATCCCTGCGCGCAGACGTAGATCTGATGTGCTTCGGGAATGAGCATGCCTGTATGGACGATATTCCAAACTCCTCTTGCGGGAGGATTGTAGTGGAGACCGTCATGGAAAGGATTGTTAAAATCGATTTCGGAGATCTTTATCCCTTCGGGTATTTTATTTTCGTTTAAAGATATTTGTTTTAACATATGATTCCAATCAATTTATGACAGTTAACATAACACATAATCTTACCGGTTAACATAACATATTATCTTGCCGGTTGACATAACACATAGTTTTGGCGGTGGCATTATAAATTCAACAAATTATCAGAAATAATATATTTTTAGGTTTACATAAATAATCTGTTATTATTTATAATCATTCAATATTTTTTCAGCCAGTCCGAGCAGTGAAGCGCTAACATCGCTTTCAGGGAAAAGATCAACAATTGTTTTTCCTTTGATTTCTGCTTCGGCAAAAAGAGGGCTTCTCGGAATTACAGCAGCAATATCGGTATCGAAATCCTTTGCAAGAGTTTCGACATTTGAAAGTTCGTTCTCGACACCCCTGCAGTTTAAGATGATCCCGCCGAGCTTTGCATAATCTCTTTTTTTGAAGTTCTCTACTGCCATTGCAATATTCGCGGCTGCGTAAACAGACATCTTTTCGCCCGATGTTACAATATATACCTTGTCGGCAAAGCCTTTTCGCATCGGCATCGTGAAACCTCCGCAGACAACATCGCCGAGGACATCGTAGATCACGACATCGGGTTTGTAAATATCATAGGCTCCTTTGTTTTCCAGAGATTCCAGAGCATTGATAATGCCTCTTCCCGCGCATCCTAGACCGGGAACCGGTCCACCGGCTTCCACGCAAAGAACTCCGGATTCACTTTCCTTAACCATATCTTCGAGAGTAAAGGGTTTGGAACTTCGTACCAGGTCAAGTACGGGAGTGACCTTTTCTTTGGGGCATAAAAGGGAAGTGGAATCTGCCTTGGGATCGCAGCCGATCTGCATTACTTTAAGACCTCTTTTCGCAAAGGAGGCACTTAAATTGCATGATAAAGTTGATTTTCCGATCCCGCCTTTTCCGTAAATTGCAAATTTGATCATATTTAACTCCGTTCGGAAACTGATAAAATAAAAAGCACTCTCTTGAAATACAAAAAGAGTGCAGTAATACAAAATGTTTAACGCACACTTTCATCTCAAACTGTAACAGGTTTCGATGTCAGATCGTTTAAGAAATTTATTTATTTGTTTCGGCCGGAGAGTAGACCGTTTTGGCGGTTACTCCTTTGATCCGTCCTATCTTGCCTGCGAGAGAACTGATGGTATCCTGAGTGGCATCTATTGCAACACTGATGATGCTGATGCCTTTTTCTCTGTAAGGAATACCCATTCTTCCGATAATGGAATCGCTGTACTCATGCAAGAGGGCATTGATCTCTGTAGCCGATTCGTTATTTTCAACGATGATGGCAATAACGGCAGCACGTGTTTCCATAAAAAACCTCGTACGTATTTAGTCTTAAACAGGATTATATCATACAATTCAAAACAAACAAACCCCTTTCGCCGAAATTGACAAAAGGGGTCTGTTTATATGATAAAACGGGAAATAATCTTTTATGATTATAACATCATTTTATTATTTTGTCTTGTCTTCTTTTTCAAGAAATGCATGAACACCTGCAGCAAGGGCAGCACCTGTAAGAGGACCTACGATGAAGATCCAGAGATATTTAATGGGTTCGGGATTTCCTGCGATCGCAGCAACCAGCGCGGGACCGAAGCTTCTTGCGGGGTTAACACTTGTTCCGGTAAGACCGATTCCGAAGATATGGATAAGAACGAGTGTGAGACCTATAATAAGACCGCCGAATGAACCGTGATTGAATTTCTTGCTCGTAACACCGAGGATAACGAAAACAAATACGAATGTAAGGATCACTTCAACGATAAGAGCTGCGGGAATGCTTCCGTTAACTCCGCCGACACCGTTTGAACCGAATCCGCCGGTCATGTCTTCGATTTCAGCTACACCGAAGATCAGAGCAAGGATTCCGCCGCCGAGCCATGCACCGAGACACTGTGCTACAACGTAAATGGCAAAATCTTTTCCGCTCATTCCTTTTGTGAGGAATACGGCGAGAGATACGGCAGGGTTGATATGACAGCCCGAAATGTTGCCTACGCAATAAGCCATACCTACGATAACAAGTCCGAAAGCAAGTGCGGTAAGCAAATATCCGCCCCAGTGCTCACAACCGGTAAGCATAGCCGTTCCGCAGCCAAATGTCACAAGAACGCATGTACCAATTAATTCAGCAATAAATTTTTTCATAAGATTCCTCCTTTATAAAATATGTTTCCTCATGAAACATTATTTAACATATCGGATAAAACTCAGTCTTTGGATTCGATTGCTTCGACAATTTCTTTTTTCTTAAACTTTTCTTTTATGGAATCGAGTAATATCTCCGGAAGAGAGAAGATCTTTTCTATAAGAAAATCAAGAGTTTTTTCAACAAAATGAATAATAAGGCGCATCAAAACGAACACCAGTATGAACGGTAAGACGGCACATATTAATATAGTGGTGATTGTAATCATAGCGTTCTCCTTTAAAGAGTTTGTACTACGAATAATATATCAGTTATTATACTACACTCATTCTGATATCGCTATAAAAACAGAATATTTTTTGATGATTTATTGATATAAAATATATATTTTTTTAACTGACGGATATCTGCTTAATAACAGGGATTTGCAGGGGATGCAAGGGATTTCGGGTATTGCGTTTTGAAAAGGCGGATGATAAAATTTCAACTGCATTCTAAAAAAACAGTAATAAAGGAAATAAATATGATCAAAATACTGCTTCTGATCTCATATATACTCGAAAACATATTTGATTTTGTACTGGTCAAGTTAAATGATTCGTATGTGAAGAAACCTCTTCCGGAAAATGTAAAAGATGTTTACGATGAAGAAAAATACAACAAATGGATCAATTACAGGAACGACACCAAGAAATTCAGCGCATTTGAGACGGCGGTCACCGCTGCGATAACGCTTGTGCTTCTGATATTTAATATCCATTCGAAAGTATTTAATCTTTTTGGATACAACCGTTTTGTGAATTATATCATCTTCATTGCGATATTTGCCCTGTTTTCGACGATACTTTCCATTCCGTTCGAATACTATTCGAATTTTGTGATAGAAAAGAAGTACGGATTCAACAAGACTAGTATTAAGACATTTATCCTTGATATCATCAAAGGATTTCTGATCTCCGTTATCCTTTCATTGCTTCTTTTTCTCGGAGTGATGCTCTTGTTTGAAAAATTCGGGAATCTGGGTATCCTTTTTACGATCATTGCAGTGATAGTCTTCAATATTTTCATCGCTTTGTTTTCGCTGACGTTCTTAAAGATATTCAATAAATTCACTTCGCTCGAGGACGGGGAACTCAGACAGGGGCTGACGCTTCTTTGTGAAAAATACAATGTGAAGATCAAAGACATCTATGTGATGGATGCTTCCAAAAGAACCACGAGAGCCAATGCTTTCTGTACCGGACTTGTAAAAAAGACGATCTCTCTTGATGACAATCTTGTAAATAACTATTCGACGGATAAGATCATTGCCGTTTTTGCTCACGAATTCGGACATGCCAAATACAAACATACTTTAAGATCCGTATGGTTCTCGTTTTTAAGGATCATAATCCTCATCGTTTCGCTCGGAGTGATACTTAACATTCCCGAGATCTGCCAGGCTTTCGGATTCGACGATGTGAATTATTATTTTGCATTTACGGTACTTACGATGATAAGCTGGCCCGTAAGCAGGGTATTCGACCTGTTCTCGAATATGATATCGAGAAAGTTTGAATATCAGGCGGATGCATTTGCTGCAAAAGAAGGGTACGGCGAGTCTCTGATAGGCGCCCTGAAGCAGTTGAGCAAGGATGCGCTTTCGAATCTGAATCCTCATCCCTTCGTTGTAAAACTTGAGTATTCGCATCCCACGCTATCGCAACGTATCGAAGCAATACGAAATGCAAAGAAAGATTAAATAAATAACAGCCTCAATGCCCAATCGAAGGTAAAGAGGCTGTTTTCATTTTATTTTGTTTAATCATAGTTTTTGGGTTTACCGAATTTTTTTGGGGTTTGACATTAACTTCGGGTCGAGAATGCTGTCCAAAAAATCAGGTCCATCCGCCGTCGGCGGTTAAGATCTGACCTGTTACGTAATTCGGCATTTCCGATAATTTGACGATGCATTTGGCTATTTCGACGGGACTTGCCGCACGGCCTATCGGAATCTGTTCGAAGAGTTCGTTCATTTCATCATCCGTAAGATGTGAATTCATTGGTGTATCGACAAGACCGGGGGAGATTGCATTTACACTTATACCCGATATCGCGAGTTCCTTTGCAAGAGCTTTTGTAAAGGCATTTATGCCTCCCTTGGTGGCAGAGTAGGCCACTTCGCAGGATGCACCGACATTTCCCCATACAGAAGATACATTGATTATCTTTCCGGACTGCTTTTTAAGCATTCTCGGAACGACCGTGGATGAAGTGGCATATACACTGTTTAAGTTGATATTTACTATATTGTTCCACGATGCGGCATTCATATCCTGAAAAAGACCGACGTAGGAAACTCCGGCGTTGTTTATAAGAATGTCAATGGCGGTCTCTCCGAGAAAATCCTCCAGATCTTCCTTGGCTTTGGCGGTATCGCAAAAATCCACTGATGAGGTAAAAACTTCTATGTCATATCCCGATGAGAGCTTGTCGGCAAACTCGTCAAGCTGATTTATTCTTGAATTGCAGACCAGAAAAAGATTGCAGCCCGTTTTGGCGAATTCAACGGCAACTGCGCTTCCTATGGCTCCGCTGGCCCCTGTTATAAGTACGTTTTTTCTCATATAAAATCCTTTTTTGTGTAGTTAATTGCGTCGGATTAGAGCGGAGAGGACATCGTCTACCGAATTCGATTCGGCATACAGTGTATTGACCGCTTCGTTGATCTTTTCCAGATAATGCGCATCCGAGTCGGTGATCACGTTACAGTTCTTCAGATAAGGGTTTGATTCCTGCAGTCTGTGAAGATTTCCCATATCGGCAAGTTCGAAACATTTAAAATCCGTATCCGGCGGAACAAAACCGAGATTGGACATTAACGAAAAAGAATTTTTGTCTATATGTGCGGGAATCATTACCCCGTTAAAAGGCTTTATTGCATCATCGACTTTGTCAAAAGAAATGTCTGTTGCCGAGATCAGAAGAGTGGGGAAAGTTCCAACTACCTCATCGTTTTCGTCGCATATGAACTGGTCGCCGAATACTTTCGGATCATTTGGGATCTGAAGGATACGCGGTTCAACGTAAGCATCGAAACCCATTGCATCCTCAAGAGTATGAAAAAGACAGAGAACATGGACTTCCTCCGAGGTAGTGAGTTCCATACCGGGAATGACAGTGATTCCGTATTCTCTGCCGATAGCCATTGCTGCTTTACAGTTCTTACAGGTGTTGTGGTCCGTAAGCGCAATAACATCAAGATTCTTTATGACAGCCATTCCCACAATGTTACCCGGCGTAGAATCATTATCGCCGCACGGTGAGAGGCATGAATGAAGATGAAGATCGTAATGAAGTGGTATCATAAGTTATTGTTAATAAGAAGGGCGGCATCGAAAACGGGAAGGTCCGTTTTAAATACCGAAATACCTTCATCCCTTGCTTTTTCGATAAGAGAAGCTTCAAAAGTAACTCCTTCGGCAAGAATAATGCATGCAACATCAGTAAGAGAAGCAACTGCGAGAGTATTGACGTTGGCCATGACCGTTACCCATGCGCTGCCCGAAGGTGCTTTTCCCATTGCAACGGAAAGAAGGTCACAACAGAAAACTCCGGTTATTTCCGTGTCCTTTGCATCCGAAAGAAGAGTGAATTCTTCGAAACTGCTGATTTCGTTAACTTTCATATGAACTCCTTAAAAAACAAATATATAAGGTATTAAATACTTTCACTGAGCTCCGCGATATCTTCGGAGAGTTTGTGTATATATTCACGAAGAACATGAATGCAGTCCTGCTTTTTGGCAAGACCTTTTACGATGTCTTCGGCAAGTGCCTTGCATGTAGGTGCACCGCAGCATCCGCAGTCGAGTCCGGGGAATTCGGATGTGAGCTGCTCGATACGCGTCATCTTTTCCATGGATTCCTTAATATTGTCCGCAAGCTCAAAAACGGGCTGGTATTCGACTTCCGCGGTCCAACCTATATTGTATGAGCCGTATGTATCGGAACGGGCTGCTGCAACAGGAAGATATTTTCTTAAATGCTGCATTTTTGCCTTGGCAGCATAAGGGTTTTCAACATTCATTACGCCGCCGACACAACCGCCGTTGCAGGCATTCAGTTCGATAAACTCGAGATTCTGCGAGAATTTGTCGTCTTCAAGATCCTCGAGGACATGGATTACGTTTTCTATGCCGTCGGCAGCTACACAAGAGTCTGACAGAAGACCGCCGACTTCACCTCCGGTGATGCCCCAGCTTAAACCTATCTTGCCGGAATGCGTGAGATCTTCCGGCTGTTCAACGAATTTGGGCATTTCCGAAAGAAGGATGGGATAAATATCCTTTATGGCAATGACTTCATCTATATTTGATTTTTCCATTCCTATGGGATTCTTTACGCTCGTAACTTTGCTCGCACAGGGTGAAAGGAAGAAGATACCTATTTCCTCGGGTTTGAATCCCGTTTTTTCAACGGCACGTTTTCTAGCCAGCTCACCCGCAAGCTCCGCAGGGGTGATAAGGGGCAGAAGATTGTCGCAAAGATTGGGGAAACGGACCTGAACCAGTCTTACTACGGTAGGACAGGCTGTCGAGATAAGAGGCCATTGTTCTTTGTGCTCGGCGATATATTTTCTGGATTCTTCGGAAACTATCTCGGCTGCTGCACTGACTTCGAAAACATCGTCAAAACCGATGCTCTTGATAGCGGTCAGCAGTATATTGATGTCTTCGAGATTATTGAACTGCGCACAGAGACTCGGAGCCGGCAATGCTACGGTATATTTGTATTTGTCGGTTGCGTCTATGAAATCACGTTTTGCTTTCTTGGCGTGATGAGGGCATATACGAATACACTCGCCGCAGTCGATGCATCGACCGGGAGTTATAACAGCTTTGTTGTTACGAACCCTGATCGCCTGAGTGGGACATCTGTTGATACAGTTCGTACATCCTTTGCATAAATTTTCGATTAAATATACAGAATTACCGTAGTGATCCATGTGCAACCTCGTCTTGTTTTATTTTAGAAGACAATGAGTAGTAAATATATGCTTAAAATCTAATTACCATAGTAACTGTGGTACCTACACCGAGTTCGGTTTTGATATCCATTTCGTCGGAATTCTTTTTCATGTTGGGAAGGCCCATACCTGCTCCGAATCCTAAAGACCTGACTTTGTCGGGCGCTGTGGAATAACCTGCCTGCATGGCCTTTTCGACATCCGCGATACCTGGACCCTTGTCGGCGAGAATGAGAGTGATCGCATCTTCGCTGATGGTGACCTTGATCTTTCCGCCGTAAGCGTGGATTATCATGTTTATTTCGCCTTCATAAAGCGCTATAGCAACTTTTCTTATGGCATCCGGTGAAACACCGAGCTGTTTGAGTTTTTTCTTAACGTCGCTGGAAGCTTCTCCTGCTCTTGTAAAATCTTCGTTGGAAACCGTGTAGTTGAGCTCCATAACATCAGCCATCGATAATACCTCCCCTTAATCCGTTTTCGTAAAGCAGACCGCAAGAGGAAAACATTCTGTGATAAGTTGTAAGAATGGGAAGTCCGAGTTCATCGGCCATTTCGATCATGGTCGCGTCGGGCTTTTTTCCTCTGACAAAAATAATGGCAACAATATCCATCATTTCCGCGGTTCTGATAACCTGCGGATTGCAGAGTCCGGTAAGAAGGACACACTGTGTTTTGGCGAATGCAAGAACATCGCTCATCATATCTGATCCGCACGCCGTTTTGACTTCGTTATCCAGATGGTCTTTACCGGCAATGGCTTCACATTCCAAAAGATCAATAATATCGTTAACTGTCATAGCAAACCTCCGTGTATTCGGTTGAAGATGGGGAAATATACGAAAAGAAAAAGAGTAAGAAAACCCTTAAACAATTAACCCCACAAAATACTACATTATTATAACAATACAAAGGTCTTTTTTCAAGCAAATGAAGAGAAGAGGATTTTATCATAAAACCCATTAAAACAGTAGGTAAAATGAAGTTTTAAACACGCAAAAAAATTAAGAAAAATGATAAATTTTGATGGTAAATGAAATTGCCTTATGATAAAATATGTGATATGTACGGCTATTGAAAAATGGCTTTGTTAAAAAAATATCAAGGAGGTTTTTAGGATGAGTTCCAAGAAAACAACTGTACCTTTTGCCGGAACAAAAGAGCAAGAGGAAGCACTCAAGAAAGTCATCGCTGAAAACAAAGACCAGAAAGGTGCCTTAATGCCTGTTATGCAGAAAGCTCAGGATATTTACGGATACCTTCCCATCGAAGTTCAGACGATGATTGCGGACGGAATGAATGTTCCTCTCGAGAAAGTTTACGGAGTATCCACATTCTATTCACAGTTCGCACTTAATCCCAAGGGAAAATACCAGATTTCGGTATGCCTTGGTACTGCATGTTATGTTAAAGGATCGGGAGACGTTTATGCCAAGATCGAAGAGATACTCGGTATTAAAGGCGGCGAATGCACACCTGACGGAAAATTCTCTCTTGATGCCTGCAGATGCGTTGGTGCCTGCGGACTCGCACCGGTTATGATGATCAATGACGAAGTTTACGGACGTCTCAAACCGGACGATGTTAAAGGCATTTTAGAGCAGTTTAACTAAAAATCTCTTTTTGGGAGATATTGCCCATGATGACAGAAATATCCCTAAACATACTAGACGTTACCGAGAACTCCACGAGGGCGGGCGCGAGCGTTGTTCACATTACCGTTGAAGTTAACGAAGAAAGAGATCTTCTCAAAGTCTTGATAGAAGACAACGGGTGCGGAATGAGTAAGGAACAGCTTGCTTCGGTTAAGGATCCTTTTTTTACGACCAGGACCACCAGGAAGGTAGGACTCGGCGTTCCGTTTTTCAGGGAAGCGGCACTGCAGGCCAACGGAAGCTTCGATATAGAGTCCGAGCCGGGAGTGGGAACAAAGGTAATTGCAGAATTTCAACTCAGTAATATAGACAGAATGCCCCTGGGAGATATTACAGGTACGATCCATCAGCTCGTGATCTATCATCCCGATACTGATTTTGTTTACACGTATGTTTTCAACGATAAATCTTTCACAATGGACACGAGAGAATTCCGAGAGATCCTCGGAGACGTTCCCTTTGATACAAAGGAAGTTTCCGATTACATCAAAGAATATCTGTCGGAAAACAAATATAATACAGATAATGGTAAAAATATCTAGTTTAGGAGGAAAGCTATGAAATCTCTTGAAGAATTAAAAGCAATAAGAGACAAAATGCAGGGCCAGGTAGGTCTTCGTGCAGAATCCGAAGCAAGTACGAGAGTTGTTGTAGGTATGGCTACATGCGGTATAGCATCAGGTGCAAGACCTGTACTTACTGCTTTGGCTGATGCTGTTGCAGAAAAACAGATTCCCGATTGTTCGGTTACTCAGACAGGTTGTATCGGTCTTTGCCAGTACGAGCCCATTGTTGAGGTTATCCAGCCCGGCAAAGAAAAAGTTACATATATAAAGATGACACCCGAGAAGGCTCTTGAGATAGTTGACAAGCACCTTATTCGCGGACAGGTTGTTACCGAGTACACAATAGGTAATGCTTTAAAATAAAGAGGAGGAAATTTAAATGTATCGTTCACACGTATTAGTTTGCGGTGGTACAGGATGTACTTCCTCCGGAAGCCAGGCAATCATCGACACATTCGAAGCCGAGATTGAAAAGAATGGCTTAAAAGACGAAGTAGCTGTTGTACGTACCGGTTGTCACGGTCTTTGTGC
>JAILRA010000096.1 GCA_024698715.1 Lachnospiraceae bacterium
TTGTTAAAACCGCAGGAGATCACAGCGAATTTTGGCTTTATGACACTTAAAAACTCTTGATCGTTTGTATTGATTGAAGAGCCGTGATGAGCGACCTGAAGAATGTCTATGCCGTTTTTACTTATTATCCTTAACGCATCATTTTGTGAACGCCCCATATTTTCATCAGACATTAAATACCCGATCACAAGTTTTTCCGCTTCTTCTCCGCCGTCCCCCGTAAAAAGAACGTTCCCTGCATCCGTTTGCATGATAACAGTCAGGGAATTCTCATTACAGTCTTCAGTTTTTTCATTACCGAAATCGGGAGATATGACCGTAAACGTTATACCTTTTCCTTTGAACTCATCGCCTGCTCCGGCTTTTATTATATCGGTTTTACCTGATCTGTTACCTTCTTCAACTTTTTCTTTGGATACATCCATATTGTTTTCATATTCTTCATTCGCTTTTTCCTTATACATTTTTTCATAAAATACATCATATAATGCCTCGGATACAATGATCTGCTCCACCTTTACACTTCCGTCATTAAGTATCTCCTTTATCCCGCTTATATGATCGCTGTCCCCGTGTGAGATGAACCATGCATCAACACGATTGATCCCGTAGTATTTAAGATACGGTTCGATCACATATTTCCCGACCTGTTTTTTGTCAGAAGAGCCTCCGTCATAGCAGTATACATGTCCTTTATATCGGACACATACACATAACCCCTGTCCCACATAGAGGAACTCTATCCTGTCATCTCTCTCATAAACAAAGAACGAGAGTATATTTAAAACAAGAAGGAAGAAACAGATAATAAGCCCGAGTCTTTTCTTCTTTTTTATTGTCTTTTTTTCTTTCGAATAATCCGAATAAAGATCCGGTTGCAGATCTGTCCGATCCTTTATTTTGTTTCGTCTTAACCAATTGTCTGCAAGTTTGCCTTTTCTCCAGAAATATACTTTGATCTTCTCAATAATTACAGACAAAAGTATCAGAACCGCCTCATAAACGATCACTCTTTCCGTTTCTCTTGAGCCGGTCGTGATCAGCGAAAAAGGAATCATAAGCTCAGCTTTCATGAGCCACTCGTATACCGCAAACGAAAAATGGATTCCGTATGCAAAAACATTCGGTATGAATTGCGTTACCGGATATATTAACGGTATTTCCTTTATCGCTTCAATGATGATGCATAAGAATCCCATACCGAGAATAAATGTCATTCCGGGTATGAGAAGGATATTAAGAAACGGTGACAGGATATTAATCTGATAATATGTGTTTAAAACCGCAGGAAGAGTTGAAGCCGTTACCGAAAAGCTCATTGCAGCGGATGAAGCCGTTTTGGGAAGTCTCTTTCCTATAGGTGTAAAAACAGGCAGGACAACCGCTATTCCAAGGATAGCCAGATATGACATCAGAAAGCCTGTATGGAGTACGAATAGCGGTCTTACAATAACTGTTATCAATGCAGCTGCAGCCATCGCTGTAAGAGCATCATATGATTTCTTACTTATCTTACCGATGCAGAGGATAACAAACATTATAAGAGCACGTAAGGATGAAGCGGAAACGCCTGCTATCGCGACATATACCGAAAGAAAGATCATCGTCAGTATGTATGCCATATTCAGCTTCATCGGAGTTTTCTTTAAAATATAAAGGATCGCAGTTGCCAGGAATGTTATGTGCAGACCGCTGATCGCAAGAAGATGGCTTGCTCCCGCATCTTTATAAAGCTCTTTTATCTCACCGTCCAGATCTGTTTTGTCTGCGATTATAAGGGCCTTCATCATACCGGCATCTTCGGTATCGAGACTTTTTTCTAAAAGATTTCCGATCTTTTGTCGAACCGTAAAAATATAATCTTTCGCATTCTTCTTTCCGTCACTGTACAAAACCTCGCATGAAGATGCCTTAAACAGATATCCCTTTGACAGATAGTATCTCCTCGAATCGAATTCCCCGGGATTTACCGCATTGTCATAAACGGATATCTTTCCGTAAACACGTATTTTTGAACCGATATGAATATTATCATCGAAATTAAGCGTACAAACGCATCCGGATCTTTTGCACAAAAAACCTGAGGATCTGATTCTTCTCAAATCCTCTGTTCCTTCTCCGTAAAATTCAATATTTTTAAGATAGCAGATAACCTGTCCGTATTTGTATTCTATATCCGCCACAACACCTTCCGTTTCGCCTTTAACGGCAGCTATACGCGGTATATCCATATTACGGACATAGATATTTATAAAAATCGCGGCGATCCCCGTTATGAAGAGAGCCATGCACATAACGGGGCGTTTAATGTATTTACCTGACACAAACGTACGGCTTTATCTTGTTAAATGTCGCATCCTTTATACCCGAAATGTTTTTTAACTCTTCAACATCTTTAAAGCCGCCGTTCTTTTCTCTGTAATCTATGATCGCATTGGCTCTCGATTCACCTATTCCCGGAATACTGCAAAGTCTGGACACATCGGCGGAATTGATATCGATCAGTTCCTCATCGGATTCATACGCTTTTTCTCCGATGTATGGTATCCTGATCTGCATGGCATCCGAAACTTCCATCGCAAGATTTATCGCATCGGCATCAGCTTCTTCATCCAGTCCCCCGGCTTCCTCAATCAGTTCGTATAGACGTGTTCCTTTTGAAAATTCATAGATACCGGGCTTTTCCACGGCACCGCAGATATAGACACAGCCGTCTTTGATACGTTCACCCTCTGCATTTCCTGCATCAAAAGAAGACGCATCGGCTGCGTCATTCGAAACCTTATTCAATTCGGCATTTTCATCGGGAAATAATTCCGAAGGATCGGAAATCGCAAGTCCGTTCCCGCCGCATGCGACACAGAACAGACTGCAAAAAATAATCAGAAATAAAATATATCTTTTCATAAGTCAACTCCATTTCTCCCCCGAGCCGACTTATTTTCCGTTTTATTTTATTAAACCGACAGATCAGCTTATGCAAACACGCATAAAGCATCATTCCTGAAATACGTAATCTTCATTTATGACAGGCGTCTCTATATATCCGTCCTCAACATAAACTCCGTGTATCTGCTTTTTCAGCTGACCTGAAAGCTGTCTTAATAATTTATTGACATCCTCTCCGTCCCAGGCTTTGGTATAGACCATCTCAGCCAGTACCCAGTAATTCGATGTTTCAACTATTTTGGGAAGAGAAACGCTGTTTTCGTATGTTCTGACAATATCCTCCATCTGAGGATACTGATATTCTTTCTGGTAATTGCATGCCATTTTCCCGGTTCTCGCATATAGGTTCGACGAATAATCAACCGTCAGGAATTTGGCAAAATCCTCTGCCTCCTGCTTATGCTTTGACATGCCGTTTACGGAAACCAGTTTGGTTACGGAAAGTCCCTGAGATCTGAGCGTATCGTTAAGCATTCCGATGCTTGTGATCCCGTACTCGTATTCAAAAGGATTCTCCTCATTCTTTCTGGCTGCTTCAAGTTTACCTATAACATTCGTGTCGGCAGCCATAAAAAGAAGTTTTCCCGACATGAATTCATTCAGGATATCATCATATTTCGACTCATCGATCTCCATGGAGAAGAACTGTTTGAAATCCTGGAAAACTTTGAGACAGTACATACTGTTTTCGTTGTAAACATCAATTATGTCTCTGTCATCGCCCTTTTCACCGCCGACATTCATATATGCCCCGGCAAACCAGTATTCGTAGAGTACATCTGAAACACACCATTTAAAATAGGATTCCGTGCCTTCGGGAAGATTGTAATTCAACGCGAACTCAATGATACCCACTATAGATGTGGGAAGTATATCATCCGCGGTATACTCTACTGCCAGAGTGTTTTCTTCGCTGTCCGGAGTATCTACACTTTCTGAGCCTTCACCATAATCGGAAGCCGAAGAAGAACCGCCGATTCCTGCGGCAACCTGTTCAAGAAGAGTCCTGTTATATAAAAACAAAGAGCACTCAAATAAAAGAGGATATCCGAGTTTCGAATCCGAATAACTTATAGCATCTAAAGATATTTCAGGAAAATATGTGGAATTAAGGACTCTGTGCGAATCTCCCAATTCGTAACAAAGTCCCGACAGATAAGCCTTTTCAAGCGACTCATTGCCTATTATGAAAAGATCCGGTCCGTAACCGTCATCAATGGTAGCCTTCTGAATGGCTTCCAGAAATTCCAGACCGAATACTCTTGTTGATACAACTTTTACACCTGTTTTTTCTTCATATACTACTGCCGCATTTCGAATATACTCATCAAGATATTCATCGGTATACCAGATCGAGAGAATATTTTTCTCATCTTTCTTGGCACTTTCCGATTCGATCAGAGAATTCTGCGGAAACAAGTCTCCAAGCAAAGCAACTACAGTCATTGCCAGAATGGCCAATATAGAAAAAAACTTTCTTCTAATATGCATTCTCTATAGCCTCTTTCAGAATAACGATCATTCTGTCCACATCATCTTTAGTGATAATGAGCGGCGGAAGGAATCTGATAATATTAGTGCCCGCATTGATAAGTACAAGTCCCTTGTCAAGGGCATAGTTAATGATATCACCTACGGGTTTGTCAAACTCAAGTCCCTGCATGAGCCCCAGTCCTCTGTGATCGATTATTCCTTTATGCGAATTCTTTATTTCTTCAAGTTTGTCAAAAAGATATGAGCCGACTTCCTTGGCGTTTTCACAGATCCCG
The DNA here is from genome assembly GCA_024698715.1 of Lachnospiraceae bacterium. Lineage (GTDB taxonomy): Bacteria > Bacillota > Clostridia > Lachnospirales > Lachnospiraceae > UBA3766. The sequence goes on from JAILRA010000096.1 coordinate 4,719, forward strand.
AGCTCTTCATAAAGTTTGAAAACCTCGGTACATGCTGCTCCTCCAAGAGGATTGCCGCCGTATGTCGTTCCGTGATCGCCTGCAACGAGCGAATTCTTTGCAACTTCTTCAGTCATAAGGAATGCACCCATGGGAATTCCTCCGCCAAGTGCTTTTGCAGTGGTCAGAACATCAGGTTTTACACCATATTTCTGGAAACAATACATATATCCCGTACGACCCATACCGCACTGGATCTCATCCAGAATAAGAAGCGCGCCGATATCGTCGCAAAGCTTACGTACTCCTTTTATAAACTCCTCGGTAGCAGGATGTATCCCGCCTTCACCCTGAAGTGTTTCCATAATCACCGCACAGGTTTTATCTGTTACGAGAGCTTTTACGCTCTCGAGATCATTCATTTCGGCAAATTTGATATTTCCAATCATCGGTCCGAAAGGTGCACGGTATTTTTCCGTACCCGTTACGGACAGAGCCCCGAATGTACGTCCGTGGAAAGAATGATTCATTGCGATAATTTCATGATCCGTCTTTCCGTCTTTGTTGTAGGCATACTTTCTTGCAACTTTAAGAGCCCCTTCAACAGCTTCCGCACCCGAGTTGGTGAAGAAAACCCTGTCCATTCCGGAAGCCTTGGTTACTGCTTTTGCCGCTTCGATGGAAGGAACATTGTAATAATAATTGGATGTATGAAGGATCTTATCCACCTGTGCTTTTACTGCATCATTGTATTTTTTGTTGTTGTATCCGAGCGCGAACACACCTATTCCGGAAACAAAATCAAGATATTCCTTTCCGTCTGTATCATAAAGGCATACTCCGTCGCCGTGATCAAATACAACCTGATAACGGTTGTATGTGTGGAGAATATATTTCTCCGCTTCATCTATATACTGTTGCATGATTAATTCCTCAAATATCTTTCCCGTCCGCCGTTTCTCATCCGCAGAATGAACGGCATTCGATAAATCGTTTATTCCTCGCCCGAGTCCGGCATGATCATTGTACCGATACCTTCTTTGGTAAAGATCTCAAGAAGAAGGCAGTGAGGGATCCTTCCGTCAAGGATATGCACTCTGTTTACTCCTGCTTCCATCGCCGATGTGCAGTTGGTAAGTTTGGGGAGCATTCCTCCGCCGAGAGTACCCGAAGCGATAAGTTCCTTTGCATCGCTTACGGTGATCTTTGAAATGAAAGAACTCTTGTCGTTAATGTCTCTGTAAAGTCCTTCGATATCCGTAAGGAACGCAAGTTTTTCGGCTCCGACAGCTTTAGCGATCTCGCATGCTGCGTCGTCCGCATTTATATTGTATGTATTAAAATCGTCGTCAAGTCCGATGGGAGCTACAATGGGAAGAAAATCATTGCTTAAAAGGTCGTAAATGACTTTTGCATTCACTTCCTTGATATCACCCACGAAACCGATGTCTTTTCCGTCTGCAAGTTTCTTGTTAACTCTCAAAAGGCCGCCGTCCTTTCCGGAAATACCGACAGCTTTTACACCGAGTTCCTGAACCATTGCAACAAGGGATTTGTTGACCTTGTTTAAAACCATCTCGGCTATTTCCATCGTCTCGGCATCGGTAACTCTTAAGCCGTTGACAAATTCCGGAGTCTTTCCGACTTTGTCAACCCATCTGCTTATCTCCTTTCCGCCGCCGTGAACGATAATGGGCTTAAACCCTACAAGTTTTAAAAGTACAACGTCTTCGATGACTTTTTTCTGAAGTTCGATATTTGTCATCGCGGAACCGCCGTATTTAACAACTATTATCTTTCTGTTATATTTCTGAATATATGGAAGTGCCTCAACCAGCACGCTTGCTTTCTTAAGAAACTGCTCCATGTCTTTTTCCATTTTTAAAGCCTCCGTCAGAATACTCGTTTTTCTTTAACAGAAAAACATATTCTCTTTATTCTACAACAAATAAATCTTCAATTCAACAGAAAATACCGACTGAATACGGACAAACCGAAGACGGCCATCGGAAATCTGCCTTCTTTTTGAATTAAAAAAACAACGACAGCCTTTCGGATATCCGGAATGTCGTTGTTTTCGTTTTTTATGCTTCAGAAGATCACGAGCGGTAGTCCGCGTTTATCTTTACGTAATCGTAGGTGAGATCGCAGCCCCAGGCCTCTGCCTCGGCTTCGCCGTCATGCATGTCGACATCAACGATAACTTCCTTATCGGACATGATCTTCGTTGCGTATTCTTCGTCGAATTCAAGAGGTACTCCCATTTTGAACACCTGAAGAGTTCCGACGCTGCTTCTGAAGAACAGCTCAACTTTTGTCTGGTCGAAATCCACTCCTGAGTATCCCATTGCACAAAGAAATCTGCCGAAGTTTGCATCACAGCCGTAGATCGCAGCTTTTGAAAGGCTTGAGCTTATGATCGAACGCGACAGGATCTTTGCCTCTTCCTTTGATCTTGCATTGTAAACACGGGCTGTAAACAGCTTGGTTGCGCCTTCTCCGTCAGAAGCCATCTTTCTTGCAAGATAACGGCATACCGTCATAAGTGCTTCTTTGAAGATCTCGTAGTTTTTATCCTTGGATGTTATCTTTTCATTACCTGCAAGTCCGTTTGCCATAAGGATGAAAGTATCATTCGTGGATGTGTCTCCGTCTACTGAGATCATATTGAAGGTATCGGCTATGACTTCGCTGACAGCTTCCTGCATAAGTGATTTTTCGATGGCGATATCGCTTGTTAAAAGTGCTATCATCGTACACATGTTAGGATGGATCATTCCCGAGCCCTTGCTCATTCCGCCGAGCGTAACTGTCTTTCCGTCAAGTTCAAACTGAACGGCATATTCCTTGTTAACCGTATCCGTGGTCATAATAGCGATACTTGCATTGGTTCCGTTTTCAAGCGAGGAATCAAGTTTATCGCAAAGATCGTTTACACCCATTATAAGTCTGTCAACGGGGAGCTGCATTCCGATAACGCCTGTCGAGCCGACAGCTATCGAATCTACGGGAACACCGAGTTTGTCACTCATAGCCCCGGCAGTAGCTTCACAGGCATCAAATCCTTCTTTACCGGTGCAGGCATTCGCAATGCCTGTATTGATCACCATTCCGTGCATGGGCTTGTCTGACTTTACGATCTTCATATCCCACTGAACACAAGCCGCCTTAACAACATTGCTTGTAAATGTTCCGGCACTGACACAGGGTGTTTCTGAAAACACCATCGCCATATCTTTTCTGTTTTCGTATTTGATTCCGGCTTCGGTATAAGCTGCTTTAAATCCTTTGGCAGCCGTAACGCCACCTTCAACTGTTTTGATATTACTCATTTATTTTCCTCTGTTCTTTTAAATATATGCTGCGTACGACATCTTAGCGGGAGTGCGCCCGCGGTGTACTTTGTTGTCATCTCCCCTGTATTATTTGTTGAATGCCGTTATATTTGCTTCGTTAAGTGTAAAGTCGTAGTAGTTAAGATCTTCTCTTTTGGTCCAGCCTACCTGTCTCCAGAAAGCGTTTCCGACATCGTTGGTGGTGAACGCTATAAGGCTTACTTTATTGATGCCTTCGGATCTGAGTTTCTCCATGCATTTTACCACCATGGCTTTTCCTATGCCGTGCATTCTGACATCTTCCCTTACGCACACATGATACAAACAGCCTCGTCTGCCGTCATGTCCGCAAAGAATGGCTCCGACAACTTCTCCGTCAAGAATGCATACCACAGAGCAGCCGGGATTTCTTTTAAGGAATTTTTCGACACCCTCATACGAGTCGTCTATGCTTCTTATGGCAAATCCTTTGATCGACAGCCAGAGTTTTTTAACTCCTTCATAATCTTCAATTTTCATTTCCCTGACAATCCGGTCGCCCATTTTTTCCTCTTTTTCCGAAAACTATTTGAAAAGCTTACCAAACAGTCCCTTTGATCTTTTGGCACTAAGTTCTTCTTCCCACTGTTTGATGTTTTCAATTACCTTTTCTTCGTCTTTAACTTTTTTTATTTCCAGTGCTTTATCTATAACTGCCGTGAGATCCGCAACCCTAATAGGCTTTTCGATATACAAAAGGCCTTCGGGTTTATCGGTCCCTTCCAGTTCGTTTTCGCTTCGCATTAAACAAATGGGGACCTGTATCCCCTGCGCTAACAGATCATTGATGATTTTAACGCTGTCAAATACCGGCCCCTTTAAGTCTATTAAGAAAAAATCATATTGTTTTTTTGGGGCAAGCATCAGTGCATCGACCGATCCGTAAGAATCAATATACAGATTTCCCGTAGTCTGGATTCTTCTGTCGGATTCCCTGTCAAGCAGTCTTTCAAGCTGCTTTCTGTCAGCAATATTATCGTCCAATACCGCTATGTGCATTTTAACCCCCGCAAATTTTTAATAAATGTGAATATGATTCATCAGAGAAATAAGATTATTCAAATCTCCCTTGTCATCGTCTCCCGATGTATCCACGGTCAAAACCGCATAGTCATTCGTAGTCTTCGAATATGCAAATACCGAATAATCAAGATAATAATAATCTTCGTCATATACATAGTATTCGCAGTATGCATATTCCCATTCATCGTTGAAACTTGTAAGTTTGTCGGAATAATATTGTACTTCAATGTCTTCAAGCTCGTTATTCCAGTAATCGATCCAGTCCATGAATGAATCCATTTTAGTACTTCCGTATTCGGTATAATCCGCATATGCATATTCAGGAAAAGTAAAATATGCATCATTGTAAATGTACTGACGGAAAGGTTCATCGGAATTTAAGTCTTCATAATCCAGCGAATATCCGTACTGTTCGAGATCCTCAAAGTAAATATTTCCGACATAGAATCCGCCGCTCTGATTATAATCATTATCATTGACGTTTAAATAATCATCATAATTGCTTTCGTAATCATCGTATCCGTCCAAAAGGAAAGATTCATCCCAGTCATCATAATCAAAATTCAGATCGTCAAAATCATCCAAAAAAGTTGAGGGATCAACATCGTATTCATATCCGCTGTTCAGATCGTTGAGCAGTTCAAGATACTCAAGATATTCGGGATTGAGTCCTATTGAGTTGAATAATGATGTAAGTGCAGTAACTACCGCAGTTCCGAAAGCTACGAGTATAAAAACAACCACTACTGCCGAAACACAGCCCCATACCAGACTGATGATCGAAAGAATGAGACCCGCAACGGCGAGACCTTTGGGATTCAGTTTTTTAGCAAGTGAAACGATCGAAAAGATCAATCCGAGAATGGCAAATAATCCGCCCAGTCCGACAAGACCGAATACCGCTGCCAAAATACCGAATACAAGAGCGGCTATACAAAGACCGGATTTTTTTGGCTGAGCCGGCGGAGCATAATAATAATTCGTATTACCCATGTTTCCGTTATCCATTTTAATTCCTCCTATTAGCAACTATATATATTTATAACAGTTGTTCTTAATCAGGTTAAAAATACCGTCCTACAAAAAAATCAGGTTAAGCGGAGCAAAAGCGATAATTGCGATCGCGATCAGCTGAAGTACCAGTATTATCGGCATTCCTATAACAAAATATATATGTTTTGTTTTATGTCTGAAAATATACATTCCGGCAATCGAGCCAATCGATCCGCCGATGGCTGCCACCATAAAAAGCGTAGCCTCGGGAATGCGCCATTTTCTTCTTTTGGCTTTGACCTTATCAATGCCCATAATGGCAAATCCGAAAAGATTGACTGCTGCCAGATATATTATGACGATAATCCAAATATCCTTCATTATCGCTCCCGACTCAGTATTTTGCGAGGTTTCAGATTACTTTTTCTCTCTTGCCTGTGCTTTCATTGCACGTACCTTTGTTGAAAGTCCGAAAAGATTGATGAATCCTTCGGCATCATGATGATCGTAAAGATCGCCCGTAGTAAATGAAGCGATATTCTCATCATAAAGTGAATAAGGAGATGTTGTGCCGGCTTTGATGATATTTCCTTTGTAGAGTTTCATCTTAACATCACCGGTTACCTGCTCCTGAGATTTCTCAAGGAATGCCTGGCATGCTTCTCTTAAAGGTGAGAACCATTTTCCTTCGTAAACGATCTGAGCAAACTTGTTGCCGATCTCCTGTTTCTCTCTGTAAATATCACGGTCAAGGATCAGTTCTTCGAGCTGCTGATGTGCTTCGTAAAGGATCGTTCCTCCGGGTGTTTCGTATACACCACGTGATTTCATACCAACTACACGGTTTTCAACGATATCGATGATACCGATACCATGCTTTCCGCCGAGTTTGTTAAGGTCGCGGATGATGTCGGAAACTTTCTTCTTTTCGCCGTTGATCGCAACGGGAATACCCTTTTCAAATGAAAGAGAAACATATTCGCCTTCATCGGGAGCCTTCTCAGGTCTTACACCGAGTACAAGAAGGTGATCGTAGTTAGGCTCATTTGCGGGATCTTCAAGTTCAAGCCCTTCGTGAGAAATGTGCCATAAGTTTCTGTCTCTTGAATATGAGTTATCAGCAGAGAAAGGAAGGTTGATTCCGTGCTGATGGCAGTACTCGATCTCCGACTCTCTCGAATCAAGTGTCCACTTGTCGTTTCTCCATGCAGCGATGATCTTAAGATCGGGAGCAAGTGCTTTGATACCGAGTTCAAATCTGATCTGGTCGTTGCCCTTACCGGTAGCGCCGTGGCAGATTGCGGTAGCGCCTTCTTTTCTAGCTATCTCTACAAGTCTCTTTGCGATAACGGGACGTGCCATTGATGTTCCGAGAAGATACTTATTCTCGTAAACTGCATGAGCCCATACACAGGGAACTATATATTCATCACAGAATTCATCGGTTACATCTTCAATATAGAGTTTTTCCGCACCCGAGAGTTTTGCTCTTTCTTCAAGTCCGTCAAGTTCATTGCCCTGACCGCAATCAATACAGCAACATATTACTTCATAATCAAAATTTTCCTTAAGCCAGGGGATGATAGCTGTAGTATCAAGTCCGCCGGAGTAAGCCAAAACAACTTTTTCTTTCATAAAAGCCTCCTTTATAACTTTCATCGAGTATCGGACGCAAGTATTCGCCGCGGGCACGCTCTCGCTAAAATGTCTCACGTAGCGGACGCTAAATTCAACTTCGCATAAATGCTCGTTTCATTAAGCGCCGACGGAGCCATATTACCCGCTCGCGAACCATGCGTCCTCTCCTCGTAAATATTTCAAATGTATATTTTTATCTGTGATTACCTTATCTTCCGTACGTCCGTGTAACCTTTGAAAGATATTCCGCTGCCTCTTTACGCTTTTCGCCTTCAAGGTATGAAGGAAGTAAACGCCACTTCCAGTTATTGCCTAGTGTAGAAGGTATATTGATACGTGCATCCGAATCAAATCCGAATACATCCTGAATCGGAATAATGCATGTATCCGCTACGGAACTTTCGGCAAGTCTTATCATTTCCTTATGAAGATTCCCGACATTCTTTATGCCAAGATACTCTTTTAAATACGCCTTGTCAACGCGCTTTAGTGTTTTGTACCAGCCTTTTACGGTGTCATTGTCATGAGTTCCCGTGTATACGACGCAGTTTTTATCGTAATTATGGGGAAGATAATCATTGTCTTCCGCCGAATCAAAAGCAAATTCCAAAACCTTCATTCCGGGATAGCCCGTCTTTTTAACAAGTTTTAAAACCGTCGGTGTCAGGAATCCAAGATCTTCGGCTATGATCCTCGGATTTTTCAGTTCCCTGTTGATCGCCTTAAAAAGTTCAAATCCCGGACCAGGAACCCAGTAACCGAATTCCGCCGTCAGATCACCGAACGGAATAAAATAATATTCATCAAATGCCCTGAAATGATCGATCCTTACAACATCATACAGTTCAAAACATTTTGAAAGTCTCTTTATCCACCATGAATAACCGTCTTTTTTATGGACATCCCAGTCATATAAAGGATTGCCCCAGAGCTGACCTGTGGCTGAAAAATAATCGGGAGGACAGCCCGCAACTCCCTTTGGTCTTAATTCCTCATCAAAAATAAAAAGTTCCGGATTTGCCCATGTGTCCGCCGAATCCGATGCCACATAAATAGGTATGTCGCCAATGATCTCGATTCCTTTTTCATTCGCATATTTTTTAAGCGAAAGCCACTGCTTCTTAAAGAAATACTGAAGGAATTTATAAAACCCGATCTGAGGTGCAAGTTCTTTTCGGGCATTGGTCATTGCCTTTTCATCACGAAGTCTTAATTCATCTTCCCAATCGTAAATGGAAACTCCGTTCTTGCTGTCCTTTATCGCCATGTAAAGTGCATAATCATCAAGCCAGTATTCTTCATCCAGGATGAATTTCGCATAATCCTTATCGGACTCGATATAACTTCTTTCGTATGCACGTCTCAAAAGAGAAAACCTTGCATGATACTGTGCTTCATAATCTACGTGATTGTTTTTTTCGTCATCGCCCGCTTTTTTATACCATTCGTTCGACTCGTAATACTCTTCATATGCTTCATCGCATTCTTCTGCCGACAGCCATCCGTTATCGATAAATTCCTGAAGATCAATAAAATACGGATTACCCGCAAATGTCGAAAATGACTGGTACGGTGAATCGCCATAGCCTGTCGGTCCCAGCGGAAGGATCTGCCAGAATTTCTGTCCCGACTCAACCAAAAAGTAAACAAAATCATAAGCCTCTTTTGAGAAGCATCCGATTCCGTATTTATTTGGAAGGCTGAATATCGCAGCCAAAATTCCGCTTTTTCTCATTTTTTAACCTATACTACCGGATAATTTGCAGTTTCATATTGTTTCCAATACCTGAGAATATAGTCTGCATCTACTTCATCATCCAAGAATCTTTTTATTTCTTTGATTTCATCCATAAATTCCGGCAAAACTCTTTTATCTATTTCACTTTCACATTTTCTTTCTACGGCATTTAACCAAAAATCAGAGTAATCTTTACCGCTTATTCCGTTTATATAATTCATGTGACTGTCTACACATCTTTTTACATCACCGGCTATATCCAAAAGCATATTATTCCCTCATCTTATCCATAATCATATAAATTTACCTTTATACTATCGATACCTTAATATCTTTCTTTGGGAAAAGTTTCCATATGTCTCGGTTGTAATCCTCGATGGTTCTGTCGGAAGAGAAGAAACCGGCTTTGGCGATGTTGGTAAGCATCATCTTCTGCCATTTTGACCTGTCTTCGTAATCTTCTATCATCCTGTCTTTAACTTCGATGTATTCCTCAAGGTCGATAAGCGTCATGAACCAGTCTTTATTAAGCAATTCTTTGTAAAGACGTTCAAGATTTTTTTTATGTCCGACCTTCAATGCTTCTTTGGACACGATAAAGTCTACCGCTTCTTTTATGACTTCAGACTTCTTATAGTAATCTTTTGATACATAATCCGCTTTTACATAATGCTCAATGACTTCGTCGCTTGACACACCGAATTCGTAAATGTTTTCTTTACCGACGAGTTCAGCGATCTCAACATTTGCTCCGTCGGCGGTACCGAGTGTTACCGCACCGTTTAACATGAACTTCATGTTACCCGTACCTGATGCTTCCTTGCTGGCAAGCGAGATCTGCTCGGAAATATCACATGCGGGAATGAGTTTTTCCGCATAACTTACATTGTAGTTTTCAAGCATTACAACCTTCATATACTTGTTTACGTCGGGATCGTTGTTTACGATCTCCTGTAAAACAAGAATGAGATGAATGATATCCTGTGCGATAACATAAGCGGGAGCAGCCTTGGCACCGAAGATAAATGTGATCGGTCTTACGGGTTTCTTTCCGCCTTTTATCTCAAGATACTTATGAATGATGTAAAGAGCATTCATCTGCTGTCTCTTGTATTCATGAAGTCTCTTTGCCTGAATATCGAAGATCGAATCCGTATCTATCTCCACTCCTGCTTTTTCTTTCAGATATTCTGCAAATTCAACTTTTTTGGTATGTTTTATTTCTTCTATTCCTTTAAGAACATCGGCATCATCTTTGAACTCAAGAAGCTTTTCGAGATCATTGGCATTCTTCTTGTATGAAGTACCGATCTTCTCATCCAGAAATGCGCAAAGTTCGGGATTGCATGATAAAAGCCATCTTCTGAATGTGATTCCGTTGGTCTTGTTGTTAAACTTTTCGGGGTAGATCTTGTAAAAAGCATTTAATTCCGAGTTCTTCAAAATATCGGTATGGATCGCGGCAACACCGTTGATTGAGAAGCCGTAATGAATATCGATATGAGCCATGTGAACTCTTTCGTCCTTGTCGATAATGGCTACCTTGGGATCTTTGTATTTTGCTTTTGCTCTCTTGTCGAGTTCCTTGATGATGGGGATCAGCTGGGGAACAACTTTTTCAAGATATTTGAGCGGCCATTTTTCAAGAGCTTCCGAAAGGATCGTATGGTTGGTATATGCACAAGTCTTTGATACGATCTCGATCGCCTCGTCGATACCGATTCCTTTTTCGCTTGTCATGATCCTGATAAGCTCGGGAATGATCAGTGTCGGGTGAGTATCGTTGATCTGGATCACGCAGAAATCATACATGTGTCTTAAGTCGTACTTTCTTTCCCTGAGTTCATAGAGAATAAACTGTGCGGCATTGGAGCACATAAAATACTGCTGGTAAATACGAAGAAGATTGCCCGCTTCATCCGAATCATCGGGATAAAGGAACAATGTAAGATTCTTTTCTATTTCTTTTTTGTCAAAAGTGATCCCTTCTTTTACAAGCTTCTCATCCACGCTTTCAAGATCGAAGAGATGAAGTCTGTTGACACCGTTTTCATATCCGATCACATCTATGTCATAAAGTCTGGATCTGACGCTGCAGTCTTTAAAAACCACCGTAAAAGAAGTATCCGTTTTTCTGAGCCAGCTGATCTCTTCGATCCAGTCGTTCTTTTCTGCACACTGAAGATTGTCTCTGAACTCCTGTTTGAAAAGTCCGAAATGATAATTGAGTCCTATGCCGGCACCGGGTAATCCGAGTGTTGCTATCGAATCCATAAAGCATGCGGCAAGTCTTCCGAGTCCACCGTTTCCGAGTGAAGGTTCGGGTTCCACTTCTTCAATGAGTGCGATATCTTTTCCGTTCTTTGCAAGTACTTCTTTTACCTTGTCGTAAATCCCAAGATTGATGAGATTGTTAGTCAGAAGTCTTCCGATAAGGAACTCTGCGGAAATATAATATACCTTCTTCTCACCGTTTATCCTGTCCGTAACATTGGTCAGGTCTTTGGTAAAAAGAAGTATCACATAGTATGCTTCGCGATCTGATAATTCCTTCAGATCCTTACCGAAAATTTTATTTGAAATATAATCAAGGCCCTCTTCCATGTTGGCTTCGAGCAATTGTTTCTGGATCATCTCTGCCTGTAATGACATTTTTATCTACCTTCTTTCAAAAAGATATTCCTTACAATTTTACATCATAAATACCGCTAATTCAATAAATAAAACTACTTTAATTTATTAGCACATACTTCGTTCGGGCATTTTTATTCATTCGAAAGTGTCACTGTATTTTTACCGAAATACCTAGCGTAAGCCTCATTAACCCAGTCGGTATTATCAGTTGAAATATCCACGAAATGCAAAAGATACGGCATTCTCGTGTAAGGCTTAAACACTGCGTCCGTAACATCAGGATCGTTCAATACTTCAAGACGCTCTTCCCATTCTGCCCGATAGATTCCAGCTTCGTTTTCCCTTAAGGAATAGTATGCGGAGATCGATGTCGCAGTCTTTCCGTAGTACTTATATATGCAGAATGCGATAAGGACCGTTGCCAGAAATGCAATCGGAAGTTTTAAAAACTTTATGACTTTTTTAAGATCGGCTACGGTTTTTTTATCATAATTTCCTTCGCTTAAATCTTCATTTTTTTCACTGCAGTTTCGTTCGCTTTTTTTCTTTTTCAGTCCTTCAAAAAGATCGGATAAATATCCGGTCCAGTACCAGAGATTCAAGGGTAAAAGAAGAAACATCGTAAACCTGTAGAGATTCTGAACCCTGTACATTCCGATGATCTTTAAAGCATAAAGATTGGACGTGAACATCGATGCAAAAACACAGAATGAGAACAACGTGAAAAGTACCGGAAATCTGAATCTTATCTTTTTGTTTTTCATCATTCCGATAAAAAGCGGAAGCAGGAAAACGTTCAAAAGAATGACCGGAAGATTCGTCCATGTTTTGATATATTTTGCAGCCTCGACAAATGACATCATTATCGCATGCAAAGCCGTGTCTCCTTCGCCTGCGGATGCCTGCCTTACACCCGCTCCGGGGCTCAACGCATTAAGCGCAAACAGCGCAACAAACCAAATGAACAGAGTGATGAAAAATACTCTGTTTCTTTTTTCGAAAAAAGATGAGATCATTACGATCCCTGTCAGGCATAAAGCAGCAAGTCCGGTAACATAGTTTGAACCTGCAATGACAAACGCCATCACAAAGATCAGTACCCGAAGGATCGCGGGATGATCTTCGTCAGAAACAAGCATGGAATAAAGAAGTGCAAAATACAGAATACTGACCGCAAAAGGGAAAGTGTAGAGTGCCACGCTCGGCATCCAGAAAAAAGCCTCCATACCCGAAGGAGGAAGCAGTATCTGAAACATTATCACGGGAAGGATCGCAGTTACCGCTTTGACTGTCGTTGTTCCCTGAACCTTATGAAACAAAAAGAATGCGGCAAGAGTTTCGAAAACGATCAGTGAAATGAGACCGATAAATGTCGATACAAAATATGCTTTTTCGGCGAATATCGCAAGAAGCACAAAATAAAGCCAGTCCGCGAAATACAATCCCTGCCAGCTTTTCCATGTCTCATATGACTGAACCGCTTCGTACCACAGTGTCTTTAAGACCGAATGCGATTCTTTCCACACGCCGCCGACCTGATACATATAACTGAAATCATCTGCGGACATAAAAGAATATTTGGAGATCATGAAAAGAGGAATGAGAATGATAACGAGTGTTACCGTCAGACCTGAAAGTATTAAAATATCAAAAATATCAGTCCTGTTTTTCATTTCTTTCATCTTTGAAACTCTTTACCAACGGAAGCATGCTTAAGAAGAATACCGAGAACATCATTTTACCGGGAAAAGCACTGTTCTCCAGCATGCCTATCAAAACCATACCGAGCTGCCATAACGCGATCGCAATAAAATACCAGGGTGTTTTTTCTTTTTTCACAAAAGCAAAAACGATCGGATAAATAAGCGAATAAAGCGACATACCCGTGAAAATGATACCCTGAATGATGCCGAAACAGTATGCAATCTGAAGATACGAATTATGTGCATGAGGAACGGCATACCAATGCAGGATATACACCGAAGGATATTCTTCTTTGTGACCTGTAAAATTGAGGTTCTTAAAGAAGTACGCGAATATGTATTTTCTTATTCCGAATATCTTTTCTATTCCTTCGTAATTTTCGTAAACATATGCGGGATGTTCATGGTCCGTTCCGGGAAGCACATGATCTGGATATGAGTATACAACTCCTCCTATCTCCACATATTCTCCGAGAGGTTCTTCTTCCTGAGCTTCTTCAGCCGCAGGATCGGGAGAAGCATATCTTTCTTCGGATATCACTTCCTGTGTGACTATACCGCCTCTTGTATCGATGTTCTCGGGATCGAACCTTCCGGTGAAGCATTCGAAAAACTCATTCAGATCAGTGTATTTTTCAGAATTCCAGGGATCAAACGAATGTACAAAATCCTCACTGTATTCGGTGATCCAGATCGGATGATGTCTTAATGCGGGTATGTATCTTACACAGACAAAAACAAGCGGGAAACTCAATGCAAAAATGCAGAACATGCAGATCCCCTTTAAAAGGAATCCTTTGAGAAACTTCTTTCTGAACAGAATGAGATCATTCAGAACGAGATAAAGTATCGTTGTGAAAAAGAATGAAACAAGGGTGCTTCTGCTTATCGTAAGACACGCAAATGACCACATGGCGCATGCAAAAAGGAAATGGATCACGCGAAGGAATTTCCCGGCATTTATCTTTTCAAGATATGTGCACTTTACAAGCCATCCGAAATAAACACAAAGATAAAACATTCCGTTAACATTGGAATTGGTATACGCACCGACATATCTTATCTGATCGTAGGGGCGATGCAAAAACGCAAATGACTGGATCAGGAAAAACGAAATGATGAGCGCATCCGAAAGAGATACAAAAAGTCTTTCGTCATCTTTTGAATCACCGGGAGCAAGGAAAAGCGGGATGAAATACAACCCGAAATAAAGCGGCCACAATGCCCTGTTTATCGAGATCGTACAAAGAATAAAGAATGCGGCGCATACATAAAAGAACGGATTTAATCTCTTAAATATTCCGACGAATTCTTTTTTGATGATACCCTGAATGAGCCTTATGACGATCAAGCCGTAAAATACAGTTTCGACAACAAGTCCGGCAAACGCCATCCTGTGTATTGCACTGTAATAATATTTCTTTATAACGAAAGCCGCTACGGGAACGGATAGGATAAGCCAGATAAGATAAGGGATTTTAATGAAACTCTTGAATCCGAATTTCGTGACCGTTACGGGGAAAATGCAAAAGCCGACACAGCTGACGGCAAGATTCCACCAGTCTCCGCCGCCAACCGCTCTTACAAAAGCAACGGTGCAAAGAAGGAGCATGCTCAGAGTATATATTATTCTTTTGTGATCGATCGTGATCGGTTTATGCTCTTTCATTTTACGTTAAATCCTTTTATCTTCAGACACTGATAGGATTATTACTTTCTCCTATCGAAGAATATACATACTAACTTCATCATCGGCAAACAAAAGCGTAGCATTCTTTTCCTGCAAAAGAATATCCACCTCTCCGCCTGTCAGTGTGGCGATGTACTTTGATCTCAGACCATCCATGTTATCTTTAACATAGTCAGGATAGCAGCAGCTGATACCGAATCCTTTCGGAAGAGAATACAGTCTCTGCCATTTCATATACACAACCTTATCGTCCAGTTTATCGTACAGGTTCCAGATCACAACATTGTCGTAATTCGGAACATTATCAGTGAGTTTCATATCCTGCATCGCAGCTTCCCAGTTCTGCGTTCTTTCGATCGTATCAGCCGTTGCGAAAGGCACCTGATAATCGTATGCCGAATTTGCCCTGGCAACGAAAAAGAATACGCAAAGAACTGCGATCGCAGCATTCTTAATAAAGAATCTGTTGTTCATAAGCGAGAGAACAAATATACCCGCTGCAATAAACGTAAGAAGATGTTTGCTGCCTTCAGTAAGCTTATACATCAAAAGAAGTGCTGCAAGCATTCCGAGCATTGAAAAGAGATAATGCCCTTCGAGTATCAGGATCGCATGATCATTATCCGACTCATTTTTCTTATCAGTATCATCCCGTTCATCCGAAGATTTTTTCTTCTCAGCTTCACCGGTCTTCTTACTTTTGAATATCTTAACAATATCGATCACAAACTGCACCGTGAAAACGATGATCATTCCGATGAAGGTAACAAAGAACGCACCTGATGCAAGACCTGTTCTGACGCCCTGAATGCAGTGTCCGAGGAAGTCCTTGCTCATGTAATAAAGCCTTCCGAGGAAATTGTGTATTCCGGTCCCGATCCCTTTCGTAAAGAAATCCGTCAGCCAGTCCATAGAGAAAAGGGGCGTAAAATATTCCGCACCGAGAAACTTTTTAACACATGCATATACTGCAAGCGTTCCGAGAAAAACAAGAGCGGAAGCTATAATCCTTCCTATCTTCTTTTGTGCGAACGAAAGTCCTATCGGAAGCAGCATGAAGAGCAAAAGATACGGACGCATTAAAGTCATTACGGAAGACATTAAAAGCAAAATAACGAATTTGTATGTTTTGTCTTCTTTCAGGAAACTGTAAGAAAATGCCGCAAAAAGAATGACCATGCAAAAGCATATTATTTCGGGCATTCCCGAAAGCATGTAACGTTCAAAAGGAATAAAGAACGTCATGCCGATCGCAAGCGATGCCATCTGCTTCCAGTTCATCTTTGTCAAAAGAACGAATGCGCAAGTGGTCACGCACATGAGGAAAATATTGCATACGATCGGAGACAGCAGATTCCATCCGAATATCATGCCCCATATGATCCAGGGAAATACAAGCACGGGACTCCAAGCCGCAAAACTCAGCATCTCAGCGTGACTTTCGTTAAAGCCGAAATACCCTTGAGGAAAACCGTATTTTACTATTCCTTCAACCTGCTTAAAGTAAAAGAGTTCGTCATTCCATTCGCAGTTCGGAAGATACACGTTTCCGATGGTTTCACCCTGAATCGCACAGTATATCACACACAAAAAAAGCGGGAAAAGCAGTGCTGTCAGTCCTTTTACGAGGATCATATATCTTTTGTTTTCTTTTAAATACGCAATAACTTTTTTCATGTGAACCTGAATTTATCAATAATACGATCTTCCCGCGAAGATCTGTCCGAAATACCATATACCGCTTACAAGATGCAAAAGGAAAAACGACAATTCCGCTATTCCGAACGCTCTTCTTTTTTTATCGAAGATATCTTTTATCGTAATGATCAAAGCAGTGAAGAAACTGAAAAACAATCCGTACATATACGACCATGAAAAGTTAAAGTCCACTGCTCTTCTTCCTTTTTCAAAACAGAAAAACGCGAAGCAGAACGATACTATGTAGAAAAGCCATGTAAACCGGTATCCCGCATTTTTCTTCAAAAGAGGGATGTTAAATGCAAGCACCGCCAGAGGAAATGCCATTGCGAAAATGATCGATGTAAGCATGTTGTCGGTATACAAAAGCCAGATCTTACCGAGGCAGAATCCAATGCCGCCTTCTTCACCGGTGTCAGGAACAAATACTCCCTTAAACTGATACAAAAGATCGATAAGCGTCGGCACAAAGATGAGTGCGATTAACAACGATTCCCTGAAAGTTCTGCATTTGTTCTTGAAGAACCTGAAGAACACAAGAAGCACCGCTGAGGCGCCGAGCACTATCGTAAAACTAGGTTTTGCCATCGTTGATAAAAGAAAAACAACCGCAAAGAAAATATAGTCTTTTATGTTTTCTTTGGCGGGCTTTTCATATTCATTCATCAGTTTTATAAAACACGCGAACGAAAGGATCGCAAACGGTCTCGCCGCCATATACGTCGCATTCTGGAATGGATTCGGACTGAACACACCGAGGTATCTGAACCTTGTACCCGCATAAACATTCGGTATTATCAGCATGGATACAAAAAATATCGAAACCGACAGGATGCCCGATGCTATACCTGCGAGAAGACGAATACTGTTTTTTTCGATCGATAAACTTTCAAATCCGAATTCATTAAGACCGGAGTTCTCTTTCGGTCTTTTAAAAAGAAATGCATCTATAACAAGCTTCGTTGCAATGACTGACAGTGTGTTCAGAATACAGGTTGCCAGCGCCACGCTGTTTTCGGGCGAAAGAAAGATATTGATCAGTGCAGAGAGTTTGAAAAGTATCGGATACGGGAAACTGTATCCGCTGTCGAGTCCCTGCATTTCCTGCATGTACGCATACATGTCCGATGGAAAATTATTTATCGAAAAATCACTTTCATGATATATCACACCGCTGACCGCCTGATTCTTAAAAAGAATAAAAGTGATCACCGCAAAAGCACATGTAAGGAATGCAAAGAAAATATATTCAATTAAGGGATTATATTTCTTTTCTTTCATCGTTTTCTATCTCACGCATCCTGATGATCTCTTCGGAGAGAGATCTTTTCTTTCTGAATTTGCGGGGATATTTGCCCTTGCATTCATTCAGTCTTTCAAGCATTTTTTCATACATATCAGGGCGTCTTTCTTTGGTTCTTTCCAAAGCTTTTTCAACACGCCATTTTTCGATCTCTTTGTGATTGCCGCTAAGCAGAACGGGCGGAACGCTTTTTTCCTGCCATTCTTCCGGTCTGGTATACTGCGGATATTCCAAAAGTCCGTCCGAAAAGCTTTCATCCGATGCCGATTCTTCGCTTCCGAGCACTCCCGGAATGAGCCTGGAGATACAGTCAATCATTACCATTGCGGCAAGTTCTCCGCCTGTAAGTACGAATTCTCCGAGTGAGATCTCATCCGTAACGATCTCTTCGATGACTCTCTCATCGATGCCCTCATAGTGACCGCAAAGGAATATCAGATCCTCTTCCTTTGACAGTTCTTCAACTATACGCTGATCGAATGTTCTGCCTTGAGGTGTCATTAAGATCACTCTCGCTTTTTTGGATATTCCGTTCTTTGAAACAACATCATTGTAAGCATCAAAAATAGGCTGAGCCTGCATTAACATTCCGGCTCCGCCACCATACGGATAGTCATCGACTTTTTTGTGTTTGTCCAACGAATAATCCCTGATATCCACGGCATTAATCGTTATTATCCCCGCATCGGACGCTCTTTTTAAAATGCTTGTATTCAAGCCTTCCTCGACCATCTCGGGAAATAAACTCAGTATATGAAAATTCAAAATGTACCTCTTTAGTGCCGCCCGTCTTATCCTCGGATCAGTCCAAAAGTCCAGGCATAATATGAACGGTCATGATTTCTTCGTCAAGGTCGACATCCATTATACATTCTTCTATTGCAGGTATCAAAACCTCTTTGCCGTCCGGTTGGGTTACAACATAGACATCATTGGCTTTTGTGAAAAGAACATCCGTAAGTTCGCCGAATTCTTCTCCCTCGTCGGTAACGACTTTCAGTCCTAGAAGATCCGCCACAAAATACTCGTCGTCTTCAAGATCGACAGCATGTTCCCTGTCCACATATATATTTTTGCCCTTAAAAGGCTCTATTTCGTTGATATCACCGAATTCTTTGAATTTGACGATGATAAACTGCTTAAAGTATTTTACGTTCTGAATGTGCAGGACCTTAAGTTCTTTTCCCGTATCGAGAAAAACTTCGTCAAGTTCGTCATATCTTCTCGGATCGTCGGTTGTCGGAAAAACCTTTACTTCTCCCTTGATCCCGTGCGTGGAAGTAATGGCTCCGACCTGCAGATATTTGTCAGAATCTATTTCCAAATCGTACTCCTTACAATCAGTCCGAAACCGGACTTCAAATGCCGTAATAATTCTTTCGTTCCGTTATCCTTTACATTGCAGACTTGATATCCGCTTTCATATCAAGTACGGCACGACGTGATGCATCCGCAAAATTCTTATCGGTAAATTCCGCATATTTCTCATTCTGATAAGCTGCGATGATCCCTCTCGAAGAATTGATGATCGCACCGAGGCCGTCCTTGTTAAAGAAATGAACGAGATCCGCTCCTTTTCCTCCCTGTGCACCGTATCCGGGAACAAGGATATATACCTTGGGCATTTTCTTTCTTAAGATCTCGCCCTGCTCGGGATATGTGGCTCCGACAACTGCGCCCACATTGCTGTATTCGCCGTCCATTGAAGTGCTTCCCCACTCATTGACCTTATCGGCAACATGCTCATATAAAGGCTTGCCGTCTATGATCCTGTCCTGAAATTCTCCCGAACTCGGATTGGATGTTTTGACCAGAACAAAGATACCTCTGTCATTGGCATTGCAAACATCAACGAAAGGTTTTACGCCGTCGGTTCCGAGATACGGATTAACGGTAGCAAAGTCTTCATCAAACGGCATGAATGTTTTGCCTTCGATCTCAACAGTTCCGAGATGTCCGACTGCATATGCAGCGGAGGTCGATCCGATATCGCCTCTTTTAACATCTCCGATAACAACGAGTCCCTTTGATTTACAATAATCCACTGTTCTTTTGAAAACTTCAACACCGTCAGTTCCGAACTGCTCATACATTGCGATCTGAGGCTTTACGGCGGGGATCAGATCATATGTGGCATCAACTATCGCTTTATTAAAAAGCCATACGGCTTCTGCTGCGCCCTTAAGGTTCGCACCGTATTCTTCATAACATTCATCCAGAATGAATCTCGGAATGAATTTGAGTGTGGGATCGAGTCCTACTACTATAGGTGCGTCTTTTTCGACTATTTTGTTGATGAGTTTTTGTATCATATTTTTATCTCCTTTGAAAACCTAAACATTTTCCTGTTTGGGTTGTTTTTTTCTGAATATGACCGAACGGAAAAGAATAATGTTCAACACGATGAAGTAAAGCGCGATAACACCCATCGTGATATATACACTCGTATCGCTCTTGGGACAGAAAGCCGCCACGAGCATCATCGGGAATCCCAGAAGGATCGCAGGGAAGTTCTGGTAAACAATATTCTCCGATGCGGGGGTGTCGAATGAAGGATCTATCTCTCTTAAAAGAATAACACCCGTCGAAGCCGTTCCCGTAAGCATTCCGTACATTACCATGAACTGCTCATGTTTATACTGAGAGAAAAGCCTGTTGGATACAAATTTGATGTATACAAATGTAACCAATACGCCCAGCACTGCGAGGATAATCAGAACAAGCCAGTAATCCTTGATAAGATCGACACGGATGGCTCCGATTCCCGCAACGATCATAATATCAAAAGCGAAACCCGCGATCCTGTTCAAAAGGAAATTATTGACGTAATCGCGGTGCATCAGATTAGTTTTCTTGAGCAGTTTCAGTATTTCCTTAACGATGACCGCCGAAAGTGCGCCGAGCAGGAAATTAAATCCGTATATCGTGGTTGTAAGCCCCGGTCCCACCAATTCCGCAAGAGTGACCATAAGAGCAAAAGTAAGCGCATAACAGACAAACACCAGAGCAATCTGTAAAGTAAGCTTGTCTATCGAGTCCACCATCGGAACCTCTCCGTCCTCTTCCACGAGTTCGTTGTTAAGTTTGGAACCCAACTCGCGAATGACAATATTGCCTTTTTTCTTATGATAGTTAAGATAGATTACACCGCCGATACTTGCAGCAAGAAAACCCAATGCGGCTATGGTAAGTCCGAAGGATTTGCCGCCGATGAATCCGTAATCGTTTTCGTATATAGAACCGTAGTTTAATGCCTGTCCGGTACCCTGTCCGAACCCGAAGCAAAGTATGATGCCGCTCGCTTTAATAAGCTTCGGAATAAAAAAGGAAGCCGCAACCGTAACCGCCAGACCGATAAATCCCTGTAAAAGATAGGTGCTTACCGTGGTGATTCCGGTATTTATGACCTCATTTATACGCCCTTTTATCTTTCCCTTGCTTTCTGATTTTCTGAGCGTCATCGCAATAAATCCGATTGCAAGACAATGATATGTGAGCACTTCAAGTATTTCAATCCCGCTCATTGAAGTGCCTTCATTGAAGATCGGAAAATTGAAAATATATTCCCCGAGCGTGAATTTGGCAATGGTAGAGATCAAAAGAAGAAACAGTCCTCCCAAAACCGATACCGGGATCAGCGATTTCCGTAAAAAAGGTATATATCTTTTCAGTGTATTCCCTACAAGAAGGCTGCCTAAAATCATAGCCATAAAAAGAATTATCGGCCATACGTTGGTACTTGCAAATGATAATCCGCTAGACATTAATTTCTCCGTTTCTATATTTGATCAAACTGCTTTGTCATTTTTTCAGTTCGCCTGTTTCAGACAGCGGTCAAGAAGCAGTTTGTACAGGTATCCGGGATATTTGATCTTTTTGTCGCTTATCTCGTAATATTTTTTATCTTTGGTAAATATCAAAAGATATCCGTGGAAGAAAATATCATATCCGCTTATGTCTTTAAGTTCAATGACTTTGTCACCCACACTTAAAGTCCGTCCTGTTAATACCAGATCGCCTTCACCTACGATCTTTTCCTCGTGATCCCTGTTTATTTCGCGAATGGTCTGCCCCGGATGAGATATCAGTACTTCTTTTTCGGGAATTTCGGTAAATGAGAAAATTTCATTTTTCTGCCACTTATCCCATTCGGGAATGGTTGAAAACCCGAAGCCTTCTCCCGAAAGCATACCATATTCATTATACACACCTTTAAGCCCGCAGTCACAAAAAAATCGGTTTTTTTGGGATTTAATTGTGGCAAGACCCCTGCATTTAGGGCACATTACCAGTTCAAACTCAATGCCTTCCGCCGCTTTTCGGCTTTTGTAAGCAATCTTTTTGTCACTGTTATATGAATAAGCATCTTCAAAAATATCCCGGTTTATGGCTTCATCCAGCTCAGCGGAACTCATTTTCTTCAGATCGTTCGGAGTATAAATATGAACCAGTTCGGCACTCATCTCACCTTTTCTGATATCCGATGCCCATCTGGGTGATGTGAAGAACCCTCCGTGGATCCTGAATGTCACGAGGGTATATCCGAGTTTTTTAACAACTGCTGCCGTGGACGGAACAATTTTGTTGCTTAGTCCGTCAGCCGATCTGACACCCTCCGCGAACAGTCCGACATTATGTCCTGCCTGAAGACATTTCTTCATTTCGACCACCGTGCTGAGTCCGACGGTACCCTTTTCACGAACTATCGGATGAAAGAGATTATTGAGCAGTTTTCCGCCCAGACCTTTCCTTACAACGTGTTCGCTGGACACAAAATATAGATGATTGACTATGGAATAACCTATCCAGACCATGTCAAGATTGGTCACATGGTTGGAAATGAGAATAAACGGTTCGTCCGGCAGATTATAAAGCGTTTCCCTTTTAAAATTAAATTTAGATTTAACAAAAGGTACGGCGATTTTTCTTAAAATCCGATATGCTTTTATGTCAAAATTGTATGTATCTTTCTTTTCCATATCTTGTATACCCGCTACACCTACCATTTTATTGGTTTTTAGGCGTTTATGCAAGCAAAAGCTGTCATAAAAGGGCATAAAAAAACCAACTCCCGAATACCGCGCTGAACTTCAACCGGTATATTTCGAGGAGTTGGTCATTATCAGATCTTATGCAAGTACGCCCTTCTTTTCATCCACATATTTCTTGATCTCGGAAGCACGAACGTATTTCTTGATATCCGTTCCGTCATCAACTATAAGAGTGGGAGCCATCTGAACTCCGTATTTACGTGCGAGTTCGGGCTGCTCAAGAGCATCGATCAGTTTGTAGGGAAGATTTCCCAAGTATTCTTTCGCAATTGCACAGTTAGGACAGGTTTTTGTAGTAAACAGAAGAACCGTGTCCGCGCTGTCATTGTACAAATTAGCGGATGCATGTACCTGTGAACTGTTCAAAGATGAAGCATTTCCCGAAAAAAGATTGGCATATGTTTCATTTTCATTATTTTCAGTCTTTACTGCTGCCTTCTGCTCATCCTTTTTGGAAAGGCTGTCGGATTTGGTCAGTGAAAGATTGATATCGTATTCTTTTCTGTTCTTGAATTCCTGAAGTTTTCCGTCATTCCAGTTCTGAACAGGTCTGTAGTATCCGGTGATACGGCTGTAGATCTCTGTCTTGCATCCGCAGTCGGGACAGATATCCTGCTCACCTGCCAGATATCCGTGATTCTTGCAGATGGAATATGTAGGAGACATTGTATAGTAAGGAAGTTTGTAATTCTCGGCAATCGTTCTTACAAGTTTTGCCGCTGCCTTCCAGTCGGGAAGCTTCTCACCGAGGAATGCATGGAATACTGTTCCTGAAGTATATAATGTCTGAAGTTCGTCCTGAATATCAAGTGCATCAAATACATCGTCGGTAAAATCTACGGGAAGATGGGATGAGTTTGTATAGTAAGGAGTGTCACCCTCTTTTCCTGCCGTCTTGATATCGGGCCAGCGGTCGCGATCGTGCTTTGCAAGACGGAATGTTGTAGATTCTGCGGGAGTAGCCTCAAGGTTGTAAAGGTCACCGTACTGTTCCTGATAATCGGAAAGACGATTGCGCATATGATTGAGTACTTCTTTTGTAAACTCCTGAGTTTCTTTGTTGGTCATGTCATGACCGAGCCATTTTGCGTTAAGTCCCACTTCGTTCATACCGATAAGACCGATGGTCGAGAAATGGTTGTTGAAGTCACCGAGATATCTCTTTGTATAAGGATAAAGTCCTTCATCGAGAAGTTTGGAGATGACTCCTCTCTTAAGCTTAAGACTTCTTGCGGAAATATCCATTATCTTGTCGAGTCTCTTGAAGAACTCTTCGGGATTTGCAGAAAGATAAGCTATTCTCGGCATATTGATGGTAACAACGCCCACCGAACCGGTTGATTCGCCCGAACCGAAGAATCCGCCTGTTTTCTTTCTTAATTCTCTGAGGTCAAGACGAAGTCTGCAGCACATTGAACGGACATCCGAAGGCTTCATATCCGAATTGATGTAGTTTGAGAAATAAGGTGTTCCGTACTTTGACGTCATGTCAAAGAGAAGTTTATTGTTAAGTCTGTCTGACCAGTCAAAATCAGCTGTTATTGAATATGTGGGAATGGGATACTGGAATCCTCTTCCGTTTGCATCGCCTTCGATCATAGTTTCAAGGAATGCACGGTTGATCATATCCATTTCTTCCTTGCAGTCCGCATAGGTGAAATCCATTTCCTTTCCGCCGACAAGTGCCTTTTCGTTGGCAAGGTCATCGGGAACGGTCCAGTCAAGCGTAATGTTGGTGAAAGGTGCCTGTGTACCCCATCTTGAAGGTGTGTTTACACCGTAAATGAAGGATTCGATACATTTCTTAACATCATCATAGCTTAAGTTGTCTGCTTTAACGAAGGGAGCAAGATATGTGTCAAATGACGAGAATGCCTGAGCACCTGCCCATTCGTTCTGCATGATACCGAGGAAGTTTACCATCTGGTTGCAAAGAACGGAAAGGTGAGCTGCAGGAGCAGATGTGATCTTTCCGGGAATTCCTCCGAGGCCTTCCTGAATAAGCTGCTTTAATGACCATCCTGCACAGTAACCCGTAAGCATGGAAAGATCGTGAATATGAATATCGGCGTTACGATGTGCATCCGCAATCTCTTCATCATAAATCTCGGAAAGCCAGTAGTTTGCGGTTATGGCACCGGAGTTTGAAAGGATAAGACCGCCTACCGAATATGTAACGGTTGCATTTTCCTTAACTCTCCAGTCCTCTACTTTAACATATGCGTTCACTACATCCTTATAATCAAGGATAGTGGATTTCATGTTACGCATTTTTTCACGCTGCTTACGATAAAGAATGAATGCTTTGGCTGCTTCTGCGTATCCCGACTGCTCAAGGATCTTTTCTACAGAGTCCTGTACGTCTTCAACATGAACGTAACCCTCTTTAATCTTAGCCTGAAAATCAGCAGTTACACGGAGTGCGAGAAGATCTATGATATCTTCGCTGTACTGAACATCAGTAGCATCGAATGCTTTCTTGATGGCATCATTGATTTTAACGATCTTAAAATCAGATTTTTCTCCGTCTCTTTTAATTACACCAAACATTTTCCATTCCTCCAACACAAATCTTTCGGCTTTCACGCCGATTGTCTCTATTTTAGCATCAGCATTTTTCCTTGTCAACGAAAATCTACAAGATGTAGTATTGTTTTTTTCTTAACAATACCATATATTGTCAAAAATGGTTTGCATAAAAATGAGCATAAAAACAGCGCACCCCCTAATAAAATGGGGATGCGCTTCATTTTTAGGTTTACATAATTTTATCTGGTCTTGAGGAAATTGTATTCTCTTGCCATGTCCTCATCTGAGGGGTAATCCACAAGATATTGTGCACAAAGGTCCCTTGCCTTGTCAAACTGTGCAAGATGTTCGTATGCCACTATCCTGTTGTACAACAGTTCCTGTCTGCATTCGTTGGCATCCAGTTCGAGACCGTTCACCACAGCATCAAGTGCTTCCTCATATCTGCCCTGATCAATGAGTGCAACGGCGAGCTGATTGTATACTCCTGCATCGGGTTCCGTCTCCAGATACTTACTGTATATTGTGATCGCAAAAGCAGTATCATCAAGTTCCTCGTAACATTTGCCGAGCAAAAGAAGAACCTCTTCACTCTTGTTTCCGCCGGTCCTGGCCTGTTCGAGATAATCTTTTGCCGTCGGATAATTGCCGAGGCAGTAGTTGATGTATCCCTTGTCGTAATCCGACATGTTGCGGTTGTATTTCTGCAGAGCTTCGTTCAGATAATCGGCGCCGTAGGACTGATATCCGGTTTCGGCCAGAAGATTATAAATATCTATATATAGTGTAAAATCTTTTTTCTTAAGCGAAAGTGCCTTGTCAAAATCCGTACATGCCGAGTCCACATCCTTAAGATACAGATATTCCGCGCCGCGCTGCATATATGCGTCAACTTCTCTGGACTTGAGTGCTATTATCGCATCATATCTTTCTTTTGCTTCTTTATACTGTCCGAGCTTATGAAAACATACGCCCATATAATAGTTTACGTCATAATCCATTTTGGAAGGTGTGGCGCCCGAGTTGGCCAGAGCTTCCTTAAAAGCATCTATCGCCTCCTCATATTCACCCTTGTTCATAAGACAGATACCGAGTCCTCTGTAGGCCATTGCAAGGTCGGATTTCGAATCTATCGCCTGTCTGAAACTCTGCTCAGCCGAGGTATAATCCGGTTCCTCGAGAAATTCGTATCCCTTTTGAACAGCCTCTGCATCCTCTTTGGATGTACAAGCCGTAAGGGAAAAGACTCCGAGCAGCAGTGCAAAAATCACCGGCTGCCAAAAAGCTCTTTTGGATGATATTACTTCTTTATTCGGTTTTCTGACATTTCGGTTTAAAAAACGCATACCGAATGCTCCTTAATATATACGCTTGATAAATTAATGATGGAAAAGTCTCATCTTTGTAAAGCACATTACCATGCCGTACTTGTCGGCACACTCGATAACGAGATCGTCTCTTACGGATCCGCCGGGTTCGGCAATATACTTAACACCGCTCTTCTTTGCTCTCTCGATGTTGTCCGAGAAGGGGAAGAAAGCGTCCGAGCCGAGAGCCACGTCAGTCATCTGATCGAGCCATGCTCTCTTTTCTTCTTTTGTAAAGATCTCGGGTTTAACCTTGAAGATCTTCTGCCAGTTGCCTTCGGCAAGACAGTCAAGTTCGTCACCGATGTAGTTGTCGATAGCATTGTCTCTGTCTGCACGGCCGAGTCCGTCTACGAACTGAAGCTCAAGTACCTTGGGACACTGACGAAGCATCCAGTTGTCAGCCTTGCTTCCGGCAAGTCTTGTACAGTGAACTCTGGACTGCTGCCCTGCACCGATACCTATAGCCTGTCCGCCCTTTGCGAAGCAAACGGAATTGGACTGTGTATACTTTAATGTAATAAGTGAAATGATAAGGTCGATCTTTGCAAGGTCGGGAAGTTCCTTATTCTTGGTAACGATCTCGCTTAAAAGTTCGTTGTTGATCTTGAACTCGTTTCTGCCCTGCTCGAATGTGATGCCGAAAACATCCTTGTGCTCGATGGGTTCGGGCTTGTAATCGGGATCTATCTGAATAACATTGTAGTTTCCGCCCTTTTTAGCCTTTAAGATATCAAGTGCTTCGGGCTCGTATCCGGGAGCGATAACACCGTCGGAAACTTCTCTCTTGATGATCTTGGCTGTGGAAACATCACAAACATCTGAAAGTGAAATGAAATCACCGAAGCTTGACATTCTGTCAGCGCCTCTTGCTCTTGCATATGCACATGCCAAAGGTGAGAGTTCGCCAAGATCGTCAACCCAGTAGATTTTTGCAAGTACATCGTCCAGAGGAAGACCTACTGCGGCACCTGCGGGTGAAACATGCTTAAAACTCGTGGCTGCGGGAAGACCTGTTGCTTCCTTTAACTCCTTAACAAGCTGCCAGCCGTTGAACGCATCCATAAAGTTTATATATCCGGGCTTGCCGTTAAGCACCGTGATGGGAAGTTCACGACCGTCGTTAACGAAAATCTTACTCGGTTTCTGATTGGGGTTGCAACCGTACTTTAATTCCAATTCCTTCATAATTTACTCCTTAATTTACTCCGTCGAATCGGCATCCATACGATACTGCGCGGGCACGCTTCACACAGTGTGGATTCACTAAGCTCGAAAGAACCTCGCTAAGTGAATAGCGACATCGCTAAAGATGTCGCACGTAACGGCTGCTAAACTCGCCTTCGCACGTACGTGCTTGGCTCGTTAAGCACCGACGGCGCCATATTGCCCGCTAAAGCATCATATGGATGCCTTTCGACTCACTTAATCAATTATTTAATTATTTGTTCTTATTTACAATTCTTGATTCAAAGGTTCCGTCTTCAATATTGATGTATCTTACGAATAAAGAAACTTTGTTGTCCTCGTTAAGTGCATTCCATACTTCATTGGTGAACGCATCGATATCGCCTGAAATACCTACCCATGTAGGCTCGCCTTCGAATGAAGGAAGGGGATTTCCGTCGCCTTCGTATGTATGGATGAAATGTCCTTCACCTGCAAAAGGATTCTCGTATGCGAACGTAAAACGATTGTGAGCACCCTCACGACCGTTATTGCTCTTTAATATGGAAAGTGCGTAATTGTATTTGCCGTTTTCTACATGCATGATGCCTGAGATCCTCGGTGTGAGATTGGGAGCATCGGGCTCGTAGCAGCGGGAACGAAGCGACTGCTCAAATGTCATCTGCTTATCCATACCTTCATAAATGGTATCAGTCTGATCTCCGTTGGTAACGATCGTCTTGTTTCCGAGAACTCTTACGGGAGCATAAATGATAAGGCTCGGATCTTCAAGTTTGGATTCGTCGAATGCCTGTGTTCTGATCCCGTTTCCGTCCTCAACAAAGATACGGTTACGTGAATTGGTGCTTCTTCCCATGATAAAATATGCGGTAACCGCATACTTTCCGCATGCACTCTTTCCGATTACGATACCTCTTCCGGGGTATGAATTGTTCTGCAAAATTTCAGCAAGATTCTTCTTTTCCATACGCTTCTCCTTTATTTTTTAATTTATTATTTTACTAATTCAGCTGCAAACCGTTTTCATCGGAAAGTTTTCCGAAGTATTCCGAATGCGCAGCAATGTATTCTTCGTTAAATGCACTGTCTCCGCCCTGATGAAGAGTCGAGATATATGTATGTGCGAGGCTCGCCGTTGCGGGATTTACTCTTGCGACTATCGCCACACCGATATTGGAACAGATATCCGCGATCCTCTCCAGATTGGATAAGATATCCAGAAATACGATTCCCGCACGAACTGAACAGTTGCCTTCTCTGAGTCTTGAAAGATGATTGTCGTGAAGCATGTTCACAAGATCGTCCATAACTTCTTCCAGAGGTTCGATATGTCTTGCCGCTTCTATGTCTCTTCTTTCAAACGCAATAACCGTATGATCAAGGATCTTTTTCGTAAGATCAAATGCCACACTCAGTTCCGAAAGCGCCTGCTCACTGAATACGGTGTCGTCATCAAAAAGTTCCTTTGCATTATCCGCAATCTTTACCGCATGGTCACCCAGACGTTCAAATTCCTTTACGACCTTATGGTATTCCGTCATGATACGAACATGCACATCCTCATTCACATGAGGTGACAGATCGATAAGGTATGTATCCACACAGTCGGTCAGATGGTCGATATTTTCTTCCTCTTCATTTATCTCGTCAAAGATCTTCTCGTCGAATTTCTCAAGGATGCCCATTGACTTTTCTATATTGGAGATAGAGGAATGGAGCATCACATCCAGACACTCGTAACAGCTTCCGAATGCGATCGCGGGTGTATTAAAGAACACAGGGTTTAAGGCTGCGATCTTTTCATCATATTTACCTGCGGGTTTTGCTTCGTCTTTAACGATCTTGCGGCTGACATTTCCCAGTAATTTCATGAAAGGAAGAATAATCAAAGCGCATGCCAGGTTAAATACCGTATTGGTGTTCGCTATCGAACCGGAAGTCATTCTCATATCCCATAATCTTTCAAGGAATCCGAGTCTGTGTACGATGAAGATCACAATGATAACAAGAAAGGTCTTCGCAAGGTTGTACATAATGTTTACGAGACCGACACGTTTCGAATCGTTTTTGGCTCCGATCGAGCATACAATCGCGGTAGTTACGCAGTCGCCGAGATATACGCCCACGATTATGACATAGGCAACCTTAAACGGAATATCGCCTGCAGTGGAGATTGCCTGCAAAATACCGATCGTAGCCGATGAGGACTGCAGAGCAAATGCAACGCCCGCACCTACCACATATCCGAGAACGGGATTGTTTCCCAGACCCATAAAGAGTTTGTCTATAATACCGCTTTCCTTAAGTACGCCTACGGCGGCCGTCATATTCAAGAGACCTGTGAAAAGAATACCGAATCCGACAGCAATATTACCGATATTGTCGGATTTTTTGAATTTAAAGAACATTATCAGCGCAACACCCAAAATAAGTGCTATCGGCGCCAATGTTGAAGGCTGGAAAAATTTAAGAACAACCGAAGCATCACCGCTCACATCCAGAAGTCTGATGATCTGTCCGGTTACAGTGGTACCTAAATTTGCACCTACGATAATACCAAGTGACTGGTTTAAAGAAATAATACCCGCTGCCACAAGGCCGGAGGTAATAACTATGGTCGCCGTCGAAGACTGGATGACCGCCGTAACGAGCAGACCGAGAATAAACGCTTTGAGCGGATTGTCGGTAACTTTTCCCATGATTACCTTAAGTGTACCGGATTGTCCTTCCTTTAGGCTGTTGCCCATAAGGCGCATACCGTAAAGGAAAAGAGCCAGACCGCCAAGCAGTGATATCAGATTGAAAACATAGTTCATCGTGCTGTCCTCTGTAATGCATAAAAAACATGCACTACCGAATTTATATTATGTAAACCAAGTGGGAACCGGACCGTTTTTATACAAGCCCACACCTATAAAGTTTACTATATATCGAAAATAAAAGAAATCGTTAAAATGTTGAATTCAATATCGGAATTCACCCGAAAATCCGTCTTTATACACAAATGCCCCATTATAATTTCAGCGGGTCAAAAGTATCGCTTTCGTATCCGTATCTCTTTATCAGCAGACGTGTTTCCTCTTCCAGCTTAAGAATGGGCTTTGGCTGAGGATGACCGATGAAAAATCCCTGAACCAGGTCCACTCCCAGTCTTATGACGGTTCTTAATTCCTCTTTGGTCTCAACTCCCTCCGCCAATACTTTTACATTGTTTCTTCCGGCATAATCAATGATGCTGCTGACAAAATGCCTCTTTTGAGGATTGGAATCAATATTTTCAATCAGCATATGGTCGATCTTGACATATTTGGGATTGTACCTGATAAGATTGTTCGCATTTGAATAGCCGCTTCCGTAATCATCGAGCGCCACTTCTATATTGAGTCCGTCATATTCGTCTCTTCTCGCCGTAAGAGCCTCATCACTGAATTCCGACTGTTCGGTAAATTCAACCACGATCTTTCCGCCGTGATTCTTTAATCTCAGAATGATATTGATTGAATCTTCACCCTTTAACTGACAGGAAGGCAGGCTGTTAATAAACACCTTAGCATCCGCGAAGTTTTCGGGACTCTTCTCTATTATGTCCAAAACACCGTTAAACGTACACTTTTCCACATCATAAAGTCTGCCCAGATGCTCCGCGCATTTAATGATCTCCAAAGGAACGAGCTTTGTCGCTCCCTCATAGCGCATAAGTGCCTCATAACCGTATATTTTCACACTTCTCACATCAACTATGGGCTGGAAATAATATGTTAGGAGCGAATCGTCAAGTATCTTTTGAACTTCCGAACATTTAAGGATCATTTCCTCGGGCATATTGACGACTTCAGTCGTATCCTGCCTGCTCATTTTCTTTACGTGGTTCTTGGCGTTTACGGTACGGTTAATCAGGAAGTCCGGGTTTGCAAGTTCGCCTCTGGCTCCCTGTCTCATTATATGATGTATCTGAATGTATCTGGTATTGCCTTCGGAATCCTTGTACGCAATTCCGTTTTCGGAAACAGCCGAGATGATATCCTCGTATCTTTCTTCGCAGTCATCGTCAACCATGCCGATCAGGAATTCATCGTTTCCTATACGTGCGCAGATTTCGTCATCGCGGGTATTGGAAGAAACGAATCTCGCCAGAGCATGAATCGCACTGTCTCCGACCATACGGGAAAGATCATTGTTTATGGCACTGAGATTATCTATATCGAAAGCAATTATCGCAACGCTTCTTTCATCGTTTATCCTGACGCTTTCAAGTGCGGAAAGTCCCTGATGGAATCCTCTGTAGTTATAAAGACCGGTGTCTTTGTCACGGACCTGCTCGGCTTTGATCCTTGAGAGCAATCCTGTCATAACCTTTTGTCTGTAAAATGCTTCAATGCCCTGATTGACATTTCTCATCCAGATCCTGTAGGTTTCGTTGTAAATTTTTATTTCTCTTCCCGGATTAAATACCGCATACCCGAAACAGGTGTCTTCGAAAAACATGGGTGTGAAAATAAATGTTGTGGGATAATCCCTTTCTTCGTAAAGATCCGGAAGCATAAGATAAGTATCGAACTGTCTGTCAAAATCCACACTGTTTGTCTGGCTCAAAAAGCCGTCGGATTCGCATTTTATGACCAGATTCATTTTGGATGAATATCCGACTCTGCGGGCATTGTCACCAATAAATAATTCAGGATCGAGAAAGCTGTCATTCATGCAAATGTAAAACTTATCGAAAGGTTTGATCTGATAAGAATACTTTGCGATAACTTCGTAAAACTTACCGAAATCGTTCTGGCAGAACATATCCTCAATGATATGATTGAAATCCGAGTAAAAGCTCACTTCGGAATTATCCGTTTTCCATGTATCCCTGTTGATCTTTTTGCTCGTAAGCACATAATCGCCGCATCCGCAGCTTCCGCCTTTTAAGATCGGAGTATCGAGTATAACTTCTTCAAGTTCGGTATTTGTGATCTTCTCATAAAGCCTGTTAAAGCAGAGTTTCCCGAAACTGTCGGCAGGGATCATTGCCGATGTGAGCGGAACGGGCGAGAGTCTTCCTTCAATGGAGGAATCGTAGCCTGCTATCGCTATGTCATTGGGAATATTGTATCCGTATTCGGAAAGTCTTACGGCTACGCCGATGGCCATATAATCGTTTGCACAGAGTACGGCCTCAGGCATATCGTCTTTATTTTCGTAAAGGTAATCGGCAAATTCATGACCGCTGTTATACCAGTAGTTGCCGTGTTTTATCCTGTCTTCTCTGACGGAAAGGCCCGCTTCCTTCATGGCATCAAGATATGCATTGAATCTCGCAACAGAATGGGGATGACCTTCTTTACCTCCGAGAAATGCGATATCCTTATATCCGTGATCTTTGATAAGGTGCTCGGCGATCTTCTTAAACGGTGTATAGTGATCCATCAGAATGTAATCAAAATAATCGTTTGCTTTGTCAGCGACCAAAACGGGACCGTCAAACTGTTCTTTTACACTTTGCAGCAGCCTGTCCTCAAGCCCCGGCGTAAGCAGGGTATCAAGAAGAATCAGCAGTCCGTCGAATTCACTGTACTGGATCAGCGAAAAAATATTGGAATCGCCGATATCCCTTAATTCCGTGTCCTGATATTTCAGGTACATGGAAAAAATACATACATCAAAATCCTTTGAGTATGCTTCATTTATAAATGCGGTCATAATCCGCTTTTGAGTATTCTCATCCAACTGTGCCAGAAGCACTCCCAGACGTCTTCTCATAGCTCACCCGAACACATATTTTTCCCTTTTATCACATATAGAATATTTTATCCCATAATACGACAGTATTCAAGATACAAGTGTGTGCTCCGGCATACAATCTTAGCGATATTTTTTGCATAAAATACCCATAAAAAACGCCCATGAAACGAAGTATCCCCTCTGTCGATTCACTTTGAAGAGCCCCTATGGTATAATAGGCTTTGATTATTTCTATTTTGAAGGTTTTCATGGAACAAAAAAACAAGATCACGAAAATCCATATAATTACCGCAGCCGCTCTGTTAATACTGCTGTTGCTCGAGTTTATCCTTCATGTCAGAACACCGTTCATGAAGGATGATCTGTGGTATGCCACAAACCTTGTGACCGGCGAAAAAATTGCCGGCTTAAAGGACATCATTCAAAGCCAGATCTGGCATTATTTCAACTGGGGAGGACGAATAGTCAACCATGGCCTTTTGCAGGCAGTGCTCTCAAGCGGGGAAACCGGCGCAGATATCCTTAACATTCTCGCCACTCTTATCCTCGGCTTTGCGATCTGCTCTCTCTCGGAAAGAAAAAATCCTGTTTTTTATCTTATTTCCGAAGCTCTCATAATATCATTTAACGCAAGCATACATTTTTCAATGTGCTGGGAATCGGGAAGCGTAAACTATCTTTATTCGACTTCGTGGATCCTCGCTTATGTTTTCGTCATCTTCAGGGAGCTAAAAGAAGATCCGTCCGCAGCAAACAAAAGAACATATATGCATTTTCTCATCATCCCTCTTTCTTTCATCGCGGGAATGAGTACGGAAAATATGGGACCGACCTGCTTTGTCGCAACTATTTTCACGATCGTTTATCTTTTCGTTAAAAAACGTAAAGTTCCGTTTTATCTTTATACGGGTGCTTTTTTCACACTGCTCGGAAGTGCTCTTATGATCCTGGCTCCCGGAAACTTTGTAAGAAATGCCTTCATAGACGATACCTCGCTTAAAGACATGCTTTCTTCAAGATTCGACAACCTTATCACATCAACGGGGTCGTTTCTTTTCGTCGCATTTCTTACTGCCTTCGTGCTGACAGCCGTATACATACTCGTATTTAAGTTAAAGCCTGATGCATCTCAGATGGGCTTGCTTTTGTTTGCAATTACGGCTCAGGCAGCAATGTTTCTTTCGCCCGCTTATCCTCAGCGCGCATCGTTCGGAATAATGTGCGTACTGATAGCATATATTGTTTCGATACTTAAAAAAATATCTGACAAAGACAGCAAAGTATTATCATACATTTATATATTCTGCGCATCGGTATATATACATGCTCTGATCGTTGTTTGCACCGATCTTGTATTCCCGCCGGTGTTGCTGAGCGAACTGTAAATTGAATCAATTACCTGATAAAACTAAGGATATCGCATACCGTTCAACCATTACGTTTGAGCAATACCGATATCCGGGAAAGAAATAATACATATGGACGACAAAAAGAAAAAAATAGCATATGAGATAATTGCGGTGCTGATTTCGGTCCTGCTTCTTTTGTCGTACTTCTTTTTTTACAGGAGCGTTCCGAGACTGCTTCTTCTTGTGGTTTTAAGTGCGATAACACTCATACTTCCGAAGGCATTTTCAGCTGCTTCTTTCTTAAGATGTCTTATAATTGAAGCGGCGTTTCTGCCTTATTCATCACTCGGCATTTCGCTCTCTTTACTGAAACCTTCAGTTCCTTCATTTAAGGATTTCTTCCAGATGATCATTGCCTTTTCGTTTGTACCGGCAGTTTTCGTTCCCGTGATCGTGATCCTTTTGGCGGCATGCTCACATTTAAAGAAGGAAATCAAACCAAAAAGATACATTCCTTTTGCAGTTTTGATATTACTCAGTTTCGCTATTGCGATCTTCTTCCCTGCGATCATAAATCACGCGATTTTCGCATCGATCTGTCTGGCGACTTTGATCGTTACGGATCTTGTCGAAGGGAAACTTATGAAGAAACGCAATCCATCATGGGAAAGCTTAATATATGTATTACTGATCATAAAATATTTGTACGGTGTCTTAATCTGATCAAACGCTGAACCACCCTGAAAAGCAATTCAAAATAAATAACACGATGAGAATATAATTTATGAGATCGAAGAAAATAAAAACCGTACTTACGATCTTTTCCGTAACAACGATACTGACTCTTTTGTTCATCTGGGGACAGTCGGTGATCCCGAGTGCCGGATCCGCGAAAGAAAGCACTTCTGTCAAAAATGCCATTGAAGGAGTATTAAACTTCGTTGCATTAAAAGAACTGATCGTTTCGGAAAACCTCGTAAGAAAACTGGCACATATAATCGAATATTCTTTGCTGGGACTGCAGTTTCCCGTACTTGCTGTTTTTTCCGAAAAGAAAATCGAAAGAATGGCTTTCGGAAAGATTTATCCGAAGATAGCCCTTCTTCCGATGCTTGTTGCAGTGATCGATGAAACGATCCAGATCTTTTCATTGCGCGGAAGTCAGGTTAGCGATATCTGGATAGACTTTGCAGGGGCTACCTTTGCAATGATAATTTCGCTTTTGATCTGTCTTAAGATCCGGAAGTCTCAGAGATAAATCCGGAAAAGATTTATAATAATTTCTTTGTTTTACCGGCTACTTTCATTTCCTGATGAGCAAAAAGGATCTTATATGTTTTGATAAATCATATCAAAAAATGTATAATGACTATTGCACTAAATATTACGCGCTTAATCCAAGAACAGTTTAAAACGCGTGTAAGAAAAGGATCCCGAAGTCGGAAAACTACACGCAAAAAACGAAAGAAGCTTCAAACGCGCGTAAGAAAAAGTCCCCGAAGTCAGAAAACTACGCGCAAAAAGCCGAAGAAGCTCAAAACGCACGTAAGAAAAGGATTCAGAAGTCGGAAAACTACACGCAAAAAACGAAAGAAGCTTCAAACGCGCGTAAGAAAAAGATCCAGAAGTCAGAAAACTACGCGCAAAAAGCAGGTGGAACCTCAAACGCGCGTAAGAAAAGGATCCAGAAGTCGGAAAACTACACGCAAAAAACGAAAGAAGCTTCAAACGCGCGTAAGAAAAAGATCCAGAAGTCAGAAAACTACGCGCAAAAAGCCGAAGAAGCTTCAAACGCGCGTAAGATGATAAAATGCAGGCAAACGGGCCGTGCGTAAGCGAAGCACATGGTGCCATGCCAAGAACGAAAAAAATATAATAATCGAACGATAAATAAACGATAAATAAAATTCATATAATTACGGAGAACAAAAACATGATGGATAAAAATGCAAAAATATACGTTGCAGGTCATAAAGGAATGGTAGGTTCCGCGATAGTCAGGGAACTGGAAAAACAGGGATATCACAATATTGTCAAGAGAACACATCAGGAGCTGGATCTGACAAGACAGGCTGATGTTGAAGCGTTCTTTGCTTCGGAAAAGCCCGAATATGTTTTTCTGGCAGCCGCAAAGGTCGGAGGTATTCTCGGAAACGCTACCGCGAAAGCTGATTTCATGTATATCAATATGATCCTGGAGATGAATGTCATTCACAGCGCATGGCAGAACGGGTGCAAAAAACTCGAATTTCTGGGTTCGTCCTGCATATACCCTAGAATGGCTCCGCAACCCATGCCCGAAAGCTGTCTTCTGACATCTTCTCTCGAGCAGACCAATGAAGCTTATGCTCTGGCGAAGATCAGCGGACTTAAATACTGCGAATATCTGAACGAGCAGTACAAGACGGATTATATCAGCGTAATGCCCACCAATCTTTACGGTCCAAACGACAATTATCATCCGGAGCATTCGCATGTTCTTCCCGCTCTTATAAGGAGATTTCACGAAGCCAAGGAAGCGGGAGCAAAAAGCGTAACCTGCTGGGGCGACGGCTCACCTCTTCGCGAGTTTTTATATGTGGACGATCTCGCAAACCTTTGCGTTTTCCTCATGAACAATTATTCGGGAAATGAAACAGTCAATGCAGGAACCGGCAAGGAATTAAGTATCAAAGAACTTACCGAACTTGTTGCAAAGGTGATCGGATACGAAGGCGAGATCCTCTGGGATACATCAAAACCCAACGGTACACCGAGAAAGCTGCTTGATGTTTCAAAAGCCACATCTCTCGGATGGACATATAAAACGGAACTTGAAGACGGAATCAGACTTGCATACGAAGATTTCCTAAATAACCCCATGAGAGCCGAAAGATAAAACAATGCAGTTTTGATCCGAGATTTATTGAAAAACAATGCAAATTTGATCTGGGATTTATTGAAAAACAATGCAGTTTCAATCCGGGATTTATAAAAAAAACAATGCAAATTTGATCTGGGATTCATTGAAAAAACAATGCAGTTTCGATCCGGGGATTTATAAAAAAAATCAATGCAAATTTGATCCGAGATTCATTGAAAAAACAATGCAGATTTAATTCGGGATTTATCGAAAAGCTGTTCCGGGTTTCATTGAAATTCAGATAATAAACTACTAGTATGAAAATATAATATGAGGTGCACAAAATGAAAAAAGCATTAATAACAGGCGTTACAGGTCAGGACGGTTCATACCTTTCCGAATTCCTTCTCGAAAAAGGATATGATGTTCACGGTATCATCCGAAGATCTTCGGTTGATTACAGAGAACGTATCGCGCATATCGAAGAGAACGAACATTTCCATCTTCATTTCGGAGATCTCTGTGATTCGATATCGCTTGTAAAAGTCATCAACGAAGTTAAGCCCGATGAAATATACAATCTGGCTGCTCAAAGCCATGTACAGGTATCTTTCGATGTACCTGAGTTCACTGCAGATATCGACGCGACCGGCGTTCTTCGTGTGCTTGAAGCAGTAAGGATATGCGGTCTTGCAGACAAATGCCGTATTTATCAGGCTTCCACCTCGGAGCTTTACGGCAGGGTCGAAGAAGTTCCGCAGAACGAGAACACTCCTTTTCATCCCTATTCTCCCTATGCGGTTGCCAAGCAGTACGGTTTCTGGATTACGAAGGAGTACCGTGAAGCCTATAATATGTTCTGTTGTTCCGGGATTCTCTTCAACCATGAGTCGGAACGTCGTGGCGAAACCTTCGTAACGCGTAAAATTACGCTGGCAGCAGCTCGTATCGCTCAGGGGAAGCAGGAGAAATTGTATCTTGGTAATTTGGACAGTCTGCGTGACTGGGGTTATGCCAAGGACTATGTGGAATGCATGTGGCTGATTCTTCAGCATGACAAGCCAGAGGATTTCGTTATTGCTACGGGCGTGCAGCACTCTGTCCGCGAGTTCTGCCAGCTGGCCTTCCATCATGCTGGCATTGAACTGAAGTTTATGGGCGAAGGAATGGAGGAGAAGGGGATCGACAAGGCTACGGGAAAGGTGGTAGTCGAGGTAAGCCCGGACTTCTATCGTCCTACAGATGTTGTAAATCTTTGGGGTGAACCGACTAAAGCGAAAAAGGAACTCGGTTGGAATCCGACAAAGACTACTTTTGAGCAGTTGGTGGAAATCATGGTGAAGCATGATATGGAGAAAGTGGCTGCCGAGCGGCTGAAGGAACAGGTTGATTTGTCGGAGTTTCTGGAAAAAGGCATTGTAAAATGATGGAAAACCTGCATGTTGTTTTGTTATCTGGCGGTTCCGGCAAGCGTCTATGGCCGCTATCCAATGATATTCGCTCCAAGCAGTTTATCCCGTTGTTCCCGCAGGTAGATGGAGAGTATATCTCCATGGCTCAGAGAGTGTTTCGACAGATTCGTAAGGTAGACAGGGCGGCGGATATTACTGTGGCTACATCGAAGTCGCAGGTGTCCACGTTGAAGAATCAGCTGGGAGATAATGTGGATATTTCCGTGGAGCCTTGCCGAAGGGATACTTTTCCGGCAATTGTGCTGGTCAGTGCCTATCTTCATGATGTGAAAGGCGTGGGGCTGGATGAAGCGGTGGCCGTTTGCCCTGTTGACCCTTATGTTTCCACGGATTATTACAAAGCTGTTGAGCATTTGACTGAACTTGCGGCAAAGGGAACAGCTGACTTGATGCTGATGGGCATTGAGCCCACTTATCCCAGCGAGAAGTATGGCTACATTATGCCGACTTCCAAAGATGGAATCAGCAAGGTGGCGTCTTTTAAGGAGAAACCAACAGAGACGAAAGCGGCTGAATATATTAAGCAGGGTGCCCTGTGGAATAGCGGTGTATTTGCTTATCGGCTGGGGTATGTGCTGGAGAAAGCGCATGAGCTGTTGGATTTTAAGTGCTACGAAGATTTATATGAAAACTATGGTAATCTGACAAAAATCAGCTTTGACTATGCCGTGGTGGAAAAAGAGCAGAGCATTGGCGTCCTCCGCTATGCCGGAGAATGGAAAGACTTGGGAACATGGAATACCTTGACGGAAATCATGCATGAACCGTCCATAGGTGACGTAGTATTGGATGAAGCAACCTGCGATACCCATGTAGTCAATGAAATGGATGTGCCCAAGTCTTTCCATTCTCCGGCATAGCGGAGGACACCAATGCTTTGCTCTTTTTCTACCACGGCATAGTCGAAGCTGATTTTTGTCAGATTAGCATAGTTTGCATATAAATCTTCGTAGCCCTTAAAGTCCAACAGCTCATGTGCTTTTTCCAGCACATACCCCAGCCGATAAGCAAATACACCGCTATTCCACAGGGCACCCTGCTTAATATATTCAGCCGCTTTCGTCTCTGTTGGTTTCTCCTTAAAAGACGCCACCTTGCTGATTC
>JAILRA010000101.1 GCA_024698715.1 Lachnospiraceae bacterium
AGATTGAAACCTGTAACATCCTGTTTCTGTCTTGTTGGATCATCATAAATTCCGACAGGCACCGTAATCATATTCTCATTCTTTTGGAAATTATCCAAACTGAAGTAAATGTTGGTTTTAAGAGGCGGCAGACAAATATCCGGAAGTTTTACAAAATTAATTCCGTCACAGTATTTCTTAATATGTCCAACTATCGCCTCTAATTGAGATATACTCTCGGATTTACTTCCTTTTTGTTCAAAAATAATTTCTCTTTGTCCCGATAAATGTACCTTAGATATTCTATATTTTTTACTTGTTTTTTCAGTATTTTGCACAGCAGGAGCACCGCTATATGCTGACTGGAAAAGTTGGAATATTTCATTGTTTCCGACCTGCAAGTATGCACGGCCGGGTTCTCTTATTTCAGCAGCCAACGGAGACTTAATAACTTCATTACTATCCTGCTTATTCTGAACCTTCAAACATAGCTTAAACTTAGAGTTACTCCAAATCTGATCATTAACGACACCTGAGGGTTTCTGTGTAGCCAAGATTAAGTGAACACCAAGACTTCGACCGATACGGGCCGCCGAAATCAATTCCTTCATAAACTCTGGTTGTTCTGCTTTTAGTTCCGCAAATTCATCGACAACAAGAATAAGATGAGGAAGTGGCGTTTTTGCTACGCCTTTTTTGAACTCTTTAATATAATCATCAATATGATTAACAGAGTATTCCGCAAACAATTCCTGTCTCTTGTTAAGTTCTGCTTTTATAGACAATAATGATCTGTCTATTTCTTTTCCATCAATGTTTGTAATAGCACCGTTTAAATGTGGCAATTCTCTAAACTGGTTAGCCATACCACCACCCTTAAAGTCGATGATTATGAAACCAACTTCATATGGATGGAATAATGTAGCCATAGAAAGCATATATGACTGTATGATTTCACTCTTACCGGAGCCTGTAGTACCTGCCACAAGACCGTGAGGTCCATGAAATTTTTCGTGAATATCGAG
The DNA here is from genome assembly GCA_024698715.1 of Lachnospiraceae bacterium. GTDB lineage: Bacteria > Bacillota > Clostridia > Lachnospirales > Lachnospiraceae > UBA3766. The sequence continues at coordinate 1,005 of JAILRA010000101.1, forward strand.
ATATACTATTTCATCACCACTCTTAACACCAAGTGGGGCAGCCATACTTTGATAAATCTTTGAATTAGCCCAATTTCTTTCAAGATTAATATCTTCAACTTTACTGATATTAAGAAGCTCAAAGAGAGAAATATTCTTGGTAAGGTTGCTCTCCAAACTAAATTCATCAACATAAACACAGGATAATTTTCGAGCAGTCTGTTCAAGCAAGGAAAGTGGAATATGTTCATATGAGAATTGCTGTACATTCTCTCCGTCTTCTACATCTATAATTGTTCCTATATTTTCCTTATCATCAAGGAATATTCTCTTTTGACAATAATCGTTCAAAAACTCAGGGTATTCTTCAAAGAAAACAAATGTTACTCCCATATTCTTTGCATTTTTAACAAATTTCAATATGGGATGATTGCTAATCTGAGTCGAACGGTAAACAAAAATAACCAAATCCGGAAGTTGCGCTATAATGTCATCGCTTAAACTCTCTCTTTCGGATAATTCTTTAAAAAGATATTCCAACATAATTTTTGCTGAATTATCATCATACATAAAGTTTCGAAAAACATTATTGCCTGTGACGACATTTTGAAACCATCTTGCCCATTCAAATTGCGTTATGTCTTCTTTCCCAATTATGAAAAACATTTTTACATCTTTATAAAAATGTTCTACCGATATATTAATAACAAGATTTTTAATAATCTGGTACTGTTTTCCTCTTGTTCCTATAAATCCAATAGCATCCAGCGATCTTAAATCCAATACAACCGGCATACCCTCAATAAATTCATATTTATCATGAATACTTTTGGGATACTCCATAAGATAATCTTCTGTATCCATAAAATCCTGTGGCTTATACTTAACTGGACATTTCGTTTCCAGTATTCCCTGACCCAGGAACACATTCAAATAATCATCATGCTCTTTCTTTTTTTCAAATAATCTCGAATCGAAAGAAGCCACTCTTTGAATATCTTCTGTAATAGATGCATTTTTAAGCCATGCTATTTCATGTTCCTTATTACGAAGATCTACAATTTTTGCTTCTGTTTCAGCAAGATACTCACGATATTTCTCTTCACGTTCTTTTTTATCTTTTTCATATTTTCTTCCATCGGAAAAATAGGTAACGATGGAACCACCAATACCCATAAGCATCATACCGACAGAATAAAATATAAAAGTATTCATTCCTCCTGAGCC
>JAILRA010000010.1 GCA_024698715.1 Lachnospiraceae bacterium
CCCTGCATCTACAAGAGAATTTCCGGATGCGGTTCGGGTACCGAATATATGGCCGTTACACCCTGGGGCGATTTGTATCCCTGCCACCAGTTCGTCGGTGAAGAATCTTATAAACTCGGAGACGTATTTAACGGCGTAACGAATGATGCCTTAAGAGAAGATTTCAGAAGCTGCAATGCTTACGCAAGAGAAGAATGCAAGGACTGCTGGGCAAAGCTTTACTGCTCGGGCGGCTGCGCTGCAAACGCTTTCCATGCTTCAGGCTCTATAAGAGGTGTATATGCGCCCGGCTGCGAACTGTTTAAGAAAAGAATCGAATGCGCCATTATGATGCGTGTCAGTGAGAATAACGAGAATGAGTAATTACACCACTCCGATAGCGGATTATCTAAATGAATATGCTGCATCCGATATGACAAGGCTCCATATGCCGGGACATAAAGGTGTTGAGGTTGACAAGTGCAAAGATGAATTTGCTTTTGTGGCGAACCGAAAAGAGCCTGCGCCCACTTGCACTGAGCCTTCGGAAGTTGTCTGTGGTTTGGTTGCTGAAAAAACGATAGAAAAACTTCTTGCTGAAATTGGTCGCTTCGACATCACCGAGATTACGGGTGCAGACAATCTTTACGATCCTTCGGGAATCATCAAAGAAAGCGAAGGAAACGCATCAAAGATTTTCGGTGCAAAAACCTTCTATTCCACGGAAGGATCAAGCCAGGCCAATAAGGCCATGCTTTATCTGGCAAAAAAGCATTGGGAGAATTCTAAAGGAAAAGCAAATTCGAATGCTGCGCAGTGCTTTTATGCATCAGAACCTGATGGTGCTAAAAATTCAACGAATGAAATTCCCTGTATCATCGCTGTCGGCTCCTGTCATAAATCATTCTATCATGCAGCGGAACTGCTTAATATCAGAGTGATTAAAGTCGAAAATCATGTGCCGACTCCGGGTGTACCTGCTTTCCACGACACTACCGACAATTTGATTGAAAATATTCTTGGAGCGATTAATAAAGAATCCAAGCCCATCGGCGTATTTGTAACTTATCCCGATTATTTCGGAAATGCAGTCGATTTAATAGGAATAAAGAAAGCACTTTCCGAACTTAATATTCCTCTTCTCGTGGACGGAGCTCACAGCGCATATTTTAAATTTTTGGATTATGACAAATATCCGGAATACAAGCATCCGACAGACTGCGGCGCTGACTTGTGCTGCACTTCCGCTCATAAGACATTGCCTGCATTAACAGGTACCGCGTACCTTCATGTAAAGGAATCTTTTTCGGATGTCATTTCGGATGTTAGTCACGCCATGGATTTGTTTGGTTCGACAAGCCCTTCATATCTTTTGATGGCGAGTCTGGATTTGTTTAACGGATTATCCGAAAACTATAAAAAAGAAGTTCAGTCTTTTTGCGAAAAGACAGAACTCCTCAAAAAAGAATTAACCGATATGGGCTTCACGATTCATCCATCCGATCCTCTTCGAATCGTGGTTTGCTCCGATGAGCACTTCAAAGGAAGCGACTTTGCATCATCCCTTCGTGAGCACAAATGCGAAGTCGAATGCTACGATGAAGACTACATAATCATGATGCTCACACCATACAATACCGACAAGGATTTAGACCGTATACGCGAATCATTCTTATCCTTGGCAGACAATTCGCAGTCAACCAACACACCTTCTTCAAGTGAATTTAATTGTTTGGTTAATTTTAAATAATTTGTTTTTTCCATAAAATAAATCGGCGCTTACGCCGGTTTATTTATTTCTATATGATATTTTTCTTTTAATGCCCTGCATCTGTTGGAAGCTATAATTCCGTCATGCTGCAATCTTCCGGCCACAATGCCCGGGTGAATTCCAATTGAATTCGCAAAAGATATTATTTCCTCATCTGATGTATATTTTGTCGGAGCGAATCTTTTTAATTCCAAAGGCGGAATCAGAAAGTTTGCTGCAAAGTTATCGGCATCATCTTCCAATTGCTTATTCACTTCAATCATTTCATTCTCGGAGCAACTGATAAATGTCGTTTTTGTTTTCTTTTGAAGCACATGTCTTATTTCATGGAAAAGTGAAAACCAAAAAATATCCGCATCAAGTCTTCTGTTATTCATTGCCAAAACAACTCTGTCCTCATTTATCCATTTGACTGCCCCGTTCACACCGGAATTTTTTAAGTTCGGCAAAAGGACAAACACAATCCCGCATTCTGCGAATATGCTTCGCATTCTTGGCAAAAAATCATCGGGAGATTGAACCGTCATATTTCTTATTTCCGACAGATATGATTTCAATTTTGATGCATTATACGCTTCTGTTTTTATATTTTGAGAGAAATTGATGGCAGTCTGAACCCACGCTCTTGAATTAACTATATTTTTTTCATTAACTTCGTTTATACCGGTTCTGTAATTTACCAAAAAATCCGGTTTAAGCATAATTCTTAAATCTGCCACTTTAAAATACTTGCACAGATTGCTTATTTTTTCCTTTGGATCTTTTGTCGCACATAATCCTGCATTTTCAATGAAATACGCATAATCAATTAATCTGGCTACAGTCTTTTGCGCATCAAAATCTTTTTCTTTTTGAATCTCGATCAGTTTCTGATCATAAGTACTTTGGAGATTAAGCCACATTTCTTCGCTCGTGCCCATCATAACCGATAATTTCTTGGCCAAATCGTTTGAAATATTCGCCTGACCGTTAATCAGACAACTTAAAGTTTTGGTATTGGTTCCAAGCCTTGTGGCAAACTCCGCCTGCGTTATATCCATTTCGTCAATTATCTCCGATATATAGTAACCCGGATGAAATGCAATTAATTCATTATACTCCGTTATATTACTCATAATGATTCGACACCTCCGTTACTTTCACAATCTTTATCATCTTACACTGAGCCATTATATCTCCATCTACAATCTCATTACCGTCATCGTCGCAGGGAATCATTGTTACGCGATACCCCGTATTACCAAGTCTGATGCTCCACTCATCTTTTCTTTTTCCCTGTAATCTCTCCAGTTTGAAAGGAGGGTAATTTGATATATCCAATAAAGATTCAGCATTTAAAATATAGTTTTCTGCAGCTTCCAGTTTTTTCTTAACTTGTTCCGGATATCTCCATTTTTTCTTGTACTCAGACGAAAACTGTTTTTTTACAGTCTCATTCTTATACAATATAGTCATTCCCAATTTAATATCATGCTCCCAATTTCAGTTACCTTTTTGGTAACAAAAATATACCATACATAGTAGTTGTTTGCAATATTTTATTACCTTTTTGGTAACAAAATAAGCAGCAGTACCGTAACTGCTGCTTTTTTATATTTATGAATAGTCATTGTCGATGATGTTTTCTACTTCAAATCATCCGGGCACGCCGGGACGGATATGCTCTTTGTGGGAATGATTGTGGTTCCGATTTGCTTGTAGTAGACCTTAACGGACTTGTCTCTGGTCGCATCGCTCATGCCGAAATATTTTAAGTCGGGTTCGAAATCCTCGAATTCTTCTCTTTGAGA
>JAILRA010000025.1 GCA_024698715.1 Lachnospiraceae bacterium
CCCTTCGTTATATGTTTGGCTTGAACAACCTCATTATAACGGAAAGGTGATTTTTTTGTATAACATACACCGCGCACCCGCATAGCGGGTGGTTGATATTTCGCACGCTTCGCGAGCTCAACAGGGTCACGACCCATAATAAACATCCACCGGCCTAGCCGGTGGTTTTTCTTTTTCGGGCATAGCCCTTCTCTACTGGCCACGCCTAAAAGGCGTATGTGTAGTCTGGCACACGCATTTCTGTTACTTGCTACCCGTAAACGGGTCCATCTCGTCCAATGTCAGCTGGCCAGATAATCGGTCTTCCTTCAATTGATTGGCTATATACTCTTTTATCTTCGCAGTATTTTTCCCGACCGTATCTACGTAATAACCTCTACACCAGAATTCGCGATTCCTGTATTTATATTTTATATTGCCCCATTTCTCGTATATCATGAGGCTGCTTTTCCCCTTCAGGAATCCCATGAAGCTGGATACGCTCATTTTCGATGGTATTTCTATCAGCATATGGATGTGATCAGGGCACATTTCCGCTTCAATGATATTTACACCCTTCCAATTGCACAATTCCCGAAGTATCGCTCCTATCTCCAGTCTTTTTTCTTCGTAAAATATCTTGCGTCTATACTTGGGAGCGAAAACTACGTGATACTTACAATTCCACTTCGTATGTGATAGACTATGTATGTCGTTCATAAACGTCCTCCTTTTGATATATATTTTTGCAGTTGCCAGACTACAAACAGTATTATATCAAAAGGAGTCTTTATTTATGAATACATCGCTGAAAGCTCTACGGAACCCCACGTCTAACGTGGGGTATTCTTAAACCAAAAAGGCCGGAAGCTTTCGCTTCCGGCCCAATTAGTTGTTCTAAATAATTATTGTCCTTTAGACATAGGTCTGAATTTAATATCATAATTCTGATTCAAACTTCCGCCTGCACCATTATTAATCTCCATATGTAAAGTAAATGTAAGATTAGTCTGGTTAATCAATCCACTGCAAGTAGATGACATAGGCTCGTTATTTCCAAGAACCAATAATCCACCACTATATGCATCAGGCGCAACACCCATCTGAATACGGCCGTAACTGGACATATTATACTGAGTAGTATATGTACCATAGTTGATCAGGCCACCACAATAAGCCATACTGTTTGCAGAACCCCAAGCCCAGGCATTTCCTAAAACTGAACCGTTTTGCTTTAAATTATAATTGTATTTTACGGATACACCTTTCTGAATGGCTTCATTAATATTAATACCTTTTACATTAATAGGACTTGAAAATCCCTCGCCGTTAACAGTCTCCTGTGTATGATGCTGGATAACTGAACTTTCCTGAATTTCAACGGGATCAACGTTTAAAACAACTGTTACAGAACCGCCCGAATTGGTTTTATCACCTACTATTCTGAACTGTCTTCCTGCTAAAGGATTGTTAAAATTATTATTTACAGAAGTACTGGTTTCCAAATAATAAGCTTTAGCACCGGCATAAGAAGTATCAAGACCGGGAACTACTGTGGATTCGGTTAATTTAAAATACAAATCATCTGTATTAGCCCAAGTCGCACCACCATCTGTCGATTGCTGCAAAACACAATTATATCTTATCTGAAAATCCTGTGTTAAATTATATGTCTGATATCTTTTAACATCAAGCGTCTTATCATCGGAAGTAACAATTGTACCACCACCGCCGCCTGCAATAACGTGATTGATATCATGGAAGGTGTTATTCTCATTATTGTTTCTGAAATATACATTTCTGTTCAAAGCATAAGAATTAGTTCCATTATCAAGTTCAAGATTAATAACAGTCTGATTTAAAGCTTTACAATTAACAGTTGCTCCGGCTTCAGATCTTGTAAAATTCGCATCACCACCAAAATTATCAAGACTAAAATTAGTACAATTCTTAGCAAGAAGGCTGGCAGCCGCTGCTGAAGTGTCACCCCAGTTATTATACATCTGAACCCATAAATCAGTTCCGTTTAAATAAATTTCGTAACCTTCATACGCTGAGTCAACAGCTTTAAACTTATAACCCACAGCAGTAGTGGTTATCTCATCTGAACTGCTTAATATCTCTTCAATCTGATTAGCAGCAATCTGAGCCTCTTCCTGAACAGATACATCAAGGTTAGCATTAGAATATGCACCGATAGCATTTGACATGATAGCTATAATTCCGACCATTGCAATGGAAAGAACAGCAATCGAAGCAAGCAATTCTACTAAAGAATAACCTTTAAATTTTCTTTTCATACTTCACCTCCATCAAATTTAATTAGCCGTAATATAACCAAACGGTTCAACTGTAATCTCTCTGGATTTTCCGCCTTTTTCAATGGTAATTGTTAAAGGACTGCTACCGCTATACATCGTATGATCACTATAGTAATAATGAAAACCGTTAAATGAACCGGTAGACTGTTGGAAATTTAAAGTTGTAATATTTCCACTAAGATTAGGAATATAAACCCAGCCTAATCCGTTACTGTAAGTATAACCAAAAGAATCAACATTGGATGCTACTTTAACCCAATTCTGATTGGGAAAATCAAACATCTTATCAGCGTCGGTTTCGTCAAGTTCCGTACCTATAAGAGCATAAATATTATTATCTTTGGAATAAAAACTTACCCAACCGTTATCCGTTCCTTTAGAAATAGCATTTGCTCTTGCAGTTTTCAATGCAGATTCCATATTATCAGATGCTCTGTTAATATTATTTCTATAAACTGTCGAAAGAGAAATTGTAATAAAACCTACCATCAAAGACATTATAGAAATAACTACGAGCAATTCATAAAAAGTAAAACCTTTATTATACTTCTTCATAATTACTCCCCTGTTTATTCAAAATCTCTCTCGTATTCTTCAAAACGAACTGCACTCATATAAGTTTTGGCTCCGCCACCACCAGAACCGCCTGCAGATGAATCAAACATCTTATCTACAGTTGCGTTACAGTCAGCTTCAAAGAAATCACCGAATTTTCCATTAAATGTATTGGATCCGAACTGAATCTTAAAATGATTGAAAGGATTGCTGTCGCAATTATATGCAACACTTTCAGGATCACCTTTTGCTGCAGTCATATAATTAAACTGATCGGTACCAACTTTGGATAATGTTATACAATGTGCCTGAGAACATGTAACAGGTGTGTTTGAAATCCATGTAGTATAAGGATTGGATTGCTGCATATTCAAAGGAGAATTGTTAAGTGAAATCATAAGTTTATGATCATAAAACTTTCCGGGATCGGAAGCATTAAATCCACCGTTCATACTGGAAGTATTAATACCATACGGAAGGAATGCAACACCGAATCCATCACCGCCATAAAAACTCGACATGAAATATCCACGGCTCAAGTCATAACTACCATGACTTCCGGAGTTATCCAAACCGGTAATTGAAAATGTATTAATATTCGAAGCAGCCGATCCAAGATCAGTTAATCTTGTAGAAATACCTGAACCGGGATTCTTCTTAAAAATTTTCTTAATTAATCCATATTCACCTGTAGTATTAATAGTAGTATCTAGATTTAATGTTTCAGTAAAATTCTGGAAATTATCTGTTGAAACAGGAGTAGGTGTTAATCCTGCAGGAAATACATTATTAGTTCCAACATCAAATACGGGAGGAGTTGATCTGCCGGGAAGTATCCAGTTAGGCTGATAAAGTTCACCACCTTCAGCTATAATAAGGCTTGCTCCGTTAGATACATGAATATCACCGTAAACTGTAAGTTTTCCGTATACAACAAGTGATGAACCGTGAGTAGCATCTGAAGATGTCAGATTAACATCACCGTAAATTACATTATTTCCGCCTTTAAGATTCAGTCGACTTTCATTAGTCATGCTTAAAGCATTACTTCCGGGCTTAACATAAGAATGTGTAAGAGCGGGAGAAGTACCTGTAGCTCCGCCACTGAAATCAGCCATGAAACAGTTACCTGTCATTGTAAGACATTTGAAATTTGCTGCAGAAGATGAAAGATTGGAATCCAAAAGCATAGACATGTTTCCTACTCCACCTGCGCCACCGCTGGGAGTCACTCTCTCGTAAATTTCAAATACCATATCGGTTTTAACTGAATTCTGATATCCATCTGTACTTGTATGGATAACTTCCATGTTCTTAAATGTAAATTTAGTAACACCGCTTGTAGGTCCCTCAACAGTTACTACATTTTGTCCGCCTTTAGCAGTAAAAGTATAATCACCGATAACATTACCTGTAGAATCAAGATCGTTAACTACACAGTTTGTAGCAGAACCCGATGCCGAAGGATAAATAAGCTGAGTAACTTTCGTTACATCATAGTGACCGGGGTTAGATGCATCCAAAGTACCTGTAGGATTGGTGGTCAACTGCTTGATTTCATCCAAAGGCGAAGAAGCACTCATTGTTCTGTTTCTGATCGCAGTTGTTGTTTCTAACAATGCAGAATCAGTTTCATAATAGTTCTTCTTTCCAATTGTATTGGCAGACTTCATCGATAAGTTTGTTGATGAGATATAAAGCATTGCTGTAGCGATTACCGAAAGAAACATGATTGTTATCATAATGGTAATCATTGCTATACCTTTTTGTTTTTTAGAGAATAATTTTTTTACCATCATTTTTTCTCCTTATCAATAAGAATTCGCTATCTTGGTAGACGCATACGATAAAAATTTACCTGAAGCACTTTCCCTGACTATAACATCAACTTTAAAACAATAAAACGATTTTGTAGTACTGGAAGGATCTTCTTCATCAACAACTGTAATCGTCATATCATATTTGATACCATCCATCACAATATTCGTAAGTTCAAGATTGGTACAATGATTGCCGTTATCCGGATCAGGATTGGTTGACTGATAAGGACTGGTATATGTACCTCCTGACAAAGATGAATATGTACATACAGGTCCTCCGGGATAAACCGTAGATGCCGTATTCAGCAAAAGTGAAGTTACATTTGTCGAATCGCCTCTGTAATATCTTTCAAGCCCGGGAACTTCATAATCTGCGCCGCCTTCTGTATAAGTATAGTCCTCATACACCAGTGAAGAAATAAATTCCATGGTATCCGAAGTTAAATCGGCTGCTCCCAAAAGTTTCCTTGACTTAATATTTACATTCAATCCGCTGTACAAAGCCTGTAAAATCGGAGTTGCAACTATCGCAAGTAAAACTATGGCACAAAGCACTTCGACAAGAGAAAATGCACTATTCTTCTTGCGTCTGAATAACTTGCCAAAAATTTTCTTATTCAATTTTTTAACCTCCTTACGATTAAATTTATTAAAATTTAACCTTTTACAAAACCATAAAAACATTTATCACATTATAAAAGATTAAATATTAATATCATTTTCTTTTTTGTGTTTCCGGCAAAAGCCGGAAACACAAAATATAAATAATTAATCAGTAACTTCAGCGTTCTCGTCGTTTTCGGTATTTTCAACCTTAATGCCTTTTGCACTTTCAGGTGTTAAAATATTGCCCTCTTCGTCTCTGATCAATTCAAACAATCTTGTAGCACCATAATTCATTGAAGGAATTGTAGGACCGCTGACTGTTTTGCCGTTGCCGGAGATAGCATACTGATCAAGCTGATAAGTACCTTTGATTTCATTGGTTGCTTTGTCAAGTTCCATACTGATCGAAGAAATGTTCATTTTTTCTTTATATGTAAAGATATAATTGATCATTTCTACACAGTTACGATATTCACCTTTGAAATTAACAAGCGCGGATGATTTGATTGCAGTTAAACCTTCAACATATTCACCCTGATCGTTAACAGATGCTTCTGTAATCGGTGTTTCCTCATCTTCGGAAAAAGCGATTGTTGTAGCAATTACAGGGTACTGATATGTTTCAATGCCTCTAAGGAACATTACGGTGTTTTCCTGAAGAATGCCACCGGCGTATTCACTTATCATCTTATCTCTTTCAGCATTAAGTTCTTTGATCTTAGCCTCATATGCAGGCTGCTTTTCAGAGAGATCTCTGAGATATTCAAATCTTTCGTTCAATCCGACCAGCTCAGCATCCATATCTTTGATCTTTGTATTTGTCGGCCTGATAAAAAGGAATATGGGCAAGCAGATAATCGCTGCAAGTAAAACAAATAATATAAGTTTTTTATCTCTATCGGAAATCTTCATTATTCAGCACCTCCTTCAGCCTCAGCATTTTCTTCAGGTGAAGTTTCAGTGACTCTTTCAGCCTCAACAGTACCGGCAACATAATCAAGATCCTTCAAATAGAATTTAAGTCTGTATTCATCAAAATGATCGGAATAGTTATAAGGTAAGCTTTCTTTTAAAGCTTCAAGCTCTTCATCAAGAACGATCTGACCCTTTTCGTCAAGAACAATATCCTTGTCTTTTTCTTCAACAACTTCTATAAAAGCATTCTGGATATATTTTAAATTCTTGATTTTTATGAAAGAATCGGCAACAGCTTCCTTACTCTGAGTTTTAACAGTTACTTCTACATAGCCATCCAACGCCGAAAGCTTATCGATGGTAGTTCCTTCAGGAATGAGTTTTTCAAGATCATTGAAGAACTGATAAAGCATTACATTGTCTGAATGTGTAGTATCAACAAACGTTTTAACAATATTATATGCTTCAACGGTCTCATCGTACTCATTTGCAACCTGCTCGGCAATTTCCATCTCGCTGATCTTCTGCTTCTTGAATTCAACATCATTCTTTCTTCCGATATATTTGAATTCATAGTATCCGGAAATAGATGCCATAACAATGAATGCAATTACTATAACCGCGATAAGAAGTTTGTCAACCATCGCACTTGACGCTTCTCTGCTCTTTTCCTTACCAATCTTAAGGCCGATGGGATTAAGGATAGCGCCGAAACATGCAAGGAATCTTAACGCCTGATCTGCAGAAAGGTAAGATTTCTGAGATACTTTAATACCATTCAGAGTACTGAATCTGGTAACCTCTGCACCGAGTTCCTGTCTTAAGACTTCATCGATACCTGCGATCGAAGCACCTTCACCGAACACCTTGATACCGTCGATAATTCTTTCGGGGTTACGTGATCTGTGATATTCAACTATACGTCCGATCGAAGAAATCAGATAACGAACTGCTTCGGAATATTCCTCGTCAGAAACGCTTCTGTACATTCTATCCTTGTCACGGAGAAGTTCAATAGCTTCTTTTTCCGTAAGTTTCTTAATCTCCATTATGGAGTTGATAACCGCATTTTTACCATAGGGAACGGATCTCTGAAGGATAATATCCTTTCCTGCCATAATGTTAACGAAAGTTGCATCTTTTTCAATCTGCAATACCAGGTTGGTCTCACTTTCGTTGCTGCTCATCTGAAGCTTCAAAAGCTGCTGAACAGAGTTGCCTACGTAGTCAATGTCATATACTGAAAGTTTTAATTCATCAGCTATCTCATAGTAGCCTTCGATTAAATCTTTCGGAGCGGCAACAGCATTAATTCTGAGTTTCTTGCCATCGTCGTCCTGGAATGTTTCCATTACGTTGTAAGCAAAGATGAAATCCCCTGTAGTTGACATAGGGAAGTATTCGCTCGAATTGGCTGTTAATACAGAATCGATCTTCTTCTTGCCGTTAACGTAAGGCAATACAACTTCCTTGCTGGCAATTTTCTTTGAAGATACAGTGAAAATAGCCTTCGCCTTGTTACTTTTACCGATAATTTTGCTGCGGATTGCGCTGGCTATTTCGAGCACGTCGGTAATATAACCGTCATCAAAACTTCCGGCAGGTGTGCTTACTTCATCAACACTGTTTACAGTGATGCTGGTTGCTGACTTTCGCGTAGCGTCTACAACTCTGATGACCTCTGCACCGATATAAATGGACAATAACCTTTGATCCATTATTTTTGTCCCCTTTCAATGAGTTTTTTTCCGATTTGATCGGATTTTATTTTTAGCCTTTCGGCTTAAAAATCATTTTTATTTATGTACTATAAACGATATATACCACTTAAGTATAGGATTTCCGAAAAGTATCGTAAGATAGATTCCCAAACAGAGATACGGTCCGAAAGCAAGTTCTTTTCCTTTTTTGCTGACTTTCATTCTTATAATGTGGATAACGCTTCCGAGTGCACATCCAATAGTCGTTGCCAGCAAGACATGTTGCCATCCCAAGAGTAATCCTGCGGCTGCCATCAGATAAACATCACCGAGTCCCATCGCTCTCTCTTTTGAAACGATCACGATTATTAGAAACGGAATACTGACTGCAAACATACCTATTATATAGTAGTACCAGTTTCTGTAATCCAGGATCAGTCTGATGATTCCGAGAACCGCGATAAAAATGTTCAGTCCGATGTGAATCTCTTTTGTTCGCTCATCTATGACCGAGATTACGATCATTACCGATGCGCACATACAGTATAGAATCGTAACTGGTCTGAATCCCCAGATAAAAAGTATTGCCATCCATGAAAGAGCATTTCCGGCTTCTACGATAGGATACTGAGCTGAAATCTTCTCCTTGCACGCTCTGCACTTGCCACCCTGTATCAGCCAGCTGAAAAGCGGGATAAGCTCGTACCATTTGAGTACATGTCCGCATTTCATGCAGTGCGATCTGGTTATCGCTATGTTTTGATCAAGCGGGATTCTGTATATGCATACATTCAGGAAACTTCCTATTAACAATCCCAATATGAAAACCATCAATGTAGCATATATAAGTATGAAAGGTCCCAGCCACATAAAATCCGACATAGACACACTTCTCCCGTCACATAACTTTCCAGTTAGACTCATTATAACAAACGAACCTTCATAATTCAACCTTATAGGAAATCGTTTTTTATTAAATATTTATAAACAAAATGTTTACAATTAATTCATATTATACTTTAAAGTGGTAGAACAGAATTCGTAATACTACGCGCTATTACGAATCCTGTTCTGCTCGAAAGGGGTCTTATTTAACATATATAACATTATTGTTTATTGCGGATGCATCTGCAACAGTATAGGAATTATCACTACCGGTAACATCGCTTCCGTTTATCCAGATATAATAGGATGAATCATAAAACTGAACAACCAGTTCTCCGTTCTGCTTAGCAGCTTTCGAACTGAAATGCTGTCTGTTGTTGGCCTGTGAAGAAACGTCATATCCTACTATCTCGTTCAGAGTATCAAGAAATACACTGTCGGTAAGATTGTCCAGGTTAACAGCATTTCCGGATTTAATATTGTCAACCTGAGAAACGCTTGCATCCGTGGAACATAAAACATCAGGATCGTTCATGGCTATCAGTATTGCACTGTGTATCGCATCGCAGGTCTGCGTATCGGAAGATACCTTTGTTCTTCCCAGATAGATCACAAGACAGGGAACAAATATGCCGACCAGGATGGACATTATGGCGATTACAATAATCAACTCAATCAGCGAGAAACCTTTGTTATTCGTTTTTTTCATTTCAACCTCCGAATTCATATTTACCAACTTATGAATCCGTAAGCAATTCCTTACGCGCGCTAAGAATTTGATTACGAAATCATAAAACCTTTTACAATTTTATTTTATCGCATCCGGAGACAATGTCATTAATCACTCATATCAAACAATTTCTATTTCATTTTTGCTGATTTTGTCTCATGTCATTACATTGTCATTTCATGTAGAACAAGAAAAAAACCGCGGTTTTCCGCAGCTTTTCCCATTAAGATTTCCATACATTTAATAATTTTCAAAACCGAACTTATTTATATTGTAATCATCCAGAATAAAATCATAGAGGACACCCCTGTCCTTAACTATATCATAAACCGCAAGATAATAATTCATTCTCTCATCATCCGAATAATTTTCATAGCAGTTCAAAAAACAAAGATCTATAAAATCTTCGATCGAATAATCATTATTATCGGAATAAAGCAGTATAAAATCTTTTTTGTCTGTATTCTCATCAATTCTTTCGAGATAATAAAAAGCATCAAAAAGAAATTCAACCGTTACCCAGTCATTTTTATCCAGATAACTTTTAACCGCTGAAGAATCGCATAACAGTATCCTCTCTTTTGAATTGATCTCCTTAAGAGCATATTCTCTTTTCGTCTGACTGCAGTCCCAGTCGCTCCAGTCCATAACATAGATCTGAGGTTCCCATCCGAGCGATGTATAAATATCGGTAAGTCCCGGTCCGACCGCAGCAGCATCCGAAGGGATATATGTTTTGATAATATCACACAGCTGATCATATTCATCAGTTTTCCATGAGGAATTAACCCTGTCGTTTATGCTTAAAGGGATTCCGGACAAAGCTCCCATACAGAAAAATGCAAAAATAACCGAAACAGAACCAATCATCATACCCTTTTTATATTTTTTTTCGGTGTTTTCAAATTCATCGAAGAAAAGCTGAACCGCATAACACAGAGCAAACAGGAACGGAATGTGAACGATCGAAACATTGGCAAATGCCGCTCTGTTAAAATAATAAGGAAACATTCCCAATCCCATCAGCGTAACACTTGCCAGATATAATTCTTCTTTATTAAAAGATTTTTTAAATATCTTTACAATGATAATGCATAGAAGAAGCATCAAAACCGCGAATTCAAGAAAATACAAAGATAAAAACGTGGGTATCTTTATCGCAAGTCCGCTTATCTCAAAATCATTGCTCATTATCGGATAGATAAAATCTTTAACGGAAAGCATTCTTCCGCCCAAAGCAAAGTTAAATACATTAAGAAGTCCAAAAGAAACAGCGAATGACAGAATGCATTTTATAACTTCCCAAAAATAATCTTTGAAACTCCTCTTCTTTTCAAATACAGCATTAATAAATACGGAATAAAAAGTTAATATGATAAGACAGATTATTCCTGATTCAAAATTCCAAAGCAGACCTGTGGCCGAAACAACGATCTGTATCCATGCCGGTATTTTCTTTAAATAAAATACCGAGAGCACAAACAGAGTGATCGCCGGAAAAAGTATTCTGTGAGGGAGCATCTGATAATACTGGCCGGACTGATAATAATAAAATGAAATATACGAAACGGAAACTATCGAAATATAGAACAATCCGTCACGCTTAATAAATCTAGACAGTGCTATATAAATAAGAAGAAAAGAAACAAATCCGAAGATCATGGTAATTATCATTGCGGAATGGATCATGGGAATCCCGAACAATGACAAAAATTTCATCGGAAGATAATAGAATAAAGGATAATGTCCGTAAATGCTGGCTATTATATCATCGTACGGAAGTCCTTTGACAATATTGTAAACGGGATTAAAGTATGCATGAATATGGAACAGATTTCCACCATGGTCATTGATGATATTCGGAGCGAAAAGAACGACAGTCTGTGTAATACTAAGTGCAACAGCCGATATTATCCTTAAAAATTTTATATTCTTTTTAATCTTCGACAAAAACAGGAATACGCACGCAGACGCCAAAAGAAGAAATGAAAAATACAAATAGAAAGGGATCCTGTGCCTCAGGCTGTAGTCCTCCGAAAAATAATATGATTCATTTTCAAATAAATACATCGAAACAAACCAAACCGCAAATAAGATCAGATAAAAAGCTATAAAGCCCGTACTTTGCCGGGCAATCTCAATCTTAAAATAATCAATAAAATAATCGGAAATAAAAAATACCGCAAAAAATATAACGGAAATTAAAACATAATAACTCACGTTACCGAAATTCGCAGCAAAAAGATAAGGATAAATCAAAACATGAAAAAGAGCGACGCCGATGGTTGCAAGCATTCCGCTGAAAAAATATCTGCTTTTCATTAATTATTTGCCTCTTCTTTCTCACCGGAGAAATTAATTGTCTCTTCTTCAAGAACAACCGGTCTTTTGGTGAGCTTTCGCATAATAACGCCGATATACTCTCCTATTATTCCCAAAAAAGTGATCTGTATCGATCCGAGCAGAAACAGACCGATCACGATCGGTGCAGCACCCGCATTGAATGTATTCCAAAAGATCAGTTTATATACAAAATAAACCATGCCAACAACAAAACTTATAAATGAACTTATAAATCCGAAGAATGTCGCAATCCTAAGGGGGAAATAAGATGTATTCACAAGTTCGGTAATCGCAAAATCAAAATACCTGATAAAATTATAACTCGATTTTCCTTTAGCTCTTTTTTCATGCGTATAAGGAACAAGTACAACACCATAGCCCAGATCTTCAATAAGATGATGTACGTCTATCTCAAAATCATCTATGGCTTTAACCGTGTCGACAACCTCTTTGTCAAGAAGGAACAGACTTGAAACATGTTCATAATGCTTAACACTTGAAAAATATTTTATGATCTTATAATACAAAGTACGAATGGAATGCATTATAAAATTTTCTTTTGCATTGGTCTTTTGTCCGAATACTACCAGATTGCCCTTCTCCCACTCTCTGAGCAAAGGATGTATCATCGAAGGCGGATCCTGAAAATCACATGCAAGAGTAATAATAGCATCGCCGGTCGCTCTGAAAAATGCATTGTAATTGGATCTTTTAGGGCCGTAATTTCTTCTGTTAATGATAACTTTTACGGAATCATCCTGAGATGCTATCTTTTTTAATACTTCTCTGCTGGAATCTTTGGAAGCATTATCCGGGAATATAAACTCAAAAGTATAATCCTTTTCGGATTCTGCTTCTTTTTTTAGAGCATTATACATATTCTCGATATTTGCTTCTTCGTTATAGCATGGAACGCATATACTTATCTTTTTCATAACATTGATCCTTTTACAAGTATTTGGAATAAATATCTCTTTGACCTATGACCAAAGGTTCGTCACAACCTTTTCGGTACCAATGAAGTCTGCCTTCTTCAAAGCACTGTTCTTCGGAAATATCCTTAACACTGTCACATAATTCGCATTCAAACAAAAATGAAATAAAATGTCCTCTGATATCCTGATTTAAAATGATCTCATTGACTTCCGGCGGCTTGGGAGCAACTTTCACATCTGTACCCAATTCGGATATTGCCGTTTTATGAACCCTTTCCAAAAGAGTTTCTTTAAACCTTACAACACCACCCGGAATATGCCAGCCTTTCTTACAAACTGAATCATCCCTCCACGAAACAAGGACCTGCCCGTTTTCATTCCTGATAAGAAGATCGACATTCACTATGGGTGTCATCTCAGATACGATTTCAAAGGCTTCTTTGCCGAGACCATTGCACGGATTTATTTCTTTATTAAATTCTTCCCGATCAAATTCTCTTTTTAAATTCATCGAAAATAATACCAATTCCCTGTTCGAAAGAATAATCTTCGCAGAACCCGGCAGCATTTACAAGCTTATCAATATTAACGTCCATGGAAACAGGCGAATTACTCTGTTTCTTTCCAAGTTCGGGAATGATTCCCGTTTTTGAAACTTCATGTATGATATTAATATATTCTTTTAACGGTCTGGATTCTTTGGACGCAACACAGAATGTATCACTTTTATCTGTTTTTTCGGCAAGAAGATACAAAGCCTTTGCCGCATCAAAAGAATAGAGGTAATTCCATTTTTGCAGACCGGATGTGTATTCAATACTTTTATTATTACATACCAGCTCTTTTATTGCAGTATCCACAAGACTCATAGCACCGTCATGCGGACCGTAGATTGAAAACAGTCTGCACCAGATCAAAGCGATCCCGTATCTGTCGCACAGAATATCGGACATATTGTGAGCGCAGACTTTGGCGGAACCGTAAGCGGTTGTCGGTTTAAGCGGAGTGTTTTCGTCAATCACTCCGTTAACCGGTCCGTATTCCGCCTGTGTACCGGTGGCAATAAATTTTTTACATCCTATCCGATTTGAAAGTTCAACAGCCTGAACGAAACAATTAAGGTTGTTCATTTGAAGTTCAACATTATATCTGTTGTCAACTTTGTTGTTTCCGAGAGAACCATCCCAAGCAAGATGAAAGAATGCATCATATTCATCTTTAAACAATGAATCAGCATTATGGTATTCATCAATATTACATTCAATTATCTTTACATTGTCTCTTCGAGGAATACTCGAAATCCTGCTGGAATTTCTTCTCGCAACGGCAGCAACTTCAATTCCTTTATCTGACAGATAGCGAACCAGCGCATTCCCCGTAAGACCTGTCGCACCCGTTACAATCGCTCTTTTGATCATTATACTTTTTCCAATACCCCTTCTTTAAGGATAAAGCCGTCTACACCCGGATAATTTGTTCTCAAAATTTTTGCAACTTCTTCCGAATAGCTTCCGGCCATAATAATCACACTCTTAATTTCACCGGTTTTCAAAACATCCGGCGAAGTCACGAAAATATGACTTGCGGGTGAATATTTGTTTTGCTTGAAATCAGCCGAATCAATAATATATTTAATATCTTTGTAAAATCCGAGAACCGCAATATTAGCCAAAGCCTGATGTCCTGCACCCCATATTGCAATCTCACCGAACTTCTTTCTCTCATTAACGAAGTTCTCAAACATGCTCTTCATCTGATTGAAATTCTGTTCAAATCCTTCTCCGGAAAGAGTATTCTTTTTTCTGACTACGGCACTTAAGATATAATCATGCCATATGATCTTAGACTCAAGGATCTCAAATCCGTTGATATTCAATAATTCCTCGAGTGTTTCCTTGGTAAAATAAATCAGATGATCGGAAATGAGTTCCGAGAACAGATTTTTCTCAAAGATCATATTACAGTTCGGAACTTCAATAAGTCCTATACCGTCATTGCTCAGGTTCTCTCGTGCTTTTTTTAGAAAAACCGAAGGCTCGGGCATATGTTCCATAAAATTCATGATAAAAAAAGCATCGAAAGGTCCCTCTTCCAGACACTGTTCAAAATCGTTCAGATATCCTTTGATCACCTTCA
Organism: Lachnospiraceae bacterium; assembly: GCA_024698715.1. GTDB lineage: Bacteria > Bacillota > Clostridia > Lachnospirales > Lachnospiraceae > UBA3766. The sequence goes on from JAILRA010000025.1 coordinate 14,926, forward strand.
GATCCTTATTTTTGCAAATATCAATATTCTTATCGGAATATTCAAGTCCGTACAATTCACAGTCAACGGCATCATTAAATACACTTAAGTAGTCCCCGTTACCGCATCCGTACTCAATAACTTTTTTACCTTTTAAATTGTATTTATCGGACAATTCGGTAAACTGATCGATTCGGAATTTTCTCATTTCCTCAGAAACCGATGTCGCTCTGATAACTTCTTTGTAATATTCTACAGGTTCGCAGAAAAGTTGAACTAGTCCGCAATAAGGGCATTGATACAGATCAATATCTATGCCCTTATCGTTTTCAAGTTCACTCTCATTCAGAAAATCCTGTGCACCTGCAGGCATATTTTTAAGCGAAAAAACAGGTTCGCTTTCAACAGTATTCCTGCAGCATTTGCAAATCTTTTCCATTAAACAAATTCCTTCCAGTAAGGATTGGTCGTCTTATCTTCTTCTGTAAAGATTTCAGTGCTGGGTACAGGTACGGGCTTGCCGTAAATCTTATCGGCAACGTATTTTTTAACCCAGGGAAGATCGGCTGCCATAAAGCAGGTGTCATTATATTCGCCGAAGTATTTGATATCCATTCCTCGATCAATGATCTTCTTGAAAGGTTCTTCAAATATATTACCGATCGAACAATGGAAATAAGGACAGGGCTGAACATCACCATACTGGGTAACCGAAACAAAACCTTTAACACCGATACATCCCATATGCAATCCGTAGCCAGGTGTAAGATGAGTGCAAAGATCGTATTTCTTCTCAAGCTGTCTTTCATATTCAAGATCTTTCATATCGATCATACTTTCGTAATGCCCTTCATACGCACCTATGGGTTTTGCGAATGTAATAAATACTTTTAATCCTTTTTTGTTAAAGAATTCAACAAATTCTTTAAATTCTTCCGAATAAAGTCTCTGCTTTGTAACAACGGTCTGAATATACAAAGGAAGACCGACTCTGTTACATTCTTCTATACCTTCCATCGCTCTCTTCCATGCTCCGGGTTTTCTTCTGAACTCATCATGTTCTTCGGGATTGAGTGAATCTATACTGAGCTGAATTCTGTCAATACCGATCTTTTTCATATGCTCGGCTTTTTCCGCAAGAAGATATCCATTGGAATCGCTGTTAATGAAGAACTTTTCGGGATTGATGGCAGCAACAAGTTCATCAAGATCCGGGAAGGTGGTAGGTTCTCCGCCGGAAATAACAAATCTTGCAAGTCCCATCTCATCTGCCTGTCTGGCAAGTTCAGCAACATCTGCAGGAGTAAGACTTCTTTTTCCTGCCGAATTTCTCTGATACGAAGCTATTGAACAATGTTCGCAAAGCATATTGCATCTGTAATTATACTGAAGCTGAATGATCGCAATGCTTTCGCCTCTTTTATATTTTTCGTTGAACTTGGAAACCTTTTCAAAAACATAAGGTTTGGTTTCCTTTAAATAATTTCTTCCTTCCTGCTCTTTTGCTGATAAATCCGACATGTCATTCTACTCCTTTTCACTTATTTTCATATTTTCATTAAATTCATCTCTGTCAAGGAACGGGAACAGATCTTCAAACGGCATTGATTTCATTCCTCCGTTTTCAAGAACCATACTCTTCGTCCTCGGAAGGGTTCTTTCGTCAGGCGAAACCATCAGTTCGCATATTGTCGCTCCTTTTTCCTTTAAACACTCACTGACGATATCTTTCAATTCATCATTGTTTTCGATCAGATGATAATTCATTTTATATGTCCGGGCCACATCCTTAAATGAAGGTAATGTAACACCGCTTCCGGCTTCGGCTCCAACATAGAATCCGTCAAAATAATTATCCTGCGAATTTCTTATCGAACCGTATCCTTTATTGTTCAAAACAAAAAACTTAATGGGCAGATTCAGTCTTCTGATGGTTTCCAGGTCCTGAATGTTCATCTGAAATCCGCCGTCACCGTTAACGCAAACCGTTATCTTTCCTTCGGATGCAACACAGGATCCGATCGCGGAAGGGATTCCCGTACCCATGGAACCAAGAGTATTGGTTGTAACTACCCGCTGACCTTTTTTAACACTGTAAGCCTGACAGAATATTTCGCTGCACGCGCCGGAATTTCCCGGAGCAAAAACGAAATTTTCATCACTCAGTTCGTGAAGGCATTTCATGAGATAATATGTACTCGTTCCATCTTTTGCATTGCAATTCTCTTCGTTAATAACCGGATATTTCTTTTTAAGATTCCTGCAGTAATCAAGCCATACTTTTCTGTCAGGAATTTCCGTGCCGGCTTTTTTTATTCCTGAGCATACCGCTTCGAGAAAATCTTTGACATTTACATTTACGGAAAGATCTGTATCGAATTTAAATTTATTTAATTCACATTCATCAATATCAACGATTATCTTCTTCGCATTGGGAGCAAACTCAAGATGATTGTATCCGATCTGTCCGAAATCAAGTCTCGCACCGAGCGAGATAATAAGATCTGCGTTTTGCTGAATAAAATTCGCATATCTTTGTCCGATGCATCCCGGTCTTCCCATATACAGATCGTTGTCACATTCCAGCATATCCATCGCTTTCCAAGTAAGAAGAACCGGAATATTTAATGCTTTGGCGAATTCATTAAGTTTATCAACAGAACCGGATGTTTTAACACCGTATCCGGCCATGATGACAGGTCTTTTAGCCGATCCGATAAGTGATAATGCTTTATCGATTGTTTCATCATTCGGCTTAACGGATTCTTTATTCTCCGAATAATGTTTCAGTTTGTCTTCATCTATCATCGCAGCCTGAACATCAAGAGGAATATCAATCCATACGGGTCCGAATCTTCCCGAAAGAGCGATGTTAATACACTTCTCCAGTTCGTAAGCGATATTCTCCGGATCCTTCACCGTAACCGCATACTTGGTTATGGGTTTGACGATGGAGACAATATCCAGTTCCTGAAATCCGAGAGTTCTTACGGTATTATTTGAAATATCAGAAGTCTTAACCTGTCCCGATATCATTAAAAGAGGGATCGAATCACTCCATGCAGCCGCTACACCGGTAATGGCGTTCGTGCCTCCCGGTCCTGTTGTTACAAGACCAACTCCGAGTTCGTTTTTGTATTGCGCATAAGCACCGGCCGCAACAGAAACAACCTGTTCAAACAAACAGCATCTGTAATTGATCTTCTTATTCTTTCCGAGAGAATTCACAAGATGCATGCATCCGCCACCCGAAAGCATAAAAACATCTTTTACACCTGTTGATGCCAGGTATTCGAAAACATAATCCGAAAGTTTAATCATTGATTTTCTTTCCTTTATAGTATTTTACTTTTGTTTTTCTGAATTTATTATTCATTATGGCTTCATCATCATAGAATGAATCGTCAACATAATGAGTGGAAGAAACTTCTTCGAAAATTCCTCCGTTTCTGGATGAGAACGAATGTTTCACGCCTCTTTCAACCGTAATGATCTCACCTGCATGGCATTCTTTTACAACACCGTCAAGTTCGATCTCGATGTCTCCGTAAAGAACCTGGAAAGTCTCTTCTTTTTTAATATGATAATGATTGGGATTCTTCTGATTGGGAAGTTCAACGATTATCTTTTTGCAGTACTCTCTGTTAATGCACTCAATGATCGTTGTTCCTATCTCATAAAATCTTCCGAGTCCGTAATGATGAGACAGTTCAAAAGAAACATCATCAGCCAGCGCGATCCCTGCCTTGTCGAGCAGCGCGGAAACATCGGAATAAATCTTCTCTACAGCTTCTCTCTTATCGGCATAAGATACATCATCAAACATGATCGCTTTGTCGGGAGAAATGTCATTTTCGGCAATGATCTCCGTATACTTGCTCATGTCATTTGCAAGTATCTGTCCTTCAGAACCGGGGATCGCATAATATACCTTATCGTATGTAATCAGATCACCCTTATGAATTGCTTCTTTGGCAAAAGCTCCTCTTTGAAGAGCCCTGAGATCGCTTTCTTCCTTTGCCGTCCTGTCAGGTCTTTCGTTGATCCTGCCGCAGATAAGAAATGCATCATGCGCACATTTAAGCCAGTTTTTAACCTGTTCGGGATCAGCGGAATAAGCATTAAGGCTTATCTCTTCGGTAGCAACTCCTACATGTTTCTCGAATACGGTTGCTCCTTTACCGACTGCAATTCCTACAGATGAATAATTGTCAGGTGATTCATGAGTAGAGTAGCCGATCCTGATATCGTCAAATTTTTTTCCGTAATAATCCAGATTTCTCAAATAATCGATCTGGTTAAGCTGAAGGTTCTCTATTGCGGTAGGATATTCTGCAACGCAGTGCATTAATGTCAGATTCTTATTCCTGTGCTTAAAGAAACAAACTGCGTTCTTTATCTCTTTTTCAGTTGCTCCTGCCGTAGAAAGGATTATCGGAAGATCTGCCTGAGCGATCTTTTCAAGTAATGGCCAGTCAGTGCATGAACAACTTGCGATCTTAAGATATTTATATCCGTGTTTAACTACTTTATCAACCGATGCTTCATCAAACGGAGTACATATGGAAATAAATCCTTTACTCTCACAATAATCTTTGATCTCAAGGAACTGCTCTTCGCTGAGACGCGTCTGAGTAAATCTTTTGATATTCTTTATGTCCATACGATCTTTGTAATCTTTATGTATAAAAGAATCCAAGTCTCTGTATTGAAATTTAAAAGCATATTCAAATTCATCGTAAACGCAGCATTCTTTAACAGCATCAATGATCTTTTTTGCATGGTCAACGCTTCCGCTGTGATTATTGGCCATTTCAAAAATAAATAAAGGTTTTACATTTGACATAACAGTTCTCCCGTAAATTATAGTTTTACTTATATTCTTTAATAATTTTGATCATATAATCGATCATCTCATCAGTCATTCCCGGATAAACTCCGATCCAAAATGAGTTATTCATTATGATATCAGTATTTTCAAGACTACCCGCTATTCTGTATCCTTTGTTTTGATTTCTCATCTGGTTAAAACACGGATGTCTTGTAAGATTTCCCGCAAACAGCATTCTTGTCTGAACACCTTTGTCTTCGATATGTTTAACAAGAGCCTTTCTGTCAATTCCGTCGCGACAGGTGATCAAAAATCCGAACCAGCTCGGATCCGAGTTTTCGCAGGCCTTCGGAAGAATAAATCTGTCTTCGGTTTCTTTAAGACCTTCGTAAAGCCTCTTGAAATTGTATTTTCTTTTTTCAACAAAAGAAGGAAATTTCTCAATCTGCGCACAACCTATGGAAGCCTGAAGATCGGTAGCTTTCAGATTGTATCCGAAGTGAGAATATACATATTTATGATCATATCCCTGAGGAAGTTCGCCGTACTGTCCGTCAAATCTGTGACCGCAATAATTATCCACGCCTGAAGGACACGAACAGTCTCTTCCCCAGTCTCTGACAGATCTGATTATTTTATTAAGCAAAGGATTGTCGGTATATACTGCTCCGCCTTCACCCATAGTCATATGATGAGGAGGATAGAAAGAAGAAGTACCGATATCACCTACAGTACCGGTAAAATATTTTTTACCGTCAATGGAATAAGTACTGCCAAGCGCATCGCAGTTATCTTCTATGAGCCAAAGATTATGTCTGTCACAAAAATCTTTAACAGCCTTCAGGTCAAAAGGATTACCAAGAGTGTGTGCCGCCATTACAACTTTGGTTTTTTCAGAAAGTGCTTCTTCAAGCATACTTACATCCAGATTGTACTGAGGAATTGTAACATCGATAAAAACAGGAACAACACCGTACTGAATAGCCGGTGTGACCGTAGTAGGAAAGCCTGCGGCAACAGTTATCATTTCGTCGCCGGGTAATACCTGTCTTTCTTTTAATAAAGGTGAAGTAAGTGCCATAAATGCACAAAGATTTGCAGAAGAACCTGAATTCACCAGACTGCAAAATCGAACACCGAGATATTCGGCAAATTTTTTTTCGAATTCATCGGTATATCTGCCGGAAGTAAGCCAGAATTCAAGTGCGGAATCAACCAGATTGCACATTTCTTTTTCGTCGAAGACTCTGGATGCGTAATTGATCCTGTCTCCGGGTTTAAAATCCGATTTTCTTTGTTTGAATTGCCTGTAATAATCCTCAACCATTCCTAAAATCTCTTTACGGGCTTCGGATTCATTTTCCCACTTTTGCACAATAAACCTCCGGTATTTTTTGATGCATACATATTTATTATATAACAATCAATTATTTTATATATGTTTTATGCCTAACTATGTATAAAATGTTTTGAATAATAATATAAAAAAGGCTTTAATTCTAATATTTTTCGAACCAAAGCCATTTTATCACATTTCAGGAGATTTTATAAGTCTAATCATTCCATTTCTTCCATGGAGCTTTTCCCGCATCCCAAAGATTTTCGAGAATCTCTTTTTCTCTGGCATTATCCATACATTGCCAAAATCCTCTGTGAGTATATGACATAAGTTCGCCTTCTGATACGAGTTTTTCCAAAGGACCTTTTTCAAATACTGTATCATCTCCGTCAATATACCCAAAGATTTCAGGCTCTAAGATCATATATCCTGCATTTATTAATGCACCGTCATTCATGCTTTTTTCCCTGAAAGCCCTGACAGAATTGTTTTCGGCAACATCCAGCACGCCTTTTTGCTGTTCAACAAGAACCGAAGTCAGAGTTGCGATCTTTCCGTGCCCTTTGTGAAATTCAACAAGTTTAGAAATATCAACATCGCAAAGACCGTCGCCGTATGTAAGCATAAATGTTTCATTGCCGACATATTTTTGGATTCTTTTTACTCTTCCGCCGGTCATGGTACCGTAACCGGTATCGGAAACAGTAACTTTCCAAGGATCGATATCCGTATCATGAATGATCATTTCATTACTGCCTTTGGAATAATCAAATGTAACATCGCTGCATCGTAAAAAATAATCAGCAAACCACTGTTTGATCATGTGTTGTTTATATCCGGCGCATATTACAAACTCATTGAATCCGTAGTAAGAATACTCTTTCATAATATGCCATAATATAGGTTTTCCGCCTATTTCTATCATAGGCTTAGGCCTGAACTGACTCTCTTCACTTATCCTGGTTCCGTAACCGCCCGCAAGAATTACAACCTTCATACCCTCATTTCTCCTTAAGCTTTTTTCTCATTACTCTGATCTTTTGGTTTTTTTATCTTTTTTTCAAATACTATGGCCAAAAATGCAAGCAGACCGCATAAAGAAACAATCATGCCATACTTCAATCCGGGACATTCATAATCAAATTCAACATTATATTCTCCTGCTCCGGGAAGGAATACGCCTATGAATGAACCGTCGATCAGTCTGACTATTTCGCCTTCGGTTCCATTAATCTTAACTTTCCATCCGGGATCATACGGGATGGATAAAAACAAAAGATTTCTGTCTCCGCTGTTATATACATGACCATTAATATGTCCGTTAGACCACTCATCAACAACATATCTTCCTTCATCCAGAATCTCATGCTGCTCTTTTAATACAGCTTCATCCAGTCCGTAAATATTGAATGCATCATATTCTATTTTATCCGGTGATGCTTCAAGTGTCGATGAAAGAAATACATTATATTTATCGGATTCCTCATTGTAGAACATTTCGGAAGCAGCAGATAATTTTGCATTATTTAACACTACATTTCCGGCATTTTTTGTACCCATAATAAAGAAATCGTAACCATAATTTCCTATATCATTTGTTTGGAACTGTACGTAAACTTTAGAATAGTTTTTATTATAAACGGTTATATATAACCTTCCGGCATCATCCGTTCTTTTTAATATTCCACCGCCATCAGAATATTCAGAGTTTTCGAGATTCATTAATTCCATTTTTATATTTTTATCAGGAATCTGAAAGAAACATTTTTTATCATTCCCTGTCATTTCGCTGACAAGAGTATTCATATTTTCAAAAACATTTCTTCCGGCCCACTCATATAGTATTGTGTTTCCCGAAACTAGATATCCGATACCGTTATAGTATTCATTTTCATAATATCTGTCTTCGTCGGAAATATCATTATCAGCATAATCAATAAATGTGTACGGAAGTCTTATTATATATTTAACTCCCAAAAGCATTTCGGAAACCGGAGTATGTCCGCCGTCGTCAATAAATCTTGTTGATGTGGAAAATCCCAGATTGCATAAAGCATTTCTGACAGCATACTTTTCTTCGCTTCCCAGATCCGAAAAGCCGTTATATCCGAACCAAGTGTCGGAGTTTATATAATTGTTATTATTACAAAGTGTTCTGAAATAATCTTTATCTTTTGAAATTTCATTAACGGCATATTCCATATTTGAATACCATTCATAATAAGGTTCTGATTCTTCCTTTATGGATGTTTCAGCAAAGGAACATGAAATGATTTCAGCACCTGCAACTAAAATACTTAATGCAGCAGATATATAATTAAGTTTTTTGTTTGAATACAGGAAATATACAAAAATCCAGGATGACATAAACAGAAGGTTAACCAGAAAACCAACATTGCTGTTCTGGGTGGGACATAAACTGCCGTCAACTAACCATAAACCAACTGTCTGTTGAGCAAAAAGATATATTCCGCACGCAGAAGCCAGGATAATGAATAACAATTTATATCTGACATCTTCCATCCGGGTTAATTGCCTGCTTGCCATGGCGCACAAGCAGAACGAAATTATAAATGAGTACCTGAACCAGAAACTGTCAGGCTGATCAAAAACATGCATAAACATGTTTAACGGAGTTAATATCGTACAAATGGCAAAAAATCCAAGCAAAACTCCGCCTAAAATCTTTTCTTTGGCGTTAATTTTTTTGTTAATAAAGAAAAGAGGAACAAGGAACAGAATGGGTATTCCGCAGTAAATATATGAATATGTACCTTCGATACCGTATCCGTTGCCCCAGAACAAACTGTTTATGATCTGTAAAAGAGAACCCTCCAAAGTAAAAGCTTCGGATGAATCTTCCGCTCTGTTGGCAAGAAGGAAGAATAAAGTGGGGATCCATACTATAGCTGACAAAAGAATCGCAACAACAACGCTCAATGCCCAGTTAAAAAGTTTGGTCTTGATCAGTTTTTTGTTATAATCATTCATATAGATAACAAATGTATAAAGCAATACAAACAGTAAAGAAAAAAAACCGACCGCATATCCCATATAGAAATGGGAAACAAATAAGTAAGCATAAAGAATGGTAAGTAAAATTCTTTTATCATTTTTAATACAGTCGATAATCGAAGTGATCAATAGAGGTAAAATGAGCATTGCGTCCAGCCAGATGATCTGAATGGTACCGTATGCAATGGTAAAAGCGCATAAAGAATAAAAAACAGAAATAATTATCGATGAAAATTTATCATTATTTAATACTTTTTTACTGAAATACTCAAAAGAAGCGGAAATACATCCGACTTTAAGCATTATTACAATAGCTGTAATAATATTTTCATCAGCTTTGAAAAATATAAGATAAATCAGATTAAAAGGGCTGAAAAAGCTGGTGGCCAGTGTTAATGCATTTCCCATTCCAAGTCCGGTAGTCGACGAAAACCAGATATTATTTCCCGAAAGAATATCTCTGCAGATTTCTTTGATTCCTCCGATACCGCCGGAAATCAGGTCGCTTCGCATAACAAGATATTTTCCGCCCAGCATTCCACCGAAAACAAAATAAAGAATCATTAAAAGGGAAGAAATAAGAAATGAATATAAAACAAAAAGTTTAGGGTTGTTAAGCTTGGGTAGTATCTTATTCATGTTATTTTCTTTTAATGGTTCTTTTTCTATTTTTTCTTTATTCATTTTTTCTTTCATATTTACCTCGAAATAATCATGACCACCCGTCAAACGGGTGGTTTGCTCGCCCCTATAAGGGGGTGATACCGCCCAGCGCCTAAAGACGCTGGCTTTCTCTTTGTTCAAGCCAAACTGCCTTTGACTCGTCGCTGCCCTTGAAAGGGCAGTTGTATTACTTTGCTACCCCTTGAAGGGGTCTTCATACTCTTTCACACTCAGTTTATCCATCGCGATATCGTG
>JAILRA010000003.1 GCA_024698715.1 Lachnospiraceae bacterium
AACGGAGCCAGAATCCTCCATAAAGATGAACTTATTTTTGAAGAAGGTCTTTCGTTTGAAGATTACGGACCTTTTATAAATGAGATGCGTTCTCATCCCGACCTGTTCTCCGTAGCCTGCGGGAAAGAGAAGAAATGGGTAGAAAATGCAGATGCTGTATCGGAGAGAGCAAGAGCGGAAATGAGAAAATTTTATCCGGGCTGGTATGAAACGGATTTCAAAAACATTCCCGAAAATGTTATAAGATTTGCGCTGCTTTATTTTGATGATATCGAAAAAAACATATATCCGTTTTTCAATAAATACGATAATGAAAGAGTCTGTGTTCAGGTAACTTCATACGAATGGATTGATATATATCCCAAAAGTGTTTCGAAGGGAACTTCCGTGGGAGTGCTGCAGAAGAAACTCGGGATATTACCTTCGGAAACGGTTGTTTTCGGAGATTATCTTAATGATATATCAATGGCAGATTACGCCGATTATTCTTTCGCAACAGCCAATGCGCATGAAAAGGTCAAAGAAAGATTTACGGGTATGGTCAAATCCAATTCTGAATACGGTGTTACCGAAAAAATAATTGACATTATCAGGCGTGAATACTTCTGATTCACATTCAGGATTGAGGAGATCGATATAGCCAAAAAGAAAAGAGAGCATGTTGTTTTGACCGGATGCTGAAACTCAAAAAGACAATTTCATTTTCCATGGTTAATAAACAAAACTCAAAAAATAAAAAGAAAAAGTAGAATAAAATGAAAGATAAAAATAACAAGTCAATTGGAATTGTACTGATCATTCTCGCAGCCTGCTTTTGGGGAAGTATGGGGATATTTGTCAGGAGGCTGGGCGACTATGGATTCAGCTCAATTCAGATAGTATCGATACGTGTCACAATTGCAGCATTGATTTTTTGTATAGTGCTGTTCATAAAGGATAAAAAAGGATTTAGGATATCACCGAAGGACATTCCTCTTTTTCTGGGACTGGGTCTGGGAAGCATTCTGTTTTTTACGGTTTGTTATTTTTCAGCAATAGCAATCATGTCTCTGTCGACGGCGGCAATCCTTTTGTACACATCGCCGATCTGGATCATGCTGATGTCGATTCTTTTTTTCCATGAAAAGATGAACGGAGTCAAGATTGTTGCATTGCTCCTTGCTTTTGCAGGGTGTGTTCTTGTATCCGGACTTTCAGGCAACAAGATAACTTTTACCGGTTTACTGCTTGGCTTTGGATCCGGAATAGGATATGGGCTTTACAGCATTTTGGGAAAGATTGCACTCAAAAGGTATTCGCCTTTTACAGTTACGGCGTATACGTTTGTCGTTGCCACCATTGGTTCATGGATGATCTGCAGGCCTGCAGATATGTTATCAAAGTTTAAGGCGGCAGACAGGATGTATGTCCTGATATTGTTTTGCATACTGACTGCCGTTGTGACCGCCGTTATACCTTTCCTGTCATATACACTGGGACTTCGTACGGTCGAAGCCGGAAGAGCAGGAATCCTTGCAACCATTGAACCGCTTGTGGCCACCGTTATAGGAATGTTCTTTTTCTCGGAACCTTTAACGGTTTTATCCGGAGCGGGGATAGTAATGATTCTTGCGGCAGTTATAATTTTGAACATAAAAAGTAAATCACAGATTTAGCGTAGGATTAACAAAGGAGAAATTATAATGATTACAGTAAATCTTTATTATACCGGTATAAACGGAAATGCACGCAAGTTTGCTGAGGAGATGGAAAACAGCGGAACAGCTGATAAAATTCGAGCTGAAAAAGGAAATGTCCGTTATGAATATTTCTTCCCCATGAATGATGCGGAAACGGTTCTTCTGATTGATGCATGGGAAAATCAGGAAGCAATAGATGAACATCATAAAACTCCAATGATGGGAAAGATTATGGAACTTCGTGAAAAATACGATCTTCACATGAAGGTTGAAAGATTTGTTTCAGAAGATTTACCGTCAGAGGATGAGGGGTTTATCAGAAAATAATCTGCAGTGGCAAAACGGTCACACGGAATAAGAGAGGATTTTTGGCAATCGCACACTCGAGGCTGAAGGTGGCAGTTACTATACAACGCAAGACGAAAACAAAGGTCTCAAAGAATATGAGAGCATCATAAAAGACATGGGTCTTGTATCACTTTTAAGCAAATTATTTTATTATCGTGAGATTAAAGGAAAATTTGAAAGTGAATCAAATCTAGCAGAGTAATCCGACGTCAGATACAGGTTTATATTTTGTTTTTATTTGCTGGAATAAGGTGGAAAAATTATGGGATGTGCGATATTTGGCATGCTGGCAATTGTGATATTTTGCGTTGCTCTTATTGTTGGAGCGATCGGATTATTTGCTAAAGCAAAAGATGCTGAGGGTAAATGATTTTTTGTCACATGTTTATCGTGGTATAGGAATAGCATGTATCATTATTGCTGCAATTCCTGTTGTTGTAACTGTTTTAATAGTTTTTAATTCCATCAATTATGATTTAATACAATAAAACCGTTTCAGACTGCACCATCTTCGGTAATAGGAAAATCCGGTCAAATCATAAATTGCTGAATATATGTGCACTCAAATTGATAAAGTTTATGGTTTTGCTATTAAGAAATGAAAAAGGGGTGCGAATATAAGCTTTTAACAGGGTATTACGGGCTATTCTGAAGTTTGTGCTGTTTAGCTCGTAGTTTTGATAAGCTTGCTTCAATGAATTACGGGCCTTTACAGCTTTTCTTGCATTTAGCCCGTAAACTTCCTTAATATGACATAAAAAATTACGGGCTATTTAGATATTTTATGATTTACACCCGTAAAATTCGGAGACTGGCTTGATATAATTACGGGTATTTTGATACTTTTATCAGTTACACCCGTAAATTTAGAAGACTTGCGGGAAAAATACGGGTATTTTGACGCTTTAGCTGTTACACCCGTAATTTCTAATAAGAGTATGATTTAGATAATAATATGCTATACCGAAAGTGAAGAGAATTACAGTCTGCAAATAAATTGTCAACAATAAATTGATGAACTTTGAAAAAGAAGAAGTGGTTTCGAGAGTTGCAACTAAAGGCGGAATTACAGAAGAAGGAACCAAGGTGATATATAGAGAGTTCCTAGAGACAACGGAGGAACTGTTTAATAACACATTAGATAAAAGAAGATTGACAGCTGAAAAAGCAAAAGAGTCATTTGAATAGATTTGAAAAGATGACAAAGCAGCAAAAGAGCTGGTTGATCTGATAAGTGAAGATAACATGTATCCTTATATAAATGTCATAATAGATGATACTCTGCTGATATATTATAACGATACGCCTGATGAGGTGAATCAGAATCTGGTTAAGACCATGCGGACATCTTCCTATAGAAATATATTAAGAGATTATCCGTGTGATGAAAAAGTTGTATATATCATGCTGCTTGATACAGATGAACGGATCAACGCATTTTATAATAAACTGATCATACAGGAATACGATAAGATATTAAAGATAGTCAGATATTCTTCGGAAGAGCATAGAGGCTATTCTTATAAAAAATATATAATAAAAATGCATCGAAGGATAAGATGCTTACATATTTGAAAAACAATTGTGGTATTACCCAGACATTAACGTTTGGAACTGTTTCAGGAAAATATGATGTTGTTATAAAAAAGAATAGTTTTAATGAAATGGTAAAAAGAGTCAGAAAAAAGTACGAACCATTTATTGGAAGATAATTAATTGAGAATATTACACACCTTCCCTTCGCTATTTGTTTGGCTTGAACAACCTCATTATAGCGGAAAGGTGATTTTTTTTGTATAACACACACCGCGCACCCGCATTGCGCGTGGTTTATATTTCGCACGCTTCGCGAGCTCAACAGGGTCACGACCCATAATAAAAATCCCTCACAGCATTGTACTGTGAGGGATTATACTTTTAACAGCTCGTAGCGGAATCGAAGGGGGTTCCATACTCGAAAACCCAGTAAAATAAGGAGGTTGAAGATGGTCCCGAATTCCTGGGACCACCCTTTGGACCACTTTTTTAAGAGCAAATTTTTATAAAAATTTTGGGTCAATCATTTCTTCTATGTGATTTATAAGCCATCGACCCGATGGCTTAGTACATTGACAGTTGAATAAAAATGGATCATCCTTTACGATTGTGTTACATCTTGGCGGATGTATAATAACCCAATCAACAGGAGGACCCTTTATCATGGATTATATACGAACCGGTTCAGACGGACAACTATCTTTTGCTCTATCAACTGACTTTTATTTATTCCTTACATCTAAATATATTCATAACAATACCGAAATAATAAAAAGAAAAATAAAACGAGGAGTGATTACATGAAAAAGAAAATAAATAATAACGGCTTTACTCTTGTAGAGTTGATAGTGGTTTTGGTGATACTGGCCATTTTAGCAGCCATTTTAGTTCCGGCACTTCTTGGATATATAGACAGAAGTAAAAAGCAGCAGGATGTTCTCAAGGCTAGAAATATGTTGACCGCGACCCAGAGCAGGCTTGTTGAGATTTATGGCCAAGGAAGCTATACAGATCTTGGACAGGCATTAAATGACCAAAACTATGAATATAAAAAAATTGGGAAAAATAGTGCTGATATCGATCTGGATGATAGGAAACTGGCTGAAGAAATCATGAAAGTTGCAGACGATGAGCCCTATGCATTTGTATTTGGCGTGCAAAAATATGGAAATAATCAATATGAAAGTCAGAATA
>JAILRA010000041.1 GCA_024698715.1 Lachnospiraceae bacterium
TTGTGTTTAATTTTTCAAACAGCCAATAGGAATAACATATACGCCGTCTTCACGCTTGTAACCATATTCTGTCGCAGTTATGACAAGTTTAAGATCTGGCAATCTCAGTGGAACCTGTTTTTCTTTTTTATTATATTCGGCAATAAGTCTTTCTATCTCGCACAGATGCTCGGCACCCATATCAATTTCCTTGCTTCCAAGTTTAAACTCTATTAAAGCATATCGACCATCTTTAAGATGAAGTACTGCATCCGCTTCTAAGCCATAGCGATCATGATAATACGAAACCTCTCCGTTCATTCCGGACGAATAAATCTTTAGGTCTCTGATGCATAATGATTCAAAAAGGAATCCCAAAGTCTTAAAATCTGTATTGAAGTAGTCCGGCGATAATCCAAGTGCCGCTACAGCGATAGATGGATCTACAAGATTTCGTTTGTTTCCGGACCTGATTGCTTCCTTTGAACGAATTGCCGGGCACCATGCAGGAAGTTCATCTATTATGTACAAGTCTTCAAGATCATGGAAATAATCATAGAAAGTAGGCTTTGATATTTCCGTTGTTGACGAAGTATCTGAAAAAATAGTTTTTGTTTCTGCCAAAGTACATATATTTCTTGAATATGATCTTAGCAAACGTTCTGCCCATAATGGATTTCTTTTAACATGACTGATATTAGAAATATCAGTATGACAAGTTTGATAAAAGAGATCAGATGCGATTGAAAGCGCCGCCTCTCTGTTTTTGATATCAATGCTTTGTGGCCATCCGCCGCGACAGATAGCATAGATTAGGTCATCAATCTTTAGTTTTGATTCTTCCCATTCGATATCCTTTCCATCAAAAAGATCCATAAGAGAGACTGTACCGGAAGACTCACCGCTCTCGTATAGACTCATAGGAAACATGCGAAGTGTTGAAATCCTAAGCGTTCCGGTATGCGTTGTTTCAACTTTCTGAGATGATGAGCCGGTGAGGATGTACTGACCTTTTAGTCCAGTGTCATCCACATCTTTGCGTATTGCGCCCCAAATTTTCGGAGCATCCTGCCATTCATCGAACAGTCTTGGTTTATCTCCGATTAAAAGCTTGGAAGGCATGTTTTCGGCTACAGCTAATAGCTTTTCTCTGTCATCTTCATTCTGAAATTCTATATAACTGTTTGCAAAATGTTTTGCAGTGGTTGTTTTCCCACAACCTTTGGGACCAACAATCAAGGTTGCACCAAAAGCCTCCAGTTTCAGTTCCAAAGCAGAATCGGTTATTCGGTTTCGGTATATCTTTTCCGTTTTATCCATATATAATTCACCTCAAGGTAAATTATATGCCATTTAACTCTTATGCGCAATAATATTTAACATTTATGCGGTTTGAAATCTTACACATTTGTGCTGTTATATTTTACGGATTTGTGGGGTGCTATGCCAGTTATGTAGCAGTCAATGCATTTTTTTATTGATTTCGTCTAAATAAAACAAGTACCCAAGTTTTTAACAAATCAGAAAACAATTGGAAATATTACTCCTGCTAATAAGGTAACGTTGAATTTGGATACGACCAAACAATATATTTTCCTAAGTATATTTCACTTTCTATGTAGGTAATATTTTGCCCATCGGTAACCTCGTAAATACTTCCCAGTTGTTCCTTGAATGTTAGCTCAAACACACAATCATCTTCTAGTTCCTTTAAAAAATCGTCTATTCGTTGATCCTTTTTCTTAGAAATATATATATTTTGAAGAGAGCCATCATTTACTTTTACAAATCTGTGCGTTTCATCAATTTTGTTTGCAGCTATCAAATAAGGAACAGGATTTCCACGTTGAAAAATAACCGAAGAGTATCCAAATAACAAAAATAATAATATGCAAAAACATGCAAGAAATGAAACAATAATCAGCTTTTTCTTTAACCTTTTGGTTTTTCTCGTCATCTCGCGATTTGAGTAGTTTATTGTTTCAACAATTATATCTTCGTTATTTTTATGTTCAACTTGACTTTCTCCGGAAATCAAATCCGATATGCTAACCTCAAGTATTTTTGATAATGGTTCGAGCAACGCTATGTCAGGTGCGCATAACCCTCTTTCCCATTTGGATACCGCACGATCCGTAACATTTAATATTTCTGCTATATCCTTTTGAGTTAACCCTTTTTCTTTTCGTTTTTCTCTGATAAAAGAGCCGGTTTTTGTATTATCCATTTGTCACCTCCTGATTTGTTCTAACCAAAAGATTAATAGATAGATCACAACATTTCACCAAACCATAGGTTGAATTGCTTATTATTCATTTTATTCTTCAGCATATATATAAGTCTTTAGTAATTGCCCATATCATTTCCAACAATCGTAACTACAAACTATCATTTACAATTTAACATTTTCTGATAACACTTCGCAAGAGAGTCCATAAAATCATAATCATAGTATATTCTGTCATAGACAGTTACCGTCTTGTATTCTTCTCCATTCCATAGTGCTTCATTAGCAGCATTGAACTCACTCTCGCTTACCTTTTTGCCCTTTAAAGGATTAGTAATACCGGTATATTCATCACGAGTTATTTCTTTTACTCCAAGATAATATTCATACGTTTTTTCACTATCGTCATAAGTCTCATTATTTTCCCAATTATATACGGCATGTTCAAGTTTAATATTCATATCGGAATGAGTACATGTTAAAGTGTCCAAATCCCAATAATCCATTCTGAAAATGTTGTCACTTATATCATCATGATTATCATTTCCATACTCCTCAAACTGAATTGCATAAGTATAATGGCCGTCGTCAAGAACCATCCCTTTTCTTTCCACATATCTGAATGGACTCCACTTAGCATAATACCCTATTCCTTCACCAAACTCTGCTTCCAGAAGTTTTGCATCACCGTCTTTGTACGTATATAAGAAAACGCACCTGGAATCCGTATCATTTCCGGAGTAACTGGAAATGTAATTACGTGTAAATAACATTTCCGGAATCTCATCATCATTTAGATATATAAAGCTGACTGCAACATAATACTCCTCTACGCTTCCACCATGTTCTTCGCATATAGATTTTTGATATTCAAAATAATCTTCACAAACCTTAGCATATGCTTTAAGCCAATCCGATGACAATGCTTCCTCTTCAGACAGAATAACATTATTAAGTGTCTCTACCCTTTCTTTTTTAACTACTTCGAAATGTGGCCATTCCGTACGTTTTCCAGATTCTATATCTTCATTTATTCTTCTAATTGCATATTCCTGTTTTAAAACATAATCAATAATTTCCAGAATATCTTCATCACTCATCTCGTTTTCAGGAAGAAGAAATGTACCATCATATGTACAGAACGCTACGCCTTTCCCATCGTACTCTTCTTGGTCAGATATCACGTCAATCTCTTTCGCAGGCTTTTTGTCTGTATACATATATAGTTTTTTTAGAGCTTTTCTCCGAGCCTTTTCTT
>JAILRA010000001.1 GCA_024698715.1 Lachnospiraceae bacterium
ATTCTCGGTGCCTTCGCCATAGGGATGATTTGGAAACTGATCTTTAAAGGTACAGCAGTTGAAGGAGCATATGGTGCGTTTGAAAGCATGGGAGAAGGCTTAACTTTCCTAACAGCATTCTTTTACTGGACAAAAAGCAAAGAAGTGAAGAGGTCGATAAAATATTCTGTTTTACTTGCGTTATGCAGATTCTTTGGATTACAAAGAGTGATGGAATTACCTCCCGAAAAGGCTAAAAAACTTTTTGCCAAAGCTTATAAAGGCGTTGTTATTCCTGATATGAAGGATGATGAGATAAATATATCCCAAGAAGATGTAAAAGGCTCGACATGTGTGTGGTATAAGCATAAAAATAAGTGCGAAAGAGCATGCATCTATATAGTAGGTGGTGGAATGTTAAAGTATCCGAAACCTTCACAGGCGAAAGAGGTATTGTCTTTGGCAAAGGAACTGAATGTTGATTTTGTATTGCCTTTCTATCCGCTTGTTCATACAGGAAATTCTTTACCTGATGTGTACGATATGATGTACAACCTGTATAAGAATATGTTAATCGAGTATTCTGCAGATGAAATTTATTTCTTAGGAGGCTCAAGTGGAGCCAATCTTGCACTTGGATTAATATCTTACATTAATGATATGGGAGAAGGTTTACCTATGCCCGGGAAAGTATACGCAGGTTCTCCGGGATCGCTTCTTATTTCTAATGAGGAAAGAAAAAAGGCGGATATTCTTGATAAAACAGATGTAATCATGTCTCAAAAAGCAACACTTTCGGTATGGGATGGAATGACAGGCGGAAAGAAAGTTGCAGATTACATGGAGTCTCTCCAGCTTGGGAATTATACCGGATTAAAAGATGTATATCTTAGTTTCGGTGCGGATGAAGTGTTTACTGCAGCAGCGGACTCTATCAAGAAAAGGCTTGAAGAGTACGGAGTTCATGTTACTATGGAGATAGAAGAAGGTTTGTATCATGCGTATGCCTGTATGCCACTTGTTAAGGATGCAATGCCGGGGTATGAGCGAATGAAAGAATATATTAAGAAAACGGTGTAGTAATGTTCGACAAACGACTGATGGCTATGTGCCCTGAAAGTAAAAAATATATTGTCGGCAATATTATTTGCCAGTGGATTGAACTGCTTATGAATGCATTGATGATTTTTGTTATTGCAAAAACAATAGGCAGGCTCTTTTTGCGTGAATTTGATATTGGAAGAACTGCAATTTCTCTTGGAATTCTTTTAGCGGTTCTAATTATTCGTTTCTTCATGACCAAAAGAACAACACACATGAGTTATATGGCCTCAAAGACGGTAAAACGTGTAATGAGGGAACAAATCTATAAGAAATTACTAAGGCTGGGAAATACATACAGAGAACATGTTACGACAGCGGAACTCGTGCAGGAATCTGTAGAAGGTGTGGAACAGTTGGAGAGTTATTTCGGTTTGTATGTACCGCAGTTCTTTTATGCATTTATAGCACCTGTAACTCTTTTTGTGATGTTTACTATTGCGGGCGGATTGAAGGTTGCAGTGGTTCTTTTAATCTGCGTTCCCTTGATTCCCGGAGCAATCGTAATGGTTCAAAAGATAGCCAAAAAACTTCTTTCAAAATACTGGGATCAGTATGCAAAACTTGGAAGTGCGTTTCTTGAAAATCTGCAAGGCATGACGACTCTTAAAACATATATGGCAGATGAATTCAAGAATAAAGAAATGAACAAAGAATCCGAGCACTTCAGACGCATCACAATGAAGGTATTAACCATGCAGCTTAATTCCATAATCATTATGGATTTCTTTGCTTATGGCGGAGCGGCTCTTGGAATACTCCTTGCTTGTAAAGGATTTGCGGACGGGAATATTACACTTCAAAGTACGATTTTTATGATTCTCCTTTCAGCCGAATTTTTCCTTCCCATGAGAAAACTCGGAAGTTATTTTCATGTTGCGATGAATGGTATGGCTGCAAGCGACAGGATATTCAGATTTCTCAACGAAGAAAATCCTGAAGAGAAGACCGGACTTATTTCGGACGGCAATCTTGATATAAAACTTGATAACGTCTCGTTCTCATATGATTCTGACAAAGAAGTTCTTTCGGATGTTTCATTTATCATAAAAGAGGGCAGTTTTACGGGAATTGTCGGTGAGAGCGGAAGCGGTAAATCGACTATAGCTTCGCTGCTTTTTGGAAGAAATACGGTAAATACCGGAACCATATCGATTGGCGATATTTTGGTGTCAGACATAAAAGAAGATAATCTTTTTGAAAATGTTAATTATGTTGGCATTAATTCAACGTTTTTTAAGGGCAGTGTCAGAGAGAATCTTCTTATGGCAAATAAAAACGCAAGTGATGAAGAACTTTGGAATGTATTGGAAGAATGTAATATCGCAGATTTCCTAAAAGAAACCGACGGCCTTGATACAATGCTTACAGAAAATGCAGTCAATCTCTCGGGAGGACAGAAACAAAGACTCGCGCTTGCTCGTTCAATTCTTCATAATCCAAAGATTTATATTTTCGATGAAGCTACAAGCAATATCGATATCGAGAGTGAAGAAGTAATACTCAGAGTAATTAAAAACCTTGCTAAAACGAAAACCGTAATAATGATTACGCACAGACTTATGAATGTAGTTGATGCGGATTCAATAGTTTGCATGGATAACGGAAGATGTGTTGGATTCGGCGCACATGAAGAATTGCTTAATTCATGCAAGGAATACAAGACTCTCTGGAATACTCAGAAAGAACTTGAATCATTCGGAAAGGAGGCTGCTTTATGAAAAAACAAAGCAAAGTAATAATCCTTCTCAGAATGATAAAATTGGTCAAGCCATTGACGGGCTTTATGATTATGGCTGTTTTCTTTGGGACAATGGGCTTTTTGGCAGCAGAGTTTATACCTATTCTTGGTGGATTTGCAGTTATTAACGCATTAGGCGGAAATACATGTTTTAGCCTAAAAACTATATTTATTTTATTGCCGATTTTAGCAATCCTTAGAGCAGTTTTCAGACTGTCCGAACAAAGGACCAATCATTATATAGCATTTACACTTCTTGCAATTATCAGGGATAAGGTTTTTAAGGCTTTAAGGAAACTTTGTCCTGCCAAACTCGAGGGAAAAGACAAGGGAGATTTAATATCGCTTATTACGTCCGATGTTGAGCTGCTTGAAGTATTTTATGCTCATACGATTTCTCCGATATGTATTGCCATAGTAACGGAACTGCTTATGTGCGTATTTATAGGATACTTCCATCCGCTCCTGGGTGTTGTGGCTATGGCTGCATATCTAAGCGTAGGAGTTCTTCTTCCGATAATCATTTCTAAAAGAAGCGGAACTATGGGTGATGATCTTCGTGCAAAGTCCGGAGAACTATCTGCGCATATGCTTGAGAATATTCGTGGTATCGACGATACGATGCAGTATTCATATGGCAATGTAAGACTATACGAGATAACCGAAAAAACAAATGAATTATCAAAGAAACAGGGATTATTAAGCAGACTGACAGGCACAAATATGGCTTTGGCGAATACTATGATTCTTATTTCAGATATCGTTATGCTGGCTGTATGTGCACTCCTTTATCAGAACGGAAAAGTCGGATTTGACGGATTTTTGATTCCGTTAATCGCGCTTATGTCTTCATTTGGCCCCGTTACAGTTTTGGCGGCTCTTGGAACAACCCTTCAAAGTACCGTTGCATCGGGGGCAAGAGTTTTAGCTGTAATTGATGAAGTTCCGGTAACGGAAGATATTGCAGGCAAAGAGGAAACAGATTTTACCGGTGCGAAGGTCCAGAATGTTTCATTTAGTTACGGAAACACTGATTCAGAAACAAAGATCGAATCAAACCAGAGTGAAGTTCTGAAGAATGTTTCTCTTGATGTGAATAAGAACAAAATTATCGGAATAGTCGGAAAGAGCGGATGTGGTAAGTCTACATTGCTTAAACTTCTTATGCGTTTCTGGAAGGTCAATGAAGGAGAGATTAATATTTCTAATAAAAATATAGAGGAGATAAATACCGATAATCTGCGTGAGATTGAAAGCTATATGACACAGGAAACGATTCTTTTTAAAGATACGATTGCCAACAATATCCGAATCGGAAAACTTGATGCTACAGATGAAGAAGTCATTGAAGCATGTAGGAAAGCCTCGGTACATGACTTTATTATGACTTTGCCTAATGGGTATGAAACGGAGGTAGGAGAACTCGGAAGCACCCTTTCCGGGGGTGAAAGACAAAGAATCGGTCTTGCAAGAGCATTTCTTCATGATGCACCTTTCATACTGCTTGATGAACCCACCAGCAATCTGGACAGTTTGAACGAGGCGGTTGTATTAAAGTCACTGAAAGAATCAGCAAAAGAAAAGACGATTCTTTTGGTTTCACACAGACAATCAACAATGCGAATTGCAGATGAAGTAATCGCTATGGACGGCGGCAGGGTTTCATAAACAGAGAATAACAAGAAATGACTAAACTCCGTAATGCGCCTTAGAGGCGCATTGCTTTAGATACAACAGTTAGACAAAACTAACGATATGGAGAAAAATTAAAATGAGAATTAAGAAGATTATATTTATCGTGCTTGGATGTATTTGCCTTGCGCTTGGAACTGTGGGAATCATGCTTCCGATATTGCCGACAACTCCTTTTTATCTTGTGACTTTATACTGCTTCGCCAGGAGCTCAGACAGGCTCAACAATTGGTTTAAAGGAACAAAGCTTTATAAGAAGCATTTGGAATCCTTTGTGAAAAAAGAGGGAATGCTTGCATCGACTAAAGCCAGCATTCTTACTACAGTTACAATTCTTATGGCGCTTGGAGTTTTTTTCATGGCTAGAAAAGGAATTTGGATACCTTGCGTAATACTTGGGGTGGTTTGGACAGCCCATATGATTTATTTTCTTTTCTTTGTAAAAACGATAAAGCGAAAGGTTATTTCAGAAGATGAATGATAATCATATTCAAATATTGGATTTACCATATTGCAAACCAATTAAAGAATGGCTGAAAGAAAGATACGGCGAAGAACAGGGAGTGAAGATATGGCAAAAGACAGTAGAGCAATACAATTCTTATTTGCCTGATCTTCCTGATTACGGCGGAAAGAAAAACGGCCATGCAATGGCAATCTACGGAAGTTTGGCAGTTTTTTCCTTGTATCCTAATCTTCCGGATGAACCGCCCATATCTGAATTGCAGGATTTTATAAGCAAAATGTTTATGGGAAAGATGTCAATGCTAGGCAAGGTAATTAACTTAAATCGTTCTGCGGATATGCGTTTAATCAACAGGATATTTGAAAAATCCGGAGAGGGTGACAGAAGAGATATTATTAATTATCCTGCCGGTTTTGTTAATGTGGCGGAGGCATATGATAAGGAGAATCATGTCGCAAGATATCATTTCACGCAATGTCCTAATGCGGAATTTGCCAGGAAACATAATTTGCTTCATGTGTTGCCGCTTTGCTGCAATTCGGATTTTTACCTGATAGAACAATTACACGGAACACTGATTCGATGCGGAACCTGCGGAAACAGTGATATGTGTGATTATTGTGTGGTTGGAAATAAAAA
>JAILRA010000015.1 GCA_024698715.1 Lachnospiraceae bacterium
AGCATTAGGACTCTAAGTTCTTGTTACTTACGTACCCTTTTTACGTACCCACCACGTACCCAACTTCGGTGAAACTGTAAAAAGAAAAATGAACCTATAAAAAACAATTTTTTAGAATTCAGTTTTTATGCGGGTTTGCAAAGCCTCTGTTTATGCGGGTTTCGGAGCAAAATTTTGAAAATCGACCGTTTCGCACAATGCCTAATTTCATTTTTTTCTAATACTCCTTTATTTGCAGCGCTTTTCGTCATCATAAGAAGCTCTAAACGCCATTTACGTATCGATATATATTAAAGATATATCATTTTTTTCCAACTCAGAAAATATAAATCTCCGGTCAGCACGTTATATTCTACACCAACCGGAGCATGTTTTGCAATGTTAACAGTAATTATCTCCCTTTTTCACTGTAATATGCATATACAATTTATTTTAGATAATACTAATCTTTAATTTCCGATACTTCATTCAAATTTAAGTATACAGATAATTTAAAAAATCGTTTAAATTCAGTCTCTGTCAAAGCAGTTTCAAATATTTTTTCTTAACTGACCGGTATTAAAACAGTTACTGAGAATCCCTCATCATCACTGTCGCAAATAAGTTCACCGTTCATTTTTACCATAAGTGATTTGGCTATGTAAAGGCCCAGTCCACTGCCTTCTTTGTTATCTGCTTCAGCCTTTTTCCCACGATAGAACTTATTGGTTATAAGTTCAAGCTCATCCCTTGAAACACCGGGACCGTAGTCCTTAATTTTCATCTCAAGAAATTTTTCTTTAATACTGTATTCCACATTTATTTTGGTTCCGGAGTACTTATATGAATTACTGATAATATTTCCTATCACCTGGCTCATTCTCTTACGGTCAATTTTTATAATGAGATTAGGAAGCGTTGATTCAACAACCATTCCCTTTGAATCATTTTTCTTAATTATCTCACTTAAAACTGCGGATTCTTCATCAACACAGTTAACTTTAAATTCACCAAGATCTTCAAGGGAAGCCGAAAAAAGATCACTCACGAGACTGTCTATCTGGTCTGACTTTATATAAATATTATCAAGTTTATCAAGAATATCCTCATTCAACTTTAGTTCAGACTTTGAAGAATCTGACGGTTCATTAATATATTTATTCAGTTTAGCCTCAAGAAGTTCTGTCGTAAGTTTTATGCCGGTTATCGGCGTTTTTAAATCGTGACTGAGCGACGCTATAAGTTCCTTCTCTTTACGCTGAAGTTCAATCTCTCTTTTTCTTGACTCTGCCAGTTCCTCACGCATGATATCAAAGCTCTCCGTGAAGACACCGAACATATTGTTTTCTTCCATCAAAAGAGGCTCATCCAGTTTACCGTCAGCAACCTTTCCGGCAAAGGACTGCATTCTGTTAAACGGCTTGACAATACTCTTATCAATATATACTCCGTAAATTACAGCTCCTATAATAAAAACAGCACTCATTGCTGCCACACCCAGAACAAATCTGAGTTTAAAATCAGCCAGTCCATCCTCCGGCAAATCCAGTAATATTACTGTTCCGACAATACGTTCATCCTTTGTCACATACTTGTAAAGAAGTCTTCTTTTTGCGGCAAGATCCGATGTAAATATGGCATTTTCACCGATCATACCTTTGATTTTGTCTTCAGCCCCCTGAGTTTTATATACTTCTTTTTCATTGTTATCCAGAACAACAAAATCCACCCCATAGTCCTTTTTTTCAAAACTATCGGGTGAATCAATCTTCTCTTCGGCATCTTTAACAATATCATTCAGAATGAGCATTTTTTCATTGCTTACCGAAATGTTATCGCTTATTTTGCCAGAAATAATCAAAAAAGCCACAATGCCGGCAAGCATAAAAATACCGAATATTAAAACAAATTTCGCATAATTCTTCATTTTATCCTTCTATCATATATCCTACACCCCAAACGGTTTTAATAACCTCAGGATTCTGCGGATTGTTTTCGATTTTTTCTCTTAAATGACGAATATGAACAGCCAGAGTTCCCTCGCCTATAAACTCGTCATCCCAGACATTTTTCAAAAGTTCGTCCTTGGTAACGACTCTGTTTTTATTTTCAAGAAGGTATATTAACATCTTATATTCCATGGCTTTAAGACCAATCAGTTCTTCACCCTTCCTAAGTTTATGAAGATTTGTATCAACGCTTATGGTATCGGTAAGATAGATGCTTCCACCATTTTCATCTGTTAAAGACGCCGCAGAACTGCCGGATTTTAAAGCAAGTTCTGCATCCTCTCTGGCCTTTTCATATCTGGCAAGTATGGCTTTCACTTTTGCAAGAAGTATGCTTAGTGTATAAGGCTTTTTTATATAGTCGTCCCCACCTATATTAAGCGCAATAAGAACATCATCATCACTTGTTCTGGCACTGATAAAAAGAATCGGCATATCATAGTTTTCTCTCACCTTTTTACAAAGATCAAATCCTGATTTATCTCCAAGATTTATATCAAGCAAAAGAAGAGAAACACTGTTTTTCTCAAGAAATTCCACTGCTTCATCATAGCTTGTAACATATGCCGTTTTATATTCAAACATGTTGAAGTATTCGGCTGTCGACTGTGCGATTACTTCATCATCGTCAATCATAAGAACTTTATATTCCATATCGGTCACCTTAAAATATTACGCTGATATCATTATATTAAAAAATAAAATCTGCGACAATCCTAATAAATCGTTATCGTATCTCCCGTCTCTCCGGCAAACATGATGTAACCGTCCTGCGGCAGAGCTATGATATTTCCGTATTCTGTCATATGTGTACTGTACTTCACTTTTCCGAACTTGTCATATACATATACTGCACTTTTTTCAGGTCTTTCAAGACTGATGGTTTTGTTTGCCATTGAGTCATCTATATTGAACCATACCGCTTTATCTGTTGTCAGATGAACCTCTTTAACATCGGATGTAAATCTCTCGTTATCTGAAACCTTAACCATGTCAAAACCATTTGTTGAATGAACGGTTCCGTCACCGTCTACAGTAATTACCATCAAATCTCTGTTAGAGGAACTCGGAATTGTTGAAACACACTCAAGATGATTTGCATCTGTTATTTTCATAACCGAATTCGATAAAGAATCATTAACAGCATAACCGCTGTCTCCAAGAACATGTAATTCCATGAATGGTGAATTATAAAGTGCCGATGAATACTTTTCCGAAACAATTTCGCACTTAACACGTTCTCTCTCCTGCCATATCTTAAGTACATCTTCAGATAAAGGATTAGCTTCAAGTTTTTCACCTGAATAAGTTTTATTATACGAAGTTATAAGTCCGCTGTTTCTTCTTATTATTTCTTTTGTCAGATATACATTTCCTTCTGTCTCTACAATATTAAAGCAGTAAAAATCCGGATCCTGTCTGAAATTTCCTTCATCCACATCGCCTGTAACTCTTACAAAGCCGATATCCGTATACATAAAATAATTGTCCGATGTGCCCGATCCAAGTTCCTTAACAAGAGCATATTTCATATCAGGAAATGATATTTCCGCAGGAACTCCGTCAAATACATAAAGACCTTCATACTTCTTATATGAATCGGGAACAGTTTCCTTTAATTCCACATCCGAAGCTTTTGTTTCTTCGACAATAATCCCCTGTTCTTCCAGAGCAATATTTGCAAGCGCTTCAGACATTGCCATATTGAACGAGCTGCTTCCTTCTGCCGAAGTTACACATACGCTTATTTCTTCCTCAGGCAATACAAGAAGAGATGCATGATAATCCTGTGAATCTCCGCCTTTCCACAAAGCTTTTATTCCTGCCTCTTCATACATAGGGATATCGACCAAATCCCAGCCGAGACCGTTTTGATCCATACAGGAAGCATCATACTTTACAGGGTTTTGCAAATTGGCTATGCTGCTCCAAAGAGTTGCCATTTCATTTTTGCTTTTTTCAGACAAAAGCCTGTTATCACCCTTAAAGAATGCGCTTCCAAACTCGCATGTATCAGCTGCCGTAGAATATATTCCGCCCGATCCGAAAAACATAACGTACTCCGTCTCATATTTGTTATGACCATCGGGATAAATATCAGCAAGCGCAGGATTATTGAATACATTTTTACCGGTGTAAATGTTTTTGGCTCCGATTTTATCCGCGATATTCTTATCAACGTAATCCGTAAAGCTCATTCCCGTTACTCTCTCAACGATGATTTCCAAAAGTTCAAATCCGTCATTGCAATAGGCGGCATATTCACCCGGATCCGCTTTTAGCTTCTGAGTTTTAAGATTCTCAAGCACAAAATCAGTTGATACAAAATCATTATCCCCGTAAAGAAAAGCATTCTTTCCTGAAGTTCCTGCGATTCCGGATGTATGATTCATTAACATCCTTACCGTGATATCCTTATAGCGATTATCCGCCATTGAAAAGTCTTCGATATATTCGGTAATAGGTGAATCAAGTTCAACCTTTCCCTGATCCACGAGCTGCATAACGGCAGTTGTTACATACACTTTGCTGACGGAACCAATGCCGTAAATTCTGTCCGAATCAGCCTCATCTTTTGATACCGCATTTTCTGTTTTTTCAGGCTCTGCAGCATAAACTTTAGAGCCGATATTGTCTGCAACGTTTACAGCACATACACCGATCGTAGCAAGCGTTGCCGCTCCAAATATTGTATTTCTTATTTCTTTATTAATCTTCATTTGGTTATCCTCGTTTTTCAAAAATATTTCTTCTTCGTCGTTCTGTTTACTCAGTCATTAACTCCGTTACAGAAATTTTCTTAACCTTTCCGGCAGAGATATATGTTGATACATATACAAATGCTGTCATGATTAACGCTGCAACAGGCGCCCAGATATAATTAATTCCGAAATAGGTTGCAAATGCAATCTTCATAAACATTATCACAATGGGTATTGCCAGGATTGCCCCAATCAATGCTGCAGGTATGGCAACCGGCATCATGCGAACGATGATCTGCTTCCTTAAATCTTTCGATGTATATCCCATAGCTTTCTGAATACCCATCGACTGCCTTTCCTTTTTGATTATGGATTCGATTAAGAAATTCATTATGATGGAAACAATACCGACAATAATAATGATAAGTATTACCGAGAATATCTGACTCATAACACTTATTCCTCCAAGCGAGGTTTCAACCGATTCTGAAAGTGATGAAATTTCTGTGAGTTTGAATTTTCCGCTGTTTCCTGTGATAATTTTATCTCCGACCTTTATGGCATAACTTACACTGCTGACACCGTATTTCGACTTCAAGAGTGCCATCTGCTCATCTGCCTTTGCTTTGATTCTTTCTTCGTAAGTTCCTTTACCTTCCGAATTTCCAACGCTGTCCTCCACATTTCCGTATTCCTTCGAAAGTCTGTCCTTAAGATCCGCTTCGCTCACTCCTTCTTTCGCATATACAAACAGATAATTAAGACATTCCGTCGGAGGCATAAACTTGCTTAATCCATCAAGTGTCATATACGCTACCTTTCCGGTATTCATAAATATATTGGCGATACCGGAAACGACATACTGTTTTTCTATACCGTTAAATTTAACAAACACACTGTCTCCGACATTTATATTATTTCTTACAGCCAGACCTTTCCCGATAAATATTTCATTATCATGTAAAGGATATCTGCCTTCTGAAATATGAAGATTTTCGAGTTCATCAAAATCTTCATATGCATAAGTCTGAAATGAATCCATTTCGTTTCCGTTAATTGAGAATCCGGCATTTCCTCTGAAAAGTATGCATTTTTTAACATCTTCTCTTTGCTCAATTTCCTCTTTTACTGCAAGAATATCAGTACCCTCTTCAAATCCAACCATGAGTGCCTTCTCTAATCCGGCAAAATTAAGAAAAACCACACCCCTGTCCTTAAAAACATCTGCCAGAAAGATACAAAATGTAATGGAAAGGGAAGCTGCAAGAATACATGCAAACAATCCGAAGTTCTGTCCTCTGTTGAAAAAAAGTCCTCTAAGACCCAGTTTTCTGTTTATATCGCCCTTGGTATTTTCTACGGGAAAAACATTTTTCTTGAAATGATGCGTGTTTATTCCTTTTCGAAATGCCACAACCGGGGGAAATTTCTTGATTTTTCCCGCTCCCCCGAGAGCAGTTAATATCGTCAGTGCCACAAGTAAAACCGCCGGAATCAGCAGGAAGAATAAATTCCCTGAAACAACGTAATCATGACCTACAAACGACCGGATAACCCTTGTCATAAGAGGATCCGTTACTAAAATGATTGCTCCTCCAAGCAACACTCCTACAGAACCAAGCAACAGATATTCGCAAATGTACGCCAGGGAGATTTCCTTAGATCTGTAGCCCAAAGCTTCAAGAACTCCTATTGATTCCATCTGATTCTCAATATCATTTTTAATCTTATGTCTGATCATAAACAAACAGGAAATCACAGCTACAGAAGATACAAATGCAACAATCGCCATAAGAATATCCACTGTTGAGGTTGTAGTTATCTTTTCGATATAAAAATCGTAAGCGAAAAGTCCCAAACTCATTCCTGATATCTCCTGACATTTCTCCTCAAATTCTTTGACAAATTTTGTACAGTCAGAATAGCTTTTTATTACACCGTCCTTTGTATCAAATACAATCAGCATCTGCTTAGGTACTACACCGCTCATCATGTCATAATCTTCGTCTGTAAGGATGCATTTGATACCGCTGCCTGTTGCACCTGCCAGCAATCCCGATTCATAGAAACCGGCAATTTGGAACGGATATTCCTTTCCGCCGATTACAATAATCAAATCGTCGCCTTCTTTGAATCCCATGTCATATTTCAGATAATAAGGTGCCCATACAGGATGTTCCATTTTCTCAATTTCTTCGTCGGAAAATGATTCATTCCTGTTAAAATTTTCAATTTTCTTTTCGTTGTTTTCCGTAAGGAATAAGGCCATAAACTGTGCCGTCGACCCGTCCTCTTTCTTATACGACATTGAGGTTGATGTACTGAACATAAGAGATTCGCATGCAAATGATTTTGTTACTCTCTCATCTTCATCAAGCATTTCTTTAAACTCATTCTTATATGAACTGCTTCCGGGAAATATAATCATATTTCGATAACTTCCCGTATTTTCATACATTTCGTCAAAGATCCTGCCGGCTTTTTCAATGTTGATGATTCCTATTCCTAGTAATGCCATACTGACCATAATCAGAAAGATAATCACAAAAGATTCTTTCTTATGTTTTTTTATGTTAAAAAATGATAATCTCATTATTTTCATTGTTTTTTCCTCGCTGCGCTCTTCCCAAAATTTTTACCATCCCATACTCTCAAGGAATGCCGACAGCTTCTCCCTGCGTTCTTTTATATCGTCTTCACCGTAAGCTTTCAAGCCGAAGTCCCCAACCACACCGCCGTCACGAAGATATAGAACTCTTGTGCCCCTGAGCGCTGTCTTTAAATCATGTGTTACCATGACGATGGTTTGACCTTTCTTATGTATTTGAGTGAAAATATCCAAAACATCTTTGGAAGATGCGGAATTTAACTGACCTGTCGGTTCGTCCGCGAATAGAATTTTGGGATCATTTATAATTGCTCTCACAATTCCTACTCTCTGTGCTTCACCGCCTGAAAGCTGATTGGGATACTTTTTAAAATCTTCCTCGTTAAGACCAACTTTCAAAAGCAGATCTTTTGCTTTTTTTACCAGTTCAGGAGAATTCTTCTGTGCGATAAGCGCTCCTGTAAGTACATTGTCCAAAACCGTCTGATTTTCAAGGAGATACACGCTTTGGAAAACAAAGCCGCAGTTTCCTCTTCTAAATACTGCAAGTTCATCATTTGAAAAATTATGAATTGCTGTATCGCCAAAGAATACCTTTCCCATGTTAGGCTTATCCATGCCTGACAATGCGTAGAGAAGAGTTGACTTGCCCGATCCCGAGGAACCCATAATTACGGTAAAATCCCCTTCCATTATTTCCAGATCGAGATTTTTTATTACATGCTGCTGAACCCCGCCGTTTGAAAATGACTTGCAAAGTTTTTCGGTTCTTAGAATACTCATTTTTCTGACTCCTTTTATTCTTTATTCAATAGTTTTCCGCTTTATTATTCAGAAAACAAAAAACATATATACTGTTTTCTTTATTGTCGCACTGATACATTACGACATCCTATGATTGCAGTATATATGCTTTCTAAATATTCTTCTTTATCGAAGATTTATTAAATTCTTATCAAATTCTTAATTA
>JAILRA010000022.1 GCA_024698715.1 Lachnospiraceae bacterium
CCTTTAATGCTTTAATTCCTTGGACATGCTGACTTCTTCTTTTAGATGTTGTCCCACCATAAAGTCCAGCCAAAATATCAACATCAACATCGTATTTTTCTCCGTCAATCTCCACTGTTTTCACGAAAGAAAAGTATTTCTCAGGATGCTCCTTATATCCATTCTTTAATAATATTTTCGACATTGTATTATATCCCGAATCTTTTAATGTCAAATGATTGATCAAGATATCCACATCAACACTTCCCACGTGACTTTGCTCGGGGAACATTAAATCCGGAACCCAACCGCCAACGATACGAATATCATCACTATATTCGTTAAACAGATTCACCAATTCCACTAATACTCTATGCGCTGCCTTCTTTTGTCCTTCTGAATAATCTATATTGCTCCTCAATTCTTCATCATGTATCATTTGCATATTTCCTTGTTCAATATTGCTTCTGCCATTTCTTCTCCACGTCCTTTAAGACTCATACAGTCTAGGAATACCTGTATCGGAGATGATACCGAGCTGTTTTTAACTATTCTGGAGTTCATTCCCACACAGTTATTGTACTTTACGATAAATATAACATTTGCGCCTGAATCCACTCTTTTCAATTCCAAATATTTTATTGCATCATCCAGATTGTCTGCATCTATCAACGCATGTACTTTTTGGTATCTAACAACCGGCTGATATCGAACACCTCCCGAGAAACCTGTAAGAAGGCATTCTATACCTGCCTCTGCTTTCATTTTTGAAATTCTTTCTTCTATATCTGATAATTCCAACATCGAATAACATTGTATTCTTTCTTCAGCACTATCAGAATATACTTTTGCCCAATCATACATTATTGACTTCGGATTAATAACAGAGATTCCATCACTGCTTTGATTAACATATGCTTGATTAACAAGAAAATCCTTTACCTTTGAAACCTGACCTATGCTGCAACCGGCCTCCTGTGCCAGTTCTTTAAGTCTCCATGTTCGATTTATATTTTCAAGTAGAATTCGCAATATCACGGAAGAAACTACCGATGAGCGCTCATACACTGATTTGATTGCCCTACCCGGTTTATTCTCATTTTTGTTTCCTTTAATCTCCACATATATAGATTTATATGCGATATAGCAATTTCCTGCCAAATCCAAAAAACCAACATCGGCTTTTTTGCATATTTCTGCAGTCTGCTCCGTAATATATGGTGCCAAAATTACACTATACATATCTGAAGCCATTCCTGAAATAATTTCTTTTATCCGCTTCGGATATCCTTCATTTGAAATAACAAGTTTCATTTTTATTTCATCATCATTACGAAGTTTTAATATCGCTATTCTATCCGAATCCACGGTACACTCACTAATAATAGGTAATTCACTCCCAAATTTTCGAAATATATTTAATGATGGAACCTGTTTCATCTTTACGCCCCTTTTCACTATCTTAGTGAATCCTATTATATCAGTGAAAGCAACTAAATGCAAGTTGGATTTCACATTTAACACCATTTTCACTGTCGTGGTGAAAATGGTGTTAAAGATGAATTTAAGACTTTGGTGCCTGGCACCCTGAATGCCTTGAAGTTAAAGTATAAAAAAGACATTGCATAGCCTGATAAACTATGTAATGCCTTGAAAAATTTATGTTTTTATACATCGACCGCTTCGTATCTACCGGATATCGAATCAATAATCAACATCGAATTTTCACCGATTTGCGTGCCATCACGATATATGGAGAAAACGTCTGTCGAAATAAAGCCATCTTTTTCAGAGATTTTATCTACCGGAGTGTGCCCAACCACCTGAGTATACTTTTCTTTTCTAAATGCAGTCCTTTCTTCATATTGTGGCCTCAACCATAAAGGCGATTCATTATTCCATAAATAATCATCGCAAGCATTGTTTATTGCAGAAATAATGCTGTCAATATCATCTTCACGTAAATAGTAATAGAATCTATCCACATATTCCTTGCTGAGTCCTCCATGAGAAAAAAGAACATTATCAATTCTATGAATAAATTTCAATTGATTTTCATTTGTAAGCGATTTCTTTAATTCTTCGATTTTTGAAATAACTGTATTCTCGGCATAAGGCGAATAACCACTTTCCAACTTTCCCCATATATAGCTAATATCATGATTTCCGTAGCACCAAAGCGTATTAGAGAATGATTTGGCATATTTAATAGCTCTGTCATATGTTTCCCTATAACACTGAACTTGATACTCTTTGTTCCAATCATCAGCTATATCCATAAGGCATACCGTTATATCAGCCTTGCAATCATTCATTATCTTTTCCGCATAATCAAAAAGCCGGGGTTTTAAATGTATATCAGGTATTACTAAAACCTTCATTTCCTTCGTCTCCGTTCAATATATATTCTCTTCTATAACTAGCCTTCTTGAAATTTAATTTATTAACCGACTATTACGGCAAGGCCAAAGAGGAGGACCCTGTCTGATTTCCACACCACCTGTGGATTATAGTGTCGCCGTACTAATTTATGTTATAAACATATTATTTAAGCTTATTATACAAAGATTACTATCATTATGTTTGCATCTCAGCAGGATCCTCCGGTAACCATTTGACTTTATCAAACCAAGCATCTTCACTCTTATACACATGCATGAAATCAAATATCACCCCGTATTCTTTCGGAAAGAGTGATGCACAATATCGTGGAAAAACATTATGAGGAACAATACCTACATAATCGGAGCCTTCAAAACTTGCAACTAATTCTTCGGCATCATCGATAATAACAGGCAGTCCGGCATCATATAGAGTAAGATAAAAGTTTATTGATTCAAATGCCCTGTGTATTCCATCGACCACAAAGTAATATCCCGCTTTCTTAATCTGTTCGTTAAATTCTTCTTGCGAAATTTTTCCCAGTCTTAGATCAAATTCAAGAGAACTTCTGTCACTCCTTACACCAAGAGACATATGAGTACTATTCCCTCCCGGAACTACCTCCCAAGGATGTCCGCCATGTTGTTTTCGATTAAAAAACCACTCATCCCATGCTTTAGAATCTTCAAAGTCGATACCCGAACCGGCATTTAGTCCATGTCCATTACCAGTCAAACCCTCATCTCTCCCATCGGAATAATGCATATATAAGTCTGATAAAGAGTATCCATCACATTCTTTTCCTATAGCTTCGTAACCAAGTTTACATGCTTTGAAGAAATCATTTGCAGTAAACTCTATTATTCTTCCTATTATGTCCGGATTATTTGCCCCGGATTTAATAAGATGAATAAATCTTTTCACCATTTCATCCGATAACCCATCATAATCACATTTTTTATACTCACAATCAGATTCCCATAAATCAGAGCGCTTAATCACACCTGTACGAAACTCATATGGAAGGAATTTCTCTACAAAATTGTTGTACTTTCCTTCTTTCAAAAGTCTCATGGATTCTTCTACTGCCGGATGTATCAAATCGCATAGTTTTACAGCCGCTTCTTCTCGATAAGCTACTTCTCTTACATCGCACGTTTCTTCCAATGAAGCAGATATAATAAAATTATTCCCTAAACTCATACCATAATAGCGAAGCTTTTTATCTTTTTTATTATAGACTTGAAATACAATGAGTTCATACCAGCAATACTCCTCCGGATAGTTGTATTCCCATTCTTTTAAATATTCTTCGTAGGTTTCAACAATTCCCCAATCCTTCATATCTTCAAAACTGTCATAGTCATCAATGCTTCCACGTGGAATTCTAATCCAAATGGTTTTCGCTTCATCATTTTTCTTGTGTGGTTTTAATTCTTTTAACAATTCAAACAGCGGTTTTATCGCAGCAAGAAGCGCCGGTGTCGATGCTGTAGCATTCATGTACCCGTGATCAAAAAACTTCATAAGTCTGTCTATATCCGGAGCTACCATTTTATATTCATATTCATCTTCTTCAAAAAACATGATTGTACTCCATCCTTCCCATAATCTTAATCCGCTAATTAAATTTAAAGTTTTAGTTTCCTCATATACTATGAAAGCACAACCTTTCATACTTGTCATTTAACTCGTAGTTTAAAAAAACTTCCGATAATCTCGGAAGTTTCAGACTTTTTAAATATTTGTTTGAAATAACTTAAGCTATACGAGCATATTCCCTAATAAATCCCGCTATTCTCCTATTGCGTATAATTTCAAGCATAACAACACCATAGTCATCCATCGTCACAGAAAAATCTATTTCTGTTTTAAGCAAATCAATATCGCAGACTATTTCCTTTACTTCAACTTGATACAATTCCATTAAAGCAAGTAAAGTGTCCGCCTGTGGAAAACTTTTACCTTCTTCATATTTGTAAACCGCTTGGACAGAACCCAATCTTAAATACTCTTTTATCTGATTAACAGAATATCCACGCTGTATTCGGAGGCGTTTGAGGTTTTTTCCAATTGTTTTCATACTGTATTCGCGTCTATACATATGTCCTCCTTTTTCACATTACGCTTCCTCT
This sequence comes from Lachnospiraceae bacterium, assembly GCA_024698715.1. Classification (GTDB taxonomy): domain Bacteria; phylum Bacillota; class Clostridia; order Lachnospirales; family Lachnospiraceae; genus UBA3766. Next base: position 4,497 of record JAILRA010000022.1, read on the forward strand.
GAAATATCTTTTATAAATTCTCCAAATCTGGGTAATGCCAATTTAATCTGACCTCTTAGCGAAACATCAATAATTCCTTTATCTTTTAATCTTTTTCTGGACTTAGACCACTCATTATGTTTCTTTCCCGTTAATTCTAAAAGGTCGCTCACCGGCATTTGTTCTTTTTGAGAAAAAAACTGTAAATAGTCTTTATCTGATTGTGCTAACTCACTCCATACTTTTTCATATACTTTTTCCGCCAAAGCCTGATCAAAATATGCCAATATCTTATCGTTAACTGCCGTTGACTTGGTATCCCACATATATTTTCCCAGAGCCTGAAAAGCAAAAGCATAGCCTTTCGTTATCCTGGCCATTTGTTCAGCAACTTCATCAGAAATATTAAGAACTTCCTTGTAGTCTTCCTTAATTATTTTAAGGCTCAAAGGTTTCATCTCATATTTTTCAGTTCGTAAAAAGAATGTTAATCCATCGGTGTTTTCTATGCTTTCTATGTCCTCATATAACCCTGCGGCAATTAAGAAAATTGGAAGATCCTTACGTATCAATATCTGAAACTCTTGGATAAAATCAACCATAGCTTCAGTATTTCTGGCTTCATCTATAGTTACCAATACTTTCTTGCCACGCTTTTTAACCAGTTTCATTATCTCTTCCAAAGCAAAATCTATACTGGCAACAGGACTTTTATCCGATATATTTACACCTATTCCAAATGCCGAAAGATTAACTTCTTTATCAATAAATGTAGTTATAAATGACACCGAACTATATAGTTTTGCAACCAAATCTTCTCTTAATTCGGAGTTAGATTTTAAGCCAACAACAATCCAACCTTTTTCCTGCTCAAACCTTCTTTCCAATGCAGTCAGCGTTACTGTTTTTCCTGTTCCTCTCATTCCTGTCAGTTTTACCGCTTGCTGTGAAGGTTCATCGCCTGAAAAAATATCTACTATTTCATCAATAATTATGTCTCTGTTTATATATTGAGTCGGTATTTTCCCAAAGCCAATGCTATACGGATTCTTCATAAACAACCAATCCTCCTTACACTTAAATTATAAAGTATAATTAGTCGGCGTCAAGTATAATTCGGTATAAAATGGTATAATTCGGTATAATTCAGCGGCTTTCGGTATAAAATGGTATAATTCAATGAGAGTTTGGTGCCTGGCACCCTAAATACTCTTAGAATTTCTCATAGTATTCTTTTTCAATGTATTCCCGAGAAACCGATGTATATATGTTCATTGTCGTTTCGATATCCGTATGACCGAGAAGTTTTTGCGCCACCTTTATGTTTACATTGTTTTCACAAAGGTAATTGGCAAAAGTATGTCTTAAAGAATGGCTCGTCAATAACGGAAGAGGCCGACATTCTCTCGAATCATTCTCATCCAGATATGAATTAAACAGAAAAACCGCCCTTTTAAGCGCACGATTAACACATTCTTCCCTGATTACGTTCCCATATCGATTTAAAAATATAAAATCGGTATATCCGTCAACGATCGTATTGCATTGTATATTTTTTTCTTCCTGATATTTTTTCTCGAGAAGTAAAACTTCTTTTGTTCTTTCTTTTATGGGGATTATTCTGTGTGAAGAATCGTTTTTCAGGTTGCTGACTCTTAAGCCTGCAGCCTGCTTTTCCGTTCTGTTGTGATAAACAATTGAATGGTTAACATTGATCAGATTATGATTAAAATCGATATCTTCCCAACGCAATCCGGCAACCTCGCTTATTCTTAACCCTGTGTTTATCATAAAATAAAAAAGCGGATACCATCGCATGCATTCTTCGCTTTTTTCAACATATTTAAGGAAATCTTCTGCCTGTTTTACTGACATTCCCGATTTTATGCTCGTATGCTTTGAATGCTTTCGATTGAATTCTTTGCACGCATCTTTCGCCGGATTATTAAATATGACGTTTCTTTCAACTCCGGATTTTAATACCTGATAAAGCACATTTTGAATATGGGATATTGTTTCAGCCGATATTCTGCCATTAACATTAAGCGACATGTAATGACACTTTATATCAAATGCCGTAATCTCGTCTATAAGCATCTTTCCCAGTGAATTTCTGATATATCTGTCATAAAAATATTTATAATCTGCCTTTGTATTCTCCCGAATATTCTGCTTTGCGGCAAACCATATTTCAAACTGGTCATTTAAGGTTATATTGAAAATCTTTTTGGAAATGTTGATATGTTCAAGATAAAGAATTTTTGCCTCTTCGTTCCGAAGATCCGAAAGACGGTGTGCATATATGGTTTTTTTCTCGCCAAACATCGTAGTATATCTGTAACTGTATCTTCCGTCTTTTCTTTCATACTCTCCGCAATACAATTCCCGGCCTTTGGAATCCGTTCTTTTTTCTGTTGCCATTTTTTCTTCTCCGATTTCTGAATTTATTCTCAACGAACATTTCAAAGTTCGTTCAGGCACTGTAACAGATTACCATCATGTATTGCGAAATATAAGAATTTTATTTTAATAATCTTTGGGTTACGCTATAAGTTTATTCATTTTTGGAGACTTTGGTGCCAATTCAAGGTGCCAGGCACCTGGTTTCACGAGTGGTCAGATTTGGTCAAAAAAAAACCTTCCGGATATACCGGAAGGCTTGAAATCTGGATTATTGCTCTTTCTGGGTCTTCATAGTCGGGAACAACAAGACATCTCTTATTGCCGGACTGTTGGTCAAAAGCATTGTAAGTCTGTCGATACCGTAGCCGATACCGCCGGTAGGTGCCATGCCGACTTCGAGTGCGTTAAGGAAGTCTTCATCGGTATGCTCCGCTTCTTCGTCGCCTGCTGCCGCATTGGCATCCTGAAGTGCGAAACGCTCTCTCTGGTCGATGGGGTCGTTAAGCTCTGAGTAAGCGTTACACATTTCCCAACCGTTGATAAAGAGCTCGAATCTTTCTACCTTGGAAGGATCCGAAGGTTTCTTCTTGGTAAGAGGTGAGATCTCGATGGGATGGTCCATGATGAATGTGGGCTGTACCATCTTGTCTTCACAGAACTCTTCGAAGAAGAGGTTTAATATATGTCCCTTTGTGTGGAAGTCTTCGAATTCGATGTGATGCTCTTTTGCGAGCTTCTTAGCTGCTTCGGTATCGGGTACCTGAGCGGGATCGTCGAAATCGATGCCGGCGTACTTCTTAACCGCTTCAGTCATTGTAAGTCTTTCGAAAGGCTTACCGAAGTCGAGTTCGATATCTCCGTACTTAAATGTGGTCGTACCGAGTACTTCTTTTGCCACGTGACGGAACATGTTCTCTGTAAGGTCCATCATTCCGTGATAATCTGTGTATGCCTGATAGAGTTCCATAAGATTGAACTCGGGATTATGTCTTGTATCAAGGCCTTCGTTTCTGAATACACGGACGATCTCGTAAACTCTCTCGAGTCCGCCTACGATAAGTCTCTTTAAGTAAAGCTCGAGTGAAATACGAAGCTTAAGGTCCTCATCAAGTGCGTTGAAGTGTGTCTCGAAAGGTCTTGCAGCCGCACCGCCGGGATTGGCAACGAGCATAGGAGTCTCAACTTCCATGAATCCCTGATCGTCTAAGTAACGACGGATCGAGCTGATAATCTTTGATCTCTTGATAAATGTATCTTTTGCTTCCTCATTCATGATGAGGTCCACATATCTCTGACGATATCTGATATCGGTATTTGTTAAGCCATGGTACTTCTCGGGAAGGATCTGGAGTGACTTGGTAAGGAGTGTGACCTTCTCCGCATGAATGGAAATCTCACCCATCATTGTACGGAATACGTATCCTTCGATACCTACGATATCACCAACATCATATTTCTTGAAATCAGCATATGATTCTTCACCGATAGCATCGCGTGCAACATAAACCTGGATGTTTCCGGGCTTGTCCTGTACATTGCAAAATGATGCCTTACCCATAACACGCTTTGACATCATACGTCCTGCGATGCTTACGTGAATGGGGTTGGCGTCCATGATGGCACGCTTTTCGTTATAATCATTCTTCTTTGCTTCTTTTGCTGCTTCCTCATCAAGACCTTCAAGATTAAGTTCCGGTCTGCCGGCAAGAAGTTTCTCTTCAAGAGCAACATATTCGCTCTTCGCTTCTGTCGAATGATGAGTCTGGTTATATTTTGTGATGACAAAAGGATCTTTGCCGGCTGCCTGAAGTGCCGCAAGTTTCTCACGACGAACCTTAAGAAGCTGGTTTATGTCCTGTGATGCCTGATTTTCCGTATTGTTCAGGTTATTATCTGCCATGTTTTTTCTCCGATCGTATCTTTAAGACAGACCATTAATCTTCCGTGATCAACAATCCGCATTTTCTTTAATAATTTTGAAGTCAAACTGATTAAATTACTTCTTTGTACTCTTCTCTTTAACGATCTCAAGTACCTTGTATTTAAGTACACCGCAGGGAGCGTCAACGCTGATGGTCTCGTTCTTCTTTGCTCCGATAAGTGCTCTGCCGAGAGGAGATTCATCGGAAATACTTCCTTCAAGACATTTAGCTTCGGAAGCACCTACGATCCTGTAGATGAGTTCCTCTTTTGTTTCCTTATCCTGGATCTTAACCGTTGAACCGAATTTAACCTTCTTGTCGTCCGTTCCGTCATTGTCTACGACTTCAACGTTCTTTAAGAGTTTTTCGAGTTCTTCGATCCTTGCCTCTACGTTTCTTTGCTCGTCCTTGGCAGCATCGTATTCAGCGTTCTCGGACAAGTCGCCCTGTGCTCTTGCTTCTTTTAACTTCTGAGCGATCTCTTCACGCTTGGTAACCTTTAAAAAATGTAATTCCTCTTCGTATTTTTCAAGACCCTCTCGGGTTAAAAGGTTTTTCTTTTCTTCTGCCATGACTTTGTCTCCTTTTTATTTTTCATATTTAGCGCGGCTTCTGCAAAGCCGTTTTATTTCAACATTCTTTCAGCGAAACTACTGCAAATTCATATTATACCTTATACTTGTAAAATGTGTCAACTACGGCATTTTTCGCAGTTCATTTACCTTTTTTACAAAGTCATCGATCGATTCGGTCAGGTTGATATCGCGTCTGAACGAAGCCGAATTGTAAAGTCCCGCAGTATAAAATGCTGCGTGCGAACGCATCTCGCGAAGAGCTCTGTATTCATCCTTTTCGATCACCATAAGGTCCAGATGATCGAGGATCATATCCGCTATCTCGTCCTTATCGGGTTTGTATTCCACTCCTTCCGAGAGGCTTTTGAATATCCACGGGTTGCCTCTTGCGGCCCTTCCGACCATGATTCCGTCGACTCCGGTTTCCGCTTTCATTCGGTTCGCACTCTCTATGTCCGTTACGTCGCCGCTTCCCATGACCGGGATCTTCACGCTTTCCTTAACCTGTCCGATAATATCCCAGTCCGCCTTTCCTTCATAGAAACGGTTTCTTGTCCTGCCGTGGACACATACGCCCGAAGCTCCGCATTCTTCCGCGATCTTTGCTATCTCGACCGCATTTATGTGTTCCTCGTCAAAGCCCGAACGGATCTTTACGGTAACGGGCTTGCTTGATGACTTAATCAGAGCGGAAATGATCTTTCCCGCCAAAACCGGATCTTTCATAAGGGCGCTTCCCTCTCCGTTTTCGACGATCTTTTTTACCGGGCATCCCATGTTGATGTCAAGGATCTGAAACGGATACTCGTCGATCATCTTTGCCGCTTCGCCGAGTACCCCGGGATCGCTTCCGAAAAGCTGCAGTGAAACGATGCTTTCATCCGGATGGATATGAAGCATTTCAAAAGTCTTCTGATTCCGATAGGTGATGGCCATGGCCGAGATCATTTCCATGCAGACCATGCCCGCACCCATTTTGGAGCAAATAAGACGAAAAGGCAGGTCTGTAAAACCTGCCATCGGAGCCAAAATATATTCGTTTTTTAATGTTACATTTCCTATTTTCATCTAAATCGGGATTTTATTTAATACGTAAAAGTCTTTTTCAGATCGTTTTTTATGCAAATACTCTTTGTAAGATCAGTATTTCTAATATTCAAAAAGTTTTTTGACATCTCCGGTCTTTAAGTCTTTTACTAAATCGACCGTCTTTTTATGTGTGTACGCATATCTCCAGCCGATGTCGTTTTCGGAATCGCGTTCAAAGTCGGTTATCGTAAAGAAAAGGAAATCGCCGACATACTCGATATTATAAACTTCCGTCATGTCCGATGTATCATAGTCATCTGTCTGCTGTCCGTATTTGAATCCGAACGGCTCATAATCCTTCGCATACAAAAGAACGTACATCTCGCCGGTCGAGTCGGGAAATACGGTAACATCGCCGGACATGAGGCTTTCGGGAAGGTCCGAACCGCCCTCAATCTTTGTTTCCCCGTAAGTTACGTACGGTTCGCCGCATTTCTGACCGATATAGGTTCCGAGTTTTTCTTCGGTTCCCTTAAGGTTCGTTACGGAAGTGACCAGATCGAATGTATCGTTAAGATCATAATTGTTGATATTGATCGAACCGTCTTTTTCTGTACAGTAAAAATTCGCATAACCCGAATCGCAGACTATTTTAAATCCGCTGCCGTCTTTTGGAATATCAAGGATCATGCCTTCCTGATAAAAATGTCCGGTACCGGCATAATATCCGATATTGCAGATAACCTCGTCGTCCAGGAACTGATAACATGTGATCTCAGGTCCGCCCCAGTCAAAGAACCAGTCAGTAAACTGTGAATTGTCGAGTTCCGCGATCTTCTTTGTCTTGCCGCTGTAATCGGTCATGTAAATGTCAACGCCGAATTCTTCGTTAATGAAATCGGCCAGCGTCGAATATGTATAAACACCGTCCTCATCGGCACCCAGCAGATCCTGTCCTGCCAGATATGCTCCGGTGATATCCTCCATGGTCTCGGCATTCAAAACGCAAGGGAAATACTCGTAAAATCCGTTACCGTTCCACTCATATCCGCTCAAAAATACATATTTCCCGTAAGAGCCGAGCAAATATGAATATCCGTTAAGCTCGGTTGTTTCACCGGATTCCAGATCATAGTAATAAACCATTCTCTGAACTTCCTTGTAATCATCCGAGATCGTTTTCTGCGAAAACAGTTTTCCGCCCGCTATGCAGATATCTCCCATACCGGGGTCTGTATCCGTATAAACTTCCACATTGCCCTTGGAATCCATTCTGTGGATCGTGTGGTTCTTGTGATTATCCTGAAGGTTAAATGTATTTCCAAAATAAAGCATCGACGGATCGACTATATCTTCTCTTCTGTATTCCCTGAAATAAATATATCCGTCATACATTGCATGATATTTGGTGTCCATTGCGGGAAGAATGTATTCGTTTTCTTCTGCATCCGTATTGGAAACATCGCTGCCGTTATTCTCTTCGTCGCCGTTTTGATCGTCATTTCCGTCCGTGTCTGTATCGGTGGTATTTGTGTCCGTATCCGTTGTGCTGCCGGAATCCTTTATATCATCGATCGATGCCTGTGAATTGACAATATCCTTGTCATTCAAAGGCAGATTCGTCGCCGTGCAGGCTGACAGAAAGATAAGGCCCGCCGACATTAAAATTGAAACCGGTATCTTAAATTTTCTCATTTTCTTTTTCCCTTTTATAATGAACTACGGTTTCACCGACCGTAAATTCTTTTTTCTTTCCAAATCTACAGTTTCGCTTTTGCCACCCGTAAATCAATCTACAGTTTTTCTTTTTCCACCCGTAAATCAACCTGTTGTTTCGGTTTTGCCACCCGAAAATCAACCTGCTGTTTTGCTTTTGCCATCCGTAATCCGATCTACTGTTTTGGTTTTACCGTAACCACGGTTTCACCGCCCGTAAATTCTTTGTTGCTTCCCCAGACCGTCACGTGAACTTTGAGCTGACCCGTTCCTTCGCTGACATTGATGGAATGTCTTGTGGTTCCTTCGGGATCGATGAGGCCGTCGTAGTTGGCTTTATCGGTGTCCTCGTTTCCGTCCATCCATACCGCTCCGATAAGGTAGCCTTCCATATTGTCGGATACTTCCGCAACATCTTCTATTTTTATCGTATCACCTTCCGTGATCGTGACTCCCTGTTTCATGATGATCCTGGGGATCCTGGCGCGATACTGCATTACCGCAACTCCGGAACTTATAACTACTAAAGCGAGAGCTGCACAAATCACTGCCAGAACGATCACAAGTGTTTTTAATACTTTATTCTTATTCATAAAATTAATTTCCTCTGCGCGATCCGTTTGAGTTTTTTTCGTAAATAAGTCTCAATCCGTGCATTGTGAGATTTCTGTCGTAAACCTGGATCATGTCGGTCTCTTCGCTGACTATGCTTCCGAGTCCGCCCGTTGCAACAACTTTCAGATCCTCAATGCCCGTTTCTTCCATAACCTTTTTGATAATATATTCTGTCTGACCTATCTGTCCGTACACAAGGCCCGCCTGCATACTCGATATCGTTTCCTGTGCAAGGATTGATGCGGGTTTCTTGATCTCGATCTCGGGAAGTTTCGCAGTATCTTCCCAAAGTGCCTTGGCGGAGATCCTGATACCCGGTGCCGTGATACCTGCCGCAAATTCCCCGTTTTCGGTTACCAAATCGTACGTCGTTGCCGTACCGAAATCCAAAACCAGAACGGGGCCTCCGTAAATATCGAATGCGGCAACCGCATCAACGATTCTGTCCGCACCTATTTCCTTGGGAGATTCGGTAATGATTTTGATTCCCGTTTTGATCCCCGGTCCGACTATGAGCGGATTGATCTTAAGATATCTTTCGATGGAATTTACGAGAGAATGCATTACGTTCGGAACAACAGAAGCGATAATGCATCCGCTGATATCGCTTAGCGCAATATTGTTGTGTTCAAGAAGTTCGCAGATGATCGCGCCGAATTCGTCCGATGTTCTGGACATTTTGGACATGATCTTAAACTTTACGCGAAGTTCTTCTTTCTCGTAAACACCGAAATTTATATTGGTATTGCCTACATCACATACTAAAAGCATCTTTACACCTCATCAGTCAGCTTCGCCCTTTAATCCTGCCTCAGCAAGGATCTTGTTCGGGTCCTCTTTTAAAACAAATACCCTGTAATAAACGGCCAGCGCTTCGAAAAGTTCTTTTTTTGTCTTCTGAACCTCTTTTACCAGAAGGCCGGCGCTGATCTCGTCGTAATAAAAATCATCCTGATCGCAATCGGTCTGGATTATCGGCATTCCGTCCTCATCAAATGCTATGAGGAAGATACCGCCGACTTCTTCCGTGAAAAGAACGCATATTATATGAAGTTCTTCCTGTATCGATTCCGGAAGTTTGTCGAATTCTTTGTTAAAATAATATTTTTTTTCATATGCGTTGGAACCGCAAAGGACCTTTTTATTGTCTTTTGTTTTGGAATCTGCCATAATACCGCTTTCCTGTAATTACATTATTATCAATGCTCGAATGCACCGAGTGTGGCAGCCATTACCGCCTTGATGGTATGCATTCTGTTTTCTGCTTCGTCGAATACGCGTGAGTAGGATGATTCGAATACTTCGTCCGTAACTTCCATCTCGGTAAGTCCGAATTTTTCACCGATCTCCTTGCCGATCTTGGTCTTAAGGTCATGGTATGAAGGCAGACAGTGAAGGAAGATGGCCTGTTCGCCGGCATTCTTCATTATATCCATCGTAACCCTGTAAGGTGTCAGATTGTCGATTCGCTCTTTCCACACTTCATCGGGTTCGCCCATGGATACCCAGACATCGGTACAGATGATATCCGATCCCCTGGTGCCTTCCATGACATCTTCGGTCAGCTTGATGCTGCCGCCCGAGATCTTGCAGTACTCTTCGCATTCAGCCACAAGTTCGGGTGAAGGGAAATATTTCTTCGGTGCACATGCCGTAAAATGCATTCCCATCTTTGAGCATGCTATCATGTATGAATTGCCCATATTGTACCTTGCATCGCCAAGGTATGTGAGTTTCTTGCCTTCGAGAGAACCGAGATGTTCCCTGATGGTGAGCATATCCGCAAGCATCTGTGTGGGATGATACTCGTTGGTAAGTCCGTTCCATACGGGAACATCCGAACATTTAGCAAGTTCCTCAACTATGCTCTGTTCAAATCCCCTGTATTCGATACCGTCGTAAATCCTTGAAAGAACCCTTGCGGTATCGGCAATGCTTTCCTTCTTTCCGATCTGTGAACAGCTCGGATCGAGATATGTAGCATGCATTCCGAGGTCATAAGCACCTACTTCAAATGAGCATCTGGTTCTGGTGCTGGTCTTCTCAAAGATCAAAACGACATTTTTGCCCTTAAGCTCATCCATGGGAATACCGTTTTTCTTCTTATATTTAAGTTCCGCCGAAAGATCGAGCATATATTCGATCTCTTCTTTGGTAAAATCCTTTAAAGTAAGAAAATCCCTACCTTTTAAACTGATACTCATAAAAACCTCCCTGCAAAAATAGCAAAATATAAAAAACTACAAAAGCCATATGATGATACATATGGCTTATTTGCTGAAATTATCTTGTAGACCGAAAAATTAGTAGAATACATGTGCTCCGATAACGATACCGCTCTCTCCGGAACCCGCTCTGTGGAAGTTCTTTGCATCACCTACGGTGGTAGCGCCTTCCAATGCCTCTCTGGCTGCCTGCATACATTCTGCATTAACGCCGTTGGCAAGAATGACTTCAAGTGTTCCGTTGCTTGCAGGTCCGAACTGACCGGGTGCATAAATAACTTCTCTGATCGAATTCGGGTATCTCGCGCACTTAACTCTGTTAAGAACTACCGCACCTACTGCAAGTTTACCGTCATAGCACTGATTGCCTGCCTCTGCCTGAATGATGGCTCCGAGCAATGTGGTTTCATCGGCTGTTGCCGCATATGAACCCTGGTTTGCCGTGAGTTTGGCTTTCTCAAGTGCTGCGATAGCTTCACGAGCTTTGATCTCTTCCATTGTTTCACCATTTTCAATGAAGAAATCAACATCTACATAATCGGCTGATACGTATCTGACCGCACCTTTATAATCAACTTCAACCCAATCCTCGAGTTCATCGAGAACAGTCCATTCGGAATTAATCTCGAAAAGACCGTCGGTTTCGGCTTCGGTGCTGGGTCCTTTTCTGATTCTTACACACTCAACATTGACTTTTGCGATCTTGTCACATACCTTTTCGGCATATTCCTTTGCATCATCGTCAAAGTAGAGGAAGTCGTTTTTTACCCAACCGATAAGTTCACCGGACTCAATCTTTGTCCATCCGTCACATTCTTCGAGAATCTTGCCGCCACACTTGTTGTATAACATACCTACGACTTCGCAGTCCGTGTTGGCTTCTTCTCTGACGTTTACGGAATTCTGTACGTTGGCCATTACGAAGTCAACGTATTTATCATCTTCGTCCGTTATTTTCTTATTTTTGTTCTTTCTGGAAGACGGCTTGCTTATCTCAAGGAATATATCCCTTTCAGTTACCTCGGCGGCACCGCCATCGGTAATGAATCCGTTTCCCGTTGTAAGAGCATCTGTTACGATGTTCCCCGCAGTATCTGCAGTATCAATTGCAGGAGCTGCTCCGATACCCGATATTGCTAATAATGATGCGCATGTTAAAGCAGTAATGCGCACGTTTAATTTCACTAACATAAAAAAACCAATTTTGTAATCTGTATCTTAAGATTAAGAACAATTACACTTCTTTAATTCATAAAACCTGCGATTTCCAAAACGTTGCTTATGTGCAATAATAACAAAATAATCCTGCTTTGTCAAATTTTGTACTGTCGAAGGTCTTCCCGGATCTCCGGAAAGTGCCTGTTTTCAGGCGTTCAGACGATTTCCGCGGGGGAGATTATTTTGCCGTTTTTATCTCTCCAGTAAACCCCGTCCGAGATAATATAGTCACCGCTTAGTACTGCTTCGCAAAACTCTTTGGAATTATTGAATCTCTTTTTGAACGCCATGCCGCCGCCGAAGATCCTTGTGGAATGAACATCCGAACCCGCAGTCATGGGCTTGTTGTATTTAAGAGCCAGTTCCGTTGCCATATCGTTCCAGTCGGGATTGTTGTGGGAAACACTCATAGGGCTCGAATGGGTAGCATTGAAGGCCTCGATCGCATCTGCATATTCGGGAAATACCCTTACTTCTGGAATATAGGGTTCCACTCTGTAAGGATGTGCCTGTGAAACCAGTCCTCCCGCTTCGTGAACAAGCTCGTACTGTCTTTTGATATCGCATACCCTTATCTCGGGCGTATTTATGAACCATTCGGGTTCAAGTCCCCAGATCAGAAATTCGGTTCCCTGAAATCCCGTTTCCATACCGAAAAAGACATCGAAATCATTGGAATCGCCGTACTCTTTCGCTTCACGGTACCCGCTTGCATAGCTTATCATCCATTCTTTCCAGGACAGTTCCCTGCTGATACAGGTATTTCCGCCCCAGTTATGATCGGTCACGAAAGTACCCGTATAACCGAAATCCTTGCAGGCTTTGGCCATTTCCGCACCCGTATTGTTTCCGCATGCGCTTCCCCTGTTGGTATGCAGGTGTGTTTCGTATAAGAACGGGTAATCTTCTTTAAGTTTGATCTTCATATAGTTTTCCTTTAAATTATGCCTGAATCCTTTATGTCTGCTCTTCGATCTTGAACCGGCTTAAGAAAAATGCCCCGACAAAACCGACGATCACACATGCTGCCGATATAAAAATGCTTCCGATCGTATATTTTTCAAAGATCGGAAAGATCATCAGTGTTGATGATACCACAATTCCGATGACCGCATGAAATGCTTCCGAATAATGGTCTTTTAAGATCTTTTCGATAAGTCTTGCAAAAGCGGCTGCTGTAAGGAGCATTCCCGAGATCCAGGGTATCACAACCTCAAGTCTGAATCCGGCAAGTCCCGCATTGAACGCTTCGTAGATTCCGAGGCTCATCATGATCGACGAGCTTGTCAGGCCCGGAATGATAAGGCTGAGTCCCCACATAAATCCGGAAAAAAGATACCATCCGATATTCGGAGTGATATTGACATTCGGCATGAGCTTCACGGAAAGCAAAAGCACAAACATCAGAACAAAAGCAACTGCCATCGAGACAAATGAACTTTTGCTCCTGCCTTTTTTGCCCGCTTCCTTGTAAAGTGAAGGAAGATTGCCGAAAATAAGCCCGATGAAAAACCAAACCGTATAGATCTCAAAACGACCGTACATATATTTGATTACATTTGATACCGCAAAAAATCCGAAAACCCAGCTTATCCCGATCAGCGTATACGCAAGGAAATTCTTCTTAAATGCACGGATCGGATGGGAGAAAAGTTCCATTACCAGAGGATACATCCCGAGTACCACGCAGAGTACTCCTCCGCTGAACCCCGGTAAGATAGCGCCGGCGCCCACAGCCGCACCCGAAAAAAGATAGGTTATGATCCTGATGGCCGGGCTTCGCTTCTTCGGTTTTTTTTCGGTATCTTTTTCAGAGTTTTCGTTATTTTCCTCTGTTTTTGATATCGTTATTTCTTCTTCTGTTTCCATATAAATTATTTTTCGAGGCTCTTTACGATCTTGACGATCCGGCTGGTTCCGAGTCGGTCCGCACCGAGTTTTATAAAGTCCTCTGCATCTTCAAGCGACGAGATACCGCCTGCCGCCTTGATCTTGACGGGTACTTTGATATATTTTGCGAAAAGTGCAACATCCTCTTTGGTAGCTCCGCCCGTTGAAAAACCGGTGGATGTTTTGATGTAATCCGCACCGGATTCATTGACGATCTCGCACATTTTGATCTTTTCTTCGTCCGTAAGAAGGCAGGTCTCGATTATGACTTTAAGAACCTTGTCCTGACAAACCGTCTTTACGGATTTGATGTCTTTTAATACGTCATCGTATTTTTTGTCTTTGAGCGCACCGACATGGATGACCATATCGATCTCGTCCGCACCGTTCATGATGGCGTCTTCGGCTTCAAAACATTTTACCGCAGTGGTGGCATAGCCGTTCGGAAAGCCGATGACCGTGCAGACTTTTACGGGAGGAAGCTTCTGTTCGTTGGCCTCTTCCTTTATATATTCACTCGCTTTTTTTACGTATGCCGCGGGAATGCAGACCGAAGCCGTTTGGTATCTGACTGCGTCTTCGCAGATAACCTTGATCTCGTCCCATGTGGCGTTAACGCTTAACAATGTATGGTCTACTTTGGAAAGTATGTCTTTTGTTTCCATATTATTTTCAGGGGATCTTCCCCTTACCTTTCTTTAAAAAATCGTCACCGTAAATTACACTTCAAAAAGTGCGAAAAGGTCATCATATGTCTCGCGACGTCTGATGAGTTTTGCTTCGCCTTCTTTTGTGATAAGAACTTCCGCCGCACGGGGTCTTGTGTTGTAGGAAGAACTCATCGAATAACCGTAAGCACCTGCATCGAGTACGCATACAAGGTCGCCTGTTTCGATGTGTGCGAGAGGTCTTTCCTTGCAAAGAAGGTCGCCCGATTCGCAGATATTACCGGTAACGCTTACTTCTTCGAGTGTGTCGCGGCTTACTGCTTTTCCTTCATGGAGCACTTCGATCTCATGATATGAATCGTAAAGCGTGGGTCTAGCAAGAACGTTCATTCCGATATCGCTTCCCGCATATCTCTTTCCGGCGTTCTGCTTTGTAGCATGTACACGTCCGAGGATAACACCGCCCTCTGCCACGCAGTATCTTCCGGGTTCGCTCTTAAATAAAGGAAGATTGTCTTTGTGCTTTTCTGCGTAAGCATCAAGAAGGGCTGTAAATCTCTCAGTGAAAGAAGCCATATCGAATTTTGCTTCGTCATCGAGTTTATGATAAGGAATACCGTATCCGCCGCCGAAATCGATGTACTCGAGGCTGTCGAACTTCTCTGCAATTCTAAGGAAGTTCTCAACCGCCTGAAGGAAGGGTTCGGGATCAAGATACTGTGAACCTACGTGCTGGTTAATCTCAGCGATCGTTAAGTTATATTTCTTTGCAATCTCGAAGATCTTATCAACGTCTTCTTCAGCTACGCCGAATTTGGTCTTCTTTCCTGCTGTAACAACCTTTTCATGATGACCTGCACCTACACCGGGATTTATTCTAACCGAACATTTTCCGCCGGGGTTAAGCTGTCCGAAAAGCTCGAGCTGATCGAGGCTGTCGAGACTTGTCATGATGTCATGGTCGATTGCAAACTGAAGCTCAGACTTGTCAACGTTGTTGGGTACGAAGAAGATTCTGTCTGAAGGGAAGCCTGCCTTGATAAGAAGTCTCATCTCGCCTTCGGACATAGCGTCTGCATTAAGGCCTTCCTCGAGAGCCATCTTTAATATGGAAAGATTGCTGTTAGCCTTCATGGAGTAGTTGGCACGGTAAGGATACTTTGTGATAACGTTTGCAACTGCCTTCATGTGCTCTCTTATATTTTCTTCGTTATATACATATACGGGTGTTCCGTATTTTTTTGCGATTTCTTCAGGACTGATTCCTTTAAAAAAGTTGCTTTCTTCGATGTAGGATCTCATGTTTTTTCTCCGTTTCTAAAAATTTTACTTATCTATTATAACATCCTTGGCAAGAGGCTGCGATTTTCTTTATTTTGTCAGTCTTCATATTCGCTTTCGAACAGAATATCGACCGGGATGCTGATAGCCGCAAGCGGAACATTTCATATTTTACCGCTTAACCCTTTCCCTGTTTAAGTGAAAAGTGCCGTCTTACGATTAATCATATCATCAATCTTTTCGAGGTACAAATCGATGTCTTTTACGTTATCGCACCTCTCTATCAGTCCGTTATCATGGACACATTTGGAAACGCTTCCTGCTCCCAATGCAACGATCGACTGGATTTCTTCCATAATAAGTATGTTGTAAAGCCCTTCTTTGCCGGGTGCGGAATATCCCGTATTTTCGAGGTTTCCGGCCATCTGCTTCTGACGGTAGAGATAATAGGGATTAAGTCCCAGTTTCTTCGCCCCTTCGGCGCAGATCTTCATCGCCTCTTCGTAATCCATCGTGATCTCAAGTTCATTTTCGTCCATCCAGCGCTTTAGTCTCGATGCTCTCTTTATGGCCAGTGAATGAACCGTGAGTGAATCCGGTGAAAGCTTTATGAGTTCGTCGATCGTATGTCTGACATCCTCGGTGGTCTCGCCCGGAAGACCAATGATGATGTCTGTATTTATATTGTCAAAGCCCATGCTCCTTACAAGTTTAAAGGCATCGACAAACTGTTCCACAGTGTGATTTCTTCCGATGAGTTTAAGCGTTTCATTGCTCATCGTCTGCGGATTGACCGATATCCTGGTAATGGGATATTTCTTTATGACCTCAAGTTTTTCCTTTGTGATACTGTCCGGTCTTCCCGCTTCTATCGTGAATTCCTTAACATTTTCCCACGGAAGGATCGTTGTGATGTATCCGAGCAGCTCGTCGAGTTCTTCGGGCTCCAGCGTCGTGGGTGTTCCGCCCCCGATATAAACGGTATCAAGGGATCTGTCCGACATATCGGACGCCGTCCATTCCAGTTCTTTTTTCAGGGCAAGAAGATAATCCTTGATCTTGTTCCTGTATTTGAACACCGGATTGGATGTGAAAGAGCAGTAAAGGCAGGTGGACGGGCAGAAAGGAATGCCCACATACACGCTGTATCCGTCGGTCTGATGAACTTTTGACATTATGTTCATCTCACGGATTGCTATGTCTATACCAAGATCCAGTTTTTGCCCTCTGAGACGTCTTTCCTCGTAAGCTCTATACCTGACTCTTTCAAGCACCTCATCACTCGGATCCATGCTTTCGGACGGGCTTTTTTCCATCTCCGATTCACCCGGATCCATGCCTTCAAACGAGCTTTTTTCAATCACCGTTTCTCCCGGATTCACTCCTTCAGACGGGCTTTTTTCTTCACTTGAAGTATCATCAGATCCCGTTCTGTCGGACACTTTTCCCATCTCTTCCTCGATCATGCTCCGAATGAGTTTGGTCGGTCTTATTCCGGTAAGGTTTCCCCAGGGAAGTTCCTTGCCCGTCGCTTTTGAGAGAAAATCGTAAAGCTTTATCCCGAATTCCTTTTTGGCGGCTTCCTTTGCTTCGGAAGTTATCTCAAATTCTTCTTCCGCCTTGATGTCTTCGAATTCGATCGATATTTTTACCCTGTTTCCGTCTTCCGTTATCGAAAATACCCCGTCGGGCGTCTCGTCATACGCACCCGTCAGAACTTCCGTCCCCGGAAAGAAGGATGTCAGAAGCGCATATACATCGTATTCCCTCTCTGTTTTGTTTATTTGAATTCCGATCTTTTTCATTTTAACTTCCTGAATT
>JAILRA010000031.1 GCA_024698715.1 Lachnospiraceae bacterium
ACTTAAAGACGGTAAATCCAGAGAATACGTATTTGCCGGATTTGTTAATTCGGATGAATTCAGAAATCTCTGTGCATCTTACGGAATCGATGCAGGCGGAGAGTATGTTCCTAACGATAATAATTCAGGCAAGCAGCCCACACAGCAGCAGAATCCTCAGCCTTCCAAGACACAGAGCGGTATCACAATCGATGCTTCGGGCGTAGATCCCGCAAAGCTTGATGAGTTTATGGAAAGACTTTACAACGAAGCACTCGGAAGACCGAGCGATCCTCAGGGAAAGCAGGACTGGGCAAATGCGATCCTTTCCGGACAGTATGATGCAGGAACTGTTGCAAGATACGGTTTCTTCGCATCGGATGAATATCTGAATAAGAATAAAACTCCGGAAGAATTCGTTCATGATGCTTACAGAGCATTCTTCGGAAGAGATGAGGATGCCGCCGGATATGATATGTGGGTTAAGGCTATAAAGGATGGCACATATACAAGAGACCAGGTTATCGAAGCAGGCTTCGGATATTCGGATGAATTCATCGAATTGCTCGAAAGCTACGGATTTAAAGTATACAGATAATAAAAATTTAGATACTAAAAGGTGCCGGACACCATATGGGGCCCGGCATCTGTATGTGTAAAAATACTTAATGGGAACTGAAAAGAAAAAGGAATTCAAATGGATATGGATCATAGTCGGATTATTCGTTATTGAAACGACCCTTAGATTTTTATGCTCTTCTTATGCAATCGGGGTTCGTACATATAAGGACGAATTAAATTATTTTCAGATCGCAAAATCCATCTGGAATTCCCATTCTTTGTCGGTTTACGGGGTAAGGACAGGCTTTCAGAAGATTCTTTATCCCATACTTATCTCTCCTGCATTTGCGATAAAGAATTCCTATGTCAGGATGAAAGTAATCAATCTTCTTAATTCTGCTATAATGAGCAGTTCTGTTTTTCCTGCATTTCTCTTTGCAAAAAAGATTTCTGCGAACAATAAAAAAGTGATCGCTTTATCTTTGCTTATTTGGTTCTTTATGCCGGATCTTTGTTTCTCGTCGACCTTTATGGCGGAGATCCTTTATCTTCCGATGGGTATGTGGGAGATTATTTTCTTAACAAACCTTATGTTTGAAGAAAACAAGAAGAAGCAGATTATTTTTTCGTTCCTGATGGGAGCCTTTTCGTTCCTTTTATACATAGCGAAAGAGGACGGACTCATTTTCCCGTCGGCGTTTGCGGTAATGTGTGTATATCTCTCAATCAGGGATAAGTCATACATTTCTTTCTTCAGAAGATGCGCAGGATTATTCTTAGGATTCGGACTATTTTTCATTCCGTTCAGACTGATCGTTTTTAAGGGCCTTGAAAATTATTACGCTAATGTAACTCTTTCTTATATCGGGTCGCATTATAAACTTGAGTTTTTCTTCTATGCACTTGTGATACATCTTATCTTCATTCTCTTTGCATGGATGTTTTTCTCGATACTTCTCCCGGGCGTATTCTGGCGAGACCTCTCCAAAGAACAGAAGCTTTCATACATCTTTTTGCTTGTATGCCTCATTACCAACGCGATCTCGATCACATTTGCAATCACGGTAAAAGAAGATCTTGGAACGGCAGTGCCAAGACAGCATATGAGATATTATGTGCCACTCTTTTTCCCTGTGTTCGTTCTTCTTTTCTGTGCGCTGGATAAGAAACAGAATACAGACCGAAAAGATGTACCTTTTAAGAGAAAAATGCTCTTATACATAACGGCAGCAGTATTTCTTACAGCCTTTGTGGTAGCACTTAGGGCGAGAATGCCTTTTGTAACGGTAGACAATAATACCGTGCGTCTTTACGATTACAGCTTTGACTTCCGTTTTGCGGATGTGACCGAGGGAACCGGAGCGCTTATTATAAATAACGGCCTTGTTTTGTTAAAGCTCTTTTTGTGCGTATATGTTATAGCAGGATGCATATTGGTTTTTTTAAAAAACAAAAAATCGTGTATAATCTTTTTGGTTGTATCGATCGTACTGATCGAGCTTGCCAACAATAAACTTTCCTACTCGTATATCAAAAGGGTTTACGGAAAAGATGCCACCTGCGTTTCCGAGGCGATAAGACTTAATGATTATCTTAAAGATAAAAAGGGTAATTACCTGCTTGTGAGTGAATCTCCCGGAGTAATGGGTATCTTTGACAATCAGGTACTGGATTCTTATTTAAGCATGGAATACTGCGTGACTACGGAAGAGCAGATGATGATCAATTCGGAGAATAAAGAATACATTGATCTGTCTGCCAATCCTTTTACTGCGATACATGAAGACAGGACGGTTTATTACACCGAAAACAATTACGATTATGTGATCGCGTATAACGAGATACCGTTTGCTGAAGGTACTTTCGAGGATATTACACCGGAAGGGATTGGTTCCGTAAAGGTATATCATATCCTTACGCCGGGCAAATTGTACATAAATTATTAAGCAATTAACTTCTTCGAATGCAAAGCGTTCAAAGGTGAAATTGAATAAATGGCAAGAATTATTTTGCTTTAAAAAGAAGGGAATTTGAAAGGATGAAAAAGAAAAACTTACTGAAGAGTCTTGCTGTCGGATTTGCTTCGATAGTAACTCTCGGAATCGGTATGAGTGTCTTTGGAGGTGCTATGGGTACGGTGCACGCTTCACCTGTGCCTATTAATTCAACAACATTTCCGGATGACATTTTCAGATCGGTCGTTTTAAGTACGTATGATTACAATCATAACCGCTATCTGGAAGATGACGAGATCCTCATGACGAGAAATATTGTATGCGAATACAAGGGAGTATCGTCTGTAAAAGGTATTGAATACTTTACCCAGATGCAGGGTCTCTGGGTAATGAACAACAACATTACCGAACTTGATGTAAGTAAGAACGTCAATCTTCACGGTATCTGGTGCTCTGATAACCCCATCAAGCATATAGATCTGTCACACAATCCCGAACTTGAATGGATCT
>JAILRA010000051.1 GCA_024698715.1 Lachnospiraceae bacterium
CATGATGCTCTGGCGAGCATTCTTTTCATTCTTTTACGGTGATATCCTTATGCTTCTTGTTAATCAGGTTAGACCCTACGAGAAGAATAAGGGTGAAGCGGATGCTTTGTGGCAGAAATGGATAGATATAATCGCTGATGACTTAAAAAGATTCAGACACCTTACATTCGGTCATATGTTCAGGAATTTTGATAAGATTTGCAAAGAATTTAAGGCGATTGAAGTTACCGGTGACAAGAAGCAAAAAATCGGAATGGTTGGCGAACTCTATGTCAAATACTGCCATCTTGGCAACAAAGATATGATTAAGTTTTTAGAGGAGCAGGATTGCGAAGTACATGTTAATGGTGTGACATGGTATCTTTGTTACTACATAGATTCTCATCTGGCATCTGAATTCGGCATTCACAATCAATTACCTGTAAATACTGCGCTTAAGTTCATGATGTATTTTCAAAACAAGATGATTAAGACTATGAGAAAATATGGTTTTTATACCTTTGACGGATACAAGGAATTCAAGGCTGAGGCGGAGAAGCATGTACCTACAGGATATATAGTCGGTGACGGCTGGTTAATCGGAGCTGAAACAACAGCGCATATATTGCACGGCTATAAGAAAGTATTGGCGGTACAGCCTTTCGGATGCCTTCCCAATCACACCTGTGGAAGAGGTTTGTATCCGGTTCTTTCAAGGCAATTACCGGAGGGCAGGATAGTGAGTGTTGATTTTGATGCAAGTATGTCTCTTGTTACGGCTCAAAACAGGGCTATGATGCTGGTGCAGTGTGAATTGGATGGAATTAAGGACTGATTTGAAAACTGCAAAGAATCTCGGATATATGTTATAATGACATTCGATAGATTTTGATTTTAGTTATGATGAAGTGAAAACAATATTACAGATATGAATTTTTTACTGATTTTAATATTTTTTATATCCATAATATGCAATACATTCCTATTCGTTTTGGTGATACCTTCTTTCAGAAAAGAAGTGTCGATTATCAGAGCGGGTGTTTTTGGAATTGTTGCATATTTTTTTATTTCGATAATTACGTCTGTGATTATTTTCTCGTTTGATGTTTTCTCCATTGGAAAGAATGCAATTATAACCTTTGCTCTGATTGCAATTGGAACAGTTATCAGCTTTATAAAATTCAAAACAAAGCCTTTAAAAGCATTAAAATTTGATAAAAAAGAATGCATTTTCTTCGTGGCAATTGTACTGGTTGTTTTACTCTTATCCGGTGAGAAATTCGGATTCTTCGGAATGGGCCAGGATCAGGGTGTATATCAGACCAAAGCCATAGAGCTTATATATGGGAACAATACCAATGAATTGGATATTTACTATCCTCTGAAGACTCTTAATGAAGAAGATTTCGAATATTACAGGGATGAAATGGGTAAGCTTCAAGGTTATTACCTTATAGGACAGGTTAATCCTGCCGTACCCGATTTTGAAAACGGCGGAGAGACCAGGTTAAGAGGTGTATACCACGGAATATCTACATGGCCTGCGATATTGGCATTGTTTGGAGAGATGTTTTGCGTTGATCATATGCAGGATTGCCAGACCATTTTCTTTATATGCTTTTTAATGCTTGTATTTTACATCCTTGAGAATCTGAAGGTTAAGACTATTGTTGAAGCAACATCTCTGGCAATATTGGCAACGACATCTGAAATGGTATGGGTATCAAAGTCTGCATTAACAGAGATGTTTTTGGCAGTTATCATTGCAGCCTTCATATATCTGATATGCCATGAAAAGAAGAATGTCAGGTTATTTGCCTGGGTGCCGGTGGCGGTATTTTCATTTTTCCATGTTTCGATTTATACCATGATGCCGCTTTTTGTTGTTACAGGATGGATGATAATGGCAGTTGATAAGAGAAAAAGGGCGATACTTCCTACCGTTATGATGTTGATTTCATTTGTGGCAGGGTTTGTATTTATGATGGGTCAGGCACTCCTCTATACATCTTTTAACTACATAATGCCGTTAATCCCTTATATTCCCAAGCTGACAAATAAAAGATTAATAATTTTGGTTATAGGGACAGTTTTAATAGCTTTAGGGATTACAGTGATTTTATTTGCTCTTACAAAGAATAAGTTTTTTGAAAAGATTAATTCAGTTGTAAATGATAAGCTGGGATTGATTGTTAAAATCAGTGCAGTCTTAGTGCTTATTTTTGCAATATACAAATATATAAGGGCCAATAAAGGAATTGGAATTAATCCGAATTTAAACTTAATGGCTATGTCCTTGGCTACGGGGATATTGACTACAGTGTTGATTTTTATAGGGATTTTTATTGTTAAGAAGGATAAAATTAAAGGGTTCTCATATATTGCATTA
>JAILRA010000085.1 GCA_024698715.1 Lachnospiraceae bacterium
GAATATCGGAAAATTCGGAAAAGCTACACTGGTTACTATATCGGAAAACGGACTTTTCCTGATTCCGTCTGTGCTTATATTACCGAGAGTGTTTGGAATGAACGGCCTTATATGGTGCAAGAGCGCAGCGAGTCTGTGTGCGTTGATTTTATCTCTGGTTGTCGGAATAAGTGCATGGAATAAATATCTGAAAACAGATGTATGAGTAAAATTTTATAAATGTATGTATGAGTCTGTTTTGAAACCATATTAGTTAAAAGTTTTGTAAAAAAGAAAAATGTGAAAAAAGATACAGAGGATTTTATGATGAATAAGTACATTTTGAATTTCGAACAAATCAAAAAAGAAGATGTGAATGCTGCAGGAGGAAAGGGTGCAAATTTAGGTGAAATGACCGGTGCGTCAATTCCTGTTCCCAAAGGATATGTTGTATTGTCATCCGCTTATGATGCGTTTATGGATTATAACAAAATAGACGTTAATCAAATTGATTCGGCCAAAGGAATAAGAGAAGCGATAATCAATGGAAATATTCCCGCGGAAATTAAGGATGAAATAGTTAAGTCGTACAGAGAATTATCATCGGAAAGTAATCGTGTTGCAGTTCGCTCGTCTGCGACCGCCGAGGATCTGGCTGATGCAAGTTTTGCAGGACAGCAGGAAACGTACCTTAATGTTGTCGGAGAAGAAGAACTCCTTGAGAAGATAAAAGAATGTTTTGCTTCTTTGTGGGGAGAACGTGCTGTAAGCTACAGAAAACAATCGGGTTATGACAAGCAAAAAGTTGCGTTGGCTGTAGTAGTTCAGTCTATGGTTGAAAGCGAATCTTCAGGTGTAATGTTTACAAAGGATCCTGCCGGAGATGTCAATAATCTTCACATTAATGCATCTTACGGATTGGGAGAAGCTGTTGTTTCGGGAATTGTAAGTCCTGACGAATATATAGTTGATCGCGAAGGAAATATCGTTAAGAAATTCCTTGGGAGCAAAGAGATTGAGATAATTTATTCCAAAGAAAATGGTTTAGCTTCCGGGAAGGATCCGTATGTATCACACGGAACCGTAAAAGTTGATGTGGATGAAAAAAGAAGAAGCAGTTTCGTACTTGATGACGATATGATTAAAGCTTTGGTTCTTGAAGGCTTGAAAATCGAAAACCATTATGGCAAACCCATGGATATTGAATGGGCGATAAGAGAAGGAAAGATATATATTCTTCAGGCCAGATGTATCACAACATTGTCGAAAGAAACAAAAACATTTACCGAAGAGGATTTTGCGAATTATCCGAAGGTTAGGCCTGCAAAAGGATCCATGAGAGAAAATGTGCTTTTTAATCTTGAAAAAACTCCCACTCCATATTATCCTCTCGATCATGATTTCGGAGGATTTATCGGTATGCAAAAAGAAGTTCTCTTTAATGAAATCGGAATTCTTTTCGGAGATTCCATGTATCCTATAGATGATGACGGCGTATCGATGCAGTCATCGAACAAAGTCAAGATTACCAAAAATGTATTTCAGATTCCGAAGTACCTTAAGATGCTCAAAGACAGTTCGGAAAATATAAAATTAGCAGATAAATCATTGAAGGAATGCAATGAATTGTTTGATAAAGAGAAGAATGCAAAAAAAGAATCTGTTGAAGAAATAGGACATAGTCTGAAACGAATGCATGACTTAATCGGCAAAACAGCATATGACAGATTTTTGTATGCACTGTTTCCAAATTTCCTTGTCAGCGGTAAAGTAACAAAGATTTTAAAGAAAACGGATTCCAATCTTAACTCGTATGATATCCTCGAAGGACTTGAATATGTAACTGCAGATATAAACAGAGAAATGGCATCACTTTCAAAGAAAATAAGACAGGATACAAATAAATGCAATTATGTTTTAAACCACAGCTATATCGAGATTTGTGAAGAGTATCCGGATTTGAATGATGCGTTTGATGCATTCCTTGCCAGATTCGGCAGCAAATCGGATTTTAACTGTTACTGCTTCATATCAAAAACATGGAGAGAAGATCCGGACAGATTTATAAATACACTTAGACCGATGTTAAAGAGCGATGAGGACAAGGTTCCGGGTTTGGAAGAGGGACTTCGAAAATACGGAACAATAATGGATAAAGTTAAGAGTACTGTTTCGGACAAAAAATATTTGAAGTTTGAAGAAAATGTAAATGCATTAAGACATTATCATTATGTAAGAGAAGCATCTCAGTATCTTTGGGAATCGGAATTTGAATTCTGCAGAAAACTGCTTATGGATTTATCGGGATTATTAAATGTATCATATAACGATTTGCTGTTTCTTTTTGATAAAGAATTATATGAGGTATGCCAAAACGGAGAGCTGGGAAATTATTCCGAAATAATCGAAAGAAGAAAAAACAAAAGAGCATTTGCCGAAGCGTACTGGAATAAATGTATGGAAGACGCACTGGCTACCGAAGACGGCTCGATAAACGGAATCGGTGCTTCCGTCGGTCAGGCAAGCGGAAAAGTCTGCATTATAAAATCACCGGAAGAATTCGGTAAGTTATCTCAGGGAGACATTCTGGTCTGCACATATACAGATCCTGAATGGACACCTCTTTTCACTCTTGCAGCCGGAGTAGTCGTTGATACCGGAGGAACGTTATCTCATGCTGCAATCGTAGCACGCGAATATAATATTCCCGCGGTACTTGCGACAGGAGATGCCACTAAGAAGCTTAAAGACGGCGATAATGTTCTGGTGGATGGCAGCAGCGGAAAAGTAATGATTATATAAATACACTTATTTGAAAGTCAGATTAAAAAGGTCAGTTTTGGGAGATATAATTAATGGATGCACAAAAAGCCATAAAGGAATATGGAAAATATTATAAAATTGCTCTTACTGTGGGAGGGTTTGACAATATTGACGCAAAGATAAAATCTTTTGAAAAACGACTTGAGAAAATGTATGCATCTGAAAAATTTAAAAAACATAATGTATATCCGACAATGAATGTCACGTATATTTATGCTGTTATAGCCATGTGTCTCGAAATCAAAGATCTTGGATATTCGGACAAAGAAGTAATTGAAATATTAAACAAAGGATTCGATAAGCGAAGGGAACGCTATAAGAAACTGATAGCAGTTATCAATAACCTTCCAAACAGTTTCAATATAGCAAGAAGGTGGAATATTAACGATCATAAAAAACGGGTAGAAGACGGAAGCATAACTTATGAATATTTTAATGTAAGCAGGGATAAGGTTGAATACAGTATCTGCAAATGCATGTATGTGGAAATGTTTGAAACCTACAGAATTAGGGGATTATGCAAGATATTCTGCATGACAGATGAGTTTGCATATGCAGGACTAACCAAACATGTAAATTTCATAAGGCATTCGGATCTTTCGGACGGACCGGCATGTTTTGATGAGGTTATCAGAAAATAAAAATCGTTAACTATGTATTGAACAATTATAAATAATGTGATATAAAATTAATCGGCGGTTAAAGAGGACTAACTTTGACTGCCGATTAATTAGATTGTAAGGTTAGTCTAAACTAACACAATTGGAGAAAAAATGAAAGCCCTTAAGATAAACCCTTTAGTTTTTATAATCATAAATGTACTTGCGCCTTCAATGTATATATTTATAAAGGCAACATACCTTCTTCCTTTTCTTATGATATTCAGTGCCTGTGTTTTGCTTTTGATGGGTAGATTTAAAAGACTGGGAATCAGTGCTGTTATATACGTGGCTATGTTTGGGGTATACAGCTTGTTTATGAAAATTGAAGCTCTGAATTTCTGGGGACTTTTTGTACTTATTTTAATGCAGAGTTTTCCATGTGCGGTTTTGGCAGTACTTCTTGTAAGTAAATATTCTTCAGCGGAACTGTTATCGGCGCTTGAAGGATTAAGATTACCGAGACCACTCGTTGTTGCAGCAACGATTACTCTTAAATATGTTCCCACTTTTGCACGTGAGCTAAAGTTTATTACCGAATCGATGAGATTAAGAGGGATTAAATTCAGTATTCTCAAGCCAATATCCAGCTTCAGGTATTTTATAGCACCGCAGCTTTTCAGATGTTCGGCTTTGTCAGAAGAAGTAACGGCAGCAGGACTTGTAAAAGGGATAGATGCACCAATCAGAAGAACATCTTTTTTTGAACAGAAGATCAGATTTTCTGATGTTGCATTACTTGCGGTATTTCTGATAGGAACTTTGGGAGGATTGATATGGGCGAAGTAGTTATCAAAGCCGACAATCTTTCATTTAATTACAAAGAATCCAAAGAAGGTATCCATAACAATTCTTTCGAGATTAAGCGAGGAGAAGTGATTCTTCTGACTGGCAACAGCGGAAGCGGTAAATCCACGCTCCTTAAATGTCTTAACGGACTTATTCCTGAGATTCAGGAAGGAGATATATCAGGAGATATTACAATCAACGGACAGGAATACAACAAGCTTAAAATGTTCGAGTTAAATAAAGACATTGGCTCGGTATTCCAGAATCCGCGTTCTCAGTTTTTTACAGACGAATCTACGGCTGAACTTGTCTTTCCCATGGAAAACTACGGATACAGCAAAGAAGAAATGCAGGCAAGACTTGATAAACTTATCAGGGCTTTTTCTTTGGAAAAAGTAATCGGTCGAAATATATTTACGCTTTCGAGCGGTGAAAGGCAAAAGCTTGCTTTGGCTACATCATTAACGCTTGATCAGAAAGTGCTTTTATTTGATGAACCTTCGGCAAACCTTGATTACGGCAATGCAATGAAACTCGGATTAACAATCAGGGAACTTAGAGACAAGGGACTGACAATAATTGTATCTGACCATAGATTTTTTTACCTTAACGGAATCATTGACAAAGTATTGTTTATGGATTCGGGAAATCTGAAGATATACGAAAGTGAAGAGGAATTCAAAAATGGTGATTACAACACGAGAAGTTTTGATCTTTTTGAAATAAATACTCCTTTTAAAAAAGAAAAAGAAACATATGAAACAGTTGCAAGCATGAAAGATGTTTCTTACAAAGACATCTTAAAGGATATTAACATTGATTTTAACAAAGGCGAGACAACAGTGATAGTTGGAAGCAACGGAGCCGGAAAGACCACGCTCGCAAAACTTCTGTGTAAAACGTACAAACCTGACAAGGGAAAGATTAATGAAAAAGGGTTACCGTTTTTTATCATGCAGGATCCCGATTATCAGCTTTTCGGAACGAGCGTTCACAACGAACTGACTATTGTCAAAAAAGACGAAGAAAGAATAAATAAACTGCTGGAAAAATTCGGATTAAAAGAATACAAGCATACGCATCCTTTTGATTTAAGCGGAGGGCAGAAACAGAGACTTCAGATAGCAATGGCGATGCTTTGCGATAAAGAGGTCATCATTTTTGACGAACCGACAAGCGGACTGGATGTAACATCAATGCAAAGGGTATCGGGAGAAATTTGTTCACTGAGTGAGAATGCAGCGGTACTTGTAATCTCTCATGATTACGAATTTATAAGAAATGTAGCTGACAGGATTGTTTATATTGATGAAGGGACTGTCAAAGAAGACTTTATGTTAAATTCAGAAACTGTTTTGCGGCTTAACAGCATCTTTACGAAGATGGAAGAAGCCGCATGTAAATAAATATACTAAACAATCATCGGAGGATTTTATGAAAAAAATAAAGATTAAAGATATAGTATTAACTGCGCTTTTGACTGCGCTTTATCTGATTTTCTATACGATTTCGGGAGGAATCACTTTTATAATCGGACCGTTCGGGCATGCGATAAGTCCAGGAATATGCGGTTTCCTTTCCGGTGCCATCATTTTGTTCATTTCAAGAAAAGTAGGTAAGTTCGGACAGTTCACGGTTCTTACTGCAATCATCATGGTAGTCTTTTCGCTCATGGGAGCAGGTTATTTACCTTGGCTTATCACATGTATGACCACGGCGCTTATTGCCGATATTATCGCATCAAGAAGCAACAAAACTCCTGTTATATTTGTTGCACTTGCTTCGGGAATCATGCATGTCGGACAGGCATGGGGAACAATCGTTCCTTCATGGTTCTTTATGGAAAGCTACAGAGAGACATGGATAAAAAAAGGTCAGACACCTGAATCCATGGACGCAATGCTTAAATACACTCAGGGCACTATGGGAATCATATCCACGTTCATTGTATTCGCACTCGCTTTTGTCGGAGTCTGGCTTGGATATCTTATTTTGAGAAAGCATTTTAAAGAAGGAAAATATAAAGTTAAAGAGAACGAATAGGCATGAAAAAAAATATTAATCTTAAATTGCTTTTTAATACAATGGGCTCATATAAGGTTACGCTTGTTTTAAGCGTAATCTTTTCTGCTGTTTCGGCAGTGGTAAATATATATGCTTTTACATTCGTATACAAAGCGGCCAATGAAATAATAATGAATATAGATAATATCGGCGGGTTGGATGCAACAATCTTACAGTTTTACGGAAAGAACATTATGTTTAATGTATGCGGTGCATTCGGACTTTACGGAATGTCTCTTTTGTTTTCGCATATAACGGCATTCAATACCGCCGCCAAACTCAAGATAAAACTGATTAAACATATCGGAACGCTTCCTAACGGCTTCTTTGATTCCAATTCGAGCGGTGCTTTAAGAAAACTGATTGAGAAGAATACGGATTTGCCGGAAACACTTATAGCACATCAGATTCCGAATACCACTCAGTCTATAGTGCTCCCGATAGTATTCGCGATATTCATGTTTAAATACAACGCAATAATGGCTGTGGCATGTTTAATACCGGTAATAATCGGATTTGTTCTCCTCATGATGATCATGGCCGGAAACGGAGGAGATTTCGTTAAGAAGTATCAGCAGGCTTCTGCGGATATTTCCAATGCTGCGGTTGAATACGTGCGTGGAATACCTGTCATGAAAATCTTTTCTCAGACAGCGGACAGCTTTAAAAGATACAGGGATTCGAGTCAGAGTTTTATTGAGTATACCAAACAGTTCGCTATGTCTATGATAACGGCGGACAGTTCTTACAATACCGCTATTAATGCTATCTTCTTTACACTGATTCCTACTGCAATCATTCTTGGTAAAAAAGGCGGATCTCCGGTGATATCAAGCTTTGTTTTCTTTGCGTCACTCATTCCCATGGCTGTAACAATGCTTAAAAGAATAATGAGCAATTCGTCGGAAACGATTATTGTTTCCGAAGCGATGGAAAGACTTGAAGAACTCTTATCGGAAAAGTCGATGGAATATAACGATAATAAAAAACCCGAAACTTATGGCATTACATTTGATCGTGTTTCGTTCAAATATACCGAAGACGGACCGACAGTCATTGACAATATAAATATGGTTCTTCCTATGGGAAGCGTGACCGCGTTTGTCGGAATGTCGGGTGGAGGCAAGAGTACGCTGGCGGCACTTGCTGCAAGATTCAGAGATTGCACGGAAGGAAGGGTTCTGATTGGTGATGTGAATATAAAAGATATTTCACAAAACGATTTAAACAACCTGATCAGCGTTGTATTTCAGGAAAGTGCGCTTCTGAAAACCACATTAAGAGAAAACGTTTCTTTGTATAAAAAGGATGCATCCGATGAAGAAATCTTAAGAGCTTTATCGCTTGCTCAATGCAATGATATATTGGAAAGATTACCTGATGGAATAGATACCGTTTACGGTGCCGAAGGCACTTACTTCTCCGGTGGCGAAGTACAGAGAATAGCGATAGCGAGAGCTATCTTAAAAGATTCGCCGATCATCATTCTCGATGAGGCAACGGCTTTTGCCGACAGCGAAAACGAATACCTTATAAGAAAAGCCTTTAAGGAACTTCTTAAAGGCAAGACGGTTATTATGATTGCACACAGAATGTCCACAATTTCGGATGCAGATGAGATATTCGTGATTGAAAACGGTCATATAGAAGAAAGTGGCAATCATCAGACATTAATGGAAAAGCAAGGCAAATACAAAACCATGGTTGACGAATACAACAGTGCTGTCAACTGGAAGATAGGGGAGGTGATGTGATGCTTAAGAAAATCTATGGCCTTAGCGATAAAGGGCAGAAAGCATTATACAAAGCCTCTGTCTGGCTTACATTGTTTGAGCTTTTTGCGGCACTTCCTATGCTGCTTGTAGTACTTGCTGTATATGAAATGCTTAACGCATTTACCGGTACGGGAGTTTATCCGGGCATACTCAAATATATCATCCTCGGCGTACTTCTTTTGGCAGCGATGTATTTAACATACAGAAAAATGTACAAGGTTAAATATCTTGAAGCAGGTGAAGCAAACCTTAATTTAAGAATGGATGTTGCCAACAGATTAAGACTGCTTCCGGAAGAGTATTTATCACGACATGATCTAAGCGATCTGACATCCACAATCATGGACGATATGACAACCATCGAAGGAGCTCTTATCAACCAGGTTGCGGAAACGATAAGCGCAATGTTTTCCGGTGTGATAATACTTGGCATCTTAATGTTTGTAAATGTCAAACTTACTCTTTGTCTGGCGGTTTGCCTTCCGATTGCAATACTTTCAATGGCGTTGAGCAAAGCGGTTTCCGGAAAAACACATTTAAGCAACAGAAAGAAGAAGCTAAAGATATCCGAAGGAGTTCAGGAATATCTTGAGAATATACAGATACTGAAGGCTTCGGACAATCTTGACAGTTATCAAAATAAAGTAAAGAAGAGAATCATGAATCTTTTGCCGGGACTTGTATTGTTCGAATTTCTTGCGGGAGGCTGCGTTTCCGCGGCATACAATGTCATGAGAATCGGAATTGCAATTGTAACATTTATCGGTGCAAACATGCTCGTTTCCGGAGAGATTACACCTGTTGTTTTCCTAACATTCTTAATAATGTCGGTATGGGTTTATGAACCTTTATCGCATGCAAACGAAAGTCTTGGTGCACTTATAGCATCATGGGTGGCGGCGGACAGAATCAGGGAGATAAGAGAGTATCCTCTGCAAAAGGGCGATAAGGATGTGCAATGCAGTAACTACGATATAGAATTCAAAAACGTTTCTTTTTCGTATGACAAAGGAAAAGAAACTTTGCATGACATTTCATTTACGGCAAATCAGGGTAAATATACAGCACTGGTCGGTGCATCCGGAAGCGGAAAAAGTACAGTATGCAGATTATGTGCGAGATTCAGAGACATTGACGGCGGAAGTATAAAAATCGGCGGTCAGGACATAAGCGAAGTTGATACAGAAAAATTATTCGGGCTGTTTTCAATAGTATTTCAGGATGTAACTTTGTTCAACGATACGATTTACAACAATATTCTCATCGGCAATAAAAATGCAACAAAAGAAGAATTGATGAGGGCTGCAGAGTATGCGGAATGCATGTCGTTTATAGATAAACTTCCAAACGGTTTTGACACAATGCTGGGAGAAAACGGCCATACTTTATCCGGTGGCGAAAGACAAAGACTTTCCATTGCAAGAGCGTTTCTAAAGGATGCGCCCATCATCCTGCTTGATGAAAGTACGGCATCTCTGGATCCCGAGACTGAGACAAAGATACAGGCCGCAATCGAGAAACTTACCAAAGGGAAAACAGTTCTTATGATTGCACACAGATTAAGATCCATAGTCAATTGCGATAAGATAGTTGTTCTTGATAAGGGCAGAGTGGTCGGTGACGGAAAGCATAATGAATTAATGTCAAACTGTCCTGAATACAAAAAGATATATGAACTTCAGTCATCTACGGAAGAGATGAAAATGCTGGACGCATAAAATAAAAGACTGAAAGGAGGGCATTGTCATATGACAATTCATGAATATGGAAAAGAAAATGAAAAAGTGATTGTTTTGATTCATCCGTCCATTGTAATGTGGGATTATTTTCAGGATGTGATTCCTTTAATGGAAAAAGAATATCACCTGATAATACCGGCACTTCCGGGATACAATCCGCAAAGAAAAGATGATTTTACAAGCGTAGAAGAAATTACCAAAGAACTCGAGAAATGGCTGATTGTGAATGATTTAGGTGATATAACCTGCATTTACGGATGTTCCATGGGCGGCTCGATAGTAACCAGAATGCTTGCCAATAACAAAGTGAATATCGAGAATGCTGTAATTGACGGAGGAATAACTCCTTATCAGCTTCCGTGGATTATAACAAGAGTTATTGCTATAAAGGATTTCATCACAATCTACATCGGCAAAATCGGTGGAGCAAAACTCCTTGAAAAGGCTTTTTCTCTGGATGAATTAAGCAAGGAAGATATCGACTATGCAGCCAAAGTTTTAAAGATGATAAGTGCAAAAACAATCTGGCGGACCTTTGATTCGTGCAACAACTATTCAATGCCTGCACATCCTTACACGAGTTGTAAGAAAATCGAATACTGGATTGCAGACAAAGAGGTAAAAGACAGAAAACTTGATATAGCATATACTAAAAAGATTTTTCCACAGACAAGATTCAGAATCATAAAAAATGTAGGCCATGGAGGATTGGCACCGTATCAGCCGAATAAACTTGTCAGGGGCATAAAAAAACTTATAAATAAATAAAATTTTTGTCGACTTAAACGTCTGATTCAAAAGACAGGTATGAAATATGTTAAATAAAAAAGGAGAATAATTATGGCAAAAAAAGAAAATTTAAACACCACAGGAAAAAGCGATAAAAAACTTCGCGTAAAAGATTTGATATTCGCCGGTGCGTTCGGGGCAATATACATAGTTGTAATGCTGGTTGCAGTTATGGCTTTGGGTATGGTACCGATCTTGTATATTCTGACACCCCTTTTTGTAGGTATTGTTTGTGCGACCATTTACGAATTATGTGTTCTTAAAGTACACAAATTCGGTGCCGCACTTATTCTGGGAATTCTCTTTGCGGTTACTTCATCTTCAGCATATCTTCCGGGAATGTTTTTGGCAATCCTTGCGGCAATTCTTGCAGAACTCGTATTGCTTGCGGGAAAATACAAATCAAAAATGATGTTTTTGATTTCATATCTTGTTTTTAACCTCAACATGGTATGTCCTTTCACCAATCTGTATTTTAACAGAAGCAAATTTATTGCCATGGCTACCGAATACTATGGAAAAGAATACGCCGAAAGTGTGGCGGCATTGGCTACAGGATGGTTACCTTTCTTACAGATTGGACTTGCTCTTGTCGGAGCTTTGATTGGAGTAATTATTGCATCCGCGCTTATCAAGAAGCATTTCGAGAAAGCCGGAATTGTATAAGGTGGAGAATAATTAATGGATTTAATTTTTTACGGCGAAGATGATAACAGTCTTGTTAAAATTGATCCCAGAACAAAATTCCTGATATTTATCGGAAGCGGAATAATGTGTTTTGCAAGCTACAGCGATTTGGGAGTGATTATTTATTCTGTTTTATTGTGCATAATATTTGTCTTATGCGGAAAAAAGTTTACAGCGCTTAAATCAGCATTACTTTTAGGGGTAATGCTGTATTTACGTATGGTTCTTAAAAATTCTCAGGGCGCTCCTTCGGTTATACTGCTGCTTGTGACTGCACTTTCAACAGTGTTTATGTTTGGTTTTCCAACCGTCATGAGTCTCCTTCTGATTATAAAAACAACCAAGATAAGTCAGTTTCTTGCTGCTTTTCAGGCAATGCATCTGCCGGTGAAACTTATTATTCCCATAGCAGTCTTTTTCAGATTTCTTCCTACGGTAGCAGAGGAGTGGAACGGAGTCAGAAAAGCCATGGCTTTCAGAGGAATAATAATAAGCCCTGTGCAGATCATATGTCATCCATGGAGAACAATAGAATATATGCTGATTCCGATGCTGTTTTCTTCAATATCCGTGATGGAAGAGTTGGCAGCGGCCACTATGGCAAGGGGAATGGATACCGATATTAAGAGAAGTTCGTACGAAAAAGTTAAATTCAGTGTTGTTGATTATATATTGGTTGCAATTCTGATAGGAATAATTGTTTTCACCACGATTATCGGACATGCTGCTAAAGGAGGGCTTATGTAATGATTCGATTCGAAAATGTAAGCTTTCATTATGGCGGCGAAAACGGAACCGGAGAAGGTGTGGATAATATAAATCTTACCGTTAATGACGGAGAGGTTGTTGTTTTATGCGGAACGTCGGGGTGTGGAAAAACTACTCTTACACGTTTGATAAACGGTCTTGCACCGCATTTCTATGTCGGAGATATGGAAGGAAAGGTTTGGGTTGATGATATATGCGTAACCGACTCTGAAATGTCTGCGACCAGTAAACTTGTGGGAAGTGTTTTTCAGAATCCCAAGAGTCAGTTTTTCAATATAGATACAACCGGCGAATTGGTATTCGGATGTGAGAATCAGGGATTAGAACGTGAAGAGATTCATGAGAGGCTTCTTAAAACCATGGAGGAAATGAAACTGGATAATCTGATGAATCGAAACATTTTTGAATTATCCGGTGGTGAAAAACAGCAGATTGCCTGCGGAAGCGTTTATACGGCATCTCCTTCGGTATATGTTCTTGATGAACCTTCATCAAATCTTGACAGAAAAGCAATTCGAAGACTTCACGAGATAATAAAAAGAATAAAAGCGGAAGGAAAGACAATTGTAATCTCAGAACACCGTCTTTATTATCTTATGGATTTGGCAGACAAATTTATATATATGGAAGACGGGTATATAAAGCAGAGTTTTACAAGCAAAGAATTATCGCTTTTAACAGATGAAGAACTGGCAGTTAAAGGCCTTAGAATTACGGATCTCTCACTTTTAAAAAGAGAAAACAAACAAAAAGAGATAAAGGTGGGAACAC
This sequence comes from Lachnospiraceae bacterium, assembly GCA_024698715.1. Lineage (GTDB taxonomy): Bacteria > Bacillota > Clostridia > Lachnospirales > Lachnospiraceae > UBA3766. Next base: position 12,844 of record JAILRA010000085.1, read on the forward strand.
CTGTAATTGAAGCACTGGATCTTAACTGTGTAAGAGGCGGAAATCAGATTCTTGATATAGAAAGACTGCAGCTTCCGGAACATGGAGTTATAGCGGTTATAGGTGATAACGGAAGCGGTAAGTCTACACTTTCGGAAGCTTTGTGCGGAATCGGATATTGTGAAGGAAGTATTGCGTTTAAGGGTAAATACTTAACGGAAAAAGAAAGATCGCAGAAGAGTTTTATGGTTATGCAGGATGTTAACAGACAGCTTTTTTGCGACAGTGTCATAGATGAAGTTATGCTCAAATCTTCGATTAAAAGAGAGGATGCGGAGAAAATCCTGGACAGGCTCGGGCTTAAAGATACGATTGACAGGCATCCTTCATCTCTCTCGGGAGGCCAGAAACAGAGAGTTGCCATAGCATCAGCACTCTGTGCAGGCAAAGAAATAATATTCTACGATGAACCGACCTCAGGACTTGACAGGCGGGGAATGGAGAGATTGGGCGAACTGTTGAATGAAATGAGTGAAAGTATTACTTCGGTTATAATCACTCATGATCCTGAATTAATACTTAAGTGCTGTACGCATGTTCTGCATATTGAAAACGGTGTAGTGCAGGCTTTTTATCCTTTAAATGACGAGGGAGTAACCAGAATTAAATGGTATTTTACATCTGACAGTTACGAAAATACTTCAAAGAAACGAAAAAAATACGGAATGTTCGGAAGGGTATTAAAATACGCAGGCAAATGGAAAAGTTATGTTTATCTTGCCATGGGGTTTATGATAACGGGCGCCGTATGCGGAGCCGTTCCATATTACGGAATATATAATTTATTAAACAAACTGATAAACAAACAACCTATTACTCTTGAAAATTCAGTATTCGATATAGGAATAGTTTTGATTTTCGGGCTGTTAAATGCATTAACGTATACTTTCGGATTAAGATTAAGCCATCGTGCTGCTTATCATACATTGGAAAATATCAGAATTAATCTGCAGGAGAAACTTGACAAACAGCCTTTAGGCATTGTTCATGATATGGGCATCGGTGCAATCAAAAAACTTTTCAATGAAGATATTGAGTCTGTTGAGATAATGCTTGCACATGTTATTCCCGAAGGGTTTTCGAATGTTATCGTCGGGGCGGCATTATTACTTGTTTTAATCGGTGTTGACTGGCAGATGGCATTGTTTTCAATCATTATTCTTTTGCTCGGATTTGGTGCATCAAAACAGATGTATAACGTCGGAATGGATAAGATGGGCACATATTTTGCATCTTCGAAAAGGTTAAACAACACCATTATTGAATATGTTTCGGGAATGGAAGTTGTCAGGGTATTTAACCGTGATGCTTTATCAGGAGAAAAATTCGAACAGTCTGTAAAAAATTACAGAGACTTCGGACTTGAATGGTATAAAGTATGCTGGCCGTGGATGGCTTTGTATGCAGGCCTGTTCGCAAATATTATTCTGTATTCACTTCCGCTTGGTGCATTCCTTGTTATTCTCGGACATATTTCGGTAACGAAGTATATACTTGCACTTTGTATAAGTTTTGCACTCGGACCGATGCTTATTCATACTTTGGCGCTTATAGGAACACTGCCCAGGGTGAATTATAAAATTCAATCCGTAGAGAAAGCATTGGATCGCGTTGCACTCATATGCGGTGAGGAAGAGTTTAAAGGAGAAAATCACAGTATAGAATTCGATAATGTGAGATTTTCATACAAAGGCGATGAGGCAATTAAAGGGGTTTCTTTTGTTGCCGAAGAAGGAAAAATGACTGCTCTTGTCGGTGAATCCGGAAGCGGAAAGAGTACGATAGCAAGACTTATTGCACATTATTACGATATAGATTCGGGAAATATAAAAATCGGTGGACAGGACATAAGAGATATGTCTCTTGCAAACCTTGGAAATGAAGTTGCGTATGTTTCTCAGGAATTGTTTTTATTCAACAAAAGCATTATGGAAAATATACGAATCGGGAAACCTGATGCCACTGATGAAGAGGTTGTTGAAGCGGCAAAGAAAGCGTGTTGTGATGAATTCATTAAAGATCTTGAAAACGGATATGACACACTTGCCGGAGCAGCGGGCAAAAAACTATCAGGCGGCCAGAGACAGAGAATTTCTTTTGCAAGAGTTTTGCTGAAAGATTCTCCGATTATAGTTCTTGATGAAGCAACGGCATTTATTGATCCGGAAAATGAAAAGAAAATGAATGATGCCATAGAGGAAATTATCCGCAACAAGACAGTAATTGTTATTGCTCATAAATTAAGTTCCATAGTTAAAGCCGACAAGATAATAGTTTTAAACAAAGGCAGGATAGCCGGAGAAGGTACGCATGCAGAATTAACGGATTCCTGCGAAGAATATCGCAAATTATGGAGAGCGGCCAAGGAGAGCAGCATTTGGACATTAAAAGGAGGAAAAGACGATGATTCGCATGATGCATAGAATATTAAAATTCTGTGACAAAAGAAATGCGCGCAGAATTCGTACAGCTTACATCTTTTCATTCTTAAAATCTTTTGTTCAAAACGCTCCGATTATGATGTCGATATTCGTTATCCGCAATCTTATGGATGAGAAAATGAATGTAACGGACTGTTGTATTTATGCAGGGATTCTTTTCGTATTTCTTGTTTTGACTGTAATATTCACACATTCATCCGATCGACTTCAATCGTCGTCAGGATATAAGGTTTTTGCAGAGAAGCGTATAGAATTTGCAAAACATTTAAGAAAACTTCCTATGGGATTTTTCACTGCTGACAATATTGGAAGGATAAGTTCAATTCTCTCCGAAGATATGGTATTTGTCGAAGAAAACAGCATGAGTATTATTGCCGAAGAAGTAAGTGCTCTTTTCAGTCAGCTTGTCATAACTGTTTTTATGTTTATCCTAAATCCGATTTTAGGAGCAATTGTTCTTGCAACAGAAATAATTGTAATGATTGTCGGTATACCAATGAACAGAGAATCGATGAGAAACTCCTATGCAAGACAGAAAGCGGTTGAGGCTTTAAGCGGTTCGGTTATTGAATATGCTCAAGGCATGGCAATTGCCAAGAGTTTTGGAGTTAACGGAGAGAGTGCAGGGCGTTTAAGAGAAAGTTTTGCGGGGAGCAGAGAAGCAAATCTTACTTTCGAAAAAGAACATTTGCCATGGGAAAGAGCATTGGAGATTATTTACGCAGTCGGTACAGCCGCTGTTCTCGCAGCGTCGGTTTGGCTTATGCAAAATGAACGAATTGATATTTTTTCATTCATAGGAATGCTTTTATTTCTCATGAATCTTTTTGCTCCATTTAAACAGTTTTATCAGCTTGGTTCAAGGCTTACGATAATGGATATTGCTTTAGACAGGATAGAATCCGTTTTCAATGAAAAACCTCTTGATTTAAGCGGGTCGGAATTACCTTTAAAGGAGTATGAACATGAGATAATATTTGATAATGTATCATTCTCGTATGAAAATGAGGAAATTCTTCACGAAATATCTTTTTCGGTGGATAAGAACGAAATGATTGCACTTGTCGGAGAATCAGGAAGCGGCAAGACAACCATAGCCAATCTTCTGGCACGTTTTTGGGATGTTGATTCCGGAAAGATATTCTTAAAAGGGACTGATGTAAAGAAGATGGAAATGAGTTCCTTAATGGATAATATCAGTATGGTATTTCAGAATGTATATCTTTTTGAGGATACTGTGTATAACAATATAGCCATGGGAAGAGCGGATGCAACGTATGAAGAAGTTGTTGAAGCTGCCAAAAAAGCACGTTGCTATGACTTTATTATGAGTCTGCCGTATGGATTTGAAACAATCATCGGCGAAGGCGGGTCGACATTATCAGGAGGAGAGGCGCAGAGAATATCCATAGCCAGATGTATATTAAAAGATGCGCCGATAATAATACTTGATGAGGCGACCGCCAGCGTGGATCCTGATAATGAGAAATACATTAAAGAAGCGATGTCTCAATTATGCATGAATAAAACCGTTATCGTAATTGCTCACAGACTTAATACAATTAAAGATGCGGATAAGATAATAGTTATAGATCATGGAAAGATATCGGAACAGGGAAATCATGATGAATTGATAACCAAAAAAGGTCAGTATTACGGAATGTATCTTTTACAGAAGATTATGAATGAGGAAGTTGAGGTTGCGGGAGCATGAGTAAAAATGCGTGCAGAATAATCGGTTTTGTTTTAATGATTGTAAGTGTTTTTTTAATAATGGGAGGATTATATCTTCCACAGGCGGGAGTTATTGCGATTATAACTGTTCCGTGCCTTGTGGCGGGAATTCTTCTTTTTGCGGTAGGAATCGTTTTTTACAAGATACTCAAGACGGATTGAAAAAATAAAACAATTGTTTTAAAATATTATTTAATTAAAAGCGCCTTCGGGCGCATATTTTTATATAGGGCGAGTTAGATGAGCCTAACTTTTGTTCATGGGAGGAAAAAGTTATGAAAGCATGGAAAGGAATTGCATTATTTGCAGGGGGTACATTGTTCGGTTTATGGGGCATTAAGATGCTTTGCTCAAAAGATGCAAAGAAAGTATACACACATTGTACTGCAGGAGTATTAAGAGCAAAGGATTATGTATTTGATCAGGCAACAAGCGTAAAGGAAAACTGCGCTGATATTTATGAAGAAGCTAAAGCCATAAATGAAGAAAGAGCAAGAAAAGAAAAAGAAACTGAATTTGATGACGAAACTGATATCATAGATGTTGAAGATGATGAGATAGAAGAAGAGGAAAAAACAGAAGAGCCTAAAAAAGAGAAAGTTGTGAAAACATCTGCGAAAACCGAAAAAGCTGCAACGTCAAAAAAGAATACAACATCCAAGGCGAAAGCCGAGTCAAATACAAAAGAAGAAACAAAGTCAAAAAAGACTGCCAAGAAGAAATAAAGGATAACATATCAAAAGAAAGAAGCGTAAAAAATGAAATTTAAGATTGAGCATGAAATAAAGGGCAGACTCAGAATACATCTGGCTTTAAAACGCTTGACTTATAGGGAAGCTGACAGTTTTGAATATTATCTTAATAAATATGTTGGGATTAAAAAGGCAAAGGTGTATGAGAGGACCGCTGATGCTGTAATCTTTTATGATTGCGACAGAATGCAAATTATTAACTACATAAGAAAATTCTCGTTTGATACTGTGCAGGTTCCGGAAAAAGTTTATGAATGCTCGAGTCGTGAACTTGAAGCGAAATATTCGGAGAAAATTGTTACCAGTATAGTTTTACATTACGGAAAAAGACTGATACTTCCACTCTATGTGAGAAGAATATGGATCATGATTAAGATGATCTTTTATATTTGGAGAGGATTGAAGACTCTGAAGAATAAACGTCTTCAGGTAGAACTTTTGGACGCCATAGCTATTACGGCAGCAGTTCTGTCCGGGGATTTTAATACTGCATCCAGCATTATGTTTCTCTTAAAGATAGGAGATACATTGGAAGATTGGACACATAAACGTTCAGTGGATGATCTTGCCAGACAGATGTCGTTAAATATTGATAAGGTATGGCTTCTTACCGACACGGGAGAAATTCAGATTGATTCTTCTCAAATAGATTGCGGTGATGAAGTTGTTGTCAGAATGGGTAATATGATTCCCTTTGACGGTGAAGTTTCCCGCGGAGAAGCAATGGTAAATCAGGCATCAATGACAGGAGAATCGGAGGCTGTATGCAAAAATGAAGGAATGAGCGTTTTTGCGGGAACTGTTGTCGAAGATGGGGAATTGACCATAAGAGTCACTCAAACTGAAGGATGCGGAAGATTCGATAAAATTGTAAAAATGATCGAGGAATCAGAGAAATTAAAATCGTCATTGGAGAGTAAGGCAGAGAGGCTTGCTGACAAACTTGTTCCGTATACATTGCTGGGTTCGGGATTGACATGGTTAATAAGCCGAAATGTTCCGAAAGCGCTTTCGGTTTTGATGGTTGATTATTCATGTGCGCTTAAGATGGCTATGCCGATATCGGTATTGTCTGCCATTAAAGAAGCGGCGGAATATGGCATTACTGTAAAGGGAGGAAGGTTCCTTGAAGCCATAGCAGAAGCTGACACGATTGTTCTTGATAAAACGGGAACGCTTACAAAGGCAAAACCCACAGTTGTTCAAATTGTATCTTTTAACGGTGAGCCCGAAGATGAACTGCTTCGTGAGGCTGCGTGCCTTGAGGAACATTTTCCACATTCTGTGGCACGTGCCGTGGTGGATGCAGCAGAGAAAAAAGGTCTTCTTCATGATGAGATGCATGCCGATGTAGATTATATTGTTGCACATGGTATTGCGTCGACAATTAATGATGAAAAAGTCGTTATCGGAAGTTACCATTTTGTTATGGAAGATGAAGGGGCATCAATTCCAAAGGGAAAGAAGAAACTTTTCGATTCGCTTCCTGATGAGTATTCACATCTTTACTTTGCCAAGAACGGAATACTCGCGGCTTGTATCCTGATAGAGGATCCGATGCGTGAAGAAGTCAAAGAGGTTATAGAAGGACTTCGAAGTGAAGGATTCGAACATATAGTAATGATGACCGGAGACAGTGAGAGAACCGCAAAGAAGATTGCTTCAGAAGCAGGAATAACAGAGTATTATGCTGAAGTTTTGCCTGAGGATAAGGCAGGTTTTGTCGAAAAAGCGAAGGCTGAAGGCAAACGCGTAATAATGGTAGGTGACGGAATCAATGATTCGCCTGCGCTATCTGCATCCGATGCAGGTATAGCAATAAGCGACGGTGCTGAGATAGCAAGACAGATAGCAGATGTTACTATAAGCTCGTCCGATTTGGAAAGTTTGGTCATATTAAGAAGGATCAGTACTCTTCTTATGAAACGAATAAAATTTAATTACAGGACGATTGTTGGATTTAATACGGCTCTTATTGTACTTGGAATTGCCGGGGTTTTGCCTCCTGCTACATCAGCATTATTACATAACGGATCAACTTTGGCTTTGGGACTTAAAAGCATGACGAAATTGATTCCCGAAAAGAAAGAGTGATAGAATATTTATCCGCCTGAATGTCGTTTGATATTCAGGCGGATTTAATCGTTAAACAGACTACAAAGATAACAATTTGGTTTTGCAGAGGGAGAGTCTAGCTATGACTCAATACAACAATATCGGAATTGACAGTAACTTGGATAAAAAAAGAATAGCGCATTTATTTAAACTGGGTATATTCGCAGCATTAATGGTACTTGCAGGAGATATGCTTTTAGGCTGGGGTGTATCTGATAATTCCATGTCAGGAATAGATCAATATTTTTCAAGATATTTAACTGTGTCAAACGGACGAATAATTGCTTCAGCCATATTGGGACTTATTGGGATACCTATAGAGAGTTTAAGTTATTTTGGAGTATACAGACTCATAGCGAGCAAGTCAGAGAAACTTGCGCATATATACAGAGCAGGATTGCTCGGAATGCTTGGGTTTGGAGCATTTACACATGTAATGTGCTGCGCAGTTATATATTATCTGAATGCTGTTTATGAATTGAATCCTGCGTTGGCGACAGAAAGTGCTGTAAAGTTTGCATTATTCTTCTTGCTTCCTGTTATGCTTATATTCCTGCCTTTCTTTTTAACAGCGGCAGTAACTCAATTCGTAGCATTTGCCAAAGGTATGACACCATATCCTAAATGGTGTTGTATTTTCACATTTTTGGCGGGTTTTGTTGTTGCGATAATTATTAAATTTATTGGAAACCATTCAATAGTTAATGCCATAACAACGGGTTGGATAAGCATAGGAGCGTTATGGGCATTTGGCGGCTTGCTCATAACCATGAAAAAAGCAGATATGTAAAGAGATTATAATGCAATTCGCTGAAAGAAGAAGTATACTGAAGAATGAGGGAAAGCAAGACAGGATTGTTTTAAGAGAATAATAAGATTCATAAAAAAATGGGATGTAAGATAAAATGAATAGTAAGAAAAACATCGTATTAATCGGTATGCCTGCGTCAGGGAAGAGTACTGTCGGAGTAATACTGGCAAAAATTTTGGGCATGGATTTCATTGATACGGATCTGGTAATACAGCAAAGAGAGGATTCCTTACTGAATGAAATCATTAATGACAGGGGCGTAGAGGGATTCCTTAAATGTGAAGAAGATGCGTTGTTAACTGTAAATAGTGCCAACACTGTAATAGCTACCGGCGGCAGTGCCGTATATAGTGACAGCGGAATGAGACATCTTTCGGAAAATGGAACGATTATTTATCTTAAGGTCGATAAAGATAAGCTTTTCAGCAGACTTCATGATATTAACGAACGGGGAGTCGTATTAAGAGACGGTGAAAGTCCGGATGAGATGTATGAAGAAAGAAGCGTATTATACGAAAAGTATGCTGAAACAGTTATCGATGAAGGTGATTCGTCGATAGAAGAGACAGTAAGAAGAATTATTGACAGGCAAAAATGAATCAGCGCGAAAGGCTGGTAATATAATAAATTTACTGTTGAATAATTATAAATAGTATGTTATAAAATGAATGGCGGTTAAATAAGGCTAACCTTAACCGCCAATTTGTTATCCGAAAGGTTAGATAGCGCTAACTTTGATGAGAAAATTAAAATCTCGTCAAAATTCTATAAAAAACATAGAAAATTAAGGAATAGAAATGCGTACAGAGAACGAATACAAAGAATTAACTGTTAAGGAATTTACAAAAGCAGCGGAGATATATGAATCAAACCATGCCGGAATATATGAGATATGTAAAGATGATTATCCATATATAGCCGGAGAACTTGAAAAAGAAGAATATCATGATCTGCTAGACTGCGGATGTGGAACCGGACCAATGATTTCGCTTCTCTATGAAAATGATCCCGGTAAACATTATACGGGATTGGATATAACCCCCAGAATGATTGAAGTTGGCAAATCCAAGAATTTGGATGGAGTTGACTGGGTTGTCGGGGACTGCGAAAATCTTCCTTTTGATGATAATTCTTTTGATGCAGTAATTTGTTCAAACAGTTTTCATCATTATCCCAATCCGCAGAAATTTTTTGACAGCGTAAAAAGGGTATTAAGACCAAACGGAAGACTCATATTACAGGATTACACTTCATCTAAGCCGGTGCTTTGGCTGATGAATCACATAGAAATGCCTCTGGCCAATATGGCGGGACATGGAGATGTTGGGGCCAAGTCACTCGATGAGATAAAAGAGTTTTGTGATAATGCAGGATTAAAAATTGAATTGCTGGAGAGTGCCAAAAAAGCAAGATTGCATTTGGTTGCCAGAAAGATTTGATTTCATTCTTCTATCATTACACATCTTATAAAAAATTACGCATATCCGTCTGCATAGTCATTTGACTCCCAGGCGGATTTAATTGTGGATAACGGCTTTTATTTAAGGAGAGTAAAAATGCAATTTGTAGAAAAAGGGATTGATAACGAAAAAACACTCATGCTTCTTCCGGGAACATGCTGTAACTGGGAAACGAATTTCATGAGAGTAATTCCCGAGTTGGAAAAGAAATATCATTTGATATGTGTTAATTACGATGGGTTTGACGGAAGCGATAATATATTTC
>JAILRA010000086.1 GCA_024698715.1 Lachnospiraceae bacterium
AATCTATCGGAAGGAAAAACATATTAAACCAAAGATTGCAAACATTTAAATGAATATAAGTGTGAATGGGCTTTTTTAAAACGGCCGAATTGTAACATTTATCTTCGAAATCGGGAGTTCTGGGGAGATATTTATCGTACAGGCAATCCGGTACAAATTTTATTTCGGGAATATTCGGATCCGTTAAAAAAGGCGGATACTCTGCCATGGCAATAAACTTCTTATTGCCTGCAACGATACGAATGTCGCCGTATTCGCCGTCATTTTTCTTTTCAACGGAAATCACACAACTCGTTGGATAAAAACCGTCAATGTAACTTTGAAAATCCATAAAATATACCTCTGTCTTAAGAATGAATAATGATGCCTTCCCGTAATTCTTTGTATGGAAATAATTATATCACACTTTGCAATACCTGATTTCCTTATTCCTCAGACAGATACTCTGCTTTGAATGCGGCATTGCACTCGGCTATCTCTTTGGTCCCGTTAATATAATCCGCATAAAGATCCCATAGATCCGGTGCACCTTCACTGTCCAGAGCATCATCCGCGGGAACCCACGATTTGATCAAAGCTATTCTTTCTTCTTTTGTTGTGTCTTTTATCAGATATGACATTTTTTACCTCTTCTTATTCATTTTGACTAATTTTACAATACTAACATGAAATTAAAAAGTCATTCGTCTTTCATTTTTCCGTTGATCCAGTCCATGATCACATCCGTGATGTAGTCCTGATCCTGCTTGTTAAGTATTTTGCCGGACGGGATATTATGCCATTTTTCGAGGCAGGAACGGCAGCATGTGGCTGTCGCATGTTGTGCCTTAAATACCGGATGCCCCTTCATCGGGGTCTGTTTTCCGTCATTTTCTGGATTTTCGGGAGCAAGTCTCTGACTGATAAAATCCCTCGTATGATCCCTGATCTTTTCGATGCCTTTTTCGAGAACATACTGTTTATCTTCTTCCGTGAGTTTGAATTTTGACCTGAAATCGGATTGTGCGAGTCTTTTTACAAGACTTTCTCTTGAAGGAGTTTTGTACGGAATGCTTTCGGCAAAGTTCATCCCCGGCACATAGCTGTAACAGCTCTTTCTTGCCTGCGACATCTGATTTTTTCTTTCTATCCGATAGGTATGTCCGTCCTTTTTAAAGAGTGACCCGGTCTGTTTAAAAGTAAAAGGTGTAGCAGTTCTAACACATTCCCTTCTGACTTCCTTTATCCAGTTGAAATCACAGAGTCTGGCATTATCCCCCGACTCTCCGCCGCAGACTACATGCTCTATAAGATGCGTTTCAAGATACCTGTCTATTTTTATCTCGGAAAGCATCGGTTCCATTATTATCTCACGATGCTTAACAGGTGATTCCAGCAATATAGGGATACGATAATCCGCCCTGTCCTGATCTTCGCATGTTGAACAGATGGTTACGTTATCCCATCCGTCATTCCAGTCGGAAGGTATGCAGTCTTTAAAACGGTCAATCCTTTTGGTTATGATATGAAACTCGAGATCTTTTCTCTCCCTTATCATATCCCAGCATCTGTCTCTCCAGATGTCGGCTTCTTTGAGAAAAAAATCCGAAGTCATACACGAAAAGACAATACCTTCTTCAGGTTTTAATTTGTATTCGCCCTGACGGTTTTTCTTTATCGGAAGATCAAAATCGCCTGTTTTGGTGACTTCGGAAGCATCTTTTCCGATACTTTCGTCCCTCCTGTAAACATAGCAGTTTACACATCCCGGGCTAATTTTCTTACATCCGTGCCACGGATTCCAGATTGACATAGAGTTTCCTCGATTTATCGCTTTAATGATTCTTTACAGATTATCTGACTTAACAGTAACATCCGGTTATCAGAAGAAAACAGATTTTTCTTTTTCCTTGTCATAAAAATATATTTAAACAAAAAAGCACCACTCGATCTTGAACCTGTGATGCTTTGAATTTCCTTGATACCTGTTTTAGAAATCGCAGGACTTGGGTGTTCTGGGATAAGGAATGACGTCGCGGATGTTTTCAACGCCCGTTAAGTACATGATAAGACGTTCGAAGCCCATACCGAAGCCTGAATGAACGCAACCGCCGTATCTTCTTGTATCAAGATACCAGTCGATGCCTTCCTTATCTACGCCCATCTCATCCATTCTTTCAATGAGTTTGTCGAGATTTTCTTCTCTCTGGCTTCCGCCCATAAGTTCGCCTGCCTGGGGAACAAGAAGGTCAACTGCTGCCACCGTCTCGTTGTCGGGATTAACTTTCATGTAGTAAGCTTTGATATCCTTGGGCCAGTCTGTTACGAAAACGGGTCCGTTGAAATAATCAACAATGTATTTTTCATGCTCTTTTGCGATATCCTCACCGTAATCGGGCTCGAACTCCCACTTAACATCGGCTTTCTTTAAGATATCGATAACATCATGATGCTTGATCCTTGTAAACTTCGCATTCATGATATCGTTAAGCTTATCCTTGAGTCCCTTGGATACGAACTGATCGCAG
>JAILRA010000106.1 GCA_024698715.1 Lachnospiraceae bacterium
TTTGAGAAGTCAGTGATTTTATCGGTGTTTGAGGCCACTTTTGGTGCATGAAGGAAATCTTTTACGTAGATAATATCAGGTTTACCCAGACCTCTTTTTTTACGTTCAATCAACCCAACTGTTTCAAGTTCTTTAAGGATGTTTACACACTTGGTATGTGCACGACCGATAGTTTCTATTATTTCTTCCAAGGTGAAAATGATATACACGCGATTCTCATCATCAAACCATTCGTTCTTTCTCGATAAAGACATACGGTTAAGCATAATACTGTATAGAAGTACGGCTTCAGCGCTAAGTATTTTGAATTGTGGATCTGTCATCAAGATCTTTGGAACCGGAATATAATTGAATGAATCGGCTTCAATTCCATAATAATAATCAAATTTCATATGATCTCCTTATAAATAAGTATGATTATCGATTTGAAAAAAAATTGTGCTAACGTGTATGCTAACGCAAGTCGAAAAACGGGATATTTTTAAGAAAAAATAAGAAAATATCTTCGAATTGTTCTCAAGCCGAAAATAGATAGTCTCGTAGAACCGGTTTTCAGAAAAGTCCTGAATCAAAGGCTTTTACAAAGAAAAAGGCTCCGGTATTTCTACCGAAGCCTTTACAGCGCTACAAGGATTCGAACCTTGAAATGACGGAGTCAGAGTCCGTTGCCTTACCGTTTGGCGATAGCGCTATTTTTTTGACACTAATGTATTTTACACGATATCCTGACAAAACGCAATAAATTTTTTAAATTTGTTTTTGGTATTGAAAAATCATGAAAGAATCCTTATACTATTAATGTAGTTTTCAAAACTACATTATATGACATTCAAAACTTTAAGGAGATAAGGATGAGTGAATACATTTTAAGTTGCGATACTGCAGTTGATCTGAATCGCGAATATCTTGAAAGCAGAAATATACCTTTTATAAGCTTTCCCTTTACGCTTGACGGAGTTGATTACAAGGATGATCTGGGAGTGACTCTTTCCTATGAAGATTTCTATAAAAAAATCGATAAAGGCTCAATGCCTTCCACATCACAGATCAATATTACGGAAACTGCTGATTTCTTTGAAAAGTTTTTAAAAGAAGGAAAAGATATATTACATCTTGCATTTTCATCCGGACTGTCCGGAACCTGTAACTGTGCCGTAAATGCTGCGGAAGAGTTAAAGAGTGCATATCCTGACAGAAAGATTATCGTGATTGATTCTCTGGCTGCATCGTCGGGACACGGACTTCTTCTTGATGCTTTATATGAACTTAAGGAGAAAGGTGCATCGATCGAAGAACTTGCCGAATTTGCGGAAAATAACAAACTGCGTGTTCAGCATTGGTTTTACACCACGGATCTTACACATTTTAAGAGAGGCGGAAGAATCTCGCCTGCCGCATGTGCTATAGGAAATCTTTTGAATCTCTGCCCGCTCATGAACGTGGATGCCGAAGGAAAACTTGCGGTTCGTTATAAGATCAAGGGAAAGAAAAAAGCAGCAAAAGAGGCAGTGAGCAAGATGCTTGAACTTTGCGAAGGCGGAAAGGATTACAACAAACGATGTTTCATCTCCAATTCAGGATGCCTTGAGGATGCTGAATATCTTGCCGGACTGATCAGCGAGACTTTTCCCGATATTGACGGAGGAGTAAAGATCTTTGATATCGGAACGATCATAGGAAGTCATACCGGAAGGGGAACCGTAGCTTTGTTCTTTTTCGGAGATGAAAGAAAAGAAGAAGAAAAATAATAATAAGAGATTTTGTGAGGTCAAAAAGCAATCGGACACGCTATATCATGTCCGGTTGCTTTTTTTGATGAAAATCATTCGGTGTCAAAGCAGCAAATATGGTATAATGATACGGGTGCGGATCCGATCTTACGGCAGCAGGATGTTACCGAAGAACCGCGATTGGCACACAAGACTGATCTAAAACGGCGGGATCTCGCGATGAAAACAAAAATCAATGCGTGGAAGATCATATTTTCGGTACTTATCGCTCTTACGATCCTCGGGATCGTAAAGGCTTTGTTTGTGAGCCTTGATGTGGATGAGTCCTATGCGGTTGCTCAGGCTTACCGTCTGGTGACCGGAGACAGGCTCATGTACGATATGTGGGAACCGCATCAGTTTTCGGCTTTTCTTCCTGCATTCTTCCTTTATCCCTTTTATATGATCAGGAAAAACGCGGATTACTGCGTGATATATCTTCGACTCGTGGGAATTCTTATTCATCTGGCAACAGGCGTTTTTCTATGGCTTACGGCAAAAAAGAAAACCGGAAACATGATCGCGGACATCATTTTCATCATTCACATGAATTTCCTTCCGAAATGGGTTGCGATGCCGGAATTTGAGCTTATGCACTACTGGAGCATGCTTTTGGTTTTTCTGATCCTTTATTCTGCAGAAGAACGAAAAAATGTTTTTTTGTATTTTCCGGCGGGACTGATCTTCGGTGTGAGCGTTCTCTGTTATCCGACGATGGTTCTGGTTTTCCCGTTTTTTATCATTGCACTTATCGTTCGTAAAAAAGCGGGCGGTGTTTTGCCTTTTGTGCTCGGAACGGCGGTGACCGGAATTGCTACACTGGCGGTAATACTGATAAACGTACCCTTTAGTGAACTTCCGTTTTTTATCAGTTACATTCTCATGGATTCTTCCCATACTTCTGCGGGAATGGCTTATAAAACGGGCACGAGTCTGGAACAGCTGAAAGTACAGATGACGGAAGCAGGTATAGGTACTGCGATCTCTGTTATTATTGCTCTCGCAGTACGTGTATCGGACGGATCGTTTAAGAAAAAGGAAGTTAAAGTAAATTCGTTTATTTCGGATATATTGACGATCCTTTCGACGGGACTTTGCATTCTGACATTCATACGTTTCGTGTTTATGAATGAAAATCAGTTCTGCATGCAGATAAGATATATGGTTTTGGTTCTGCTTTTCATTGTTCTGGCGTTAAAAGACCGAAAAAAATTCGGGGCGGAACTTTGGTATGGCCTGATCCCCGGAATTCTTTCGATTCCCGCTGTATTTATAATAACCAACATGGATATAAATTCCGTTTACGTTAAAGCGTTCAGTGCGGTTGTGGCGGGAATGTTCATACTGGGGAGAAATTACGAGGAGTCCCGTGAAAAATCGTCATTAAAGGTCACTGATATTGTGATCGATTCTGCTCTGGCGGCTTCGATCCTTCTTTGTCTTTTTACCTGCAGACTTCTTTTGATCAGGGTTAACGGATGCCTTCCGGTAACGGTCATGGCCAAGACCGCAAAGGTGGAAAACGGGCCGGCAGCGGGAGTGTATGTACTGAAGGATCAGGCTGATGCATGGAATTCTTCGTACGAATCGATAAAAGATATTGCTGATTCGGGCAAAAATGTGCTTTACATCGGACAGGAACAGCTTTTCTACGTGACGTTCTGCGAAAGGGTAAATGTTCCTTCGGTTCAGGGAACGACTGTTTTTAACGGGATGTATGAAAGATACTATGAAGTGTTCCCGGAAAAATATCCTGAAATAATAGTTAAAGATGCTTCTTTCGGTTCCAATCCGGCATACTATTATTCGCCGGAAAATGAGTATATCTATACATGGATTACGGACAATAACGGGACAAAAACAATTCTGAACAACGGGTATTATGAAATTCTTTCCGTAATAAGAAAATAATAGGGATGTAGGTATTTTCAAATTGTATTAAATTTGGTATTATTAAATGGTGTCTTTATAAACAATGACATTGTTTTTCTTGACCCGGATATGCTGACTCAATACCAATATAAGAGATAATTAGGGGACAAAATGGAAGGAAGTATAGGTTTTTTCGGACAGTTTAAATATGTTTTCAAAGGCGTGATAAAGCCCAGATTTTTCAACAGACTCGGGAGTCAGTCCAAATTCTGTTATATCGGGTATACCGTTATAATGGCAATAGTGAGTGTAATTGTATTTTGCGGACTGTTGTATCTGAGAACACCCGGAAGCGAGGGATTTCAGGCAAAAGTTGAAAATGCCATCAAGAGCGCACCGAATTTTTCGTATTCTTCCGGAAAAGTTGTTTTTGAAGAAAATACAGTTGTCCAGCTGGGTGAAAAAAGTTACCTTGTATTCAATTCCGATATAGATGTTCCCGATAAAGATTATTACGGAAAAGTTGAAATTCTTGTAGACTGGTCGACAGGCGTAAGAGTTTTGATCTTCAACGGAAAGACGATCAGTACACGTGTTTTCTTTAAACTCTTTAAGATAAGTGTCAAATATACTGACATTGCCAATATTCTCGGACTTCCCGCCAATTTTGACAGAGACGGTCTTGCACGTATCTCCACCGAAAAATTCAATTTATTATATCTGATCTTCGCCGGAGTATGCATCATTCCGTTTGTTGCGAAAGCATTTATTTTCAGTACGATTTTTGCGGGAATAGGTTTCGGGCTGGCAAAGATCGTTAAACAACCTTATAACTACAAAGAATTATACATAATATCTCTTTACATAGCCGGTGTTACCAATATAATCAGAAGCGCGTTAAATGCTTCGCCCATAAAACCCGGAATGTGGATCCTCAATTTTGTGTTCCTGCTCATAGGAACGGCTTATCTTTTCTTTGCGATCATCGGTTCTACCGAAGAGAGTGGACCTTCAAGCACGATCGTATTTAACAAACCTTCGGGCAAAGCTCCTGAATTTGAGGCTCCCGATCCTTTTGCAAGGAAGAATTTCAAGCCTGCGGAATTTGCAGAAAGAACAAGGCCTTCGGCACCTGCGCCTGCACCGGTTCCCGAACCTGCGCCCGCACCGGTTGTTGAGACACCTGTTGTTTATGAAACTTCCGAACCGGCTGAAACGGTTTCAAGTGTTTCGGCGACTGCATCATCGCTTTATGCGGCAAGCACCGTGGCTTCGGAATCATCGACATATGATTATTCGGCTTCGGCTCAGACCGAAAGCTATTCGGCACCCGTTGCAGAGAGTGTGGTTTATGCTGAACCTGCACCCGCACCGGTTGAGGAAACAAAGACTCATTTCAGTGCCAAGGCTGCAACGGAAGAGGAAAGAAGAGGACACTGGTCTTCATCATCCACATCAACGACGCATGCTTCTTCGCTTTTCCATACTCACAGTGAAATGGCTGCCGAAGATATTGCCGTTAAGGACAATTCAGCAGACAAAAAATATTCTACTGCAGTTACATCGAGATTTCCTTCACGTAAAGAGCAGGAGAGCAGTGTATCATCACTGTTCCATATGAAGACGGATAATAATACCGAAACGAACACTCAGACCGGATACAGTGATGCATTCGGAAAGAAGAGCAGATTCGAACCGGAAAAGAAGAGCAGTATTTTTGAAACGATAGATCTTCATACCAAGAATTCATATTCGCAACCTCCCGCAACAGGCTATTCGGATATAATAAGCCGTCCCGAAGATGAAATGGTACCTCTTACATTCGGCCATACATACGAGGACAATGCTATCGAAGGAGCCGAAGAGGAAGTTGTGGAAACCAATGCATTTGTTCGTACGGTTCCTGCATCACCAATGCATGCGGAACCCGAACCCGCTCCCGTATATGTTGAGCCCGAACCCGAACCCGCTTCCGTTGAGCCGATATCGGCAGTAATTAAGAGCGATATAGGAACATACGGCGGACTTGGACAGCTTTCTTCATCGGGAAAGAAAAAGGGCAAACCCAAATACGACAGACCGATCACCGCACCGGATGCATATAACGGACTGTATTACAGCGGATCCGATGAGGAGGAAAGCTACGAAAGCAATTACGGTTCCGGAACTCTTCTTGACAGAGGAGGCCTTTATGGAAAGACGATCGGCGGTGAAGCATCTTCCAATCCGTTCGCGTCTGTTCTGGGAAGCCCGACACCTTCGGTTTCGACAGGAACGTCAACTTTCAGTTCGGGTAATTTCGGTAATACGATTGGCGGTACTGCATCTTCGTCTCCGTTTACGACAAAAGAAGGAAGTGCTCCTTTCGGAAACGGCGGATTTTATCTTTCCAATCCTCCGAGGAACAATGTTTCGGCATCTTCGCATACAACCGTGACAAAGGGCGGAAAAACTGTAAACAGATATTCGGATGATGATTTTGCCGCTTGGGAACGTGAAACATATGCCGAGGAGTTTAACAGACCCAGAGGAAGTTTCGGAAACAATATTTTTTAAGTAAAACATTCTTCCCACACCCGATGTGATTAAAAAAGTCAGTTGAGGTGTGGGAATTTTATATGTACGGGACCGCATTATGCGAATGGTTTTAAAGCAAAGCGGACGCATACATTTTATTCAGGTTAACTTTTACGAAAACAGGGAAATATCATGTTGAATATAGGTCAAAAACAAAAACTGATCGCCGTAAAAAAAGTGGATTTCGGAGTTTATTTCGCTGAAGAAGGACAAAAGGACAACAGAGTCCTCCTTCCCGGAAAAGAAGTTCCCAAAGATCTTTCGGAAGGTGACAGCCTCGAACTGTTTCTTTACAGGGATTCAAACGACAGGATCATCGCAACCTTAAGAAATCCGAAAATAATGACAGGAGAACTGGCGCCTCTTAAAGTCAGGGAGGTTACGAAAATAGGAGCATTTCTGGACTGGGGACTTGAAAAGGATCTCTTCCTTCCGTTTAAAGAGCAGACAACAAAGCTGAATGTGGGCGACGAAGTGCTGGTGAGGGCATATATCGACAAATCCGAAAGAATATGCGCCTCTATGAAGATATACAAATATCTTGAGTCCAAAAGCGATTATCAGAAAGATGACTGGGTAAATGCGAGGGTGTATGAGATATCCGACAATTTCGGTGCGTTCTGCGCGGTTGATGACAGATATTCGGCTCTTATCCCGAAGAAGGAGATCACATCGGAAATACATGTCCTCGACAGGTTTGAGGCAAGAGTTACAGGGGTGGCCGAAGACGGCAGGCTGAATCTTGCCACCAGAGACAAGGCTTACATGACCATAGACAAAGACGCCGATTACGTTATGTATCTTATCAGATCTTACGACGGTGTCCTTCCGTTTAACGATAAGGCATCGCCGGAAATAATCAAGCGTGAATGCAACATGAGTAAGAATCAGTTCAAAAGAGCAGTGGGTCATCTTTTGAAGAAAGGCGAGATAGTAATAAAGGAAAAAACGATCAACAGCATAGACAGAGCATAAGGGTGCACAAAAGTCTGAATTTCGGACTTTTGTGCATTTTGACTATAAGAATAATGAAGTCTTATAAATAAATCAAAAGATTTACAGACAAAATATATAAAAAAGGTGGAAATTTTTTGTTAATTATATTAAAATGTGAAAGTGGATGTGTAAAAATCTATAATCCGCAACAGTATTTTTGTTAGTTTTGCATAGGGGTGGTGACAATATGGTTTCAAACCAAATACTACAGCAGTCAATAGAGGGGATTAAAAGTATTTCCAGAGTTGATCTTTGTGTGACGGATGCCGATGGCAAAACCATCGCAAGCACAATGACCGGCACGGTCAACTTCCAGACTCAGGTTCAGGAATTTGTTAAATCTCCTGCTGACAGCCAGGAAATCCAAAACAGCCAGTATTTTAAAATATACGACGAGCAGAATCTCGAGTATATCGTTATCTGTGCGGGCGGAGGAGAGAACTCGTATCTCGTCGGCAAGATGGCTGCATTTCAGATCCAGAGTCTTGCCGTTGCATATAAAGAAAGATTCGACAAAGATAATTTCATCAAGAATCTTCTTCTCGACAATCTGCTTCTGGTAGATATCTACGGCTATGCAAAAAGACTGCATATTCCTCTGGATGCAAACAGAGTCGTATTTTTGATAGATATTACCGCCAACAAGGATATGGATATCCTTTCGATAGTCAAGGAAGCCATGAATTCCGAAAAGCGTGATTTCGTCAGTGCCGTTGATGAGAAAAATGTTGTTGTCATCAAGGAGATCCAGGGCGAGAATCAGCAGAAAGAGATCGAAAACTCCCTTGCTGCGCTTCAGAAACTTCTGAAGAAAGAAAATACCGGTAATGTCAGGATCTCGTACGGTACCGTTGTCGGTGAGATAAAAGATGTCAGCCGTTCCTACAAAGAAGCTAAAATGGCGCTTGATGTAGGCGGTATCTTCTTTGAGGACAGAAATGTCATAGCGTACGGAGAACTGGGAATAGGAAGACTTATCTATCAGCTTCCGATCCCTCTTTGCAAAATGTTCATCAAAGAGATATTTGACAGCGTCAATCCTGAAGAGTTTGACGAAGAAACCATTATTACCATCAAGAAATTTTTTGAAAACAGCCTCAATGTTTCCGAAACGTCGAGACAGTTGTTCATACACAGAAATACACTTGTGTACAGATTAGATAAAATTCAGAAAACTACAGGTCTGGATCTGAGAATCTTCGAAGATGCGATCACGTTCAGGATTGCGCTCATGGTTGTAAAATACATGAAGTACATGGAGAAGCTCGAATACTGATCGGGAGAAAAAAATGTCAGAAAATAAAAGAAAAAGAAGAGATAACGAACCCGAGAATCTTTCCGATTACGCAATATATCTCGATGATGTCAGCAAGACATTCTCGGACGGCGTTCCGGCACTTTCGAACATCAATCTTAAGATCAAGCACGGAGAGTTCGTATTCATAGTCGGAGTTTCGGGCGCGGGCAAATCCACGCTTATCAAACTTTTGCTGCGCGAACTTCAGGCGGACAGCGGAACGGTGTTTGTTAACGGGTTCAATCTCATGACGATAAAACATTCAAGGATCCCCAAATTCAGAAGAACCCTTGGAGTTGTATTCCAGGATTTCCGTCTGCTTAAGGACAGAAATGTTTACGAGAATGTTGCTTTTGCACAGAGGATAGCGCAGAAATCGGAGCGTGAGATAAGAAGAAATGTTCCCAGTATGCTTTCGCTTGTGGGACTTGCCGGCAAATACAAAGCCAAACCGAAACAGCTTGCGGGTGGCGAACAGCAGAGAGTCGCACTTGCCAGAGCTCTTGTCAACAGACCGCGTCTTCTTCTGGCCGATGAACCTACGGGTAATCTCGACCTTTACAATACTGCGGAGATCATGCGCCTTCTGGAGACCATTAATGAAAACGGCACTACCGTTGTAGTTGTTACACACAATGACAAGCTTGTAAACGATATGCAGAAAAGAGTCGTTACCATCAAGCAGGGTATGATTGTGAGTGATGCCGAAAACGGAGGATATTTCGATGAAGATTAGAACTTTCTTTTATACCATAGAACAGGGCATTGCCGGTATCTTTAAGAACAAATGGTTTTCGATAGCGACTATAGCGACCATTTCCGCCTGCCTTTTTGTTTTCGGTATATTTTATGCCATAGCCTTTAATGTGGCGAATATCGTCCGTTCAGCCGAGGAAAACGTATCCGTGACCGTATTCTTTGACGAAGGCGTTTCCGAAGAGAGGATCACCGAGATCGGAGAAATGATCGGCAGACGTTCCGAAGTTAAGAGATACGAATTTGTTTCAGCAGAAGAAGCATGGGCAGAGTTTTCGGAGCAGCTCGGGGAATACGCGGAAGGATTTACCGAAAACCCTCTTGAAAACTGTGCGAATTACCAGATATATCTGAATGATGTTACAAAGCAGGGACAGCTTGTCAGATATCTTGAAGGAGTGGAAGGAATAAGAAAGATCAACAAGTCGGACTTTACCGCGGATACTCTTTCGGGCATCAATATGGTCCTGATATATGTTTTTGTGGGAATCATAATAATTCTTTTTGCCGTAAGTATCTTCCTTATCAACAATACGGTTACAATGGGTATTTCGGTCAGAAAAGAAGAGATTACGATCATGAAATATGTCGGAGCAACGGACTTTTTTGTAAGAGCGCCGTTTGTTTTCGAGGGGATCATACTCGGGGTCATAGGTGCGGCGATCCCCATGGGAATGCTGTATTATCTTTACGGGATCGCAGTTACGCTGATTCATGAGAAATTTGCGTTTCTTTCGTTCCTTACGTTCCTGCCTGCGTTTGACATATTCGAGTATCTTGTTCCGTTCTCGATTCTTATCGGCGTCGGAATAGGATTTTTCGGAAGTTTCTTTACTGTGCGCAAGCATTTGAAAGTTTAATTAAATATGAATCAGTCCTGATTGTTTTCTATAGAAGAAATTATTTAAAAGTTGGGAGAGGGAATCATGTATAATTTGAAAGCGAACAGAATTATCAGTTTGATCATGGCTATGCTCTGCATCGGTATTCTTTTGTCAAATTCACCGTTTTCCTATGTTGCGAAGGCCACGGGAAGTGAACAGGAGGCTTTGGAAGAGTCCATCAGGGAAAAAGAAAGACAGATTGAGGAAGCTGAACGCGAAAAACGTGAACTTGCCAAAGGAAAGACAAATATTGAAAGAATTAAAAGAGCACTGGAACAGAGCAAAGCGGATCTTTCGCAGTATGTATCCGAACTGGATGCACAGGTCGTTTCCATTGAAGAGAAGATTGAGACTCTGAAAACAAAGATTTCCGAAAAGGAAGAAGAAATAACGGAGACTCAGGAAGAACTTGCGGAAGCTACCAGGATCAAGGACGAACAGTATGCTAACATGAAGAAGAGAGTGCAGGCTATTTATGAGCAGGGAGATAATTTTTATCTCGAACTCCTTCTTAATTCCGGCGGACTCAGCGATTTCCTTAATCAGATGGATTATGTGGAAGATCTTTCGAGATATGATGACAGAATGTTCAAGGAATATGAGTCAACGGTTGAATACGTAAAACTCTGCGAAGCCGAACTCGAGGAAGAAGAAGAGCTTCTTCAGGAAACCAAACTTGCTGCGGAAGAAGAACAGAAAGCTGTGGAAGAGCTTATTTCCGAAAAGGAATCCGAGATCCGTGCGGTACAGGAAGAGATCCTGGATAAGGAAAGAGCGATCCGTGAATACGAGGCGGAGATCGCTGAACAGAATTCTACTATCGCTGAACTTGAAAGAATGGTTGAAAACGAAAAAAGAGAACTTGCGGAAATGCGTACTTACGACGGCGGAGCATTTTGCTGGCCCTGCCCTGCATATACGAGGGTTTCTTCTGATTTCGGATGGAGAGTTCATCCGACACTGAACATCAGAATGTTCCATAACGGAGTCGATCTTGCGGCACCTGCAGGATCGAATATCCTGGCAGCATATGACGGAAAAGTAGTTGCGGCTTCTTATACTGCTGCGATGGGAAATTACGTGATGGTGGACCATGGTGACGGATTATATACCGTTTATATGCATGCTTCCAAACTTTGCGTATCTCAGGGTCAGGAAGTATCGAGAGGACAGGTTATAGCTCTTGTCGGATCTACAGGAAGAAGTACGGGAAATCATTTGCATTTCAGCGTCAGGTTAAACGGTGATTACGTTTCACCCTGGAATTATATAACAAAGCCGTAAACAGGCAAAAATAAATGAAACAGTTTGTTTCGGAGGCACATTGTGGATAACAATCAGATAAATAATCAGGCAGTCGCAGAAAACAAAAAGAAGAAAAAACGGACTGTCAAAAACATAATCATTAATATCCTTTTGTTTATACTGGGTTCAATTTCCGGTACGGTAGTTACACTTTTATTTATAACACTGATAGTCGTACTGGTTTTGGGAGTGAACGGCCAAAAACTGGAGGAATTGTCGAAAGACAGCGATTTCCTCAACAAATCATCACTTACCAAGATAGATGAACTGTACAGAACCATCAACTACTTCTATTATGAGGATGTTGATGACGAAGATCTGGAGGACGGACTTTATCAGGGACTTATGTCTGCGGTAGGCGATCCCTATACATGTTATTATACTCCGGAAGAATATAAGGAAATGACTTCAGACTGGCAGGGTAATTACGAGGGTATCGGAGCGTATCTGAAAATGGATACGGATGTAGGATATGCAACGATCGAGAATTTCATCGAAGGTGGTTCGGCACAGGAATGCGGAAAGATCTCGGTCGGCGATTATATAGTAGCCGTTGACGATCAGGAAGTATACGGAATGACCTTAAATGAAGTCGTTTCAATGGTGCGCGGTCCGGAAGGTACTTTTGTAAAGATCACTTTTGAAGGAACCGACGGAAAATATGATGTAACGCTCGAAAGAAGAGTTATCGATACTCCGACCGTAAAATCGGAGGCAAAGGAAAACGGAATCTGGTATATTCAGATAACTGAATTTGATGCCATTACGACATCGCAGTTCCATGAAGCGTTAACCGAAGCCAAGGAAGACGATATGAAAGGTCTTATCATAGACCTCAGAGGAAATCCCGGCGGTAACCTTGATGTTGTGGTTGATATCTGTGAAGAGATCCTTCCTCAGGGACTGATCGTATATACCGAGGATAAGTACGGAAAACGTATCGAATACACATCCGACGGAAAGAACGAGCTGAAGGTGCCTCTTGTTGTACTTGTTGACGGTTCATCCGCATCGGCATCGGAGATCATGGCCGGCGCTGTTAAGGATTACGGAATCGGAACACTGATCGGTACAAAGACTTACGGTAAGGGAATCGTGCAGAGCATCATTCCTTTCCAGGACGGTTCGGCTGTTAAGATCACTACCAGCAAATACTATACTCCCAACGGAAACAATATTCACAAGATCGGTATTGAACCTGACGAGGTTGTTGAATTTGATTCCGACAAATATCTTGAGGACGAAACGGACAACCAGCTGGAATATGCGATAGATTATCTTAAAAAGAAGATCAATTGATTTATTTCGAACAAATGTTCACAATATTGTAGACTAAAAGATTGAAAAATGGTATATTATTTGTAATATGCCATTTTTTGATTATTTCAATAAACAGAGCAAAAGAATGTTTATAATAAAGGAAACGTATAAATATGGAATTTGAACTGCATTCCGAATATAAACCGACGGGCGATCAGCCGCAGGCCATAAAAGAACTGGTGGAAGGATTTAAGAAGGGAAACCAGTGTCAGACGCTTCTTGGCGTAACAGGTTCGGGTAAGACTTTTACGATGGCGAACGTGATCGCAGCATTGAACAAGCCAACTCTCATCATTTCGCACAACAAAACTCTGGCGGGACAGTTATACAGTGAAATGAAAGAATTCTTTCCGAATAATGCGGTGGAATATTTTGTATCGTATTATGATTACTATCAGCCCGAGGCATATGTACCTTCAACCGATACCTATATCGAAAAGGACTCTTCGGTAAATGAAGAGATAGATAAATTAAGACTTTCGGCAACTGCGTCCCTGACCGAAAGAAGGGATGTTATCGTGGTTGCCAGCGTATCATGCATATACGGACTCGGCAGCCCCGAAGATTATGAGAGCATGATCATGTCTCTTCGCCCGGGGATGAAGATCGAACGTGATGAAGTGATCGCAAGACTTGTGGATATGCAGTATGAGCGAAACGACCTTGACCTTACACGTTCGTCTTTCAGAGTCAGAGGCGATACCGTTGAGATAGCCAAAGCCGAAGGCGGAGAGGGAGTGGTCCGTCTTTCTTTCTGGGGCGATGAGATTGAAGAGATCGCAGAGATTGATCAGGTGACCGGAAAGAAAAAAGCCCTGCTTTCGTATGTTGCGATCTTTCCCGCATCCCATTATGTCATATCCAAAGAAAAGATAGAGATAGCCTGCAAAAAACTTGAAGAAGAAATGCGGGAGAGAGTGGAATATTTCAAGAAGGAAGAAAGGTTCGTCGAGGCACAGAGGATACTTGAGAGAACCACTTTCGACCTGGAAATGCTTAAGGAAACGGGAGTGTGTTCGGGGATCGAGAACTATGCTCCGGTTCTGGCCGGATTAAAGCCGGGAGATCCTCCGCACTGTCTTATGGACTTCTTTAAAGATGATTTTCTTATGATCATTGACGAGTCCCATATTTCCATTCCTCAGATCGGCGGTATGTATGCGGGTGACAGAGCAAGAAAAAACACACTTGTAAATTACGGATTCAGACTCCCGTCCGCACTGGATAACAGACCTCTTTCTTTTGACGAATTCGAAGACAGGATAGATCAGCTTCTCTGCGTGTCCGCCACTCCGTCAAAATACGAAGAAGAACATGAAATGCTTCGTACAGAACAGATAATCAGGCCTACGGGACTTTTGGATCCCAAGATCACGGTCCGTCCTACGGAAGGGCAGATCGACGATCTTATTTCTGAGATCAAAAAAGTCACGAAAAGCGGAAACAAAGTTCTTGTCACGACACTTACGAAACGTATGGCCGAAGATCTGACCGATTATCTTAAAGAAGTGGGTATCAGGGTAAAATATCTTCATTCGGATATTGATACTCTGGAAAGGGCGGAAATAATAAGAGACATGCGTCTGGATGTTTTTGATGTTCTGGTCGGGATCAATCTTTTAAGGGAAGGACTTGATATTCCTGAGATAAGTCTCGTAGCTATAATCGATGCTGACAAAGAAGGATTCCTTCGTTCCGCGACTTCACTCATACAGACGGTCGGAAGAGCGGCGAGAAACTCCGAAGGTCATGTTATAATGTATGCAGACAGGATCACTGACTCAATGAAGGTCGCCATTGACGAGACTCAGAGGCGTAGAGCGATCCAGGAAAAATATAACAAAGAAAACGGTATAGTTCCCACTACCATAAAGAAAGCTGTCCGTGATGTCATTTCGGTATCGAAAAAGGTTGCGGAAGTTGAAAATACATGGAAGATGGAACCCGAAAGCATGAATCTCAAAGAGATAAACGAGCTTATTGCATCGGTTGAAAAGAAGATGAAAAAAGCCGCAACGGATCTGGACTTCGAAAATGCAGCTATTTACAGAGATCAGATCGCAGAGCTTAAGAAGATCAGAAATGAGATCACCGAATAATTAATTCATTTAAGTACGGAAGGAATATAAAAGAAATGGCACAAAAAATGCTTCCGAAATCCGAATGCATCAGGATAGTAGGTGCTAAAGAACATAATCTTAAGGGGATAGATGTTGAAATCCCCAGAAATAAATTTGTAGTCATCACAGGTCTTTCGGGATCGGGAAAATCGTCGCTTGCATTTGATACCATTTATGCCGAAGGTCAGAGAAGATACATGGAATCACTTTCATCATATGCAAGACAGTTCCTCGGACAGATGGAAAAACCCAATGTCGAATTTATCGAAGGCCTTTCGCCTGCGATCAGTATCGATCAGAAATCGACCAACAGGAACCCCAGATCGACTGTGGGAACGGTTACCGAAATCTACGATTATTTAAGACTGCTTTATGCAAGAACGGGTATTCCCCATTGTCCGGAATGCGGAAAGGAAATATCGAAACAGTCCGTGGACGAAATGGTGGATAAGATCCTTTCTCTTCCCGAGGGAACGAAGATACAGGTTCTTTCTCCCGTGATCAGAGGCAGAAAGGGAGAACATGAAAAGCTCCTTGCCAGGGCGGCTAAAAGCGGATATCTTCGTGCGAGAATAGACGGAAGCATTTATGAACTCGACGAAGAGATAAAACTGGATAAGAATCTCAAACACAATATTGATATTGTTATAGACAGACTTGTTGTAAAAGAAGACATACAGAGCAGACTGACGGAGTCCGTCGAGAATGCGCTCGCTCTTTCGGAAGGTCTGCTTACGGTAGCCGATTCCGAAGGAAAAGAATATAATTTCAGCCAGTCGTTTTCGTGCCCCGACTGCGGAACGAGCATTGAGGAAATAGAACCGAGAAGCTTTTCGTTCAACAATCCTTTCGGTGCATGCTCGGAATGCGACGGTCTGGGATTCAAGAGAGAATTTGACATCAATCTTATGATACCCGACAGATCTCTTTCTTTATCCGAAGGTGCGATACAGGTCATAGGCTGGAAGAACAGCAAGAAGGACGGCTCATTTTCGCATGAAGTTTTAAAGGCTCTGGCGAAGCATTTCGATTTTTCGCTAGATACACCCTTTGAAGATCTTTCCGAAGAGATTCAGGATATCATAATAAACGGAACCACGGAATTCGTAAATGTACATTATGAGAGTTCGAGAGGAAAAGGAGTTTACCCTGTTCAGTTCGAAGGGCTTCTTAACAATGTTATAGACAGATACCGTCAGACACCTTTTGATAAGGCCAGAATGGAATACGAAAAATACATGTCCGATACGCCCTGCCCCGAATGTAAGGGAAGAAGACTTAAAAAGACTTCCCTTGCGGTAACGGTTGGGGATAAAAACATTTATGAAATGACACAGATGGCTCTGGGCGATCTTCTGGATTTCATGAATGACATGAAGCTCGAAGGCAATATGGCCCTGATCGGAAATCAGATATTAAAAGAGATAAAGGCAAGAGTCGGATTCTTAAGAGATGTAGGGCTCGGATATCTTTCTCTTTCGCGTCCCACCGGTACTCTTTCGGGAGGTGAAGCGCAAAGGATCCGTCTTGCCACACAGATAGGATCCGGACTTGTCGGAGTTACATATATCCTTGATGAACCGAGTATAGGACTTCATCAGAGGGATAATGACAAGCTTCTGGCATCGCTTAAGAGACTAAGGGATCTCGGAAACAATCTTATTGTCGTTGAACATGATGAAGACACGATGCTTCAGGCTGATTATATTGTGGATATCGGTCCTCAGGCGGGCGAAAAGGGCGGTGAAGTGGTGGCATGCGGGACCGCAGAGGATATAATGAAATGTCCCGATTCGATCACAGGCATGTATCTTAAAGGAGATCTTTTCGTTCCGGTTCCCTGTGAGAGAAGGAAACCAAAGGATTTCATTACCATAGAGGGAGCTGCGGAAAACAATCTTAAGAACATTGATGTGGATATCCCGCTCGGTGTATTTACCTGCGTTACCGGTGTTTCCGGTTCAGGAAAGAGTTCGCTCATAAATGAGATACTTTACAAACGTCTTGCAAGGGATCTTAACCGTGCACAGACTGTTCCCGGAAAACACAAAAATATCAAGGGAATAAAAAAGCTGGATAAAGTCATCGATATCGACCAGTCGCCCATAGGACGTACACCCAAGTCGAATCCGGCTACATACACGGGTGTATTTGACCTTATAAGAGATCTTTTCGCCGAGACCAAAGATGCCAAGGCGAAGGGATATGCCAAAGGAAGATTTTCTTTCAATGTTAAGGGCGGAAGATGCGAAGCCTGTTCCGGTGACGGTATCGTAAAGATTGAAATGCATTTCCTTCCGGATGTTTACGTACCATGCGAAGTATGCGGCGGCAAAAAATACAACAGGGAAACACTGGAAGTCAAATACAAAGGAAAGAGTATTTCCGATGTGCTTGAAATGACGGTTGCAGAAGCGGTCGAATTCTTCGATGCGATCCCGTCGATAAAGAGAAAGATGAAAACACTGGATGATGTTGGACTCTCATACATCAGACTCGGTCAGCCTTCCACGCAGCTTTCGGGCGGTGAGGCGCAGCGTATCAAACTGGCAACCGAACTGAGCCGTACATCGACCGGCAATACGATCTACATCCTTGACGAGCCTACAACCGGACTTCATTTTGCCGATGTACACAAACTCGTCGATATCCTCCAGCGGCTTACCGATGCCGGCAATACGGTTATAGTCATAGAGCACAATCTGGATGTTATAAAGACGGCGGACTATATCATAGATCTCGGACCGGAAGGCGGAGACGGCGGCGGAACGGTCATTGCCAAAGGAACGCCCGAAGAGGTTGCAAAGAACAAAAAATCGTATACCGGTTTATATATCAAAAAGATGCTTGGCAAGAACGCGAAGTAAAGGTATTTGCATAAAGAGCTGATTTCTTTTTTGAGGAAATGTCAAAAGGAAACTGCCTGAGTGAAAAAGTAAATTCCGTGAAAAGGAAATTTTGAAAAAAGGGGGTTAATTATAACCGCCCTTTTTTCGATATAATTAGTGTAGACAAGGAGGTCTCATAAACAGGGTCTCCTTTTTTATGTGCATTTTTACCTTTTATTTCTTGTTCCTTTGGAGTATAATCATAATAGATTATTATGCGATTATTATGATTATTGGCATTTTGAAACCAAAGAATGCTAACGGAAAGGAAATAAAGAAATGCAAAACTCGGATTTGGGAATTGATTTGGGAACAGCGTCCGTACTTGTTTATGTTAAGAACAAAGGCGTTGTTTTGAAAGAGCCGTCAGTTGTGGCTTTTGATAAAGATACTAATAAGATAAGGGCTATCGGCGAGGAAGCCAGACTTATGATAGGAAGAACACCCGGCACCATTCAGGCTATCAGGCCTTTGAGACACGGTGTTATCTCCGACTATACAGTTACTGAAAAGATGATGAAATATTTCATTCAGAAAGCGGTCGGAAGAAGGATGTTCAGAAAGCCCAGAGTAGCCGTATGTGTACCTTCGGGAGTAACCGAAGTTGAAAGAAAAGCCGTACTCGATGCTACTTATCAGGCAGGTGCCCGCGATGTTTCCATCATCGAAGAGCCCATTGCCGCTGCGATAGGTGCAGGCATCGATATCAGTAAACCCTGCGGGAACATGATAGTCGATATAGGCGGCGGTACAACGGATATAGCAGTTATCTCACTCGGCGGTACAGTAGTCAGCGAATCGATCAAGATCGCAGGCGATGATTTCGACGAAGCGATTGCCAGATACATTAAGAGAAAACACAATTTATCCATCGGTGAAAGAACGGCCGAGGATATTAAAATAAAAATCGGTTCCGCATACAAGAGACTCGAAGAAGACTCAATGGAAGTAAAAGGTCTTAATGTCCTTTCGGGACTTCCCAATACGGTTAAGGTCACATCCACCGAGATGGAAGAAGCGTTAAAGGAAACAACGAGTCAGATCGTAGATGCGATCCATTCGGTGCTGGAGAAAACTCCTCCCGAACTGTCTGCCGACATCGCAGAAAGAGGAATAGTGCTCACCGGCGGCGGATCGATGTTAAGAGGTCTTGAGGATCTGATAGAGACCAAGACCGGCATCGATACCAACACGGCAAACGAACCGCTTACCTGCGTGGCTATCGGAACCGGAAAGTATGTTGAATATCTCGACACAAAATATTACGAAGTCTGAATGGGAGTAAAATATGCTTAAAGGTCTTTACACAGCTTATACCGGAATGCTCAACGAGCAGAACAGAATGGATGTACTTGCGAACAATCTTGCCAATTCGGCTACCGTCGGATTCAAGAAAGAAGGAACGACATCCCAGGGATTTAAAAGTGTGCTGACATACAGGATCAAGGATATGGAAGGCAGCGGCACATGGAATAATGTCAATATCGGTATCGGTACTCCCGGTGTAAAGATAGGTGAGAATTACGTGGATTATTCTCAGGGAGCATTCAGAGAGACCGGAAATACTTTTGATCTGGCTTTGGGCGGAACGGGATTTTTCAATATCGAGTTCACGAACAAAGCGGGCGAGACCAGAACGATGTATACCAGGGACGGTAATTTTTCCCTGACCAAAGAAGGATATCTTGTTACAAAAGACGGCGATTTTGTTATGGGTAACGGAGCAAACGGTGTACCCGGACATATTCAGATAGATCCCAATATCGAGGCATCGATCGATCAGATGGGAAGGATCATTCAGAATGACACCATAGTCGGTCAGCTGAGAATAACGGATTTCGCGGATTACAATTATCTTGAAAGATACGGTGAAAACTGTTTTATACCCGTGGAGGGTGCGGAGATAATCAATCCCAACGCAAAAGTAATAAGCGGATATCTTGAACAGAGCAATGTTCAGACCGTTGAAGAAATGGTCAATCTCATTTCCATCACAAGACAGTACGAAGCCAATCAGAAGATCATCCAGACATATGATACTTCGCTTGAAGTGGCTGTTAACAGACTCGGCAAATTATAATTATTCGGGAGGTAATATATGGTAAGATCATTATGGACTGCGGCAACCGGAATGATTGCACAGCAGAATAACGTGGATACAATAGCCAACAATCTGGCAAATGTAAATACTATCGGTTACAAAACGGAAGTTGCCGAATTCAAATCCCTTCTTTATCAGGATATTCAGGCAAAGACCACATCCGGAAACGGTGCGACCAAACCCGTGGGTGCACAGGTAGGTCTCGGTGTAAGAAACTCTTCCGTTACTTCGAGATTTTCCCAGGGAAGTTTTTATGAATCCACCAATGAACTGTCTTTCGCGGTAAGCGGTGACGGATTCTTTTCCGTAAAGGGACAGGACGGCGGAACATATTATACGAGAAACGGTGATTTCCACCTGGCTACATATGCCAACAACAGACTTGCACTGACCAACAGCGACGGTGATATGGTGCTTGATTCTTCGGGAAAAGAGATCATTCTTGATTCCAATATCATTTCAAGCAATATTATAGTTACCGCTGACGGCGAACTCTGTTATCCCGATGAGAACAACAATCCGAAGTCTTTGGGATACACAATCGGACTCTGGCAGTTCAACAATCCTTCCGGTCTTGAGAAAGTCGGAGGAACGAGTTTTGCGGCTACCGGAGCGAGCGGCCCCGCAATGAACGAAGCTACTACCAACGGACTGGTTAAGAGTAAAATGAGACAGGGCTATCTGGAAGGCTCAAACGTACAGGTAGCGGACGAGATGGTCAACCTGATCGTTGCTCAAAGAGCATACGAACTTAACTCAAAGGCGATCCAGGCAACCGATGAAATGATGGGTCAGGCAAATTCTCTCAGAAGATAATGATCCTTCATACCGGATAAACGATCGGCGAAAAGATCAAAATTTTGCCGATAAAGGAAGGAGACGGGAAAAGATATGGAAATTAACGGCCTTGGAAGCACATATACCGATATTACGGCAAATTCAGCCGAGAATATCAATGCCGACAGATTAAAGGAAAAACTGAATAATTCCTCGAATGCGACCGACGAAGAACTGATGAAGGTATGCAAAGAATTTGAAGCATATTTTACGGAGCAGGTTTACAAAGAGATGTTAAAAACCATACCGAAAAGTGAGGATGGTGCCAATTCGGCTCTCGTGGACTATTTTAAGGATATGGCCGTGTCGGAAATAGCCGACCTTAGCGTTGAGGAGAATAACGGTGTGGGTCTGGCTCAGAGCCTTTACGAGCAAATGAGGAGAAATTACGAGTAATAAATGGTTTTAAAGGGAACGGTCGATTCATTTAAATATATTAACGATTCAAATCATTTTGGGATTTTTATTTTTGAAACCCCCGATATTAAAGAAGGAAACATTGTCGTAACCGGCAATGTTTTTGGCGTTTCAGAGGGGGATTATATTGAAGTGACGGGAGATGAGATCAATCATCCCGTTTACGGCAATCAGATAAAAATGACTTCTTTCAGGGCGGTTCGTCCCACGGAATCAGATTCAGTGATCAAATATCTGGCTTCGGGTGCGCTTAAGGGTGTAGGACCCAAACTTGCCGTGCGAATTTTTACCCGTTTCGGTGCAAGTACGCTCGACATCCTTGAGAAAGAACCCGAAAGACTTGCTGAAGTAAAAGGAATAAGCGAAAACATGGCTTTAAGCATCGCAACGGAGTATTCTCAGAAAAGAAGCATGCGCGATGCGATGATGTTTTTGCAGGAATACAATATTTCCAATACCCTTGCGGCGAAAATATACGAAAGATACGATGACAGGATCTATAAGATCGTAAAGGAACATCCGTATAAGATAGCGGAGGATATTTTCGGCGTAGGTTTTAAGACCGTGGATGAAATAGCACGAAAGTCAGGCATCAAAGAGAATTCTCCCGAAAGGATCTGTGCCGGTATACAATATGCGCTCTTACAGGCAATGGAAGAAGGGCACACATATCTTCCCAAGGGAATGCTTATCGATCAGGCGTTTGAAGTTCTTTCCGTGGAAAAAGAAATGATAGAAGAACAGATAAACGAGATGTGCCTGGCCAATAAACTTACTTTGAAGAATCCGGACAAAGTATTTCTCAAGGGGGTTTATCAGGACGAGGCATTCTGCGCCAATAAGCTTAAGTGCCTGAAGGAAGCTTTCGTCGAAAAGGATTTAAACGAAGCTGAAAAAGAAGCATTAAAGGAAAAGATAGAAAGAGTGACTTCGGAATATTCGTTCGAACTCGATCAGTCTCAAAAAGAGGCGATAGAAGCCGGCATCAATAACGGAATATTCCTTCTGACCGGCGGACCCGGTAC
This sequence comes from Lachnospiraceae bacterium, assembly GCA_024698715.1. Classification (GTDB taxonomy): domain Bacteria; phylum Bacillota; class Clostridia; order Lachnospirales; family Lachnospiraceae; genus UBA3766. Next base: position 22,165 of record JAILRA010000106.1, read on the forward strand.
CGGTAAGACCACGATCATCAGAGCTCTTATAGAATATTTCTACAATGAAAGAATGGACGTTATCCTCGCTGCGCCGACCGGAAGGGCGGCAAAGAGAATGAGCGAAGCCACGGGTTTTGAGGCCAGAACGCTTCACAGACTCCTGGAAGCAAAGGCAGTGGGGGATGACAGCGAGAAAACGAGGTTTAACCGAAACGAAGACAATCCTCTTGAAGCGGATGTTTATATAGTCGATGAAATGTCAATGGTTGATGTTTTTCTTTTTACGGCATTTCTTAAAGCTGTCGAGACCGGATCGAGAGTCATTCTGGTAGGTGATATGAATCAGCTGCCGAGCGTCGGACCGGGTAATATCTTCAGGGATCTGATCTGTTCGGGATATTTCAGATGTTCCACGCTTGATACGATCCACAGACAGAGCGAAAACAGTCTTATCATATACAATGCTCATGAGATCAACAAAGGGATCTGCCCCTCTCTTAATAAAAATGCCGAAAGCAACGATTTCTTCTTTCTTGAAAGAAGCGACAGAAGAGTATTGGTAAGGGATGTGATCGAACTTATCCAAAACAGGATCCCGGGCAAATTCAAAACGGACCCTTCCGAGATACAGATCCTTGCTCCTTCCAAAAAAGGTGATCTCGGTGTGGAAGCTTTGAACAAAGTCCTTCAGAATCATTTAAATCCGCCGTCATACGAAAAAAAGGAGACGGCAAGGGGAGAAAATATCTTCAGAGTGGGCGACAAGGTAATGCAGGTTAAGAACAATTACGACATTACCTGGGTATGCAGAGGATTTAACGGGATTGCCGTTGAAAAGGGAGAAGGAGTATGTAACGGGGATATCGGAAAGATCATTGCCATAAACGAATTCGAGAAGAGCGTTACGGTCCTGTTTGACGATATCAAGGAAGTTGTTTATACAAGAGAAGAACTCGACGAACTCGAACTGGCCTATGCGATAACGATACACAAATCACAGGGAAGCGAATATCCCGCGGTGGTGATACCGATCCTGGATACGCCCAGACAGCTTCTGACCAGAAATCTTTTGTATACGGCGATCACAAGAGGCACAAAATGCGTAATGTTAATGGGAAGCAGTGAAAAGATCAGGGATATGGTCAAAAATGACGGCGAGAAAAAAAGATATACTGCTTTTACCGACAGATTAAAAGAGGTTATGGAGGTTTAATGGACGCTCTTTTTCCGGGAAGATGTCCCATTTGCGACGGGATACGCGGTAAGAACAAACTGATCTGTGATGAATGCAGGCTTATTCCGAGAAGGGTATCCGAACCCCGCTGTTTCAGATGCGGCAAGCATACGGATAACCCCAACGAAGAATTCTGCGAAGACTGTTCATCGGTTAAGCGGTTTTTCGAGAGAGGAACGGCTTTGTACGAATATGACAGCGTCAATGACTCGATAGCGAGGTTTAAAAATGCGTCCAGACCGGAATATGCGGCGTTCTATGCCGAGGAAATAAGCAAATATCTGGGCACGGTTTTGAAGGAATTTGAAGCCGATGCGTTAATACCGATCCCGCTTCATCCCGCCAAATACAAAAAAAGAGGATATAATCAGTCCGAACTTCTGGCCGACGAGATCTCCAAAAGGATCAAAATACCTGTCAGAACCGATATTCTCTTCAGAATCAAAAATACAAAAGAACAGAAGAAAATGAAGGGAACGGACAGACAAAAGAATCTTGTGGGGGCTTTTCATATCCCACAAAATGTTGTAAAATTAGATAATGTTATTTTGGTGGATGATGTCTATACCACGGGAAGCACCATCGATGAGGCGGCTAGTATATTAAAAGAAGCGGGCGTGAAAAAAGTCTATTTTGTTACCGTGGCGATTGGGATTGACAAATAAAGTCCGGGGGGTGAGATTATGGATGTCAGAAACTGTAAGAAATGCAATAAGATCTTTAACTATGTTGCCGGGCCTATGATCTGTCCAGCATGCAAGGAAGAATCGGAACATCAGTTCCAGAGAGTTAAAGATTTTATCAGAGATAATAAAAATGCCGGGATTGCCGAGATTTGCGAAGAATGTGACGTTACCGAAAAGATGATAAAACAGTGGATCCGTGAGGAAAGACTTCTGTTCGGTGCGGATTCGCCGGTCGGTATCGACTGCGAAGGATGCGGCACCATGATAAGAAGCGGAAGATATTGCGACAAATGCAAGAACGAACTCGCACGCGGTATCATGGAAGTTACACGCAAACCTCAGGAAGATAATTCGGGGCTTACATCAGGAGGCGTTAAAGCCAAAAGCTCCAATAAGATGCGATTCCTGTAAAACACAGGGTGCCATGATCAACGAAGAAGGAAAAAAGAAAATACGTCTGATGACGAGAATTGCCATTTACGAAAAGACCGAGGGTAAGAAGAACGAACCCGTGGCAAAGTATTTCAGATCCGACTATATCGGACTCAAGATACTCACATCGCTTGTAAGCGCCACGTTCGTGTTTCTGATGATTATCGGTCTTTATGTGCTTTGCAATTCGGAAACATTACTGACAGATTTTTACAGAATAGATCTGATGGAAGAAGCAAGAAAACTGATATTGTATTATATCGGTTTTGTTGTTGCGTATATTTCCGTTGTTGCTGTTGTATTTTTCGTAAAATACAACAAATCGGTTAAATATAAAAGGATTTTCTCCAGAAATCTGAAAAAACTCTTGTCTCATTACGGCAGAAAAGAGGACTTTGAGGAAGAAGACGATGATGACTAAGTTAAGAGAGATCAGACTTCAGGTTGTTACCTTTTTAAGCAGGTTTGAAGCATATCTGGTTCCCGCAGGAAAATTAATACTCGCAATGGTTGTATTTTGCACGATAAATGCAAAATTCGGATACATGACCAAGATAGCCAAATTCCCTTTGGCTCTTATTCTGGGACTTTTCTGTTCGTTCATGCCGCTGAACATGATAGTTGTGATCGGAGCACTTCTGACACTGCTTCATGCTTATGCGATATCCATTGAATTTGCGGCTACTCTGGCGGTGGTCTATGTGATAATGTTCCTTCTTTTCTTCAGGTTTTCGCCCAAAGATACGATGGCCGTTATTCTCACTCCGCTTTGTTTTGTATTCCATATCCCGTATGTTGTTCCGATGTCGTTCGGTCTTGTGGGTTCTTTCTCAAGCTCCGTATCGGTTGCATGCGGAACCGTGGTGTTCTATGTGCTCAAGTATATGGTAAGTGCTTCGAAAGTATTTGCCGAGAGCGGTGAGGACGATACGATAGCCAGACTGAAGGCACTGCTGGAAGGTCTTATCAAAAACAAGGAAATGCTCATATGCGCAGCTGCATTTGCCCTGGTTGTAATGGTTGTATACGTGATCAGAAGATTATCCATCAATTATGCATGGACGATCGCGATGATCATGGGTGCGCTGATCGGAATCCTTACGATCCTGGTCGGAGATATCATGTACAAAACGGATATTTCCATTCCCGGACTCATTATAGGTACGGTCATAGCCTGCGTTGTGGTTAAGATAATACAGTTCCTGGTATTTGATGTCGATTATTCGAGAACGGAAAAAGTTCAGTTCGAAGATGACGATTATTACTATTATGTTAAGGCAGTTCCGAAGATCTCAGGCGGCAATGTAAAAGACAACAGGGACGTTTCCGAGAAAAAGAAGAAGAAAAAAGAAGCAAAGGAAAAGAATCCTGCCCGCGAGGAAAGCGTAAAAAGCCGTGTATCCGAACAAAGCAGTGAAGAAGATGCACAGGAAAACGTACAGAGCGTAAGACGTTCCGCGCAGAGACCTTCAACAGCATCGAGAAGAAGTACATCCGATGCTGACAGTGAGTTTTCAAGAGAAAAGGCAGTTTACGAAGCAAGACAGGCGGAAGTAGCAAGACGCCGTGAAGCTGCGAGAAGAAGAGAAGAAAGACTGAGAAACGAACAGATTGAAGAAAACGATTCGCGTTCGGATGACATAGTTCAGGAAGAAGACAACGATCTCGGATTAAGCAGAAGAATGGCTTATCAGAGAAGAAAACTGGAAGAAAGAATAAGCAGGGATTCCAAGTAACGGGTAAGTTTTATGTTTCAAAGGATATTTGATTTCATAAGTTCATATTTGGCAGCATTCAGACTTCCGAGAGTCGGTATTCTGGATATTCTGGAAATGATAATTCTGGCATTTCTTTTGTACCAGGCCATGAAATGGATGAAAAATACCAGAGCATGGGCGGTGGTCAAAGGACTTGCCGTTATTCTCGTTTTTATGGCCGTTGCGGAAATCCTCGACATGACCACGATCATCTGGATAGGAAAGAGTCTGTTTACCCTGTTGGCCGTCGCGATCATAGTCGCGCTTCAGCCGGAGATCAGAAGACTTATAGAAGATCTTGGTAAAAACAATCTTCTGACGAGTCTGATAATATTGGGTGAGAAACAGAACGAGGGACGTTTTTCGGATAAAACTTTGAATGAGATCATCAGTGCCAGTTTTGAGATGGGGCGCGCCAGAACCGGTGCGCTTATTGTTATTGAAGCTGAATCTCCCCTCGAAGAATACGAGAGGACCGGTATCGCGGTTGACGGTATAGTTACCAGTCAGCTTCTGGTCAATATTTTTGAACACAACACACCTTTACATGACGGCGCGGTTATCATAAGAGGCGACAGGGTGCAGTCCGCTACCTGTTATCTTCCTTTGTCGGACAACAGAAGCCTGAGCAAGGATCTGGGTACCAGACATCGTGCCGGAGTAGGTATTTCCGAAGTTACCGACGCACTGGTAATCATAGTTTCGGAAGAAACGGGCAAAGTCAGCGTTGCACAGAACGGTGAGCTTTTCAGATGTCTTGATGTTATCGATCTCAGAAGAAAACTTGAGAGGATCCAGGACAAAAAAGAAGGCAAGCCCAAAAAGATAAAGAATAAAAAAGGGGAGGGCAAGAAGGATGAAGCAAAAGCTGATGCACAATCTTAACCTGAAAGTTCTTTCCGTTCTTTTTTCGATCATTATCTGGATCATAGTTGTTAACATTGATGATCCCGTAAAGAGTGTGCAGTTTAATGATGTTCCCATAACGGTGATCAATGATCTTACCTTAAAGGACAGAAATCTTGTATACGAAATAGTTGAAGGACAGGAATCCGTTGATGTTTCCGTAAGCGGAAGACGTTCGGTAATAGAAGATATTTCAAAAGACAATATCAATGTCATCGCCGATATGAAAGAGATCGGTGACGGAAATACGCTTCATCTGACGGTCACTTCCAATAAATATTCCGGCGATATCGATACCATGAAACCGGAATTCGATACGGTGGAACTGAACATCGAAGAATCCAAGAGGATCCAGAAGCCCATTCTTGTTGAGACTGTCGGAGAACCGGCACAGGATTACATAGTGGGTAATTACAGCATAAGCCTTAACCGCGTGAACATCGAAGGACCGAAGTCGGTCATCGATCTGGTTCAGTCGGCAAAGGTTCAGGTGGATGTAGAAGGAGCGACCAACTCGATCTCTGCATCGGTTCCGATCATTCTTTATGATGCGCTCGGAGCCAGAGTTGATACTTCAAGACTCAGCATGAACCTTGAAAACATCAATGTTACTCAGGAGATCCTTTTTACAAAGACGGTAAGCGTTATCTGTTCACCGTCCGGAGAACCTGAAGAAGGATACAAATTTACCGGCAAAGTCGAGCTTTCGCCTTCGGAAGTCAAACTTGCGGGATCCAAAGCGGTTCTGGACAATATATCTCAGGTAACGATCCCCGCTTCGTCGGTCAATATAAGTAATCTGAAATCCAATTTCAAGACCAATGCGAATGTATTCAATTATCTTCCGAACGGAATAGAATCAGCGGATGATTCATTTAAGGGAAGCATTGCGATATTCGTTTCGATTGAACCCGAGATTGAAAAGAATTACATTGTATATCTTAACAAGGTTTCCGTTGAAGGACTTCAGAAAGGAATGTCGTATGAAATAATCAATGGTTCCGAAAGTGCCACGGAAAACAGACTCGAGATCAGTTTGTTCGGGCTGGAAGAAGAATTCGAGGGAGTGACTTCCTCGGATATCAAAGTTTCGATAGATCTGAATGAATATATGGAAGAGAAGGGTATCGAGACCATTTCGCCCGGCACATATACCGTACCGGTGATCCTTACGCTTCCTGACGGACTCAGAGTGAAGGATGAACTGAAACTGAGGATAAAGATAACTCAGGAAGAGGATTAGGAGTTCATTTTCGGATTTCCGTATTAATCTCATTCAACTTGAATTTTGAACGAAAAACTGATAAAATAGCAAAAACAGATAAGATAAGGTATGAATTCGGGGGGAGACATATGCTTACTAAAACATTGACAATCAACAATCCGACGGGATTGCATCTGCGTCCTGCGGGCAACCTTTGCAAAGAAGCCGTAAAATACAAATCGAAGATCACGTTTAATTACCGTAACAACAATACCAATGCCAAGAGCGTTTTAAGTGTACTGGCAGCCTGTGTGAAGCAGGGTGAGTCGATTGAGCTTATCTGCGAGGGTGATGACGAGGAAGAAGCTATGGAGAACATTTCCAGGCTGATAGAAGAGGGCCTCGGAGAAACGGAAGAGAAAAAAGAATAGAGTTTACGGATCAAGATCCATAATAAAAATACCTGCATGAAGATGCAGGTATTTTTAAGTTAGAAAAGAGGTGTGAAATGTTATTTTGTATCAGCAGTATCCGTTGAACATCATTCCGGAATACTGACTGGTAATGTAAGGTGTAAAGAATTCCTTTCCGGGATTCTTGTATGCGACTATAGTCTTCTGAACATAGTCCATTGGATTGAGTGTGACCTGATTGGCCTTGTTCAGTACCGAATTGGTAAACTTCCTTACTCCCGCAAAGGATTCGAGAGCATCCGTACTGTTTATGTTTTCGGCAAGTGTGTCATTGTCGATCTTCATAAATCCGTCATCATCGAACAAAATCCCCACATTGTTCAGCGCCTGCCCGTAGGTATTGCGGATCCTGGTCATTTCATTCAGAAGATATCCGGTTTTGGGCTGCGAAGCAAGATACTCCGAAGTATTCCTTATGAAGTCGTTGTATCCGCGGGCAAATTTGGCCACATTTTCCGACATCGAATCGGTGTCGGCCTTAAGTCCGATCTTGATCGGTTCATCATCTATCTCATTTACTTTGTTGAGCGTCAACTCGAATGTCTTGGCCACCGTAAAGTGGTTCGAATATGATTCATGTGGCTCGTCGTTAAGATAGAACTTGGCGTTATCCGGGAGCTGCGTGACATTATCGAGTCCCAGATATCCGACGGCTCCCGACGCCTTACTTGTGTTCTCGTCGCTTACCGTGAAGAGAAGCTGTCTGTCATCTTCGATACCCGTCAGGTTGGTTTCAAGAGTAAAAGCATTTCCTTCGGGGGATGACACGACATCCGCTTTGAGTCCGACGTTTGAATTATTTATAAGTCTGGCAAGTTTGTCCTGAAGAGCCTTGTTGGTTTCGCCTTCATTTATATTAAACTGGAATTCATAACTCATATTGTTTACGGAAATATCAAACGAGTATGTACCGGGTGTGAGCGAAACGGGTTCATCCTTTAAAACATTGCCCGTATTTATCTGGCTGGTCGCGAGTTTTTCAACGAAAAGCGTGAATTCCGATGCATCGCCTTCGGAATAATCATCTCCTATATATCTGACATCCGCTATCTCCGAATCGGAAGAAAAGGCGGTTTTCTTATTAAGAAGATCTTCTTCGTCAAGTCCTCCGAGGGAAGCAATGGTATTACGCAATTCTCTCGCATTTTCCTTCAGATTGACGGCATAAGACTGCGAGTCAATGCTCGAATCAATGATAGAAAGGGGAGATTCTTTATTTATTTTCGCAATGGAATTGTATACGCCGCGAAGTTCACTTTTTTTGTGCGCATCGTAACGACCGCTGGCTTTTGGCGCATATGATGTAAGATAGTTATTATAGACGTTATTTAATGCAACTGAATAAGCCATCCTGCTCCCTCCTTTCTTCCTTGAAATCGATTGCCGTTAATATTTCGGGTATCCGTTACCCCGGCACGAGCATAGACTTATGCTAATATTACAACACTATATTAACATAACTCAAAAATAAATACAACAGTTTTTTTCGCATTTATATAGAAGATAAACATTTTTTTTATCTTATTCCGTGATATAATAAAGCCCGTAACGGAAACGGAATGCAAAATATATCGCACCGCAGATCAAAAAAATATTGACGGGGTGTTTTTGATATGATATTCTACATAAGCAAGATTGCGTTTTAGGTCTTTTTTTTATGCACTCTAAAACAGGGAGAATTGCAAACAACTAACTGTGAAAAAGTTTTACGGAGGTAATAAATTATGCGTACAAGAATTACTTTGGCATGCACAGAATGCAAGCAGAGAAACTACAATACAACCAAGGATAAAAAGACACATCCCGACAGAATGGAAACCAAGAAGTACTGCAGATTCTGCAAGACTCATACATTACATAAGGAAACAAAGTAATCGGGCATTCGGCTTAATCCGGAAAGGGATAAGATTATGGCAGATACACAGAAGAAACCCAAAAAGAATTTCTTTAAGGGAGTCAGATCGGAATTCAAAAAGATTTCATGGCCCGGAAGAGACGATGTTATCAAGCAGACTGTTGTGGTAACCATTATTACGTTTGTTGTTGCGTTAATCATTGCTGCGGTTGATTTCGGCATTAAATACGGAATCAATTTCTTAACCGGTCTGTAGAGTTTAGTCAAACCGGCGATTGCGTTATGCGTGAACGGCCGGCACGGAGGTATAAATGGAAGGATTTAACGAAGAAGAGTACGATATCGGTCAAAGCGACAATAAATCCGGAAAAGGTATGGGATGGTATGTAGTACATACTTATTCGGGTTACGAAAACAAAGTAAAGACCAATATTGAGAAGGCCATCGAAAACAGACCTGAACTCAGAGAGACTATTCTTGAGGTTAAGGTTCCCATGCAGGAAGTATCCGAAGTTAAAAACGGAGTGAGAAAAACATCCGAGAAAAAGATGTTTCCCGGTTATGTTCTTATTCATATGGATGCGGATGACAATGCGGCATGGTATGTTGTAAGAAATACCAGAGGCGTTACAGGTTTCGTAGGTCCCGGAAGCAAACCCGTTCCTCTTACGGAAGACGAAATGAAAGCACTCAGTTTTGAAGGACCTGAAAAGATCCGCGTAGATGTTTCCGAAGGCGATATGGTCAATGTTATTGCAGGTGTTTGGGTCGGAACCGTCGGCGTTGTCAAGAGAGTCGACGAGAACAAGCAGGTTGTTACGATCAACGTGGAATTGTTCGGACGTGAGACACCGGTTGAGATCAGTTTTGCTGATATCAAAAAGATGTAAACAACTAAGGTTGTTCATAGGTTTTCCTATTTTATATATAAGAAGAGTTTTATGAACAGTGGGAGCCGCAAATGGGTTGCGGCGCCGAACCACATTTTATTAGGAGGTAGCCAAAATGGCAAAGAAAGTTACAGGTTATATCAAGTTACAGATTCCTGCCGGAAAAGCAACACCGGCTCCACCTGTTGGTCCCGCTTTAGGACAGCATGGTGTAAACATCGTTGAATTTACAAAGCAGTTCAACGCAAAGACAGCTGACAAGGGTGACGTTATCATTCCCGTTGTCATCACAGTTTACGCAGACAAGAGTTTCAGTTTTGTTACCAAGACTCCTCCCGCTGCAGTATTGTTGAAGAAAGCTTGCAATCTTAAGAGTGCATCCGCAAGACCTAACAAGGATAAGGTTGCTACGATCTCAAAGGCTAAGGTAAGAGAGATCGCAGAGACAAAGATGGAAGACCTTAACGCAGCAAGCATTGAAGCAGCTATGAGCATGATCGCAGGTACTGCTCGTTCAATGGGTATTGTAGTAGAAGATTAATTTGAGATAGTGGGAGCAATTATTGCATTTAACCACAAGGAGGTAATTTAAATGAAACACGGAAAAAAATATAACGAAGCTGCTAAGCAGGTTGACAGAGCAACTCTATACGATCCCGCAGAAGCAGTAGCATTGGTAAAAAAGACAGCTATTGCAAAATTCGACGAAACCGTTGAACTTCACATCAGAACAGGTTGTGACGGACGTCATGCAGAAGAGCAGATCAGAGGCGCTGTAGTACTTCCTCACGGAACAGGTAAGACAGTAAGAGTTCTCGTATTTGCAAAGGGTGACAAAGTTGCAGAAGCTGAAGCAGCCGGTGCAGATTATGTAGGCGGCGACGAGCTCATTCCCAAGATCCAGAACGAAGGATGGCTTGACTTTGACGTAGTTGTAGCAACTCCCGATATGATGGGTGTTGTAGGTCGTCTCGGTAAGGTACTCGGACCTAAAGGTCTCATGCCCAACCCCAAGGCAGGCACAGTAACCATGGATGTTACAAAAGCCATCAACGATATCAAAGCAGGTAAGATCGAGTACAGACTTGATAAGTCAAACATTGTACACTGCCCTATCGGAAAGGTTTCTTTCTCTGAAGAACAGCTTGTTGAGAACCTTAAGGCTATCATGGATGCTATCGTAAAAGCTAAACCCTCATCACTTAAGGGTACATACTTAAAGAGCATTACGATATCCAGCACCATGGGACCCGGAGTAAAGGTAAGCACACTTAAGTATTTATAAGATAAAGAATCATCGCGGGCGCTTCGGAAGAAGCGTCCGTTTATCTTTTAAAAATCATATATTGACAAATACGGATTATTCTGATATTTTAGAAAAGGTCGTCATGACCGTGCCGAAGACAGTAGGTGTCGAAAGACGTAAGCAGAGTCGCCTACCGAGGAGAAAAGTTTTGGATGGAATTTTTGTCTCTCGCTGTTTCGGCGGGAGTTTTTTTATGCACACGACTGCATATCGAAACTTGTTGCTACGCAACATGCGGTCGGCGTTTCGGGAAGAAAAAATTCCCGATTCCCAAATAAAACTCTTTCGGCAACAAATATTAAGAAGGAGGAAAAAAGAATGGCAAAGGTTGAATTAAAGAAACCCATTATCGAAGAGATTCAATCAAGCATCAAAGATGCAAAGTCGGTTGTTGTGGTTGACTATCGCGGACTTACCGTTGAGCAGGACACAAAACTTCGTAAGGCTTTACGTGAGAACAATATCACATATAAAGTTTACAAGAACACAATGATCAATTTTGCTATTCAGGGAACTGAATTCGAAAGCCTTGCTCCTTATCTTGAAGGACCTACGGCTATCGCTATTTCAACTGAAGATGCAACTGCTCCCGCAAGAGAGATCTGCAAATTTGCTAAAGGAGCTCCCAAGCTTGAAGTTAAGGCCGGCGTAGTTGAAGGAACAGCATACGATGCAAACGGAATCGCTCAGATCGCAACAGTACCTTCAAGAGAAGAACTTCTTGCAAAACTGCTCGGCAGTATCAAGTCACCCGTTTCCAATATGGCTCGCGTACTCAATCAGATCGCAGAAAAACAGGGTGCATAACAGGAAATTTTGTTTTTTATAAAAAATATGGAGGAAAATTAAAATGGCTAAATTAACAACAGAAGAATTTATCGCTGCTATTAAAGAGCTTAGCGTATTAGAGTTAAATGAATTGGTAAAGGCTTGCGAGGAAGAGTTCGGTGTATCTGCAGCAGCAGGCGTAGTAGTTGCAGCAGCAGGTGCAGGCGATGCAGGTGCAGCAGCAGAAGAGAAGTCAGAGTTTGACGTAGAACTTACAGAAGTAGGTGCTGAAAAGGTTAAAGTTATCAAAGTTGTTCGTGAGATCACAGGCTTAGGACTTAAAGAAGCTAAAGACCTTGTTGACGGCGCTCCCAAGATGGTTAAGGAAGCTGCTTCCAAGGATGAAGCTGAAGACATCAAGAAGAAACTTGAAGAAGTTGGAGCTAAGGTTACTTTGAAGTAATTTAATTTATAAGAAATTTTTAAACGACCGGAAAAAGTGTTTGACTTCCGGTCGTTTTTTTGGTATGATGGAAAATGCGCTAATGTGGGAAGTGTGGCCCATTTGTGTTTTTATTGCCTAAAATAAGGGCAAAACACATGCGGTCAGCGCTTTCGAATTGGTGATTATCAAAAGATTGGAGCAGAATGTCAATGGAAAAGAAAAGAATTCGTCCGGTGTACAATGGTAACAGTTTGCGAATCAGCTATTCAAGACAGGAAGAAGTGCTCGAAATTCCTAACCTGATTGAAGTGCAGAAGAAGTCGTACGAATGGTTTCTTAAGGAAGGCCTTAAAGAAGCTTTTGACGATATTTGTCCGATTACGAACTTCGGCGGCGACATGCGTCTTGAATTTGTTGATTTTACTCTTGCCGAAGATGAAGCAAAGCATACCATCGAAGAATGCAAAGAGAGAGATCTCACTTATGAAGCACCTTTGAGGGTCAGAGCACGTCTTCATGTACCCGAGAAAGATAAGAACGGCAACAAGACAGGTCAGTTTGAAATCAAAGAATCTGACATTTTTATGGGTAATTTCCCTCTTATGACGGAAACCGGCACATTCGTTATCAACGGTGCGGAACGTGTTATTGTCTCTCAGCTCGTTCGTTCTCCCGGCATCTACTATGATTATACACATGATAAATTAGGAAAGAAGTTATTCGCTTCTACAGTTATACCCAACCGTGGTGCATGGCTCGAGTACGAGACAGACTCCAATGACATTGCGTCTGTTCACGTAGACAGAAACAAAAAGATGCCCATTACGGCTTTTATTCGTGCGCTCGGACTCGGCTCTGATGAAGAGATCATTTCCGTATTCGGTGACGATCCCAAGATCATGGCAACCATTGCCAAGGACCCTTCAAAGTCATATCAGGAAGGTCTCAGAGAGCTCTATGCGAGACTTCGCCCCGGCGAGCCTTTCAGCCCTGAAAATGCCGAGAATTTCATGAATTCCATGTTCTTTGATCCCAGACGTTATGACCTCGCAAAGGTTGGACGTTATACATATAATAAGAAACTCAATTTCAACAAGAGGATCGTAGGCCATACGCTTGCGGAAGATGTTGTCAGCGAGTTTACCGGCGACGTGCTTGCAAAAGCAGGTGATGTGGTTGACAAGGAAACCGCGACCAAGATCCAGAACGCTGCCATTCCTTCCGTTCTCATCCAGACAGAGGAAAGAAACGTTAAAGTTCTTTCCAATATGATGGTTGATATTTCCGAATGGGTTGACTGCGATAAGGAAGAGCTTGGCATTACCGAACTTGTTTACTTCCCCGTACTCCAGACCATCCTCGGCGAGTATGCCAACAGACCGGAAGAACTCGGCGATGCAATCAAGAACAACATCTCCGATCTTATTCCCAAACATATTACCAAGGAAGATATCCTTGCAAGTATCAACTATTGCTTCCATCTCGAATACGGTATCGGCAATAAGGACGATATTGACCATTTGGGCAACAGACGTATCCGTGCTGTCGGAGAGCTTCTTCAGAACCAGTACAGAATAGGTCTTTCAAGAATGGAAAGAGTTGTTCGTGAAAGAATGACTACTCATGATGCGGATGATGTTTCTGCTTCAAGCCTTGTTAACATCAAGCCCGTACAGGCAGCCATGAAGGAATTCGTAGGTTCATCACAGCTTTCACAGTTCATGGACCAGAACAACCCTCTCGGCGAACTTACACATAAGAGACGTCTTTCAGCTTTGGGACCCGGCGGTCTGTCAAGAGACCGTGCCGGATTCGAGGTTCGTGACGTTCACTATACACACTACGGAAGAATGTGTCCTATCGAGACACCCGAAGGTCCCAACATCGGACTTATCAACTCACTTGCTTCCTATGCAAGGATCAATGAGTACGGATTTATCGAGGCACCTTACAGAAAGATCGACAAGACAGATCCCGAAAATCCCAAGGTAACTTCAGAAGTAGTTTATATGGCTGCTGACGAAGAAGATAACTACCATGTAGCACAGGCTAACGAAAAGCTTGACGAAGAAGGCCATTTCGTAAGAAAGATGGTTACAGGTCGTTACAGAGAAGAGACTCATGAATATCCCAAGGCTATGTTCGATTACATGGACGTATCTCCTAAGATGGTATTCTCTGTAGCTACAGCCCTTATTCCTTTCCTTGAGAACGACGATGCTAACCGTGCCCTCATGGGCTCGAACATGCAGCGTCAGGCGGTTCCTCTTCTCTTTACCGAAGCACCCGTTGTAGGTACAGGTATGGAAGCTAAGGCTGCTGTTGACTCAGGTGTATGTAAGGTAGCTAAGAAAGCCGGAACGATCACTTATGTTGCTTCCGACGAGATCAGGATCTTATATGACGGTGAATCGAAAGAAGATACCATCAAGCTTGCTAAATTCACAAGAAGTAACCAGAGCAACTGCTACAACCAGAAGCCCATCGTATTCAAGGGTGATCATGTGGCGGCAGGACAGGTTATCGCTGACGGTCCTTCAACAGCTAACGGTGAACTGGGTCTTGGTAAGAACCCTCTTATCGGATTCATGACCTGGGAAGGTTACAACTACGAAGATGCTGTTCTTCTCAGCGAAAGACTCGTTAAAGAAGACGTATATACATCAGTTCATATCGAAGAATATGAAACAGAAGCGAGAGATACAAAGCTCGGACCTGAAGAGATCACAAGAGATCTTCCCGGTGTCGGAGAAGATGCACGTAAAGACCTTGACGAAAACGGTATCATCCGTATCGGTGCAGAGGTTCGTGCCGGTGATATCCTCGTAGGTAAAGTTACTCCCAAGGGAGAGACGGAACTTACACCTGAAGAGAGACTCCTTCGTGCTATCTTCGGTGAGAAGGCAAGAGAAGTAAGAGATACTTCTCTTAAGGTACCTCACGGTGAATACGGTGTTGTAGTTGATGCCAAGGTATTCTCACGTGCACAGGGCGATTCCGAACTTTCACCCGGAGTTAACCAGAAGGTAAGAATCTACATCGCACAGAAGAGAAAGATCTCTGTCGGTGATAAGATGGCCGGACGTCACGGTAACAAGGGTGTTGTTTCAAGAGTTCTTCCCGTAGAAGATATGCCTTATCTTCCCAACGGTCGTCCTCTTGATATCGTACTTAACCCTCTGGGCGTTCCTTCCCGTATGAATATCGGTCAGGTTCTTGAGATCCACCTTTCGCTTGCAGCAAAGGCTTTAGGATTCAATATCGCTACCCCTGTATTCGACGGTGCGAACGAGATCGACATCATGGATACTCTTGATATGGCCAATGACTATGTCAACGGCGAGTGGGAAGATTTTGAAAAGAAATATAAAGATGTTCTTCTTCCCGAGATCTTCGAGTATCTGTATGAGCATAAAGAACACAGAGAATTATGGAAGGGCGTTCCCATTTCCAGAGACGGTAAGGTAAGACTGCGTGACGGTCGTACAGGTGAATATTTCGACGGTCCCGTTACCATCGGTCACATGCATTACCTCAAGCTCCATCACCTGGTAGACGATAAGATCCATGCACGTTCTACCGGACCGTACTCACTCGTTACGCAGCAGCCTCTCGGCGGTAAAGCCCAGTTCGGCGGACAGCGCTTCGGTGAAATGGAAGTTTGGGCTCTGGAAGCATACGGTGCATCCTATACACTCCAGGAAATCCTTACGGTTAAGTCTGACGACGTTGTAGGACGTGTTAAGACATACGAGGCAATTATAAAGGGTGAGAATATTCCTACACCCGGTATACCCGAATCGTTCAAGGTATTGCTCAAAGAATTACAGTCACTCTGTCTTGACGTCAAAGTTCTTGACGAAGACGGAAATGAAGTTGAACTTCTTGAGAATACCGATACAAATACATCAACATATCGTGCTGAAATGGGCGATGATTCCGCTGAGAATGATTACGAAAGCGCAAGACTTGCCGAACTTGGCTTCACCGAGCATACGATCGGCGAAGAAGACGATAAGTATGATGACGATTTCTCTGAAGAATACGTTTATGAAGAGGATTCGGTTGTAGATGATTTCGGAACTGACGGTGAATAATGGATATTTAACTCATATTTGAAAAGGAGAGCCAGAAAATGTCTGATTTAAGAAAAGATGGATATGAACCGATAACATTTGATTCGATCAAGATCGGTTTGGCATCACCGGAGAAAATACTCGAATGGTCAAGAGGCGAAGTTGAAAAGCCCGAGACCATCAATTACAGAACATTAAAACCCGAAAAAGACGGTCTTTTCTGCGAAAAGATTTTCGGACCCAGCAAAGACTGGGAATGTCATTGCGGTAAATATAAAAAGATTCGTTATAAAGGTGTTGTGTGCGACCGTTGCGGCGTAGAAGTTACAAAAGCCAGCGTTCGTAGAGAGAGAATGGGACATATCAAACTGTCCGCTCCCGTTTCACACATCTGGTATTTTAAGGGTATTCCTTCAAGAATGGGTCTCATTCTCGATCTGAGCCCCAAAGCACTTGAAAAGATCCTTTATTTCGTATCTTACGTTGTACTCGACAAGGGCAATACCTCACTTGAGTTCAAGCAGGTTCTTTCAGAAAAAGAATATCAGAACGCAAGAGAAGAGTGGGGCGACAGATTCCGTGTAGGAATGGGTGCCGAGGCAGTCAAGGAACTTCTTATGGGAGTTGACCTTGAAAAGGAATACGAAGAGATCAAGACTGAACTTGATACAGATAACTCCAAGGGACAGAAGAAATCCAAACTCATGAAGAGACTCGAGGCTATCGAGGCATTCCGTGAGTCAGGCAACAAGCCCGAATGGATGATCCTTGACGTTATCCCCGTAATCCCGCCCGATATCCGTCCCATGGTACAGCTCGACGGCGGACGTTTCGCTACAAGCGACTTAAACGACTTATACAGAAGAATCATCAACAGAAACAACAGACTTGCAAAGCTTCTTACACTCGGTGCACCCGATATCATCGTTCGTAACGAGAAGAGAATGCTTCAGGAAGCTGTTGACGCACTTATAGATAACGGCAGAAGAGGAAGACCTGTTACAGGACCTTCAAACAGAGCACTCAAGTCACTTTCCGACATGCTCAAAGGTAAATCCGGACGTTTCCGTCAGAACCTTCTTGGCAAGCGTGTTGACTACTCCGGACGTTCCGTTATCGTGGTAGGACCCGAACTTAAGATTTATCAGTGCGGTCTTCCCAAAGAAATGGCTATCGAACTCTTCAAGCCTTTCGTTATGAAAGAGCTTGTAGGCAGAGGATTAAGCCCTAACATTAAACATGCAAAGAAAATGGTTGAAAGACTCGATGTAAGAGTATGGGACGTTCTCGAAGACGTCATCTGCGAGCATCCTGTTATGTTAAACCGTGCTCCGACACTTCACAGACTCGGTATTCAGGCATTTGAGCCGATTCTCGTAGAAGGTAAGGCTATCAAGCTTCATCCCCTCGTATGTACAGCGTTCAACGCTGACTTCGACGGTGACCAGATGGCTGTGCACCTTCCTTTAAGTGTGGAAGCTCAGGCAGAATGTCGTTTCTTACTTCTTTCACCCAACAACCTTCTTAAACCTTCAGACGGTGCACCCGTTGCCGTTCCTTCACAGGATATGGTACTCGGTATCTACTACCTCACACAGGAGAGACCCGGATCCAAGGGAGAAGGCAAATATTTCAAGAATGTCAATGAAGCCATTCTTGCATATGAAAACCAGATAATTACATTACATGCGAGAATCAAAGTAAGAATCGAGAGAAAGAATGCAGACGGCGAAACAGTATCCGGTATCGTAGAGACAACTCTCGGAAGACTTCTCTTCAATGAGATTCTTCCTCAGGACCTCGGATACGTAGACAGAACAAAGCCCGAAAATGCAGTTACTCCCGAAATCGATTTCCTTGTAGGAAAGAAGCAGTTAAAGCAGATTCTCGAGAAAGTAATCAATACACACGGAGCTACAAAGACAGCTGAAGTACTCGACCTTGTAAAGGCTATCGGCTACAAGTATTCTACACGTGCTGCTCTTACCGTTTCGATTTCCGATATGGTAGTACCTGCCAAGAAGCCCGAACTTCTTGCAGAAGCACAGGAGAACGTAGACAAGCTTCAGATGAAATTCCGTCGTGGTCAGTGTACCGAAGAGGAAAGATATAAGAGTGTATGTAAGGTTTGGGAAGAAATCGATGCCAGACTTACAAAAGAACTTATGTCCGGACTTGATCAGTACAACAACATCAAGATGATGGCTGATTCCGGTGCCCGTGGTAGTGAACAGCAGATGAAACAGCTTGCCGGCATGCGTGGTTTGATGGCAGATACAACAGGTCGTACAATTGAACTTCCCATCAAGTCCAACTTCCGTGAAGGTCTTGACGTACTTGAGTACTTCATGTCAGCTCACGGTGCTCGTAAAGGTCTTTCCGATACGGCTCTTCGTACAGCCGACTCAGGTTACCTTACAAGAAGAATGGTTGACGTTTGCCAGGAGCTTATCATCAGAGAAGTCGACTGCTGCGAAGGCAAGGATTTCATCCCCGGAAGAAAAGTTGCAGCATTTGTTGACGGAAAGAAAACAATCGAAAGTCTTCAGAACAGAATCAAAGGAAGATTCTCTTGTGAAGAT
>JAILRA010000016.1 GCA_024698715.1 Lachnospiraceae bacterium
AGTATCATGCAGATTCCGAGTGCTATTATTAATACTACAAATATTATCGAAAATGCCAGTCGCATATCTGCCCCTAACAAATATTTATACATTAACCTTATAAATATATTTTTCGGCAGAATCGGCACTTTTGTTAACATCTGTTAACCTTATATTTTTTATAGCCGATATATATAAAAGCATTGTCGAATCATTTATTCGGACAAAGCGATTTTTATTCACAGTTGGCTTTTATAATGCTATGATATCTTTAATACGGGTCTGACACCTGATGACCACCGTTCAAAGACCCGAACCTGACCGAATGCGAGGTTTCTTGGAAGTGAAAGAAAGAAATCTGTTCAATAGAATAATGCATTTTCTGGTACATAACGGCTTCCTTTTTACGGTAATCGTTATGTGTCTCGTTCATGCGTCACTCCTGTTAATTATGATTCTGGCAAAAGTTACTCCTTTGATTCAGTTTAATGTTCTCAGTGTTATCGTTTATCTTTTCTGTATAATGCTTTGTAAATTCGGACACATCATGCCCGTTTATATAAGTATTATTCTGGAAGTCAGCATTTATACCGTTTTTTCCACCTATCATATAGGTCTGAACAAGGGTTCTTACTGTTTCCTTTTTTCCATTGTCCCGATAATCCTTTACTTCGGAAGTTTTCTGTTTAAAGGTGCGAAGAGATGGTTTGTTGCTCTGATGCTGATATTGAATTTCTCACTGTATGTTGTTTTGTACATCATGTTTTCGCATGCAAAACCAACCTATGAGTTCACTCCGTTATTTGAGGGAATATCCGTTATCTTTTCAACTTTCGTAATGGTATTTTCAGTGTTCTTCTATAACACTTTGTATATTTACAGCAGTGAATACGAGAAGACTGATCTCGAGCTGCTGAATAAACAGCTGTCGGCGGATGCCAAAGAAGACGTTCTTACCAATCTTTTGAACCGTCGCGGATTTCTGCCTTTGGTAAAGGAATGCATAAATGATAAAAAAGCGAATCACTTCTGCATTGCTTTCTGCGATATCGATAATTTTAAACGAATAAACGACTCATACGGCCACGACGGCGGCGATGAAGTGTTAAGACATATTACCCAGCTCATAAAAAGGGAAATGCACGGATGCGAAATATGCAGATGGGGCGGCGAAGAGATCGTTATCCTGATGAAAGACTACGACATGGAAGTCGCCAAAGAAAAAATGGAATATCTGAGAAAATGTATCGAATCCAACCCGACCATCTTCTATAACAGACGTATAGTAGCCACGATCACAATCGGTCTGGAAGAAAACAGCGAATCCTACCACGATGCCGAAGAGATCATCAAAACCGCCGACGAGCGTATGTATATGGGCAAGCAGCACGGAAAGAATATCGTGGTATACGAAGAAGAGATACATGAAGATCAGAGTGAATAAAAATCATCATGGTCTTTAAAGAAGAAATACAGTATCTTGGTATAGAAAACCGGAATACAATGTGGGATGACAAATCGACGTTTAGGGAGGAAAGCAAAAATGAAACTTGGAAGTTAATCGCACAATTCAAATTTATTTTATGAAGGAGAATAAGAGCTTTATGGTCAGAGAAGTAAAACCGGAAGATTTGGATCAGATGCTGGAATTGTATTTGTTCCTTCATGAAGAAGGTAAGCCTGAAAATAACCGGCATTTGAGAGACGTGTGGAATGAAATAATAGAAGATAAAAATCATCATATTATCGTCAATGAGATCGATGGAAAGATTGTGTCTTCGTGTGTATGTGTTATTATTCCGAATTTAACAAGGGATGTAAGACCATATGCATTTATTGAAAATGTTGTAACACATGGTGAATACAGGTTCAAAGAATCAGAGCACTTTAGATTTTTACAAAAAGGCCGGTTATAACAGCAATGATAAAACAGCCTTTACACAGTGGTTATGAAGCTTTAAAATTTAAGATAAAAAAACAGAGTTTTTTATGGAAGATTAACTTAAAGGATAACTGGCGAGGAACTATGATAAAAAAGGTTGAAAATCTGTCAAGCGCACAACTTAAACATATCCGACAGGTTGTAGGTGAAGCATTTGTCTCCAACGAATTA
>JAILRA010000039.1 GCA_024698715.1 Lachnospiraceae bacterium
GGACCTAGGGGACGGAGTTCCTGGTCCATTTTCAAAATTTTCATTTTTCCTCTTCACAAATCGTACGCAACGCGTTAATATTTCTTTACAGTATAATTCAGATTTTCTTTATAAAAGGAGTAAATATGCCAAGAAAACCCAGAGTTCTGAGTTCAACCGGCATATATCACATCATACTTCGTTCTGTTAATCAGCATATCATTTTTGAAGAAGATTCCGATTATCAAAAATTCCTATACATTTTATCAGATTGCACTAAGAAATATGATAGCAAGATATATGCCTATTGTTTAATGGACAACCACATACACCTTCTGATCCACGCATCTTCGGATAATATTTCAACTATTTTCCAAAGTCTGGGAACTAAATTTGTCAGATGGTACAATCTTAAGTATTCTCGTAGCGGCCACCTTTTCCAGGACCGTTTCTATAGTGTTGCAGTCGAAGATGAAAGAGCTTTTCTGTCCGTGTTAATCTACATTCACAATAATCCCGTCAAAGCGAATATTGTTCGTGTTCCTTCTGAATATCGATGGAGCAGTTATAACTCTTACTATGGCGCCAAGAATTCTTTAGTGGATGTTTCTTATGCTTACAACATCGCGGGCTCAAAAGAAGCTTTGATCAGGTTCTTTGCCAAAGCATCCGGTGATTCTGATAACGCTTTATTCGCGAATGATCACCCGGAGACTGCCCATTTTTTCACCGACGAAAAAGCTTTATCGGTATTCAAAAAAATAACAAATCTGTCTTCAACTTCTGAAGTATATACCCTGAGCAAACGCGAAAGAAACGATTACATCAGAGAAATGCGCAAAAGCGGGATAAGTATAAAACAGGTAGCGCGGATTATGGATATTTCGGAAACAACTGTTAAAAGGATATACAAGGCGGAGGCAAAATGAACCGGGAACTCCGTCCCCCCGGTCCACTTTGCGGCTTCAAAAAATGGACCAGGAACTCCGTCCCCCTGGTCCATTATCTTATCTTTAAAAAAACATACCTCCTTTTCAAAAGCGTCACCTTTCCGTCACGTCACTGCTCCATTTTTGAAAAAATTTTTCCAAAAATCACCGTTACCCCGACACTATACTGTCGTTTTCTTTTTTCCACTATGTTATACTCAGTCCACAATATAAAAAAAACGGAGGACTTGCGAATGAAAATCACATTAACAAAAAGCGGTAAAGCACTGGTAGCAAAAATGAAATCAGAAAACTTCACATCTCAGTTCAAACTCAGCAAGCCGAACCTGAAAATGTGCACACTGATAAGACTTAGCGATTCGGGCAAGGTACTCTCGAAGGAAAAAGTGCTGGCAGATGTCAGCACTTTAACAAAAGCAGCTTAAGAAGCGGGGGAGCAATCCCTTGCTCCCCTTCAAAATATAACAAAGGAGAAGCATATGGAAATGACAATAAAAGAATCAAACGGAAGTAAAATTGCAGAGATACTCGAGAAAATCGGTCCCGACAGTGCCATCATTAAAACTGACAGAGACTGGGATCTTAGAATATATTATTCATCCAAGGATGAAAACTCAATGACTATCGAGATGTGTTCATCTATAAATTTAGATGGCGATACTCTTTTTGATCCATTAATGACTATCGACCTCATTCTCGATAACGAAGGAAAAATTCATGAAGCAGTGCCCAAATATTACATGAGCCAAACTATTTTCTGCACTGAAGAAATTTATTCTAAAGACAACCCGGACTGCTGGAATCCCAAACTCTGTGAAAAAAGTGAAGAACTCGACAAACGTCTTGCTGAATGGCTTGAAAGCATTCAGATTCAAAAATATCTTACCGAAGGCAAAATCATTAAAGCGTAGAGCAGACGAATGGAGTAAAGTTTTTCCAAACCAAAATTAAATCGTTTTTCGGCATTTTTTCATTTTGCCGAATTTCAATTGATTTTTCTTTTTTCTCTAAATATTTTCCTTCTCGCATTTGTCACAATATTTAAAACCCCACGAAAAAAATACGGGTTTGGCAACCACCAAGCCCGTATTATCATCAAAAAAATTAGAAACAACTGCAAATATTACATACTATGTGGATCGAAAATGGACCGGGAACTCCGTCCCCTAGGTGCACTTTCCAGGTGTGCCAAAATGGACTAGGAACTCCGTCCCCCTGGTCCATTTATCCAAATTCAAATTCTCCACCATCCTTAAAGTCTTTCAAAATTGATTTTTTGAGGCAGCTTTTTTCAATGGATTTTATGCAAGCATATTTTACGGTGACTGAATCTGATTTGGATTTTTCAAATATGTATTTATAATTATTTTTCAACACATTTTTCTTAGAATTCTTAAACTCATCCACATGGGAGAATAAAAATACTAATTCCACATCAATATTTTCAATTGATATATTACAGATCATATCTTTTATCTTTTGTTCACAATCAACTAATCCATATTTTACTCTTTCTTGTAATGTTTTTATCAAATGTTTTTTTATTTTATCATTATCATAGTACTTTGACATATCATCATAATGTTCTGCGAGGCTAACACCAAATCCATCTTCAGTTGATTTATATTCAGTTATATAAAACGTTATCCTGTCTTCTTCCATTCCAACACATACCATGTCTGCCTTGGGATTTTTGTCAATCTTTGCATCGACAATTTTGTTTTTATCGACAGAGTATTCCATGTCTATGACTGCGAGCAGATCCTCCGACAGTTTTGAATTGAGTGCAGCAATCCTGTTTTCGCGCTCACGCTCATAATGATTTCTTGGTTCCTTTCCGCTTACTTTTCCTTTTTTGAAGTTGTCTTTATCACATGCGCGATTACAACAGCACTTTATCATGCTGTCCCAGTTTGAAAAAAGATAGTCAAATCCTCTTTTATTAACAAATTCATATGATCCATAAGAATACTTTTCATATTCCTTATCCCAAATATGGAAACCGTCACCATCCGGCATGTTAAAATGACACATTTCCCCACCGAAAGAATAAAGATGTGCAACTGTTGTTTCCAGATCATCAACTCTTGGTTTCAGGCTTAGAAAAACCTTGCCATCATTCATACTTTTGCATTTGCTGATCAGTTTTAAAACATTATCCTTTGACATAATCTTTTCCTCCATCTCCATCATTCATACCAAAGTTTTCTATCGTTTCTATATAAATCAATAATATAGTATCTGCAGTTTCTTAATGACATTGCATTTTCAAGGTATTTTTTTCTGCTCCGTTTTTTTGTAAATAAAAACTCCGTTTCGATCCCACTGGGTAATATCATAATCCATATTCTGTTTTGTCCATTCTTATTTCATCTATACACTCAGACTTTGTTTCTGATATCTGGAATCTTACCGGCATTTTACCGATCACAGGCTTCAGTTGTTTAACGATTCTGTCACCAACAATATCTTTATACCTCTCAGAAATATCCGATTTGTCGCCAAGGAAATAAAAACCACACCATAATACAGACGCATCATATTTTTTTCCAAGCATCTCTTTACCTTTTTCCTGCCAGCTCTCATCTATAAGCCCATACCCAAGTAAATACCTTAACTTCATTTTCAGTTGCTCAAATAATTTATTACCCCTTTGCGGTTTCATTGCCTTTACAAAATCATCATAGTGCTTACTTAGATTGTTCTCCTTGCCATCCATGCTCTGACCCAGGTATTTAAACTCTATCAAGCCAAAGGCTTCTCCATCAAAAACGACAAAATCGGCTCTCGGGTGTTCTGTCCCTTCACTAAAAAGATGTGTTTCCACATCGATAACGACCAAAGATCTCTCACTGCCTTTCCAAACAGAGTTAAGCATACTGTTTTTAGCAATAACACATTGCATACTCTTTTCCTGCGGATATGTAGGATACTTCTGATGAACTGATCGATTCAGGAAGCGAGTATACGCTCCAAAAACGCTCAGATCAAGTAATTCAGGTGCAATTCTTCCCGAACTCTTATCATGCATTTTTAATAATTTTTCATACTTTTCATTTGCGGGCATATCCAGATCATCAAAAAGACCTTCTTGCCAGAACTCCTCCGGATGAATTTTGTTATTCTTATAACCGTCACAAAGATATGGAATATAATTTCTGCTTCCCGCCGGGAAGACTACATATCCTGTTTCTGAATCTACGGTTGCAATACTCCCACCGTATGCCCATAACCGCATTTTTCCTTTGTACTTTTCCGAATCGTTTTCCGGTCCCAGTATAAGAACAGGATGTTTAAGCAAATTGAGATTGTTGACCAATCCAAACTTCTCCCCTTTAAACATATATTTGAACTCATATTCACGACTGATCTTCTGCAAATATCTCTTTATATCTTCATTTGATACCTTCACTTGTTTTCCCATACCGCATTCTCCTATTGCATTTTCTTGTATATCATAACTGCATTTCGTCCGTAGGTTGTGAGTTCATACTCCATATCATGGTTATCAAGAAACTCTTCAAACTGTTCTATCAGATATTCCGCAATCTCACCATCCATCTCTCCATCGAGGGCATCCCATATATCTGCCGACATCTGGATATAACAAACAACTTCTTCGTCTTCACGAAGGAAATCCTCCTCACCCCTCTCTTCCAGATATTCCATTATGTCCCCAATCCCAGTTGAGCATTCTGCAACAACCTCATTAAGGTTCAGAGAAAACAGATTCTCTTTCCCAAATACATTATAACAGATTCTCTTTCCCAAATACATTATAAAGATCAATCCTTGTATCATCATATACAACTCCGCCGTAACAAAGACTGGCATACAATTCATCAACTCCGGCTTGTGTCTCGATCAGAGATAAGATATAATCTACTGCGAAATCAAGCTTTTCTGTTCTGTTCATTTTGTATCCTCCTATGCATTCACTTCATTGTTGTTTTTGAATTATAACACATGCTTTCTTGCCAAACGTCATCTTGCAGTCGTATAATGAAATAGTCAGGAAAATAGGGAGAAAAGAAATGTCTGAAACAAGAAAATCCAAACTAACCAGACAGCTGATGCTGTTTGAAATAATAAGAGATATCAGAATTGATGATGAGCTGAAAATCTATCCCGCTGCGTTAAGATCCATTCTGAATGTCAGTCCACGTACACTTGAACGTGACTTACTGGACCTTCGCTATAGCGGTCTGATCAATGTGAAATATAATAAAAATCGTTTATCCTATGTTGAAGTGAAAAACAATGATTCCTATAAAGATTTAACTCCCAGACAATTACAGCATATTCGACGTCTTTACCGAATCGGAACTCTTATCGAATCTCTTCCGCGAACAAAAACCCACGAAATCGATGAATACTTATCAGATATTCGGGAATTCGAAGAATATGTCATATTATCAAAAGAAGAGCCCGAAGACTATCCTCCGGAAGATATTGATATGATGCGTGATTTCTACCTGCACTCTCTTTCGAATATTCCTGACCTGAAAGCGATATATTACTCTCTTTTTCCCGACGTTACCGACAGGACAAGACAAAGAGATTTTGAAGAAATGCGTAAAGCCGGTTTCGACATATACTATCATAAAGACTTAAAAGCTTATTTTTTTGAAGAATACGATGAATAATGACTACAACTACAGAACGCTGTATACATCTCCGTCATCACATTTGACCACTTTGGAATTCCCCGTATTTAAATTATCGAATTCATCTTTTCTTGTTGTGTGAATCGGAATAATTACCCGGGCGTTTACATATGCTATCATTTTTTCTATATCTTCAACTGTTGCATGACCTGCCGTGTGTAATTCCGTATGGCGCCATGAATTATAGAGCTTTCCATAATCCTCTTTGTAGTTATCCGGATATTTTTCTTTATTTATATACCCTTCCCACATCGAATAAATCAGCAGCGGATCGTTTTCTCTGAAATATTCCATTCTTGGAACATATGATTCGCTTGTACTTACAAGCATGAGAAAACCATGTCTTTTCATAAACTCCGGCTGCGTTATGCCTTCATCAAGGTTAGGGTTTATTTTATCCATTTTTTCAAACTTATAAGTCTTTCTGAAAAGGAGTCGTTCATCCTCAGCCCCTGCGGTACGCCTGTAACCGCAAATCTGATCATAAACATAATAGCTTACCAGGAAAGGGCGTTTGAGCCTTCTGGCTGCATTACAGAACGAAGCAAGGCTTTCGACATTCGTAGACGAACACATTAGAAATGCATGTTTGTTTTCCGGTTTCTTTAAAAGCTCATAAGCTTCCTCTTCCATCTCCTCTTCGGTCAGAACTTTTTCTGCTCTTCTCTCAAGCATGGTTCCTTCAGTTAACAATACATCAGGTTGTTTTCCATCCATAACCTGTTCAAGAGTTTCCTGTAAATCCGGAAATAGTTTTGTCCCCAGCCTTCCGTGCGTACGATAATCACCTGTATGTACAATTGTCTTTCCCTCTGCCTGAATTATGAACATATATGCATCATATGCAGAATGGTCCACTTTAACCGTAGTAATTTTAAAATCTCCAATAGTAAAAGATTCCTTATTAAAAAAATCAATCCACCTGGTTCGGTCCTTCACAATATCAAGCATCTCCTGATGCTCTTTAGTCTCGCTGTCTTCACGACTGTCGTTAGATAAAGCCTTATGAATACGGATTAAAACTTTTCGTGCTTCCAATCCCATTCCTAGTTTTATCTCTTTTCCTCTCGTATCTTTCCTTGGGATATGTTTCAAAAGGCCCACATGATCACCGTGATAATGCGAAAATAATACTGCATCGCATTCTGAAGAATTAATCATCTCAATCATTTTAAGGTCAGAAGAATTACCGGGCTGCGGATTTGATTCCGAGCCGAAATCAATAAAGATATGTGTATTCTCGGTATAGATTTCGGTAATGCTGCCGCCTATCATATTCGTTCCGCGGTGTATTTTTATATTGACCATTATTTCTCTCCACTTTTAGTACATTTCTTTGAGCCATTCTATAGGGATGTAAACATTATCATTATCATTTTATATCGGTCAATTATCTCTGATAATCAATTCTGAATATCATATTTCTTTTCCAAATTATTCTTCTTTTGCTTTCACCCTTTCAGCATATTCAGCTGCTATTGAATCTGCATCGATATGTTTGTACGGGCCAAGCAAGGCAACGGTTCGTGCCATGTTTTCCCAACGATCCGGATCTAATGCCACAAGCAGCATGCCTCTGCATTTTGACGATAAACCTGTTGCCATTTGAGCTGCTTCCTCATCAGTGAGATATTCACCGCTTGATACCCAAATATTTAAATGATTATCAAAAAAAGGTTTCAGGGAAGTGATATATTCATCCGTCGAATCATCAAATGCAAGATCTTCAAATCCATAAGAATATTTTTCGAAGTCATCCGGAATCAAACCTTTATAAACACACCATATCTCATGTCTTTTCTTTTCATAATCAAATTCTCTCGAGTATGTTTTACCCGCAATCGGAGGAGTAAACACAAGTTTTTGACTTTCGTGCTTGATTCTTTTTTCATAAGGAACACAATCGATCATTTTTTCCAAAACATCTTTAATATCTGTTGAATTATCTATCCCATCCTCTGCGATTTTCTTTAAATCTCTAAACAAAGAATCTTTCCTGTCAAACGTGTTTTCTTTCGCAAACCATTTTTCTTTTATAATTCTCCCGGACTCTTCACTTTCCGCCGCAAACCCGACCAGCGTACTCAAACCGCTAATCCATTTCTTAACTTTGTTCCAATAATCTCCGTCCCCTTCAGTTTCTTCGAAAGTAACCTCTTTCGCACCCTCACTGTCCAGAAAATAGTTTATTATCTTCTTTCGGTTGGCATTATCTTCTTCCAGGCTGTAACCGTTCATCACTACTTCTTCGTATTTTATTTTTCCATCCACGTTTATTCTATATACCATCTTAAAATCCTCCTTTTGGAGATTCTATCATATGGTTTTTCCGTAAACGTCATTTTGCTGTCGTGCATCGAAAATGCTCTTCAAAAAAAACAGGCCGAAACCTTTCGGTCCCGACCTTAAAATCTTTTAAATCTTATTTCTTTTTAATGGGAATCCAGAGTTCGCAGAAAAGATTTCCTTTATCGCTGTCATAGTAAAGTTCGTAGTCGGTCTCGTCTTCTGCTTCATATCCCATCTGAGGCAAGAATTCTTTGTAGAACTTTGACCAGGTTTCCGTGATGCAGTCTCCGTTATCTCCGATACACTCAAATACAACGTATGTTCCGGGCTTGACGTACCATTCCTTAAAGCCTGCTTTTTCCATTTCAGCAAGGTCATACGGTGCGGTATTTTCATCTACCGCAATTCCGATTCCGTAATCAAATGTGTCCTGACCTTCAACCGTGGGTGTGCATAATCCGTAAAGATCTCTCTTGCCGTCTTCTCTTAACATCCAGACGGGTTTAAGCATCTGCTTCGCATTGCACTCTCCCCAGAAATCTGCAACTTCATGATTGTCGTCATCGTTGATTATTTCGTTTTTAAAACTTCTTACCAGTGCCAAAAACTTTTTTGCTTCTGTTTGTACTATTCTGTAATCCATTGTTTTTCCTCCTTCAACAGTCAGTTTAACGGTCATAGGATTAAAAAGAACGAGTTTACCGGATTCTTCTCTGGCAAGCTTCGGAGCAATTCCGTGAAACCTTGTAAAAGCCTTGGTAAAACTTTCAGGTGTCTCATAACCGTACTTGAATGCCAGGTCTGTTATCTTTGCGTCGGTTTCCACGATTTCTCTTCCCGCCAGCGAAAGTCTGCGGTTTCGGATATATGCATTGGCCGTCATCCCCGTAAGGAAGCTGAACGCCCTGTGAAACTCGTAACTCGAAGTGTGCACGTGCTTCGCTACGTCTTCATAGTTGATCTCTTCCAAGAGATGCTCTTCCATATAGGCTATTGCCTGCTGCAATGATGCTATCCACTCCATACTTTTTCCTCCTGTATGAGACTATTTTAGGAGCAAATCGTTTTTACTACATTTCCTGTCTTGCGAAGATTTGTCAGGTTGTTTTTATTCCTTGATCGAATACTGCAGCATCTCATACTTGAGAATGCATCCTTCGTAAATCTCAGCCGGAAGAAGTGCTCTTGCGACCAGTTTGGGTTCGCCTTCTTCGCCGACTTTCTGAAGGTTGGCATAATCACCATCAATCTGAATTACCTGATATTCACATGCTTCAAACATAGTTTTTCCTCATTTCTTTGCCAGTAAAGTAACTGTATGGCCCCACTCCTTCATAACCCGCACATCCGTAAATCCCGCGCGTTTCAGGGCTTCAATTTCATGTTCTTTGGTCAGCGGAGTGTCATAATGATAAAATTCATCATCCGACAATCCCTGTTCCGCTTTCAGTTGTTTAAGATTTTCAAAATACTCTTTTTCGAGTTCTTCGGATTCCGCAAAATAATCCGTCAAAACAAAATAACCATCCGCCTTTAACGCCTCAAAAAGCTTTCGGTATAAATTTTCCTTTTTATCGGCTTTAAAATGATGCAGTGATTCAACCGATACCGCCGCGTCAAAAACATTCTCACCCAAAGGTTCATCAAAATATGAATTGTTAATAAGGTTGATCTTTTTATCCGGGAACTTTTCCTTAAGCTTATTTAGCATTGCTTCCGAAAGGTCGATTCCGGTTACCGACGCTTCGGGATTTATCTTAAATAATTCTTCAAGTTCCAGTCCAGTGCCGCATCCTAAGTCCAGGATCCGAGCATTGCTTTCCTTCGGAAGAAGAGACGCGGTATATTCATAAAAATCCGATGCCCCTTCGATCGTGGTTCGCATGTGTTCGTCATAACCGTCCGTTCGCGCGGCAAAGAACTCATCCATTTTTTCAAGTTTATTCATATACGTATTTCCTTTTATGGACTGTAGTTAAAAAAATACAAAGCTGAAGCGAAAATGGACCATGAACTCCGTCCCCCTAGTCCACTTTTGGGTTTGCGAAAATGGACCACCGACTCCGTCCCCTAGGTCCACTTTTGGGGTTTGCGAAAATGGACCATGAACTCCGTCCCCTAGGTCCATTTCAGAGTGCAGTTTTTATCTTATCTATTATCGTAATATCCGCGGGAAGCCAGTCCACATCATCAAGTCGGTCTTTGGTAAGCCATTTTGCTGCTTCGTGTTCTTTTAAAACAAGATTGCCTTCGATCAGCTCACACCAGAAGCAGTCCATCGACAAATGGAATGTCGGATAATCATACTCGATCGTATCAATTAAATCGCCTACAGCTATTTCGGTATCGAGTTCTTCTTTGATCTCTCTGACCAAAGCTTCTTTCGAGGTCTCACCCTTTTCGATCTTTCCGCCGGGAAATTCCCATCCGTCCTTATACTCTCCGTATCCTCTCTGGGTTGCAAAGATGATAGGTTCACCGGCTTCGTTTTTCGACTTAATGACTGCTGCCACAACACGAACGTATTTCAGGATATTACCGTCATCTGTAAAAATAACTTTCTTTCCTTCATCTATTCCTTTTTGGGCAAGTTCGGATTCGGGCATCTCCACATATCTTTCCGAAGAATCCCCGCACTGAGAATCTTTTCCCAAAGAATCTATAACCCGGTTTCCCCCATCCTTCGTCACAAGTTTCATCAACGCGAATGGTTCTTTTCGCTCCGTTTCCTCGCATCCGAAATCAGCCTCTGTTATTTTTTCTACTGTATATATTTTCATTATCGACTCGTATCCTCCGATCACGTCCGAAACATGACCGGATCAATCCTTTCTTCCGGCTTCCCTCACGGTTTATGCTTTCACCTTACAATCGCAGCTATCCCCTCAGAAACGTGCTTGGATCAATCCTTTCTTCCGGCTTCCTTCCAATCTATGCATTCACGATATATTCGTAAATATCCTCTCTCACGGGTTCCTCAAGAATCCATTCAATCTCGACCGCGCTCTTATCCGTGTTCGGCATGATGAACTCTTTGGCGTTTCCACTGCTGTTCATGTGGCCGAGATAATAAAACTCCTTGGAAATTTTATCGTCTTTATTTTTCCTGACAAACAACTCGACCTGAATTCCCCGTTCCTTTGCAAAAAGGAAATTCTGCACATCCTCGGACTGCATGCTCCTTCCGGATTTCGAAATCGCGATCAGGGTCTGACGGCTTGTAAAATGGTCTTCATATCGCGTGGTATCGCTGATATTTTCCGCCTTATCATAGTTGATGAATACGGGGAATGTTTTGGTCTTCTTATCGTATTTGTAGCCACCGATATTCAAAGGCACTTCGCTGTTTTCCCAGTTCAGCAATCTGCAGACATCTTCGTAGGTATATTTCTGATACAAAACCAGATCCGTTTTTCCGTACGTGTTCTTGTAATCCCTTTCGTACCTGCTGATCCCGAAATCGACAAGTTCTTTTACGATGTTGTAAAAATCGTCGTTTTTAAGAAGTGAGATCAACAACGCGGATGGTCTGTAGTCGCCCTGATTCTTTTCTATAAAAATACATTTTTCGTAAGTTTTCTTTCCCGAGCCCGAAGAAAACTCATTCGTCATTATATTTACGATATTGTCCCTCTGGTTGGCATCGATCGCTTTGTTGTATTTTTTTAGATCCTCGGACAATCCCTCAAATAAACCAACCCTCGAAAATCCCTTCGAATACGCAAGGATCCTGTTCAAAAGGCTGAGCTCCTGGATCCTCTTTCCGCCGGCCAGTTTCTTTGAAATGAATTCAACTATCTTTTCTTCATCCGAAGAGAGGCGGATCGTGTATTCCTTTTCGTATTTGACCAGGAATTTGTAATACGAGCCCAGACTGTTGTTATCAAAGATCCGCAAAACATCCATTTCGCCGTAATCATCGAAATCCTTCAATGCGGGAATGTGCCCGATCTTGTTCTTAAGGTTCGTGTAGTTTTCTTTTATAAGTTTGACATCGCTGAAGTTTGCGTTATCAACCGATGCAAAGATCCGCTTTCTGCTTATCTCGTCAAAATGGATCGTGGACGCACCGGGGATCACCCTTCCGCCTTCCATGACGTACCTTCGGATATTGTCCTTGTTATAGGACCTGTCGCCCGACAACGCGATCGGGATCATAAAATTGTTGTTATAATTTCCGATAAAATCGAGGATGACCACAAACTCTTTTCCGTCGGCCTTTCTTAGTCCACGGCCGAGCTGCTGGATAAATACAATCGGCGATTCCGTGGGGCGAAGCATGATAACCTGATTGACTTCGATGATATCCACGCCTTCATTTAAGATTTCGACGGATAAAATATAATCAAGCGGCCTGATCTCCCCGTTAACAACTCTTTCATCATCCTCGTCAACCGCAAGTCTTTCAAACGCCTGCTGCCGCTCTTCTTCGCTTGCGCTTCCGTTTAATGCGATTGTTCTGAAAGGTCTTCCGTTTTCGGGATTTATCGTCGAATTGAGTTTCCTTGAAAGTTCTTCCGATTCGTCTATTCTTGCACAGAAAATAAGACCTTTGACTTTGTCTCCGCTGTAGCTGAAATATGCGGCTTCTTTTACGATATGTTTTACTCTTTCATCCGATGTGAGCAGCGCAAAATCCTTGGACGATAGCTGCCTCGTTTTGATCTGTTCGTCGCCTATTACGGCCAGATCGCTTATTCCGAAATAGTGGAACGGGCAGAGCATATTTTCTTCCATAGCCTGTTGAAGTCTGATCTCGTACGCGATCCTGTAGTCAAAGATCTCGTAAATGTTCCTGCCTTCGATATTGTCATCCCGCTTGTCCGGAGTTGCGGTCATGCCGAGCCACAGCTTCGGCTTAAAATAATTCATGACCTTGCGGTATGTGTTTGCGGATGAATGATGTGCTTCATCTAAAATAATGCAGTCAAATTCATCGGGTTTATATTCAAAAAGATGCGTATCGCGGTTAAGTGTCTGAACGGTCGCAAAAATATAATCCTTATCGTATTCGCTGTAGCCCGCGCCGACGAGCCCCATCGAAACACTCTTGTTGAAAACTTTCTCGTAGGATCTCTTGGTCTGTCTCGCAAGCTGACCTCTGTGTACCAAAAACAGTACACGTTTATAACCGAGCTCACGCATCGCAAAAGCTGACGCATACGTCTTTCCGGTACCGGTCGCAGAAATTAAGAGCGCACGTTCCCCGCCCGCTGCGATGATCTTTCGCAGATTGGAAATAAATCCGACCTGCATGGAGTTTGGCTGTAATCTGTATTTTTCGAGAGAAGTGATCTCATCCTGTGCGGCAACCTCGCGCTGATGTTTGATGATCTTAAACTTCTCTTTGTAATTCTCATAAAATTCCTCAAAATCCTGAGAGTACGCGGACGACCAGAGTTCGTTAAACTCATTGATTATTTCCGCTGCCATCTCGCCCTGTTTTGTCGAGATTATCCTGGTGTTCCACTCACGATTGGTGGTCAGCGCCGTCTTGGTCATGTTGGAACTGCCGATTATGATCCTGTAGATCTCTTCCTGCCTGAAGATATATCCTTTGGTATGGAAGCCTTCTTCCGACTGCTCAACATCGTACATTTTCAGGGTGAT
This sequence comes from Lachnospiraceae bacterium, assembly GCA_024698715.1. Taxonomy (GTDB): domain Bacteria; phylum Bacillota; class Clostridia; order Lachnospirales; family Lachnospiraceae; genus UBA3766. The sequence continues at coordinate 13,496 of JAILRA010000039.1, forward strand.
ATTGGACAACTCGTTAAGTTTCTCCAATGCCTTGGGCTCGCTGAAATACAAATAGTTGGTCGTTAAAATCTGCCCTTTGACGCCCTTTTTCTCGAGTTCCCTTAATGTGAGCAAAAGCGGTTCGATGCCGCCGAAGGTTATAAATGCAACGCTGATAAAAAACTGATCGCACGACAAAAGCTCATCCTCAATGGACGAGAAAACTTTCTTTCCTTCTTTGTAATTGTTGGAGACAAACTGCGGCGTGTAAACGGGATTCGATACTACCGAACCGTCAATAAACGCCGTTTCAAATCCGCGTCGGATCTCATCAGTTTTATCATGTTTATTCATATATGTTTTCTTTTTTCAAAGACAACTGCCAAAATGGACCATGAACTCCGTCCCCCTGGTCCACTTTTCGGGTGTGCCAAAATGGACCATCGACTCCGTCCCCTAGGTCCACTTTTTCGGTGTGCCAAAATGAACCAGGAACTCCGTCCCCCTGGTCCACTTTTCGGGTCTGCCAAAATGGACCACCGACTCCGTCCCCCAGGTCCATTCTACGAATGTATTATACCAAAAGGCACGGTTTTCTTCCATAAAAGAAAAAAGAGAGATTGCTCTCTCCTTTCCCAGTATTTCGCCTAATCTTATTAAATATAATAAACGTAATTCTCTTTTCTCGGAGCTGCCTCTTTGGCGGGTTCTGCAGCATATCCGAGAGCACAGTGACCGATGCCTTCGTAATCGCCTTCGATACCGAGTTTCTTCAAAAGATTCTTTCCGAAGTCGGATTCAAATTCTTCTTTAGCTCTGTGGATCCAGATGCTTGCTACGCCGAGGCTTTCGGCAGCATTCATGAGATTTCCCATAACAAGCGAACCGTCATAAACATGTGTTCCGATCTCCTTGTCGGCAAGCACGATGAGAATGACCGGTGCTCCGTAAAAAGGATCAAATCCAGAATCCCAGCCGCCGATCTTGCGGTTTTCTTCCGAGATCTCATCGCGTAATTCTTTATCAGTAACCGCAATGATGATCGGGCTTTGTTTTCCCATACCCGTTGCGGCATATGTTCCGGCTTTTATAATTGCCTTTAAATCTTCATCTTTCAGCATGTCGGATTTAAAGTTTCTGCAGCTTCTTCTGTTTTCCAATACATTTAAAGTCTCGTTCACGAATATACCTCCTGTGTCAATTATCCTGTTTCAAAAAATTCAGTTCGTCTGCAAAATGCTTTGCAGTATTCGTTTTCAGTTAAAATTGTAATACTCTGTTCTCGTTTCTTCTTCTCAAAATCTGTCAGTCAGTATGTCAATTTTTGAAAATCTTCTTTCCGCTTCTTGGGCATATCCGAGAGCCCTATGACCGATGTCTTCGCGTTTGCATTCGTTTTCGAAAATGGACCAGGAACTCCGTCCCCTAGGTCCACTTTTGGTTTTGAAAATGGACCATGAACTCCGTCCCCTAGGTCCACTTTATTTGTACTCGGGGATGAACTCCGTCACGCAGTATTCCATGTGTTCGTAGTTGTGGTTGAAAGCTATTATGGAGTTTGTGATAACGGGAAGGAAGATCGCGCAGATGCAAAATCCGGTCTCCATTCCGAAGGCCTTCGATACGGCATAATTCTTAATGCCCTTGATTATGAAAAGAAAGATGTTTAGCAGAATCAAGATGCCCGCAACAACAAAACTGATAATATAAACGGTTGTATCTGTCCAGTTTATATTCGCTCCCGAACCTGAAAGTATGGCAGATAAAGAGTACGGATTGTATGTGGAAGAACCTGGCTGCGAGATAACTTCAATATACTGGTCCGTTATTCTGTATACACCATATATTACGGTATAAACTGCCGAAGCTACCATTTCCATAATAAAGAAAAGAACTGCCGTCTTATGTGCAAAACCAAGATGGTTATAAAGATATGTACTGTAAAACGGAATGAGTCCCTTCCATCCGTCTTCGCCGCCTTTGCTAAGGATAAGACACTTCAAAATTATCTTATATATCCAGAGTATACTGCTTATTGCCAGAATGATCATTTCAATTACAAGAATGACAACTACAATTCCAATTAATGCTGTTAATATTCCAGGCATGTTTATATCCTTTCTGTTTTGGTTTGGTGCCGTTTGCCTCGGCTCCACTTTTTGGTTTTGCGAAAATGAACCAGGAACTCCGTCCCCTAGGTCCACTTTTGGTCTGCGAAAATGGACCAGGAACTCCGTCCCCCTGGTCCACTTTTGGTCTGCTAAAATGAACCATGAACTCCGTCCCCTAGGTCCACTTTTAGGGGCGTTTTTCCGGTGCATTTCTGACCAGTTCTCTGTATTCTTTGCTGTTCATAAAATTTGCTATGCCGTAAAGACTGTCAAATGAGGTTTTTGACGCAAGCAGATCCTGATACAGCATATCAAGTATTTCGGAATCTTTATCTTTGACCTTTTCAAATTCGGTCAGACAGATATAGTAATAATAATTCAAGATTCGCCTGTTATTCCGCATCCAGTGAAATATGGGGCAAATATTGATAAAGATCATTATCCTTAAGTGTTTTCTGTACAGTGCATCCGACTTATCTTTATCCGACATAGGCATTATCCTTTATTCTTCTTTTTCCACTGATACTTCGAAAGATCAACCCGTCCGTCAATAACTTCAATGCCTTCCGCTTCCAGAAGTTTCGCCTGCGCACCCGCTCCGCCGAATGCAAATTCTCCGGCAAGTTCACCCTTGGCGTTGACCACGCGAAAACATGGAATGTTATCGGGGTCGGGGTTTTTATGAAGAGCATTTCCGACCGCCCTTGCCATCTTTTTATCGCCTGCTGCCTCGGCCACCTGCGAATATGTGGCCACATGTCCGTAAGGAATTTTCCTGACCGCTTCGTAGATCCGCTTTGACGGACAGTCGCTTATCAGATCGTAACTCTCGGCGATCATGAGTCTGATATCTTTATCGGGGATTGTCCCGTCAAGGATCACGGTATTCCAGTGGTCTTTGTTCTGATGATATCCGGGTATTACCGACTTGTAAATGTTACGCCAGAAATACGCCTTCTCGGGATCGACCTTAACATTGAGATTCACAAATCCGTCTTTTTCATAGGTCCAGAGAAAGGCCTTTTTGTTTCCCTCATACCTGACAAGCTGCCAGTTCTCGTCATGAAAAGGCGCGTCCTGATAAACATCCGGAAAAGATAACCCGTATTTTAGCGCTTCTTCCCTTGTCTTCATGTATCATTCCCTTCTGATTGCTTGATTGGACGGAGCGTACGGCCGAATGATTGATTACGTATTCATGCATCATTCCCCTCTGCAACACTGTCCATATTGATCCCTTCGCACCATATACATACATTATACGGTATAATTCATCAGGAACAATCCCGCATGTAAAAAAGTCACCCTATCTTTTTAATAAATTCCTCAATCTTAGCCTCGTTATCCTTGGAATCCTCATGCTTTTTATCAAGCAGTGAAACCGTGTTCTTAAGGTTCGGCAAAAGTTTCGTGATGGCTTCGAGCCCCTTTTTAACTTCGCCTCCGCCGCTTAGGAAGAAAAGCGAAGTTACCTTTGCTGCCGAATTCTCGTCTTTCAAAAAGGCATTTACTGCGGGTACGCCCTTGCTGTTCCAGATCGGCGAGCCGAGGATGATCTCATCATATAAATTAAGGTCGATATCTATGGGTTTTAACTCCGGAATATGATTCATCATGACCTGTCCGCCGCCCACAATGATCTGCGCAACGAAAGCCTTCGGCATGGATTTGACGGTTTCGAGTTTGAGAAGATCCGCATTTAAGGCCGTCGCGATCTTTTTTGCAGCTTCCTCGGTATTTCCCGATAATGAATAAAATACAACAAGTCTTTTCATCTTACGCCTCCTTAAGTGTCCGGCACTTATATATTTCCGATCGTTTTCACGCAATATTTTTGTCTTTCATAAAAGTCATCTTTCCAACATTATAAAACAAAATTCATGTAAATATTCATTACTTTTCACACTTTTCGCCATCCTGTCATTCAAACTCGTAAATTGCTCCCTGTTCGAAAGTTAAATTTACCCCGTTCTCTTGGCTTTGTGCCACGAGCTTTTCTTACGCACATTCCGTCGAAATCTTTATCCTACGCGCGTTTCAGGCTTCTCTTGCTTCACTTTAGCCCGTAGTTTTCCGACAGGCAAGGCATGCTTTTACGGGCTTTTCGCGCTTCGCTTCACTTTAGCCCGTAGTTTTCCGGCAGGCAAGGCTTGCTTTTACAGGCTTTTCTCGCTTCGCTTCACTTTAGCCCGTAGTTTTCCGGCAAGCAAGGCTTGCTTTTACGGGCTTTTCGCGCTTCGCTTCACTTTAGCCCGTAGTTTTCCGGCAGGCAAGGTCTCTTACTTTTCGCGCGTAGTTTTCCGACTTCGGGTGCCTTTTTCTTACGCGCGTTTCAGGCTTCTCTTGCTTTTCGCGCGTAATAAAATTATTTGCTTGTTCATAAGACTAGAATCCGAAATCGAAAAACTCAAGAAAAAGTAACCGCAAAATTTATGATATAGAGTTATGTTAAAGTATCTAAAGTTTCTAAAGTTTCCAAAGTGTGAATAGTATCAAATATCCATCTTTGAATAAATGCTTTAATAATTTCCCGTTTTTTAGTATAGTATTATTAAGTGAATTGACGTTTCTTTACAGTTTATTGGAGCATACATATGGGCGAGAAGAAAAAAATTCTTATGGTAGACGACATTTCCTTAAATCATGCGACGGCGCGCGATGTTTTGGGAGATACATATGAATTGTATGAAGCCACTTCCGGAAGCGAGGCTTTTGAGATATTAAAAGATATCATACCGGATCTTATACTTCTTGATGTCATCATGCCCGAAATGGACGGAATGGATATTTTAAAAATTCTCAAATCCGCTCCCGCTTACAAAGATATTCCGGTTATTTTTTTAACTGCGGATAATTCTCCCGAATCGGAGGTTGAAGGCTTTCAGCTCGGCATCGTGGATTATATCACCAAGCCCTTTGTCCCGATGGTCATGAAAAAGCGTATCGAAACGCAGATAGAACTTTCGGAGTATAAAAAGAATCTCGAAGAAATGGTAAATCAAAAAGTTGAAGAAATGGAACAGATGTATGACATAATCACCGTTTCTTTTGCCGGACTGGTCGAATCCAGAGACGGCGTTACCGGAGTTCATCTTAAAAATACATCCATTTATTTTTCGGCATTTATAAATCACCTTAAGAAAACGAAAAAATACAGAGAGTTTCTGCCCCCTTCGGTAGTGAAAAAAGCCTGCAGATGCGCACCCCTTCACGATGTGGGAAAGATCGCGATAAAAGATTCAGTTTTGCAGAAACCCGCATCGCTTTCCGAAGACGAATACAATGATATGAAACTTCACTCGATCATCGGCGGAGATCTTTTTGATTACCTTGAAGACAGGATCCCCGATTCCGAGTTTGCCCACATCGCAAGTCAGCTCGCAAAATCACATCACGAAAGATGGGACGGAAAAGGATATCCAAACGGAATAAAAGGGCAAGAAATACCATTCCTTGCCCGTGTTATGGCTATAGTCGACGTATACGATGCAATGACATCCGCACGCCCTTATAAAGAACCCGTTTCACATGAAAAAACGATGGCTTTCATCGCCGCAAACAGCGGAACAATGTTCGATCCCGAGCTCGTGAACGAATTCATAAATATCAGCAGTACGATCAAAGAATGTCTTGAAACAAAAGAAATGCAGATAGCCAAAAAGCATTATTTTTCGGTAAAATACACCGAGTAAGATTCATTGGTATACCATTCTCATTTCTTCCATACCGCCCTCAACAAGACCGGTATCCACAAATCCCACGGACTCGTAGAGTCTTTTTGCGACCGTGTTCCCGAGCACTACCCCTGTGTAGATATCTTCGGGATCAAATCTCTTTTTGACAAATTCGAGTCCCAGTTTCAGTGCCTCTCTGCCATACCCTTTATTCTGATATCTTTTATCTATCATGAATTTCCAGAGAGTATAATATCCCTTCACTTCGTAATAACCCATCATGATAAATCCGACGGGAGTATCGTCATCGTACACCGCAAAAGGATATGCGTTTTCAGGATAAACATATGCCTGTGCCAGAGAGTCGCCCGGTGTGGAAACGAAACTCTTCTGATCATCCCCGACTTTTAATGCCAGAACGTCTTCTATGTTGTCTTTGCTTATTTCTTTTAAAGAGATCATCTTGTTATCATCTTCGCCGTCAAGAATCTTTGAAACCCAAATTTACGGTTTTCACCTTTTAAAACTCAACCGTTTCGGGTGCTTTCATGTTTTTTATTGGTTTTTCGTTTATTAAAACTCAACCGTTTCGGGTGTTTTCGTGAATGAACTGAAAGTTGCAACGGCATTTTTGAAATAAAATACTTCGGTATTTCCGTCTTCTGCGGAATACATTCCCTGCAATGAAGGATATGCTTCAAGCATTGCCTTTTTTGCTTCTATTCTTTCATCTTCAACAAGTTCGCCTGCCACGCGTACCCATTCGCCGTTTTTGAATGCACAGATCTCAACCTTCGGATTGGCATGGATCTGCTTTGAAACCTCTTTTACCTTTCCGGTCTGAATGTAGAGTTTTCCGTCAAAAATATTAATGGTACCGAAAGGTCTTACACGGGGCTGATCGTTCTCAACCGTTGCAAGATAATATGTTTCAGCTTCTTTTAAAAATTTTGCTACTCTTTCCATAATAAGTCTCCTTCTTCGTTATCATTTAATCAAAAATCCATAAAAAAATTGATCATTAACAACACAGATTAAGTATAATGCATTTGCACAATTTATTCCATAAATCAGAGCAAAAAATGAATTTTGCAATCACACGTGATTATCAAAAATGCCTATATATGATATTATGTTGAAAGTCGGACTAAAAAACGGAGAAAACATATGACAAATACAGAAAAAATCGCGATCATTTTCGATCTGGACGGTACACTGATCGATACCGAAAAACTTTACAGGATATACTGGCCGAAAGCCCTCGCGGACTACGGGTATAATTTAAGTGACGAGCGCGCGCTGATGCTTCGCTCCCTCGGACGCCCTTTTTCTCCCGCGCAGTTTAAGGAGTGGTACGGCGAAGATTTCGATTATAATCTTGTTCGCCAGAGAAGAAAAGAATACGTCGAAGGACATATTGAAAAATACGGATTGGACCTTCGTCCCGGAGTAAAAGAAATACTGGATTTCTTAAGAAATTTCAACGAAGACGAAACGCAAGATAAATCTCAAAGCACAAAAACCGATAATCCCAAGGCATTCAAAAAAATAACCGTGGCAATCGCAACTGCCACGGATCTTGAACGAACAAAAAAATATTTAAAAATGACCGGAATCGACGGGTATTTCACGAATATCATCTGTGCAACGATGGTCGAACACGGAAAACCCGCCCCCGATATTTACGAGTATGCCTGCAAAACACTAAAACTTCCGCCCGAAAACTGCTTCGCAGTGGAAGACTCGCCAAACGGTGTAAAGAGTGCCTATGCCGCAGGTCTTAAGGTGATCTTCATTCCCGACCAGGCTCCCGCCGAAGACTATATTTCGGAAATGATCTATGCCAATTATCCGATCATTTCGGATATCAAAAAGCTTATAATGGACCAGGGGGACGGAGTTCCCGGTCCATTTTCGCAA
>JAILRA010000042.1 GCA_024698715.1 Lachnospiraceae bacterium
TTTTTTGAAAAGTCGTGACTTAATTTGATTTACAAATAGATATAATCATATTGACATCGCATTTTTGCGGTGTTATATTAACTTCACTCGAGGGTTCTCCTCGACCAATCCGAAAGGATTGTATTTCCCTATTTAGTATTAAAAAATTGAGGCCTATTTTTGTGTGTTTTCTCAATTGAAGGACTTTTTTAATTTTTGTATAATGAAAGGAGATTTTATGCCTATTGAAACTGATAATGAATTTTTAAACCGCAATCGAAAATCAACTTTGTTTTGTTTGATTTTCGGAAGGCATGAAAACAGAAAATGGACTTTGGATCTTTACAACGCCATAAACAATTCGCATTATACAAATCCGGATGAAATTACATTAAATACTCTTGAAGATGCATTGTATATGGGGATAAAAAATGATGTTTCTTTTATTCTGGATTCGGTAATGAATTTGTATGAGCATCAAAGCACGTTTAATCCCAATATGCCGTTAAGACAGCTGGAGTATGCAGCAGATTTATATAAAAAGTATCTGGCTGAAAACAACCTTGATAAGTTTAGCAGCAAGAGAATAACGATTCCGCTTGCGAAACTTGTTGTGTTTTACAACGGAACAAAGGATGAGCCTAAAGAAACAACACTTAAGTTAAGTGACTTATATCCCGAGCATCTTATGGATGTGGATGCGGATATTTTCGTTACTACCCGAATGCTTAATATAAACTATGGCTGTAATAAAGAATTGCTTGATGCATGTAAGCCTTTATCGGAGTATTCATGGGCAGTTGATACAGAGAGGAGGCATCGAAAAACTATGTCGACAGAAGAAGCAGTAAAGAAAACATTGGAAGAAATGCCTGATGATTTTGTAATCAAACCTTTTCTCGTAGCCAATAAAGAAGCCGTAACCAATTCCTTTCTAACGGAATATGATGAGAAACTGCATATAGAAAATGAGAAAAATATAAGTTATGAAGAAGGCCGGACTGAAGGCCGCGAAGAAGCAATTGAGAATATCATTACAAATATGCTTAAGCTTCACAAGACGGAAAAAGAGATAGCGGAAATATGCGAGTGCCCTGTAGAAGAGGTACAGAAAATAAGTCATAAAATGAATCTAAACTTGTTATCAGACCAATAACAATCATAATGGAGAGTTGAAGTGGTATTTGCGATTATTTTATCAGGCGGAAAGGGATCCAGAATGGGTCTTGATGTGCCCAAACAGTATATTAATATTAAAGATAGAATGCTTATTAATTATTCATTGGATGCAGTTGCCAATTGCGATGCGATTGATTATTTTTGCGTTGTTGCTGCTTCTCTTTGGAGAGATAAGATTGAAACAAGTTATTCGAAAGCCTGCAAAAGCAAATTTGTTGGGTTCGCAAATCCCGGAGAAACAAGGCAGCTTTCCATATTCAGCGCTCTGCTGTTAATTAAGGATTACTGTGAAAAGAATGGTATTACTGCTGAGACGGTTTTGATACATGATGCAGCAAGGCCTAATGTTACGGCATATATGTTGGAGGAATACATTAAAGCTTTGTCGGGACACGACGGTGTAATGCCTGTTCTTCCCATGAAAGATACAGTATACTTAAGCAAAGACGGGAAAAGCGTCTCAGAGTTGCTAAACAGAAAAGAAGTGTTTGCAGGTCAGGCTCCGGAAGTCTTTGTTTTTGACAAATATCTTAAGGCAAATGAAAGACTCATGCCTGATATGATTAAGACCATTAACGGTTCTACGGAACCTGCAATTTTGGCAGGAATGGATGTTGCAATGGTTGAAGGCAATGAAAGGAATTTTAAGATAACAACCAAAGAAGATCTTGAAAAATTCATTCAGGAAAAGGTAAACAAATGAAAGCATATGTCCTTCATGGAATAAATGATATTAGGTTTGAAGATGTACCGGTACCGTCGCCCCGTGAAAATGAGGTGCTTTTAAAAGTGTGCGCCGCAGGCATTTGCGGGTCTGATATTCCCCGTATTTATAAAAACGGAGCACATGTGCATCCCATAATTCCCGGACACGAATTCTCGGGCATTGTTGAAGCTGTGGGTGATGATGCTAATGAAAAACTCATTGGAAAACGAATGGGTGTATTCCCTCTGATCCCATGTATGGAATGCGACCAGTGCAAAGCAAGACAGTACGAGATGTGCAGGAAATACAATTATCTGGGCTCAAGATGCAACGGTGCATTTGCGGAATATGTTTCAGTTCCTGTCTGGAATCTTATTGAACTTCCTGATTCGGTTTCATATGAAGAGGCAGCCATGCTCGAACCATTTTCAGTGGCAGCGCATGCTATGAGGGCTATGATTGATGATAATACTGATCGAAATTCAGCTGTTCTTGTGTGGGGAGCCGGAACAATAGGAATAATGCTTGTTATGCTTCTGAAATCTGAGGGCTTTTTAAACGTTCTTTGTGTTGCGAACAAAATGTATCAGGCAGATATTTTAAATAAAAAAATCGGAATTGACGCATCGGATATCTTTGTCCTCTCAGGCAATCAAGTTTTAAACGGTGAAACAGGAATAGAAAACGGCGATAAAGAAAAAGCAAAAGAATGGCTTGCTTCGAAAACCGGGTCCGGAGCATCGCTTTGTTTTGAATGCGTCGGCAAAAACGAAACCTTAATAAACATTATTGAGAGTGCAGCGCCTTCGGCAAATATTATGCTGGTTGGAAATCCGGCATCTGATATGTCTCTTTCGAGAGATTTATATTGGAAAATATTAAGAAGCCAGCTTACGATAAAGGGCACCTGGAACTCATCATTTACGAAAGAAAAGGATGACGATTGGCATTACGTATTAAGCAAATTGTCCAATAATGAAATGGCTGCCGAAGATTTGATAAGTCACAGATTTAAACTCGAAAATCTCTCCGATGGATTTGAAATCATGCGTAACAAATCCGAGAATTATATAAAGTGCATGTATGTAAAATAGTGGCATTCATTTGCTCTTCAATGTCAATA
>JAILRA010000066.1 GCA_024698715.1 Lachnospiraceae bacterium
AACAATCTCGTCGCAAAGGTCCAACGCGATATCAAGAAGATGGGTGGAAAAAATCAGGATTTTACCCTCTTTGTGATTTCTTAACACATCCTTCATCTCCTCGGCAACAACGACATCAAGCGATGTTAACGGCTCATCCAAAAGCATGAGTCTCGGATTTAATACGAGATTGACAAGCATCTGCATTTTATTTTTGGTTCCGTGAGAATAATCCTTCATCAGACGGTCCCTTGTATCCTCGGGAATTTTGACAAGATCCATATACTCATCGATTGTCTTCGGGTTTTGGATGGAATCCGAATGAATATCCATAAAAAACTTTAAAAACTCTCTTCCTGTCATAAAAGAAGGGACAATGGGCGCGGATAAAACGTATCCGATATCATCCGAACTTACTTCTTCTTTTTTATCGTTTTCTCTGAAATAAAACTCTCCGGAATCAGTCTTGATATCTCCGTTTAAACAGTTAAAAAGGGTGGTTTTACCCGCCCCGTTACGGCCCAAAAGCCCATAGATTTTGCCTTCCTCAAAAGCGTAATCGACATCGGTTAAAACTTTATTCGTGCCGTAACTTTGAGAAAGATGTGAAATTACAAATTCCATATTATGCCTCCGCAAGATGCTTAGTTTTGAGGTTATATCCCCCATTTATCAATCAAAAAGCGATTCGTGATATTCGATAAGCTCGTAAATCATCGGTTTCATACCCTCGATTTCGCTTGGTTTTGCCGTCTTAATATGAAGGGAATTCTCTGACTCATACTCGATGCTTAATTCCACTTTGTCGTCATCGGAATCGGCTTCTTCATCAAGTGTATTTTTGTCTCCCCATCCGAAATATCCTTTAGAGTGATTGCCGAAATTATGGTTTTTCCTGTCATAAATACTGAAATCATATTTGGTGACGGGATCGTATTTAGAAAGAATCTCCGTTACCTTTTCATAATAATCCTCGGGAAAAAGTACAAATTTCTCTTCAATTACCTTACCGTTCGAATCACTTAATCTGTACTGCAAAAGATTTCTTTCTCCGTCAATTGCCTCATCTTCTTGTACAGTAACTGCGTTGAAATCCTTAAATACTCTGTCCTCTGTATACCAAAGAAGAAAATGATTGACCATGCTTTCCTCTTTGGGAGGATAAAGAGAATCGTCGCCGTTTTTTGCAAACCAAGCGGCAAACGCATCAAACATCTCTTCTTCCCAGAGAACTTCCGGATTGTTGTTTACGGTAAATGTCAGTTTTTCTCCCGAAGCATAATACACCTCAAATGCTCTCGGATGATAATCCGGTGCAAGCCCTGCCGTAACCTCGTATAATCCGTTGTCACGGGAAAGTTTGTTTTTGTCTATGATGTCCTGAATCTCTTTTAATATCTCATCATCCGCAGGGAGACTCAATCCATGCTCTCTTTCATACACGGTAAGCACTCCGTTTTCATCGTTTTCCACGACAAAATGATATTCTTCTCCTCCATCGCGGTCATTTGTCCAGCGTGTAATTACGCGGATTCCGACATCCATTCCGGTAATATCTTTGGATACTATTTCCTTTGGGGCATTTTCATCTGTTTTTACAGTTGTTCCGCCACAAACCGGATTATCCGAAGGGGTTTCGGGAGTACATCCCGAAATTCCAAGCGCTGCTGCAATATTCAAAAAAATCGACATTATCAACAATCCTTTATTCATACTCTTCATAATCGCGACTCCAAACGGCTTTTGGCCAAAATGCAAAAGAGGTTTTTAACTCTTCATAAAAACCCACGACTGAAAAACAGACGTGGGTTTTGAATAAATTAGATTAATGATTTCAAAGGAACGTATTCGTATCCCAACGCCTTGGATACATTTTCATTGGTAACTTTTCCGTTATAGCAGTTAACACCCGACTCGATTACGCAGCTGTTTTTACATGCTTCTTCAAGTCCTTCTGCGGCAATCTTAAGACCGTAACGAAGTGTTGCGTTGGTAAGAGCAATTGTACTTGTTCTTGGAACCGCACCGGGCATATTGCCTACGCAGTAGTGAACAACGCCTTCTTCAATGTATACAGGATCGTCATGTGTTGTAACATGTGATGATTCGCCGCATCCGCCCTGGTCGATGGCAACGTCTACGAATACTGCGCCGTCCTTCATCTCAGGAAGATATTTTTTCTTGAAAAGCTTGGGTGTGGAACCGCCGGGAATAAGAACCGAACCGATTACCAAATCCGCATCTTTTACAACTCTTTCAACATTGGAATCATTAGAAACAAGTGTCTGGATATGAGCTCCGAACATGTTGTCGAGTTCTTCAAGTCTCTTAAGATTAACATCGAGAATTGTTACGTTGGCACCCATGCCGACTGCAATTTTGCATGCGTTCATACCAACGGTACCGCCGCCTAAAATAACGACATTTGCCTTGGGAGTTCCGGGAACACCTGCAAGAAGAATTCCTTCACCGCCGAATCTTTTCTCAAGATATTTGGCACCTTCCTGAATGGAAAGACGACCTGCTATCTGAGACATCGGTGCAAGACAGGGAAGCGATCTGTCTGTTTCCTGAATGGTTTCGTATGCTACAGCTTTAACCTTGCCTGCAAGAAGCGCGTCAGCCTGTTCCTTGTCTGCTGCAAGATGAAGATATGTATAAAGAATAAGTCCTTCTCTGAAAAGAGGATACTCTTCGGGAAGGGGTTCCTTAACCTTTATCATCATATCCACAAGATTCCATACATCTGCGGCATTGTCTATTAAAGATGCACCTGCATCCACATATTCGTTATCCGAGAATCCCGAGCCGATTCCCGCTCCTTTTTCCATGTAAACATGATGTCCGGCTGCAATGTAAGCCTTAACATTGTCAGGAGTCAAACCGACTCTGAATTCGTTGTTTTTAATTTCTTTAACACACCCAATTTTCATTTTTAATCTTCCTTTCGTTTTGGTAATTCACCTGTTATCTATTATATTGTCTGTGCTGAATTTATACAAGAATAA
>JAILRA010000037.1 GCA_024698715.1 Lachnospiraceae bacterium
TCCTTTCGCTATTTGTTTGGCTTGAACAACCTCATTATAGCGGAAAGGTGATTTTTTTGTATAACACACACCGCGCACCCGCATAGCGGGTGGTTTATATTTCGCACGCTTCGCGAGCTCAACAGGGTCACGACCCATAATAAAAGGAGCACTTATTCAGTGCTCCTTCTATTCTATTGATTTACTATACTATATCAAATTAGTTGCCTGACTTGATGCTTGAGTTACAGTAAACTGTGATAGCGTTGGAACCAGCGATTGATACATGGATACCAGCAGACTTACCAGCTTTTGATTTAAGCTTGGAACCTTCTGTACCAACTGAGAATCCAAGGATATCTTCAACTGCTGCTTTGTAAGTAGAATCTGTACAGCAAGCAGAAACTGTTGTACCTGTCATTGTAATTCCGTGACCATCTTTAACTACGTCGGGATCAAGTGCAGCCGTTGTAAGAGCTGATCTGATTGAATCGCAGAGCTGAGTATCGGATGACTCATTTGTCTTCTCGATGTACTTGATGAGCTGAGGTGCGATTACACCAACAAGAATAGCCATGATAGCGATAACGATGATAAGTTCAACTAAAGAGAAACCTTTGTTTTTCATTTTTTAAATCTCCTTTTAAAATTATTTTGTGACGTTTGTTTTTTCTGTAAGATTACTTTAACAAATTAAAAACAATTTGTAAACAAAAATTTATATATTTTTTATTTTTTTTGTTAATTTTGTACAAAGTTAATAACTATTTTCTGAGTAATTGTGTATAATATACAAGCAAAATTCCAAATTATAAACAAACTATGAATAAAATGTAATGAACTAAAATTTTTTATATTTACAAATGATTTTTGATCGCATTATTTTGGATTTTTTATCCCGATTTTTAATTTTTATCCCGAAAATTTTTATTTTTTACTATTATTTTTCCGGATAAAAACACTGATTTTTTTAATTTTTTGTATTTTTAAACATCGAATTTTAAAAAATTATAATTTTTAAAGTTAAAATATGCTTTTTCAATTTTTTTATTTTTTTATTTTTCTTTGAATCCGCAATAAATATTTATTTATATTATAATCTCCATTTTTATCCAATGCAGATATTCGATCTCTCTTCCATCACTATTACTGTTTATAATTCCCGCATCCATTCCCTCATACCCTTTTAGTTTCGGATTAAAGAATACATATTATGTAATAAATGAACCCCTCTTTAATATTTTTCTTAAAGAGGGGTTATATATCAATTAACAAGAAAGATCATAATCCAATTCTTTCTTTATGTTTATTTTTTTCTCAGCCACCGAGCGCTTCGTACAGAGTGAACATAGGACTAAGAATAGCGAGAATAAGGAAACCAACGATAAATGCCATCGCGATAATGATTACGGGCTCCATCAGGGCCATCATGGATTCGGTAGCATTCTGAACGTCTTCCTCATAATATGTAGCAACGTTCTCAAGCATTGTTTCGATATTACCTGTCTCTTCACCGATAGAAGTCATATGTACAACCATTGGAGGGAACAGGCCGCTTGTCTTAAGCGGTCGCGATAGGACGACGCCTCGGGCGACTTGTTCTTTGGCTTCCTTCATGGCATTTTTATAATTATTGTTATCCATGGACTTGGCCGTTATATCCAGCGCATCGATCATCGGAACACCGGCACCGAGAAGTGTTGTAAGTGTACGTCCGAGTTTTGCACAGGCTTTCTTTTGCTGAATGGGTCCGAGGACGGGGATTCTCAAAACAAGTCTGTCAATGATCTCTTTACCCATGGCGGATGCCTGGAATGCTTTGAAAGCTACAAATAAAAGTGCACCAACAATGAGGATCAACCACCAGAATCTCACGAAGAAATGTGAAATGTTTACAATAACCATTGTGATTGCAGGCATTTCCGCATCCAAACCTTCAAACATACCCATGAATCTGGGAATAACAAACGTCATCATCGCGAAGATAACACCGATCAAAACAAAGATCAATACTATAGGATAAATTACTGCTTTTTTAACAGCTGCTTCAAGCTGTGCATCCTTCTCGAACTGAGTTGCCATTCTCGAGAATGATTTATCCAAAGAACCTGATGCCTCACCGGCTTCAACCATGTTGCAGAGCATTGAAGGGAATACGCCGTTTCTTTTTCTCATGGCAACCGCAAGCGGTTCACCTTTCGAAATATCATCATGAACTTCCTGGATAGCAAATTTCAAAGCTTTATTTTCAGTCTGTTCACCGAGCATCTGGAATGCTTCAACGATAGTAACACCTGCCTGAATGATAGAAACAAACTGATGACAGAATACGGAGAAATCTCTGGCTCTAACTTTCTTACCGAAAGAAAAGTTAATTTTTCTGCCCAAACCACCTGCTTCCTCAATATTAAGAACAGTGTACTTTTCCTGTTTCAGATTGGCTACTGCCATTTCTTTTGTTTTAGCTTCAACGTGACCTTTTTTCTTTTTACCGTCAGGACCGACGGCAGTGTAAACATACTCAGCCATTTTTTCCCACCTTTACTTTTTTTAACCTACTTCTTCGTCCATATCGTAAGCAACTCTTACCATTTCTTCGATGGATGTAATACCCTCTTTAACATTTCTGGCACCTGCCATACGAAGAGTGTTCATACCTTCTCTTACTGCAACTTCCTGAATTTCATCAGCAGTTACTTTTTGATGGAGTATCTTACGAATTCCCGAAGTTATCGGCATTATTTCGTAGATAGCCTTACGGCCTTTATATCCTTTGTTGCATTCATCGCAACCAACGGGATCATAGATGATAAGACTTTCGTTCTGAGGGATACCAAGGATTTCTTTCTCTCTGTCGGTAGCCTCATGAGGAGCTTTGCATTTCGGACAAAGTCTTCTTACAAGTCTCTGTGCAATGATACCTACAACGGCATCACCTATAAGATAAGACTCAACACCCATGTCTATAAGACGGGTAATGGATGCAGATGTTGAGTTTGTATGCAGTGTAGAGATAACCAAGTGACCGGTGATAGACGCTTTTACAGCGATACCTGCAGTTTCACCGTCACGGATCTCACCGATCATGATAATGTCAGGGTCCTGACGAAGAATGGAACGAAGAGCCGATGCGAAAGTAAGTTCAGCCTTTACGTTAACCTGTACCTGGTTGACACCGGGTACGTTTGCTTCTACAGGGTCCTCAACAGTAATGATATTAACTGTTTCTTTATTCAATTCATGCAATACCGTGTAACAGGTGGTTGATTTACCGGAACCGGTAGGACCCGTTACAAGGATGATTCCGTGAGGGTTGTGAGTGATCGAATCAAGTTTCTTTTCATCATCGGGATAAAGACCCAGATGCTTCTTTTCTCTGGTAAGACCTCTCTTCTTCGTCATACGCATTACGGTTTTCTCGCCGTAAACGGTAGGAAGGATTGAAACACGGACGTCGTATTCTTCTCCGTCTACGATACGGGTAAGACGACCGTCCTGAGGTTTACGTTTTTCGGAAATATCAAGACCTGAAACGATTTTGATACGTGCAACCATTGCCGGAAGAACGTTTGAAGGATAAACGAATACTTCCTGCAAAACACCGTCGACTCTGAATCGAACCCTGACCTTGTCTTCCATGGGCTCGATATGAATATCGGAAGAATCCATACGCACGGACTCGTCAAGGATCGTATTGACGATCTTTACGATAGGTGCATCGTTTAAGGATTCATCTTCTTCCTCTTCATCAAGGCTTCCGAATTCTCCGGCATGCTCCGCCTGGAACTGTTCAGCTGCCTCCATAGCCTGCTTTCTTCCGTAGATCTTATCAATATTCATATTGATAGCCGTACTGGAAGCATATACAGGTGTTACTTCCATGCCTGTTACTATCTGAACGTCATCGATAGCAGCAAGGTTCATGGGATCTGACATCGCAACCTTGATCTTGGAATAATCGTTCTCGTCATATCCAATCGGGAAAAGAACATCCTTACGCATAATATCTTCGCCGATCGTATCGAGAAGCTGCTGGTCAGGCTTAAAATTCTTTAAATCAACTGATTCAATGCCTAACTGATCGCAGATAACCCCCGAGAACTGTTCCTCGGTTACAAGTCCCATACTGATAAGAACTTCACCGAGTTTGCCCTTCTGCTCTCTCTGAGCTTCGAGAGCCTGGCTTAACTGATCGTCGGTAATGTACCCTTTCTGTACCAATAAATCACCGACACGAATTCTGTTACCAAAAATCGCCATATTAAAATACCCCTAATCGAATTTGTATGAATAAGCATGAACACGCACACTCATACACCAATATATTATTACATAATATTGATTATAAATAAACACTTTTTTTATTTTTTTATAAATTGTTTATATATCACCTTAACCAGCAGTAAATTACCGTTTTCAACCCTCACGTGTGCGGTCTTTCCTTTTATTACCTCGTTACTTATCCCATATTGAAAACCGGATTTGATCGAAGCATTTTCAAGCGGATATTTGGCATCTTCGATGTAAATACCATCAACCACATCGCTTAACGCCAAAATTGAAAAGAAAGAATATTTATCCTCTATGGCAACCCCTTTATCTCCGACAATGCTGATCTCCGAATAATCGTCCAGTATAAATCCGTCGAGACCCTTTTTCTTTAACGAAACAAGCAGATAAAGATTCCCGAGAGTATGGTCCATTCTCTCACCGATGCATCCCAAAAACATAAAATCCCTATACCCGCGCGCTATACATTCATTAAGAGCATGGCAGGTATCGGTATCATCTTTTTCACAGGGTAAAACTATGGTTTCGATATCCGTTTCGGGTTTTTCATGCGAATCAAAATCACCGACTATCAGATTCGGTTCCTTTCCTATTCCGGAAACATGTTTGAGTCCCCCGTCGCAAAATACCATATAGTCATCGTCTTTTAAATATTCTTTAACTGTTTCATAATCATTTATCTCGGCACTGCCGACAATTACACATCTGTTCATAAAAATACCAATCCGATCATCAATTAAAAATCAGGCTTATCTCTCCGGAATCAAACCGCAGGCTGTCTCCATCCTTATTTTCCAATATAAGCGCTCCGTTTGAATCAAAATCTTTCACCCGCCCTTTGGCTACAGGACCTTTTGCGTCATACAGTTCAGCATTGTTTCCGAGAACTATCGACGAGTTTTTATATTCTTCCATATACGGCTCAAGTTCATTGTTTTCAAAGAAACATGATAAACCGTTAATGATCCCGACAGCCAGATCATCATAAATATCAGTATTCAGACTTTCATCATACTCAATCTGTTTTTTTGACATCCGCTCGGAATTCATATCATCATTATTCGTATCCCATCCAGCCATCAGGGACCCGGCTTTGTCTTTAATATCTTCGGGAAAGATTTGAGTGGACAGATTTATTCCGATGCCGACAATGATAACATTACTGTCATTTCCGTATGTTCCTTTAAGCAAACACTCGCAAAGTATCCCGCAAACTTTTTTCTTATTATAATACAGATCGTTGACCCACTTGATACCGCATTCCAATCCAAGCGCAGCCTGAATCGCTCTTTTAACGATCACAGCCGAAGCAACAGTTACTTTCAGATCATCTTCAGCAGCGAGTTCCGAAAAATGGGAATACGTCAAATAAATACCCGTATCTTTCGGAGAGTAGAATTCTCTTCCTTTTCTTCCTTTTCCGGCAGTCTGTTTCTTTGAAATCAGAACAAAATCTTCTTTTGCACCTTTAGAAACCCTTCTTTTTGCCTCTTCATTGGTTGAATCGACTGTTTCAAGAATTTCAGTATATATATTAACGGATTTATTGATTAATTCCTGATCATACATTGACCAATACTTCCTTTTTATGAATTTTCAGCGTTGTAAAATCAATAATAATTTCAATATATTCTACTATCATTATAGATATTATTGCAAACAAAACAAAAGATTTAGCATCAATTTGCGAAATACTTGTTTCCTCGTTTTTTTATTCTTCCTTCGGTTTCTAGATCGATAAGCGCTACACTCATATCTTCTATTGTAAATTCTTCATTAAACATAAGATACAGGCCATCCAGCGACATATCATTATATGAAAGTGCGGAAATTATCCTTTCGGCCAGACTTTCTTTTACGGAAACGTATGTTTTTCCAATCGATCCTTTTTTATCAGTATTTTTAACTTGTAAATCTGCATTCCCGGACGTTACTGTTTCCTTAAATTCTGAAGTTTGTACATTATTTATCTTATTCTTTTTAAATATCTCCCTCAATTCTTCCAAAACCGCATTCGGATCTACCGCAACTCCCGCCCCTGAAGCGATCAGATTATTGCATCCGTCAGAAAGAGCGTCCGTAATCCTTCCGGGAACCGCATATACTTCTCTTCCCTGTTCAAGAGCCTGTGTAACTGTAATGTAAGTCCCGCTTCTTTTTCTCGCTTCTACAACCAGAACTATATCCGAAAGCCCGGAGATTATTCTGTTTCTTGACGGAAAATACTGTCTTAAAGGCTGCGTGCCCGGTTCAAATTCGCTCAAAAGACCTCCGTTTATAAGTATATCATTAAAAATATCATCGTTTTCTTTCGGATATATGACATCAACTCCACATCCCAGAACCCCGAAAGTTGAACCTCCGGCCTTGATCGAATTTCTTTGGGCAATACCATCTATTCCTCTCGCCAGTCCGCTTATGATCTGCACACCCGATATACTTAATTCTTTTGCAAACATTGTCGCTGTCTTTTCTCCGTAGGGTGAACACTCCCTTGCCCCTATTATCGAAACGCAGGGTTTATCCTCTTTCGGTACTCTCCCTTTATAGTATAAGATCATCGGAGGATCCGGAATATCCAATAGCCTTTTCGGATAGTCATCCATAAAAACACCGGTCCATTTAATATCTTTAGATATGATTTCATCATAAAACATTTTTGCTTCTTCAATCAGGATATTTTCTTTATCTCTCGCTTTATTCAGAATCTTTATCACTGCAGCGATCTCAGCATCATTAAAATTTAGCAAAAGCATATTTTCCGGGCATTCATCGGAAGGCATGCCAAAACCTTTAAACAACAACTGATCCGGGTCTATTTCAAATATTGCCCTGCAGTTTTTAAATAGTTTACATAACTTCAATGCCAGTCTGTTTGTTAATCCCGATTTTTTTAATATATATAAATAAATGTCATCATTTTCAATCTTCATTTTTCATCCTTTCTTTTATTATCTGTTCGGATTGCTTTATATACTTATTCGAATTATAATTTGTAGAGAAATAACGAGGTTACGATAATGGAAAAAGTATTAGTCGGATTATCAGGAGGCGTGGACAGTGCCGTTTGCGCTTATCTTTTAAAGCAGCAGGGTTACGATGTTGTCGGTGTTACATTAAGAACATGGCTTAATTCCGAAACCGAAGTAAGCAAATGCTGCGAGCTTGAAGACGCTGCCGATATCGCAAAGAAAATAGGTATTCCTTTCCACATCCACAATGTGGGAAGTCTTTTTTGCAGTTATGTCACTACCCCTTTCGTTTCCGACTATATTCACGGTCTCACTCCGAGCCCTTGTGTCGAATGTAACCGGCATGTCAAATGGGAAGGTCTCATTTATCTGACACATGTCTTCAATGCCGATCTTGTTGCTACAGGTCATTACGCCAATATTATCAAACTGGAAAACGGACGCTACACCGTCAAGCAGTCCGAAGGTTCAAAAGACCAGACTTATATGCTTTACCGTCTTTCACAGGAACAGCTCTCCAAAACCATCATGCCTCTCGGAAATATGTCAAAAGACAGAGTTCGCGAAATTGCATCGGAAGCAGGATTGCATGTTGCTCAGAAACCCGATTCACAGGAAATCTGTTTTGTTGCAGACGGATGCTACGCGGATTATGTTGAAAGTCATGCAAAAGAATATGGTTTCGATTCCTTATTAAAAGGAGAAGGAAATTTTGTTGACGAGGAAGGAAACATTCTCGGCAGACATAAAGGCATAATCAATTACACCATAGGCCAGAGAAAGGGACTCGGTATCGCCTTCGGTCATCCTGTATTTGTAAAAGAAATAAGACCGGAGACTAACGAAGTCGTACTCAGTGAAGACGAAGCGCTTTACACAAAAGAAGTATATTGCAATCGCCTTAATTTCCTCAGCATTCCCGGATTATCAACGAACGAAGAAATCCGCGCAAACGTAAGAATACGTTATCGTCACAAAGGTGAAAATGCTACTCTCCGATTAACAGATAATGATACTGTTCTCATATCATTCGAAAACGCAGTCCGTGCATCAACTCCCGGGCAGTCCGCAGTCTTCTACGACGAAGAAGGATGTGTTATAGGCGGCGGAGTCATAATAAAGCGATAGAATTCCCATTAAATCAACACGCATACCTTGTTTAATACCGAATACCGATCTTATTGGATATATTCATTGCCCATTCTGTAGTTCAACGCTTCCGCCAGATGTCTTTTTGTGATCCTCTCCTTACCATCGAGATCTGCAATAGTTCTTGCCACTCTGAGTATTTTATGATATGCTCTGGCACTCAACCGCATGTTTCTGAATGCTTTCTCCAGGAATACTTCATCTGCAGGTTCAAGTTTGCAGTATTTTTCAATTTCACGGATCGTCATTTCACTGTTAAATCTGATCTTATTTCCCTTAAATCTCTCTTCCTGAATATTTCTCGCTATAATGATCTTTTTTCTTAGCGAAGCCGAATCTTCTTCATTGTTACCGGCATTTTTCAGATTGTCATATTCGATCGCTTCAGAATATACACAGATATCAATCCTGTCCATGATCGGACCGGATAATTTTCCTATATAGTTTTTAATCTGATTTTCACTGCATCTGCATCTGTTCCTGTCCGGATAAAATCCGCAGGGGCAGGGATTTACCGCAGCGATAAGCATAAAATCCGACGGATATTCGAAAGTACCGGCGCTTCTGCTAATAACGATCTTTCTGTCCTCCAGCGGCTGTCTCAGAATTTCAAGTGCTCTTTTATCGAAATGGACTGCTTCATCCAAAAACAGAACACCCCTGTGTGAAAGAGATATCACACCCGGTTTAGGTACATTACCCCCTCCCGATAGTGCATTTTCCGTAATTGTATGATGCGGAGAATTATATGGTCTTTTTACCATAAGAGACCCGAACTTCTTAATATACCCGGAAACGGAATAAATCTTGCTTACCTCAAGACTCTCTTCATACGAAAGAGGAGGCAGAATCGTCGGCATTCTTTTTGCAGCCATTGTTTTCCCGCATCCCGGCGGCCCGATCATCAAAACATGATGAAATCCTGCTGCAGCGATCACGCATGCTCTTTTTAATTCTTTTTGTCCTGTAATATCAGCGAAATCCACATCGTAATCATACTGGTGACTTTTAAACAGTTCATCAATATCAATCTTAACAGGCGGATAATCATTTATCCGTTCATTTTCTTCCAAAGATAAAAACCTTACCACTTCCAGCAATGAGCTTAATCCGAAAACTTCTATTCCTTCTATTGCAGCCGCTTCAAAAGAGTTTTCTTTAGGAACAATGATCCTTTTAAATCCCTGTTTTTTCGCTTCTATAACGATCGGTAAGACACCTTTTACGAATTTGAGCTCGCCGTCAAGTCCCAGTTCTCCAAGGAAAACCGTTTCTTCTGTACTCTTCTGTTCAATTTCTCCCAGGGATATCAAAAGAGAAATCGCAATCGGCAGATCGAATTTGGTTCCGTCTTTTCTAATATCAGCCGGTGATAAATTTACAGTTATCCTAAGCGGCGGAATCGAAAAACCGTTATTCTTTAAAGATACTTTAACCCTTTCTTTAGCTTCCCTTACTTCAGAGTTCAGCATTCCGACCATATCAAAGGTCGGCAAACCGTTCGAGGTATCCGTCTCAACACAGATGATGTAACTTTCAATGCCAAAGACCGTTCCCGAATTCACGTAACTAACCATTTTAACCTCCCAAGATCAATATATTTTTGAACGCAAAAAAGACCGATAACAAATTATCATCAGCGGCAGGTATTAAAACTTATCGGGAAAAATCAAAAGGATTTGGAATATCCTGTAAAGATTAAGAAATAAAACTAAAAAAATCTGATTTAAAAGAAAAATTTATAAAAACAATGATTCAAAATCAGTATTGGAATTAATCCGTAAAATATCGGGCGGGATCGTTCCCGCCCGTTGAATTAATATTAAATAGGCGCCTGAATACCCTTGAGACCGAGTTTCTGGATCATTCCGACAGGATCCTGTGCGAACTGAACTACGTTCTCCTGGTCGATCTTACCTTCAAGATAAAGCTGAGTAAGAGCTTCATCCATTGTGATCATACCCATCTTTCTGTTTGTCTGCATAACTGACTGTAACTGATGTGATTTACCTTCACGGATAAGGTTTCTGACAGCGTGGTTACCAAGCATAACTTCAAATGCAGCAACACGGGAACGTCCGTCAGCTGTAGGAATAAGCTGCTGAGAGATAACTGCTTCCAAAACGTTGGCTAGCTGTACTCTGATCTGCTGCTGCTGATGAGGCGGGAAAACGTCGATGATACGGTCGATGGTCGAAGCAGCACCGATTGTATGGAGTGTAGATAATACAAGGTGTCCCGTTTCGGCTGCGGTTACAGCTACGGAAATTGTTTCGTAGTCACGCATTTCACCTACGAGGATGATATCGGGATCTTCACGAAGAGCAGCTCTAAGTGCGTTAGCATAACTCATGGTATCAAATCCGACCTCACGCTGGTTAACCATTGCAACTTTATGAAGATGCAGGTATTCGATAGGGTCCTCAAGTGTGATGATATGAGCATCACGGTTGTTATTAGCTTTATCAATGATCGAAGCAAGTGTTGTAGATTTACCTGAACCTGTAGGTCCTGTAACGAGAACAAGTCCTCTCTTACGGTTGTAAAGTTCTACAACTGCATTGGGAACACCTAACTGAGCCGGTGTAGGAATTACGGTATTAACGGCACGGAGAGCCATTGCAACCGAACCACGCTGACGGAATGCATTAACACGGTAACGTCCGAGGTTGGTAACTGCGAATGACATATCGAGTTCACCTCTCTCTTCGAACATCTGCTTCTGATGCTCCGTCATGATCTGACCTACAATATCCAAAGTATCTTCGGGTTTAAGAACAGGAAAATCCATATTTAAAAGATGACCGTTAACACGCATCTTAGGCGGAAGTCCGGCTGTCAAATGAATATCTGACGCTCTGGAATCCATTGCAACCTGTAAAACCTCTTCGATTCTAACCATACTTAATGTCCCCTTTTCGTAACATTACAAAATTTTCGCGCAACACGACTTATTTATTATACCTTTTTATATACAATCTTTCAAGACATAAAAAGGCATCAACGCATAAATAATTCATAAACATTTTGAAAAATTTATTTTCATATTATTTGAATTAATATAAGTTTTTTTGAACATTCGAAATTACTTTTTGTATTTTATTATATGTTTTTTCGTTAATGCCGGCTTTTTCAAAGTAAATATTTAAATTATCTGAAATATCTTTAATTTCGTCAATTATCCTTTCAGCCGTATTCTTTTTTATATTCATTTTTGAAGCTGATTCTATTAAATCAGAATACGTTATTTCTTCTGTTTTCCCATTGACCATCATTTGATGAGCTTTAAGCCACATATTATTCAGATTATATGAGAACGTTATATCATAAGCAGGCGCAAGTTTCCAAACTCCCTGTCTGTTCATCAAAAACGAAATATTCTTCACATGATCATCTTGATTTACCATCATCACATTAAAAATCATTCGACGATAAAGCTGAATTATATCTTTTTGAGATATATTCATATTCCTCATTAATCCTGAAGCTTGTTCATAACTGCATAATCCGGGGAAATTATAATCTATATGAGAAATTGCACCCAGCGTCTGCATATGCATTTTCTGATTATTTATTCTGTCAAACCTTTTTGTCATGAAATGATGAAATCCATTGTCTTCAAATAATCTGCATTCATTCATATCAATCCCTGAGTCTTTTGCCATCAAATAATATGCATATTCTATAAGAGTATACTCAGTTCCGTCTTTGAGATTATGATCACCGTTTTTGCTTACCCCGTCAAATTTCATAAGCCAGTACTCAAACCCATTTTCCGCTTCTATCTGACCACTTCTAATCTCTTGTGTTTTTTCATTCCATGCAATCAGGGCTTTAGCTCTTGCACCTCCTGCAGATGTTCCCAACTGAAGCAATTGACCATAATCGGAATCTTCTCGAGAAATGTTTATTTTATTACGTGATGAAAGTATTTCAGAAGCAAAATCAACCATCTTTTGAATAATTATAGGTTCATCAGTTTTAGATGCGGGCCCGACAGCCGGAATGTATTCCAATGCTCCCATTCCTCTCGTTCCGGTATAGCAAAGCCTGTCTATTACGCCAAATTCTTCCAAGCTCCTTCCTTGTTCAGATAGCCATCTCTCAATTATACTGTTACCGAATTTATCGGGAAGAGAATCTGCCACAAGTCCGGGTGCACCATGGAATGTGCCACCGATAAGTTCAGGAAAGGAATAAACCTTGTCTGATAAAGGCATTTTTATTGGTGAAAGATTAATATTACTTCTCAAAAAATCTTTATCATATTCAAAAGAAATATATGAAATATTTGAAGAATGATGCAAAATTCCTACTCTTGTACCCCATAACATCACTTCTGCTGTATCAATCACACTTCATCCCCCCATTTAAAATCAGAAACAGTCTTTTTCTTTTTTCCAACCCTGGATCTTTCATGCGGCTTTTCCAAATAATATGAAGGCCTGTCTCTTTGATCCGGAATTAATATTTTTAAATTTTCATCTAATTCCAAAGCTTTTAATAGTTTTATGAAATTACTAAGATTAATATCTTCTCCATTTTCAAATCGGGATATACTTCTTTCGGAAACACCGCTTTTTTCAGCTAATTCCTTTTGAGTCATAGGGTAATAAATCCTGTACAGTTTTAACTTTTCTCTTAATTCATTTATATTTGTATCATAATTATTCATAAAGCAATCCTCATGAAAACCATTAATCAATCGCAAACAGCATTTCAAAAAAATAAATAGACAAATATTGCAGTTTGATATTTAAATATTATATCAACCAGTAAAATTTGTCTACTTATTTTTGTATTTATAAAAATATTTCTAAATCAAATGAAATCTTTCCAGACGTAATTCGCCAGATCACGTCCCTTTTTCGTTAAATAAATATATCCTTCCTTATCCTCCAACAGACCTTCTTTTAAATGTTTATTTATTTCATTCCCAAATATCTCATAAATATCCTTTTCAAAAGTTCCGGTAAAATCCTTTTTTGAAATACCTCTATTCATTCTGAGTCCAAGAATCATATATTCTGATTTAATATCTTCCGTTCCAAGCAGAAAATTCTCATTATAAAATCCCGATTTAAAATCGACAAAATTATTACTTTTAATATAATCTGTTTTTAAAACATCAGTAACATCTTCTTTAAGGTTTTTAAGTATTTCAATATATTCTGTAATATTATCGGTATTTTTTAATCTTAAATTGCATATGCCGTTCGTCTTTAACAAAGAGGCAGCCGAAACGCCAAACCCCAGATATGCATCTCTATTCCAGTACTTTATATTATGCCTGCATTCAAACCCCTTTTTTGCATAATTTGAGATTTCATATTGAGAATACTCATCACCAAGAATCTCCGGGATACAATGTATCATTTCACGTTCCGAATCCTCATCGGGCAGATCCGGCTTCATTTCATAAAACGGCGTGCCTTCCTCAATGATCAGGCTGTAGATTGAAATATGTTCCGGATCGAGTGATTTTACCTTATTTAAACCTTCCGAAAAAGATCTCAGATCCTGCCCCGGAACGGCACTGATCAGATCGATATTTATATTATCAAATCCGGCTTCACGTGCATTATTATAGTTTTCCTCGAAATCTTCATAAGTATGAATCCTTCCGAGTATCTTAAGCTGATCTTTATCGGTACTTTGCAATCCTATACTAATCCTGTTGATCCCAAACCCTCTGTACGCCTTTAGCTTATCGGCGTCAAGCGTACCGGGATTTGATTCAATGGTGATCTCTGCATCTTCATTAACATTATAAAAAGAGCGTAAGGTATCAAATACTCTTCCCGTCAGATCAACAGGAAGAATACTCGGAGTACCTCCGCCCATAAAAATCGTATCTATCTTATAATTTTTGAAATAATCGGATTTACATTCTATTTCTTTACATAAAGCATCAATATATTCAGACTTAATACTGTCAGAATATACGCCGGAATTAAAATCGCAGTAATTGCATTTTTTTACGCAAAACGGTATATGAATATAAATTCCGAGTTTTTCATTTATCATAATAATCCAAAAATATTTCTTCCGTTTTAAAACAATATCAAAAAGAATAAATTTTACTTTTTGTCATCAAGTTTCAAAACAGACATAAATGCCGCCTGAGGTATTTCCACATTACCGATCTGCCTCATACGCTTCTTTCCTTCTTTTTGTTTCTCAAGAAGTTTCTTCTTACGTGTGATATCACCGCCGTAGCATTTGGCAAGTACATCTTTTCTCATTGCCTTAACAGTCTCTCTGGCAATAATCTTTCCGCCTACTGCAGCCTGAATGGGTATCTCAAAAAGATGTCTGGGTATCTCATCCTTTAGTTTTTCACACATCTTACGACCGCGTTCATATGCCGTGTCTTTATGTACAATAAATGATAAAGCGTCGACTTCTTCGTGATTAACAAGAATATCCAGTTTGACCAGATCTGACCTTTCATAGCCTTTCAGATCATAATCAAACGAAGCATATCCTTTCGATCTGCTCTTAAGTGCATCGAAAAAGTCATAAATGATCTCATTTAACGGAAGTTCGTATTTCAAAAGAGCTCTGGTTTCTTCCATATACTCCATTCCGAGATATCTGCCTCGTCTCTCCTGACACAATTCCATGATCGAACCTATAAACTCAGTCGTAACCATTATTTCAGAGGAAACGATCGGTTCTTCCATATAATCGATCAAAGAAGGATCCGGAAGATTTGAAGGATTTGTAAGTTCTATCATCTCTCCTGCCGTGGTATGTACATGATAAACAACTCCGGGAGCCGTTGTGACAAGATCAAGATTATATTCTCTCTCAAGTCTCTCCTGAATTATCTCAAGGTGAAGAAGCCCCAGAAAACCGCAACGGAAACCAAATCCCAAAGCTATCGAAGTCTCAGGCTCATAATTAAGCGAAGCATCATTTAACTGAAGTTTTTCAAGAGCATCTCTCAAGTCAGGATATTTTGCACCATCCGCAGGATATACGCCGCAATAAACCATCGAATGCACTTTCTTGTAACCGGGGCACGGTTCTTTGCAGGGATTTTTCGCATCGGTTACCGTATCTCCGACTGCCGTATCACGTACATTTTTAATTGAGGCGGTAAAATATCCTACCATTCCGGCTGTCAGTTCGTCGCAGGGAATAAACTGACCAGCGCCGAAAGTTCCCACTTCAACAACCTCGCATGTCGCTTTTGTTGCCATCATCAGTACATTGGTACCTTTGGATATTCTTCCTTCCATCATACGACAGAATACAATAACACCCTTATATGAATCATATAAAGAATCAAAGATCAAAGCTTTAAGAGGCGCGTTAACATCGCCTTTCGGAGCAGGAATCTTATGTACAATAGCTTCAAGTACTTCATCTATTCCTATTCCGTTCTTGGCTGAGATCAGAGGAGCATCCTGCGCTTCAATACCGATTACATCTTCTATTTCATCTATAACCCTCTTAGGTTGAGCAGAAGGAAGATCGATTTTATTTATTACGGGAAATACATCAAGATTGTGATCAAGCGCAAGATAAACATTGGCAAGAGTCTGCGCTTCTATCCCCTGTGCAGCATCAACGACAAGAATGGCACCGTCACATGCAGCCAAAGAACGGCTGACTTCATAATTAAAGTCAACATGTCCCGGTGTATCGATCAGATTAAAAATATACTCATTACCGTCTTTAGCTTTATATACTGTTCTGACGGCCTGTGATTTGATCGTAATCCCACGTTCTCTCTCAAGATCCATATTGTCCAGCACCTGCGCCTGCATTTCTCTGCTTGTCAAAAGACCGGTGCTTTCAATAATTCTGTCAGCCAAAGTTGACTTGCCGTGATCTATATGAGCGACTATACAAAAATTTCTGATTTTACTTTGATCTGTCATTGTGCTTCCTTGAATAAATACTCTTGTCTGCTTGTGCATAAAAAACTCTTCCACATGACGGTATGGAAGAGTTTAATAATTTCCAAGTTTTTTATTACAATTAGTTCATTTTATTAACAGCAAGACTTAAACGGGAAATCTTTCTTGAAGCGTAATTCTTATGATATACGCCCTTGGATGTTGCTTTCTCGATAACGCTTGTAGCATTGGTCAATGCTGCTTTTGCCGCTTCCTTATCGTTAGCATCGATTGCTGCGTAAACTTTCTTAACAGCAGTCTTAACGCCTGAACGAATGGCTTTATTTCTCTCAGCGTTTCTTGCAGAAACTTCAATTCTCTTCTTTGCAGATTTGATATTAGCCAAGACCTACACCTCCATTTTAATAATCTTGAACATTAAAGCCGGACACGGACGATTTAATGTTTACATACATTGTTATATTATCCGCAATTTAAAAATTTTGTCAATAGTCAATTACATCTGTGCCTGTTAAATCTTAAAATTGCGCTGTCTGGAAATCGGCGACTCCAAAGGTTCTGTCATTTCGGCAGCCTCTTTCGCATCAAGCATAACGCTGATCGGCGGCTGTACGATATCTTCTTCGGTTTCAGTCACTTCATTATTCCATTTGGATTTTTTACTCTTTTTTTTATTTTTCTTTGATTTGAAAAACGGATTTTCCTTCTTCGGAGTTTCTTTTACTTCATTTGTTTCAGCTATAGCCTCCGTTACCTGTTCGGAAACGATATCGGTATTTTCTGCAGCAAATTCGGTATTCATATTAAGATCATCAGCATTCAGTTCGGAAGTAATTCCCGAAGAAACAGATGAATACTCTGTCGAATTAACAGCATTACCGGAAATAACCGAAGCATCAGAAGACAATCCTGAAAAAGTATTGATACTCTGTTTTTCTTCGTTTTCAATCTCAGATCTTGTGTGCAGATTTACAAATCCGAAATCACCGGAATTGTCGGATTTCTGAACAGGATTCTTCTTTTCATCACCTACGGGAATATACTCGCCGTTTTTGATTATAGCGATAACTCTCTGTTTGTCACTGTAAACTTTTTCGGGTTTTTCTTCCCTGGTTTTACTCGGTTCTTCCTCAATATTTCTGCTTATTTTCGTAGATTTGATAACCCTTGCATTTTTAAAAACAATCGAAGTATCAATCTTACTGTTTAGCAAATTTGCCTTGGATCCGTCACTTTTTTCCGTGATTATCTCTTTTTTTTTAAACCCTCCGAATAAAGACGGTTTTTCTTTTCCGGCACTGTATGAATTCTCGGTATTGTTTTCTGCCGGTTTTTCTTTTATCGGATCATTTGTACTGCCTTCCGGAGCATCACCGAATACTCTATATGTTTTTTTAGGGATAGGTCTTTCATCAAAAACATAATCAACATCGTATTCATTGTTTTCAAGATTTTTCTTTCTGGCAATTTCCGATGCGGAAAAATCGTATCTATTTGCAGATTCTTTTACGATATGGAAATCATCGCCTGAACTGTTGGCAGGCTTTTCTTCTTCAATCTTAGTTTCGCTTTTAACTATATTGCTCGAAGGAATATTGTTATTTCCTAAATTATCCCCACCGTCGTATTTTTCTACCATCTGATTCATCGCTTCTCTCTTATTGGTGTAACTGAGAGCAAAATCAGAACCGTAAATATCGTTTGAATTCGTTCCGCTTCTTATGATGTTTTCGTCTTTCTTAGCATCTTCGGATGTAGGAACAGAAGGCTGATATTTATTGGACCAGCTTTTAACTATCGCTCTTCCCGCAGCCTGTTCATCGAGTTTCGAAAGAGTATCATCTTCTTCAACATTCTTAACTTCCTTATCATCTTCAGATTCTTCAATAACATCTTCTGACTCGTCAAATGATTCAAAATCAGACTTTGAAGATTCTTCGTTTACGTTAAAAGTTTCAGAAGCGCTGACCGGCGAAGGAGCAAAAGCATTGTATCTGTCCGTGCTGACATCTTCAAATTCAAGAGGAACATCATCATCCTGATAAGTTACTTCTTCGAATTCTTCTTCCTCTTCTTCATCAATAAATTCAGCATTATCGTTTACAGCAAATTCTGCATTATTAACTGATTCAACATCAAATTGATCGTTAGCGTTTTCAAAAGAAATCTCCGATTCTTCTTCGATTTCTTCATTTTTAACTTCTTCCGAAACTTCATTATCATCTTCGGAAGTTTCTTCTGTTACATCGTCATTTGACTCATCAGCATTATCATCCGATGCATCTTCAGGTTCTGAAACTTCAGCAGTTTCTTCCTGCTCTGCAACAGATTCTTCTTCGGTAACTTCTTTCTCAGTTTCGGATTTGTCGGATTCTTCCGATGAATCTTCCGGCTCGGAAGCTTCAGCAGTTTCTTTCTGCTCTTCAGCGGATCCTTCCGTTACTTCTTTCTCGGTTTCCTCAACATCAATCTTATCTGATGCTTCTTTACTTTCGGAAACTTCAGCAGTTTCTTCCTGCGTATCTTTATTTTCGGATACTTCTATGGTTTCATCCTTCTCAACGACAGTTTCCTGTTCAGTTGCTTTGTTTTCAGTTTCTTTTTCGTTAGAAACATCAACGGTATCTTTAGCCTTGTTTTCAGAAACTTCAGCAGATTCCTTTACCTCAACAGCCTTATCATCTTCAACGACAATTTCAACCACATCAGCTTTTTCCGCAACGTTAAGTTCTATTTCTTTTGACTTTCCGGCTGCTTCTTCAAGTTCACGTGCAACCTCGGAAGGTCTTCTGATGACCTTTTCTTCAACAAACTTGAAATTAGGATCGCGTTTTACATTGGCTATATCCTCTTTGGTAACTACTCTTTCATGAGGATTTGTAATATCTATTACATCATCTCTTTCAAAAGTCTCTACTCTGATAAAGGAAACAGGATCGCCTTCTATGCTGTTTTCAAGCACTTTCTCTCTGGAAATGATCTTTTCGTCATGAAGTTTCTGTAAAATCTCGGGATCAGTTTCATTCTTGAAACTTTCAACGGTTTCGAAATTATAAATACTTCTTGATGAAGAATTATGACGTCTCTCGTTTTTGTATCTTGCCGAATTATTCATCGTACGACGAGAGAATACTCTGTTGCCGAATCCGGGCAGGCTGATGGATTCAACTTCGCCTTTTTCTTCTTCCTCTGTTTCACCGGAGCCCTTAACATTAAATACAACTTTATCGGAACCCTTGGTTTCAGAATCTTTTTCAGACTTCTTTTCAGAAGATGCTTCTTCGGATTTTTCTTCAGCTTCAGACGACTCATCTTTTGATTCAGAATCATCCTTTGACGAAACTTCTTCGGTTTCTTCTTCAGCTTTTTCTTCTTCTGCCTTCTCTTCGGAAGAATCTGCATCCTTTATTTCAACTGATTCAGTTTCTTCAATTTCTGAAGTTTCTTCAGGGTCAACATTCTCTTTTTCTTCTGCAATTTCTGCATCGTCTTCAGAAGTAACTGCTAATGTTTCCTCTTCGTTTTCTGAAGTTTCCTCAAAAGCAACACTTTCGTTTTCTTCCGAACTGTCTACGCTGTCTTCAAACGTATCCTCAACCGTTACTTCTTTTTCTTCTGATGTTTCTTCAAAAGTTTCTGCAGATTCGGCATTTTCAGTCTCTGCCTTTTCTTCAAAATCAACGCTTTCAGCTTCTTCTGTTTCTAAGCTTTCTTCAATAAGCTCAGTGTTTGTTTCTTCCGCATCGGCTTTTTCTGTTTCTGCAGTTTCCTCTATGTCGGAATTCTCAGTCACTTCCGCAGATTCGATCGTTTCATCCGAAACTTCTTCTTTCTTCTTATCGGATTTATGTTCCTGTTCAAATTCACTGTATAAAGCATTCAAAGCTGCATCCAAAGGATCCAGTTCTTCCACGGGAATTTCAACTGCGGGTGTTTCGACTGCAGGAGTTTCAGCCTTACTTACAGCTTCTTCACTTTCTTTTACATCATCAGTTTCAACAGGGTTCTCCTGAACAGCAATTTCTTCTGCAACAGGAATTTCAGTCGAAGCAGTTTCAACGATTTCAGGTTCTTCTGCTTTGACTTCAACAGAACTTTCTTTATCAACTTTGGATTTCTTATTATCCTTGGCTGCCTTTGTGCTTGATTTTTTCTTTTTCTTAGTAGTTTTCTTTTTGCCGGATTTCTCTTCGAACTCTTTGTATAATTCATTCAGTTCTCTGTCGAGAGGATCCATATATTCTTCGGGAATCTTGTTTTCTTCTTCGGAATCGGCATCATCGGAATCCTCTCCTGACGAATCTGGATCATCCGAAGTTTCTTCATTCGTATCAGTCAATGTTTCCTCTTCAGTCTTCTCTTCTGCAGAAGTTTCAATCACTTCATCTGATACGATGTTTTCATCTGCCGTTTCTGTCTTTTCTTCCGTCTCAACAGAAATATCTTCTACATCTGCAATAGTATCTTCAACCGATTCAGCAGGCGCTTCTTCAACATCAGTCTCAACAGCCTCTTCAGATATTTCTTCTTCGGATATCTCTTCAACAGGTTCAGAAATTGCCTCTTCATTAATTTCTTCTGCCGGTTCAGCTACTGCTTCTTCAACACTGTCTTCATCAGAATCTGCTGAAATCTCTTCAACTGTTTCAGTTATAGTTTCTTCAACATTTTCTTCAACCGAATCTTCGGATATCTCTTCAACAGGTTCAGCAATTGACTCTTCAATAATTTCTTCTGCCGGTTCGGCAATTTCTTCTGCTATTTCAGCAACTGCTTCTTCAACACTTTCTTCTTCAGATTCTGCCGAAATCTCTTCATCCGCTTCAAGCACTGCTTCTTCAAAGATATTTTCTTCAGACTGAGCTATTACTTCGTCAACAGTTTCTACTGCTGTTTCTTCCGTTTCAACAGTTTCGCTAACGATATCTTCTGCAACGGAATCAGCAGCTTCTTCAACTCTTTCAGTCATTGTATCTGTTGTCATTTCAAAAGCATTCTCTTCCGAAACGGCACTAAAGTTCTCTTCAAGAATTTCTGTCTTGGCATCATCAGTAACATCGATGATTTCTTCATTTATGATTTCTGTTACAGGTTCTTCAACCGTCTCTGTAACTTCTTCTTTGATATATTCTGTCTTAGGCTTAGGAGGAACATACAAAGCTTTTCCGATATGAGCATTCTCTTCGGGTGTAAAGGAAGATCTTACATTTTCTTCCGCAACTTCCTGCTGAGCATCGGTGCCGAAAGGTATAGACTTTTGAGGGCGTGCAGCAATAACAACCGAATTATTTAAAATAACCGGCTCTGTCAGTTTGGCATCGGGATCGGCCTTCTTAATGGGCGTCATCATCGGACGTCTCATTCTTCTGGGAGGAACGTATTCCGAATTCTCACCGTCATTGGGTTTGATCTGCTTCTGGATAGGAACGGCATTTCCTCTGTATTCACCTTCACCCGAAAGCAAAGCTGAATTGTAGGATTTTTCAGCATTGTCATCATTCGAAACTTCATTGATATTCCAAACCATCTCCTTGTTTTGAGAAAGTCCGAGAATATTCTTTACAGCCTCGAAAGATGTCTTCATGGATTCATCGATCGAACTGAATCTGTGCTGTCCGTTACGTCCGATACAGTACAGATTATCAAAAGTTTTAAGGAATTTAACAACTTTATCACGTTTTTCATATCCGTTGTCATATGAAGGGAACGCTTTATTGTATTTAATCTTTGTATACGAAATAAGAGAATCTTCCGACTTAATGATGCCGAGTTTATTAAGATCACCGAGAATGGCTTTCTTCCAGTCACGGTCATTCATTGACCAGTAATAATCGCCTTCGTTGCAGTAATAGTTCATACCGAGATAGATATGATCTTTGTTTCTGATCATATAAGGCGAAAAGTTATTATAGATCTGAATTCTTGAAACTTTTACATTGGGATTGGAAATATAAACAAAAGAATCGGGAGCAATATTGTCGATAGACTTATGCTCTTCGGTATCGTTTTTCCAAACCATATCTTTAAGTTCAACGCAAACACTGACAAGGCCTCTGTAGGATAAATCCTCAGCGGCAATCCTGATCTTATCGTCAACTTCATCCATTCCCATGACCAGATCCCTGATAGGCATGGAAGAAATAAGATAATCGCAGGCAACTATAAACTCATCTCCGTCTGCGTAGCATTTAACGGATGTGATCTTTTTACCGTTTGTGGTAATACCTTCAACTTTACAGTTCTTATGAATGCTTCCGCCCATTTCAATGAATCTGTCGGCAACATTCTCCCACATCTGGTACGCACCGAATTTGGGATAATAATATCTTCC
This sequence comes from Lachnospiraceae bacterium, assembly GCA_024698715.1. Lineage (GTDB taxonomy): Bacteria > Bacillota > Clostridia > Lachnospirales > Lachnospiraceae > UBA3766. The sequence continues at coordinate 22,593 of JAILRA010000037.1, forward strand.
CGCAAAAGGAGCAGGCAGTTTTTCATAATCTTTTTTGGTCTTATCCGTACTTATAACGGGAGCAATGAGGCTTTTCTCGGAAATCGGTCCCCACGCTGACGACATTCTCGAAGGTTTTGTACCCCAGATCTTTTCAAGGTACTCTTCCTGGAACATTGTGAATAACTGTTTTCCCGATCGGTTTACATAATAATCCTCAAGGGATTCTTCTTTATGTTTAAATACATTACCTCCGATCTGGGAAAAACCGGATTTAATGGATGTGGCAATTCCGAAATTCTTTACAGCCTCTTTATTGTTGAATATAACAGGGGAATCATAAAATTTATTCTCTTTGTAGATCCTCGTTACTTTTTCACGCGACAAAAGAACGTCTTCCGTATCCTCGGGATCCGGACCGCCGTTTGCAATCTTGCAATATCTGTCCAATATTAAATCGTCACTGGAAGGTTTACCCTGAGCCGGAAGAATGGAATTCCAGAATTTCTTAACCTCAGAGTTGTTAGAAATAAACATATGACCGCCCGGATCCAAAACGTTTCCTTCGTTCTCGAAACGGGCACAAAGGCCGCCTACGACAGGCGTTTCCTCTATTATCGTAACTTCATAATCAGATGATTTAGAAATTAAATCGTATCCTGCTGTGAGACCCGCAGGACCGGCACCGATAATTATAACTTTTTTCATTCCCCCAAAACCCCTTTTTAAAACTTTTTGCTTTGTTTGTCTTTCTTCTTATCGGAAAGACTTTCTTTTTCGTTCTTTCGAACTTCGTCTATAAGCTGTTCGATAAGCATCTTTTTTATAAATACATCATAGCTTAAAAGACTTATGAGAAGGAAAAGTCTTAAATAATCTCCGTCCTCTCCTTCAATCTCTTTAAAAGATTTCATGCTGGCTTCATATTTATCCCGGATATCATGACTCAGAAGACTGATTCTTTCTTCTCCTATTTTAAGGATAGAGTCATAAATTTCGCTGAGCTTTATATCATCGTTGCCGTCAAAATATTTGTCGGTTATCGGATTGACCAGCGTCTGAACATCATTTATGGAAAGAAAATTCTTAAAGTAATAGATGAATATCAAAGTCATCATATGCTCTTTTGAATATTTCTTTTTAACAGGCGGCGGAAGCAGATCGTTTTTCGCGTAATTGTTTATCATTGTCTTGGTAAAGATCTTCTCGTCACCCGATGCGGAATTTCTGCGTGTATAATTTAATTTTTCATCGAGAAAGGAAAGTACCTGATCCATATAAAGATCAATGTTCGGAATCTCTCCGCTTTTGATATTCAATACGCTTCCCATTTCGGAAAGTATCGAATTCAAAACCTCATCAAAATCTCTTCCTTCATCATTTTCGATAATTCTATTTGTACTCATATTCCATTCGATTCCGCATAAGCAAAATGCATCACATATTCAAATAAAATTATAATAATATTTGTATGAAAAGTAAAGGACAGACACCCCAATTAATAAAATATTGAAACGAAATCCGGGCACATTTTTTCAATTGGTAAACATAACTATTTTACATAATTTTATATATCAAAATTTGATTGAATTCCGAAGGAACATGTGCTATACTTTACAAATGTAAAGTTTTAAAGTTTTTAAGTGTTAAAGTCAGGAGGCCAAAATGAATCCCAAATTAAAAACCAACGCAATGGATTCCCTTTTTGATGCAATTCTTTGCCTTGAAACAAAAGAAGACTGTTATACTTTTTTCGAAGATTTGTGTACCATAAACGAGCTTTTATCTCTTTCACAGCGTTTCGAAGTGGCAACAATGCTTCGCGACAAGAAAACATATATGGAAATTGTAGAAAAAACCGGAGCTTCTACCGCTACGATAAGCAGGGTAAACAGATCTCTCAATTACGGATGCGACGGATATGAAATGATATTCGAACGTCTCAATTCCAAAAAATCAAAGCCTTAGGATATTAACCCGAAATCTCTATAAGGTCAAAAGGATTGATATAGGTATTCTCGTATAAAATATGATACGCGAGAGTACCTTTTCTTTGTGTAACTTCATATATCATCTGTCCTTTAAGGACTTCGTCATCCTGCTTGATCTTCGGTTCTTCGCTGTAACGATACACGCTGACATAACCGTTCTGGTGGTCTATTTTTACGAGATAGCCGTAAGTATCGTCCTTGCTGACTTCCGATACTACCCCGTTACCTGTTGCTATTATCTTTGTACCCTTTTCCAGTGAAATTTCAAGAGTATATGGATTGATCAGAGTATCTTCAAACGTGGCGGGATTGTTAGCATCCGAAGAATTACCGTTTTGCGACGAACCACCCTGAGTCAGCAACGCATTCTCTCCGTCCTCTTCGGGTTCGGAAATGATCGTGGCTTTACCGCTAACAGGTATTCCTATGGGATTTTTCTTGGCTTCCTCAAGTGATTTGCTTTCATTTTCCTGAGTAACATGTTCTGCCAGCAATGCAACTTTCTGCTGAAGATTTTTTATCTCCGTTTCATACATGGAATTCTGTTGTTCGGTCGTTTCTTTAAGGTTATTAAAGTCGCTTGTGATGCTAAGCAGACTCATGGCAAAAACCACGTTAACCGCAAGAAAAATCAAGGTAAGACTGAGCAGCCAATATAATATTGCACGGCCGTTTTTCCTGTGATTACCATTGTCTTTTTTCATAATCAATTTTCCTTCAAATAACTTTACATTCAATTTTTATTATGATATTCTAAATATGTTGCGTTTGCAACTTAATTTTTTACGGAGGTATACCGGCATGAAAGGTACAGTTAAGTGGTTTAACAACCAGAAGGGTTACGGATTTATTTCTGACGAGTCCGGAAAAGACATTTTCGTACACTACTCAGGAATCGTTTCCGAAGGATTTAAGACCCTTGAAGAAGGTGCTGCCGTTGAATTCGAAGTAATCGAAGGCGATAAAGGCGTTCAGGCAGTAAATGTAACCAAGTTATAATTAGTCATTTTAAATGTGCCTTAATATATTGTTTTAATATAGAGAGCAAGTGTAAAAGGATTAAAGTTTAACGAGATTCAAAAAGGACCGGATTTACGGTCCTTTTTCTTTTACTTTACTCTCTCGAGCACTTCTTCAAACTTAAGATCTCCGCCGAAAAGATCAAGTGCGGAACCGATCGTGATATCGATCTTTCCTTCAGAAGCTTTTCTTATTGATTCGATATCATCAAAAGAATGAATTCCGCCGGCATAAGTCACTTTATTGCCGGAGTACTTAGCGATTTCTCTTATGATATCCTCTTCAGGGCCGTTGCATTTGCCCTCAACGTCAACCGCATGGATCAGATACTCGTCACAGAATTCATCAAGTTTACATAACAATCCAGAATTCATCGTTGTTTCGGTTACGGTCTGCCATCTGTCTGTCGTAACAAAATACTTGTTACCGACTTTTTTACATGAAAGATCAAAAACTATCTTCTCTTTGGAAACCGCATCTTTAAGCTTTTTCATTCGTTCAAAGGACAGATTTTTGTTTTCAAAAATGTATCCCGTAACTATAACGTGCGACGCACCGGCTTCAATAAAATCTTTCGCGTTTTTATCGTTTATTCCGCCGCCTATCTGAAGTCCACCCGGAAAAGCCGAAAGGCCTTTTTTTGCTTCTTTTTCGGACAGAGCATATTCGGGTGTGCCGGCCTTGTTCAGCATTATTATATGGCCGCCCGTAAGATCATATTTTTTGTAAAGATTCGCAAAATAAACTGAGTCTTTATCGGATATGAAATTTTCTTTGGCAGAACTGTCAGTCAGGGAAGATCCAACAATTTGTTTGACTTTCCCGTCATGAATATCTATGCATGGTCTGAAATTCATATTATTTATCCTATTACATCCTGCATATTATAGTATCCGGGTTCTTTTCCGACAATATATTTTGCCGCAGCGATAGCACCTTTGGCAAATATCGCTCTTGAATATGCGGTATGTGAGAAAGTTACCACCTCGTCTTCGCCCGCAAAGATAACATCATGATCTCCGACGATCGTACCGCCTCTTACCGCGGAAATTCCGATCTCATTGGAACGTCTTGCTTCCAGTCTGTCGGATCTGTCAAATACATATTCGTATTTGTTGTCCATTGATTCGTTAATGGAATCGGCAAGCGCAAGTGCCGTTCCGCTGGGAGCGTCTTTTTTCATTTTATGATGTTTTTCAACTATCTCAATATCAAATCCCGCATCCGCAAGTACTTTTGAATTTGCTTTGAGTATTTTGATAAGAAGGTTCACACCTACCGACATATTTGCAGATTTAAGAACAGGAATTGTTTTGCTGATTTCTTCAAGTTTTGCAAGCTGATTTTCGTTAAGACCCGTTGTACATAATACTACGGGAAGTTTTTTCTCCGTACAGTAATCAAGAAGTTTGTCTACCGCCATTGCAGATGCAAAATCAATTACCGCATCAGCAGCAATATCACATTCCATAATATCTTTATATACAGGATACTCATTAACGATCCCGTCAAAAGGATCTACACCTGCGACTATACTTACCTCGGGATCCTCTTTGACAAGTCTTGTGATCGCCTGTCCCATTCTTCCGTTACATCCGTGCATTATTATTCTGACCATATCATTTACCTCTCTTAAAAGTTAAAAGGGCGCCGAAAACTCGGTGCCCTTAAGTTTGCTTTTATAATAAACCGTAAGCTTTCATCTCTTCCTTAAGAGCTTCGGCTTTTCCTTCATCCATCGTACAAAGCGGTGCTCTGTAAACATCCTTGCAGAATCCCATATAATTCATTGCTTTCTTTATGGGAATAGGATTGACTTCGCTGAACAGTGCATCGATCAAAGGAACAGCCTTAATCTGTAATGCTTTTGCTTCTTCAATCTTGCCCTCACTGAATTTAGCGCACATATCATGAACATCTTCGGGAGCGATATTCGAAAGAACCGAAATAACACCCTTTGCACCGACCGACATGAACGGAAGAGTCATAATATCATCTCCGCAGTAAATATCGATCTTTCCGTTTGTAAGATATTCAAGTCTTGCTGTCTGGGCAAGATCACCTGTTGCTTCCTTAACACCTACAATGTTTTCTACTTCATTGCAAAGTTTTGCAATTGTCGCGGGGAGAATGTTCACGCCCGTACGACCTGGAATATTGTAGAGAATGCAGGGAATCTTAACTGAATCCGCAATTGCCTTAAAATGAAGGAACAAACCCTTCTGTGTAGCTTTATTGTAATAAGGTGATACAAGTAAAAGCGCATCCGCTCCTCTCTTTTCAGCCTCAGTTGACAAATGAATTGCTTCGGCTGTGGAGTTGGAACCGGTTCCGGCAATTACCGGTACTCTGCCATTCACACGCTTGACACATGCCTCAATAACGTCCAGATGTTCTTCATGGCTCATTGTTGATGATTCACCTGTTGTACCGCATACAACGATGGCATCAGTCTTATGAGCGATCTGGAACTCAATATTCTTGTAAAACTGTTCGTAATCGACTTCCTGGTTTTCATTAAACGGCGTTACTATGGCAACGGCCGCGCCTGTAAAAACTGACATATTTCACCTCTCCTTTCAAAAATTTAACACTTCCCATTATAACTAATGAACTTTAATTGTCAATTAAAATTGAATGAATATTGAATGTATGGTAAAATTTTATTAATTGAAGCAGGGGTATAACTTATGCCGAACATATTTATTAGAATAAAAAAATTCCTCACAAAAGATGTCAAAAACGAATCCGAAGCCAAAGATCTGGCCGTTCTGCTTCGTCTTTTATGTATTCTTTCCGCATTATACATTTTTTGCAATTCCATTTATTTTGCATGTATAGGTTCGTATCTTTTCGCTATCCTCTCGGTACCTATCATATGTCTTTACTGCGGAGTTTTCATCGAAACATACGAAAACAAAACCAGATTTGCTTTGAATCTTTTTAATTACACATCAATCGCAACAGCCGTTATCTTTACGATATTCACGGGATGGGACAAGGATTACCAATGGCTTTTGTGTATCGTTTGCCTTCTGGTCTTCTTCTCTATCGAACAGGATGAAAAATATAAAAGAAACAATATGGAATTCATTTTGATAACAATGATAGTGATCGCCATTGTTTCTCATATCTTCGGTCCGTTCAAAAAAGGCAACAATATTGAAAATACGATATTTTCCGTCATTTCCGCTCTTTATTACGGCATATCGGTAATATTGATCTCATACAATTTCAGCCGTAAATTCAATGCATCTGAAATAAAGCTGAGAAATTATAATCAGAGACTTCAGGAAATGGCTTCTCTGGATGCGCTTACTCAATTACCAAACCGAAGAAGCATGAATGAGTATATGGCGCAGATGGTATTTGAAAAAGAGAAAAAAGGCGATATTTTCTGCGTAGCGATCGCCGATCTGGATTTTTTCAAAAAAATCAATGACCAGTACGGACATGATGCAGGTGATTTTATTCTTACCGAATGTGCGAAGATATTCACAAAAACCATGGAAGGCAGAGGAAAAGTCGCACGTTGGGGAGGCGAAGAATTTCTGTTTTGCTTTAATGATTTAAATATAGATCAGAGTTTTAAGATCCTCGATGAAATGCGTAAAAACATTGACGAAAAAGTTTTCACTTATAAAGAGAACAATATTCACATTACGATAACCATCGGTCTCGAGGAATTCTATCATATAACCGGAATTGAAGGTACAATATCAAATGCCGACAAGAAGCTGTATGAAGGAAAACACACCGGCAGAAACCGAGTCGTCATATAGTTTTTTCATAAACTTATCATAAAAAAAAGAACCTGACGGTTCTTTTTTAAATTCTTTCATATTCTGTAAACTCAAAAGTATTGTCAAAATACGTCTGTTCTTCGGACTCTCTGACCATCTTCCACTCTTCGTCTTTGTCAAGATTCGGAAAATATGCATCCGCACTGAACGCACGATCGACTTTGGTTATCAGAGCCTTATTGCAATACGGCAAAAACTCCTTATATACGCTTGAGCCTCCTATGATATAAATATCTTCATCATCATACTGCTTCAAAAGTTCAAGACACTCTTCCAATGAGTTTACATAAATCTCTCCATCTTTCGGTGTCATATTTTTTGAAGAAGTGATAACAATATTGGTTCTGTTTTTCAAAGGTTTTCCTCCGGGAAAAGATTCGAGTGTTTTTCGACCCATAACAACAACTTTTCCAGTAGTAGTTTCTCTGAAAAACTTCTGATCCGAAGGAATGCGAACAAGAAGTTCATTCTTATATCCGATACCCCAATTGGAATCCACACAGGCAATCAGTTTCATTTTATGTTTCTCCTCTGTTAATATATTTAAATCGCTATAGGAATATTTTCTACCTGAGGTCCGGTAATGTAGTTATCCACCCTGACATCATTTCTCGTAAACTCATAAAAATCATGAATCTCGGGATTAAGCCAGAATGTCGGAGCATCATAAGTCGGACGTTCGATAAGTTCTTTTATAATAGGAATATGTCTGTCATAAATATGAGCATCGGCGATAACATGAACCAGTTCTCCCACTTTCATATCGCAAACCTGAGCAAGCATGTGAACAAGCACGGAATACTGAACAACATTCCAGTTATTGGCCGCAAGTACATCCTGTGAGCGCTGATTTAAAATAGCATTCAAGGTAAGCTTGTCATCGCCTTTCTTTTGTGTAACATTGAAAGTCACACTGTATGCACAGGGATAAAGATTCATTTCATGAAGATCCTGATGTACATAAATATTGGTCATGATCCTTCTGCTGAAAGGATTATTCTTTAAATCGTAGATAACCCTGTCAACCTGATCCATCATTCCTTCTTTATACTGATGTTTTACACCAAGCTGATATCCGTATGCTTTTCCGATAGAACCGTTTTCATCGGCCCATTCATCCCAGATATGACTGTGAAGATCGTTTATGTTGTTTGATTTTCTCTGCCATATCCAGAGTATCTCATCAGTTGCCGATTTTAATGCCGTCTTTCTCAATGTAATGAGCGGAAACTCTTTTGAAAGATCGTATCTGTTTACCACTCCGAAACGTTTGATGGTATACGCACTGGTTCCATCTTCCCAGTGAGGTCTTACCTTTTCTCCTTCCGTACTGGTACCGTTTTCAAGGATATCCTTACACATATTAATAAAAATCTGATCTGCGTAACTCATTTTTTCTCCATTTCCTGAATATATTCAATATTAATTCTTACAGTTCATAAAAGCATTTAACTTCGTCAAGAATCTCAATGCTTCCTTTTGTCAGATTGTTTAGATCCCCGCACACGGTCTCTTTCTTATCAGACGGAATTACCGTTTCGACAATCACGGCATCCGAATAATCCGAAGATAAAATCTTGACTTTATCATCACGAAAATAAGCGGATATCTTGGTATCGTAATTGTACGCATACCGGAATTTTAAAATATACGCTTCACTCTCTGAAGCAAATTCCGATTTACTTAATGAATCTTTCAATGCTTCCGAATATGCTCTTACAAGACCGCCCGTTCCCAAAAGAGTGCCGCCGAAATACCTGGTAACCACACAGAGAATATTCGTGACCTCTTCTCTTTGCAGGATCTCAAGCATCGGTCTTCCCGCGGTACCGGAAGGTTCACCGTCATCACTGCATTTCACATTGCTGCCGTCCTCTCCGATCACATAAGCATAGCAGTGATGTTTTGCATCAAAATATTTCTTTTTTTCGGATTTTAAAATCTCCTGAACATCATCATTATTTTCAACATTAAAAAGATGACAGATAAATTTTGATTTCTTTTCAGTGTAAAATCCTTCGGAAGCTGTTTTTAACTTTTTCATATTATCCGTATAAATACACTATACCGACAACTGTTATCGCTTCGGTATGACATTCGGGTTTGTAACCGTATATATTGTATCAAAGCAAAATCAATTGTACAAGTTATATGATAAATCTGTATATTTTAGTCGTATTAACAAAAATAAAATTCTGTGGTAAAATATATATTTGATTTATTATGAACTGATGAAGAATACTTTTCTGATAATCGATAATCCGTTGTTATTCGCGGAAACAATATAAGAATAACATGTTTTTTGAAAGGTATCATTATGAATTTTTCGAAACTCGGAATCAAAAGAACATTAAGGCAGATGCGTTCAAAAGGAATCAAAATTTCCAACCTTTTTAAAGTATCATTTTTGCAGCTGCTTTTCATAGGAATGGTTACCGCCTGCATACTCATGCTCTGTGTGGGAATAGGCGCTTTTAACGGAATACTTGCAAGTTCGCCTGAGATCAACGAATTCGATCTGATCCCTACAGGCTACGCAACTCTCGTTTACGACTGTGAAGGTCATGAAATGACAAAACTCGTATCTTCAAACGCAAACAGAAGTTATGTAACCCTTGACAAAATTCCTCAGTATCTTCAGGATGCCGTTGTTGCAGTCGAAGACGAACGTTTTTACGAACACAACGGTATTGATATTAAAGGTATCGTTCGTGCCGGTTTTGATGGTATCAAGAACGGCGGTAAATTCCATCAGGGTGCTTCAACCATCACACAGCAGCTTTTAAAGAACAACGTTTTCGACAGCAGCTGGGTTACAGAAACCAAGGATCTTAACAGATTTAAAAGAAAAATACAGGAACAGTATCTGGCCGTTGAAGTTGAGAAGAAAATGGATAAAAAACAGATTCTCGAGTACTATCTCAACACCATCAACCTCGGTCAGAATACCCTTGGTGTTCAGGCTGCTTCTCAAAGATATTTCGGTAAACCCGTTTACCAGCTCACATTATCTGAAAGCGCAGTTTTGGCAGGTATCACACAGAACCCTTCCAAATACAATCCTATCAGAAACCCTGAGAAAAACGGTGAAAAACGTGCGGTCGTTCTTAAGAAAATGTATGAGCAGGGTTATATTTCCAAAGATGAATACGCCGCCGCTCTTGCAGACGATGTATATTCAAGAATACAGAAGATCAATGAAGTTACCGGTGCCAGCAACGTTAACTCTTATTTCGTTGACGAACTGACTGACCAGGTTGCCGAAGATCTTGTTAATATCGCAGGCTATGATCAGGATAACGCGTACAGACTTCTTTATGCCGGCGGTCTTAAGATCTACTCCACTCAGAATCCTGAGATCCAGGCTTATTGTGATGAAGTATTCGGAAACGAAGAAAACTACGCAGGAAAGACTAAATACCTTCTCAGTTATCAGTTAACCATCGATAAGGCAAACGGAGATGTAGTAAACCATTCTTCCGAAATGTATGAAGCACATTTCAAAGAAACCAACTCGAATTTCAATATGATCTACGCTTCCGAAGAAGATGCACTGGCAGCTATTGAAGAATATAAAGCAGCCGTTATGGAAGAAGGCGACGAAGAACGTGCGGAAAATATTGTACTTACTCCTCAGCCCCAGGCTTCCATCACCGTAATGGATCAGTCAAACGGATATGTTCTCGCCATGGTCGGTGGTCGCGGTGAAAAGATTGCATCCAAGACCTTAAACAGAGCCACAAACACAATGAGGCAGCCCGGTTCACTGTTTAAAGTACTTTCTACATATGCGCCCGCTCTTGACTCCTGCGGATTTACTTTGGCAAATGTTCAGTATGACGGACCATTCACATACACAAACGGACGTCCGATTTCCAACTGGTACGGGCAGGCTTACAGAGGAATCTGTTCATTAAGACTCGGTATCATTCAGTCTCTTAATATCGTAACCGTTAAGGTGCTTACACAGATAACCCCTCAGATGGGATTTGATTACCTTCTTAAATTCGGTTTCACAACTCTTGTAGACAGAGAAGTCACCAAAGACGGTCAGGTTATGACGGATGTCACTCAGGCACTTGCTCTCGGCGGTATTACTCACGGCGTTACCAATATGGAAACAAATGCCGCTTTTGCATCAATCGCAAACAACGGTATTTACAACCGACCTCTCCTCTATTCAAAAGTTACGGATGCAGACGGAAATATCATTCTCGACAGTTCTATGAACGAAACACATAAAGTTATTGAAGAAACCACTGCATATCTTCTCACAAGTGCCATGGAAGACTGTGTATTAAAAGGTACGGGTGCCGAGGTTAATTTCGGAAACATGGCAATTGCAGCCAAAACCGGTACCACATCTTCATATAATGATATCTGGTTATCAGGTTATACTCCCTACTATACCGCTACCGTGTGGGTAGGATTTGACAATAACGTTGACCTTGCAAACGATCAGCACAAAATCGCAAAACACCTCTGGCGTGAATGCATGTCAAGAATACACTCAAATCTTCCTTATGCATCATTTGATATGCCTAACGGAATAACCAAATGCGCTGTCTGTTCCCTGTCGGGCAAATTGCCCAATGAAGGCCTTTGCAATGATTGTATAAGAACCGAAATATTTGCCGAAGGAACCGAGCCTTTCGAAAGATGCGATATTCATTATAAAGGCATTGTATGCGGCTATGACGGAAAGATTGCCTGTGATACATGTCCGTTCCAGGTTGAAGGAATTGCCACACTTCCTCTCAGAGAAGATCCTTGTCTGGATTACGGTCAGAATTCCGTTCCGAACAATTACTGTATGCACAACAGTTCATTCTTCGCACAGCCCAATTTCCAGGAAATACTCAATCAGCAGATGTGGGAAATGCAAAACAGATGATCGGTTTGCTTTATCAGACAAGTCAGAATAGTATCTAAACTTATAAACAGATTTATATGAAAAAAG
>JAILRA010000077.1 GCA_024698715.1 Lachnospiraceae bacterium
GATGTTCTAGCAAAAGCAGGACTCATAAGCTGTCTTGATTACTACAATGAGCGTCATGCTTTGAAGTTATGTTGAACCGCCGTATGCCGAACGGCATGTACGGTGGTGTGAGAGGGGAGAGACAATCTCCCCTACTCGATTAAAGGGCAGCAAAAGGAATTTTTCGAGTCCGGCAGTAATGCGGGCGGCTGCGTTTTGCTTTTTTGTACTTAACCGGTTTTATTGACTGCAAAACTTAAATGGGTTTATGATTGTTTTATTAAAAAAGTATATTTTAAACTCCGGAGATTGATGTAAAAATGCAGAAAGCGAATAAAATGAAAAAAATATCCGTATATTCCATACTGACATTTTTTTTCGCACTTATTCTTTTTTCCTATGGCTGCGTTCCCCAAAAAGTAAAAAAACGGGCTGATTCGAATAAAAAGCAATATGAGGATGCCTTTATAAAAAAAGTCGAAGAAGAGATGGGAAAGGATTATGTTCTTTCCGATGTCGAGGGATATATTTACTGGAGCAACTGGGATTTCCAATGGCCCGGATATGAAACGGATAATTCACTGGTCGGAAAGATTGAACATGACGGCGAGATATATGATGCACGTTATTACTTTGACGAAGACTTGTTGTATACCGATGCATATTACCGGGAGATCATAGAAGATTTTGCAAATACCATAGGTCTTGACAAAACTAAGATTTCCTGCGGATATTGCAGAAGTTCGGACGAAAAAAAGCCTATGTTAAACTCGAATATCCGTACGGCGGAAAAAATGTTTAAACAATACAAACATTTGGGATGGTTTTTTTATATCGTTACCGAAGAAGATATAAGCGATATTAAATATTTTGATTATTCGGCTTTCTGTGAGAAAAATGAGATTGAATACGGTATTACGATCTATATTTACAGTACTGATAATATGACAAGTCCGGAACATTTTGAAGAGAATTATTATATGATCACCGGGTGGCAGAACGAAAACGCGCATCCCGTTGTTGGGAACGTTCCTGACGGCGATAAAAAAGATGTTTTTGACATGTATAATTTAAAGGGTTTGACATATATTAACTATTCAGAAGCCGGTATGAAGAGAGTAGATTATTAAAATCGGAATATCAATCGGGGAGTTTTATTCCTTTAACACTTTAATTTAGTGAAAAATCACAAAACAATCCTGCTTCTTTTGTATAGTTTATACAATAAAAAGGACAAAAAAGGGAAAAGTCTGTTGAATATGCAGATTGTCCGTGGAAATAGTCCATGCTATAATCTTCGAAAATAATGAATTAGGGGAGCAATCACGGAAGGTAAGACTCACGGGGCGAGACATTCGGAAAGGAAGTGATTGAATGAACTACATTATCGAAATCGAAAAAGGATTGTGGTTTCTCGGATGGTCACCGCTTGACGGAACCATGCAGACAACACAAAAGATTGGTTTGGCTTATCGAATGAGAAGAACGGTAGCAGAAAGAACTCTTCCTAAGGTAATCGATAAGTACGGTGACGGTCGCATCAGGAAACTGTTGCTTGTCTAACCTGATTCGGGTCATGCCGTTGAAAAAATGAGATCAACTGAATAAACCAATATACTTAAATGAAAAATCTTCCGTTTTTATGCGGAAGATTTTTCTTTTTGGAACTAAATGTAAAGGAAATCCATAAAGGATTTATTCAGGTGATGAACATGATTCGCGAATGATGAGTTCACACGGGATTTTTATCTTAAGAGGCACGGCAGCCTGAAGCAGCGAAGCGGTATATGCAAGATTGGCTCCGATCGCACCCATTTCGTATGCCGGTGCATGCACGCTTGTCAGGGAAGGTGTGGTATATTTGCATGCATCCAGATCATTGAAACCGATAAAGGATATGTCTTTAGGGATTTTAAGACCGTGTTCGACGACTGAACGCATCGCTCCGATGGCAATGGCATCACTTGCGGCAAATACGGCCGACGGAACCGCCTTATCGTTAAAAAGGCTGTTCATCATCTCGTATCCGCTCGACGAAGTGAATTCACCTGTGCGAAGATATTTCTTATATTCGATCTTCTTTTCTTTCATATAGTTTACGAAAGATTTCTCTCTGGGATCGCTTATGGCTTCATGATCTCCGACGTATTCGCGACCGCCGAGATAAGCGATTTTTTTATGACCGGCTGAACAAAGATGGTCGAGAGATTCTTTAACCGCATTTTCGAAATCCATGGTGACGGAAGAAACGGGAAGTTTTTTCGAATCCATATCAAGAAATACGGTATTGGAACATATTTCCAGAAAACTTTTCATCTCTTTTTCGGAGAATTTTCCCACACATACAAGTCCGTCGGTTTTCCTAAGCTGCCCGCTCATTTCCGATAATGCGTCGGAAGATGATAATGCACTGTAATCCGACGGGAAGAATCTTACAATGGAAATATTGTTTTTTGAACAATAATCTTCAATGCCTCGACGCACCATAAGATAGTACGGGTCGGCGAGTTCTTCCTCGAGGGTGAACCACTGGACTATTCCGAGAGAAAATGAAGTATTTCCCGAAATGTATTTTTTCTCTTTTTTGGTGTAACCCAGATCTTCGGCTGTCTTTAGCACCTTTTCTCTGGTCGAATCGGATACGCTCATACTCGGATCGTTATTCAGAATACGTGACACCGCACCCGCCGAAACACCGGCTATTTTTGCAATTTCCCGAATTGTAGCCATTTTTTCTCCGTCTTTCTGACATAATATTGTTTAGTAAACAATCGGTTAAACTAACTTTAACATATTTACTAAACAAATTAAACAAAATTATGAAAAATATTTAAATATTGTTAATTTTATACAAATCTATCCGATATATTTGTATAGGTAAACATTTAGTAAACATATTGACCAAAAAAGAAACGGATGATAGAGTAAAAGCAGGATAGAAGAGGTATTGCCATGGCTGTTTCAAAAGAACTTAAAAAAGAGATAGAAGCCGGAATCCTGGATTGCAGATTTCTGAACATATACAAAGATCCGAAAATGGCTTTGAGACAAAAGGAAAGATACTGTAATGCCATTAAGAGATTTGAAGAAATATACGGAGAAAAAGATATTGAGATATATTCCGCTCCTGGAAGAAGCGAAGTAATGGGAAATCACACCGACCACCAAAACGGCGAGATCCTGGCAGCAGGTATTAATCTTGATGCGATAGCTGTAGTTCACAGGACGGATTCCGAAACCATAAAAGTTGTTTCGGGCAATTATCCGAAAATGCGGATCGATATCAGTGATCTGTCCGAGAAGAAAAGCAAACCCGGGAAAAGTGAGGCTCTGATAGAGGGTATCTGCAGGGCTTTATCGGATAAGGGATACAGGATAGGCGGATTTGAGGCATTTATCACAAGCGATGTTCTGATAGGTGCCGGTCTTTCGTCATCAGCTGCATTTGAAACCCTTCTCGGAACGGTAATTTCATACCTTTTCAATGATGGGAATATAAGTGCGACGGATATTGCGCTGGCAGGGCAGTTTGCCGAAAATACATATTTCGGAAAACCCTGCGGACTGATGGATCAGATGGCCTGTTCCGTGGGGAATCTCGTTCATGTTGATTTTGCGGATGAAAAGAATCCGGTTACGGAAAAGATAGAATACGATCTTTCAGAAAACGGATACAGTCTCTGCATTACCGATACCAAGGGTTCGCATGCGGGACTGACCGATGAATATGCGGCCATTCCGAAGGAGATGAAAGAGATCGCATCATTTTTCGGGAAAGAAGTACTGCTTGGAATAACGATAGACGATATCACCGATAATGCCGCGAAACTTCGCGAAAAGTATTCGGACAGAGCACTGCTCAGGTCCATACATTTTATCAAAGAAAACGAAAGAGTGCGAAAAGGAGTTTCGGCTCTAAAGCAAAACGATACAAAAGGATTTTTGAAACTTGTGAGGGCTTCGGGAAGATCTTCATACGAGTATCTTCAGAATGTCTATACCGTTAAGGATACTTTGAGACAGGATCTTTCTCTGGCACTTGCATTGAGCGATGTGCTCCTTGACGAAGAAGAGGAGGCTTTCAGGGTTCACGGCGGAGGTTTTGCCGGAACAATTCAGGCATTTGTCAAAAACGAAAATGTCGAAAGATACAAGGCGAAGATGGATGCCGTATTCGGCGAGGATTCATGCCATGTTCTCAAGATCAGAAAATACGGCGGTATCAAAGTAGTTTGATTTATTAAAAAAGGAGTCGTTCCATGGAAGGGAAAATTTATTTAAACGATAACTGGTTTTTCAATGATTGTTTCAAGGATGAAATGATCAATACCGAATATGATTTTACGAAAAACGAAGAGGTCAGGATACCGCATACGGTAAAAGAAACACCGCTTCATTATTTTGATGAGCATGAATACCAGAAAGAAGCCGCATACTTCAGACAGGTCTACATTCCGGTCGAATGGAAGGGAAAAGACATTCTCCTTACTTTCGAAGGAGTGCTTCATTCCTGTATCGTCTATGTTAACGGAAATGCAATCGGCGGTCATCAGTGCGGTTATACATCTTTCAGAATCAGACTCAATGACTGCGTGAATTACGGCAGGGACAATGTGATTGTTGTTTATGCCAACAGCAGGGAAGATCAGAACATTCCGCCCTTCGGATTTGTGATCGATTATATGACATACGGCGGAATATACAGAGACGTATATATCGAAGTAAAAAACAGAGCACATATTGAAGACGTTTTTGTCAGTGCTGATATGGACGGAAACATAAGGATGAGTGTTTCCGCAACCGACGATGCAAAAGGTCTTGCACTGGAAAGCACTGTGCTTTCACTCATAAAAAAAGCGGATGGCAGTTTCGTTTCCGGCGAAGAAAGACTTTTTGTAAGTGAAGAATATCAGCCCGAAGACGAGAAGAACGAGGTCATATTTAACGGAAAATATGAAAATCCTCTTTGCTGGGATACCGTTTCTCCCGTGCTCTATATGATGAAAACCGTTCTTAAAGATTCAGGCGGAAATAAAGTTGACGAAAAAAATGTCAGGTTCGGTTTCAGGAGCGCGGAATTTAAAGCGGACGGATTTTATCTGAACGGGGAAAAATTTAAAATACGCGGACTCAACCGTCATCAGAATTATGCATATGTCGGTTATGCAATGCCGAAAAATCCTCAGAGAAACGATGTTAAGATACTCAAGGAAGAACTGGGTGTCAATGCGGTCCGTACTTCACATTATCCGCAGTCGCATTATTTTCTTGATGCATGCGACGAGATGGGACTTCTTGTTTTTACCGAACTTCCCGGCTGGCAGCATATTGGCGATGAGGAATGGAAGGACAGGGCTGTGGAAAATGTAAAAGACATGGTCCTTCAATACAGGAATCATACATCGATAATCCTCTGGGGTGTCAGAATAAATGAATCGGTTGACGATGATGAGTTCTACTTAAGGACCAACGAAGCCGCACATGATCTGGATCCTACGAGACAGACCGGCGGTGTCAGATGTTACAAGAAATCAAACCTTCTTGAGGATGTTTATACATACAATGATTTTATCCACAGCGGGGATAACCGTGGATGTGACAAAAAATCTTCGGTAACGAGCGATATCAACAAAGGATATCTTATCACCGAGTATATGGGTCATATGTTCCCGACCAAAGCATTCGACTGGGAAGAGCACAGACTTGAGGATGCGTTAAGGCATGCGAGAGTTTTGAATGATGTTGCTTCGAATGAAGACATAGCCGGAAGTTTCGGATGGTGTATGTTTGACTACAATACCCACAAAGATTTCGGCAGCGGTGACAGGATATGTTATCACGGCGTTACCGATATGTTCAGAAATCCGAAAACGGCCGCATATGTTTATGCCGAGATGCAGGATGAGATTCCCGTGCTCGAACTCAGCTCTTCAATGGATATAGGAGAACATCCCGGCTGTAACAGAAAGGAAACATTCATTTTTACAAATGCCGATTCGGTAAAAATGTATAAAAATGACTGTTTCATAAAAGAGTACAGACATGATAAAAGCAGATTTTCGGATCTCTACCATGCTCCGATAAAGATAGACGATTATATCGGAGATTCTCTTGAAAAAGAAGAGAATATGCCTAAAGCCAAAGCAAAAGATATCAAAGATATCCTGAATGAGGTAGCTCAGTTCGGTCTTTACAAAATGACCAAGGCTTCCAAGATCAAAGCGGCCAAGATGATGCTTTTCCATCATATGAGGATGAATGAGGCCATCGACCTTTACAACAAATACATCGGCGACTGGGGTACGGGAGCAACGAAATACAGATTCGAAGCCATCAAAGACGGCAGGGTGGTCAAAGAGATAGTAAAAACTCCGATGACCAAAGTATCTTTGGAAATCAAAGCGGATCATAAGAATCTTAAAGAAGAAAATTCGTATGATGTTTCATCGGTCAGAATACGCGCTACGGATGAAAACGGAAATCTTTTGAATTATTTTAACGAACCGCTGATTCTCTCATGTGAAGGAAAAATAAGCATCATCGGACCGAAGGTGATTTCTCTTTCGGGAGGCATGGGCGGAACATACGTTAAAACCATGAAAGAATCGGGAGAAGGAAGACTGATCGTAAAAGATGCATACGGAAATACAATGGGTAAAATAGATTATTCGGTTGAATTATAATCGTTATCCCGTAAATAACATGAAAAAAGATTATTGCAATAACTGGGGTTGCGGTTTGGGTTTTGCAAAAACCGGGAGGTGCATATGAAACTCGGATTTAAAGAAAAATTTGCATATGGTATAGGTGCTGTTGGAAAGGATATGGTCTATATGCTTTCCGCAAGTTACATTCTTTACTATTATCAGGACATAATGGGTGTGTCCGCATGGGTTATGGGCATCATTCTTCTGGCAGCCAGAGTTTTTGATGCGTTTAACGATCCCTTAATGGGCGTTCTGGTTGCAAAGACCAAGACAAAATGGGGCAAATTCAGACCATGGCTTTTTATCGGTACACTGACCAATGCCGTTGTTTTGTTCTTTATGTTCGCGGCTCCTCCGTCATTAAACGGCAGGGGACTCATCGCATACGCGGCTATATTTTATATCCTCTGGGGTATAACATATACGATGATGGATATTCCTTACTGGTCGATGGTTCCCGCATTTACCCAGGGCGGCAAGGAGAGAGAAAACATGTCGGCACTCGGCAGAAGCTGTGCGGGCGTGGGCTCGGCGATCATAACCATTGTTACCGTTCTGGCGGTAGCGGCGATCGGAAATCTTGCACTCGGAAAGAGTGACAATAATCTGAGTAAAGAGTTTACGGATGTTACCGCTTATGCTATAGAAATGGATGAAACCGGTGCTGCAACCGGAAACGTAAAAGAGATAAGCGGCAATATGCATTTATATATTTCCGCCAACAAATATGAGTTTGGCGGTGAAACTTCTTTTAATCAGAGTAACAGTACATACACGGCAGTGTTTTACGATGCTCTTGATTCCAATCATGTATATTCGGGGAACGATTATAACAAAGACAACAGTACGATGGATGCTGTTATAGACAACAGATCCTCAAAAGCCGTGGCTGCAGTTTATGTATCCGAAGAAGAGTTTGCCCAGATAGATCCGGACTGCGGTTTCTGGATGAGTATTGATTCCGCAAAGGAAACGGACAGACTCGGATTTAAATATTTTACGCTCATCATATCGGTTCTGTTCTTTGTGTTTATTCTGATTACATGTCTTTTCATTAAGGAAAAATCCACTGTCGATGTACAGACGGCAAAGATTTCCGACATGTTCAAGGCACTGGTACAGAACGATCAGGCCATGACGATGGTGCTCACGATCGTTCTCGTGAATTCATCGGTGTATATCACATCGAATCTGCTTATCTATTTCTTTAAATATGATCTCGGCGGAGCATCCTGGCAGGGAAACTACACGCTTTTTAACACCTTCGGCGGCGGTATTCAGATCCTGGCGATGATGATCTTCTTTCCGGTTTTGAGAAAGTTTTTTGATACGATAAAGATATTCTACATATCGGTCATTTCAGCGATCGTTGGATATCTGATCCTTCTGGTGATGGCTTTGGGCGGGATAAGCATTGTTTATCCGTTCCTTGTTCCCGCATTCTTTATCTTCGGTGCTGTCGGTATCCTTAACGTGCTTGTTACCATATTCCTTGCGAATACGGTTGATTATGGGGAGATAAAGAACAACAGAAGAGATGAATCGGTCATATTCTCGATGCAGACTTTCGTTGTAAAACTTGCATCAGGAATCGCGGCTCTTGTTGCATCCGTTAGCCTTTCGATATTTAATATAAGCAGTACGGACAGTACGTTTGAAGCGGTTGAAGGAAGCCTTGTTAAAGGACTTAAGACTTATATTGAAAACATCGGTTCAAGCAGGGCTTTGGAAGTATCGGGAAATTCCGTTCTGGGACTGCGCTTTGTGATGACGGTGCTTCCGATGGTAGTTCTGGTTATTGCCATTTTGATATTTAAAGCAAGATACACACTGAATGATGAAAAACTTGCCGAAATATCAAAGCAGATCGAAGACAGAAGAAAAGCGGAATAAAGAATTAAACATACGGGGTGGAAAAATGATTCTGGAAAAAGAGGGTAAATTTGTTTTACAGACAGAAAATTCAGCTTATGCATTTGATGTTTTGCCGACGGGGCATCTGGAGCATCTGTATTACGGTGCACGTCTGGATTTCGATGACGATCTTCGGGAGTTTGAGGTATTGAAACCCAAGAGAGAATTCGGACCGGGCAATACGATCTCATATGATGAAGAACATTTTTCTTTTGCAGAAGAAGACACCTGTTTTGAAATATCCGCATGGGGAAAGGGAGATTTAAGATCTCCGTTTGTAAGCATCATACATCATGACGGAAGTACCACATGTGATTTTTTGTATGAAAGTCACCTGGTTTCGAAAGGAAAACCCGTCCGTAAAACCTTACCGGGTTCGTATGACGAAAACGATAACTGCGAAACACTCAGGATCACGTTGAAAGACAGAAGCTACGATGTCCGACTGGACCTTTATTATGTTGTATTCGAGGATAAGGATGTCATCGCGAGATTTGCGGATCTGACCAATGCCGGAGAAGAAGAGATCAGGGTTGAAAGACTTCTGAGCTTTCAGCTTGATTTGTTTGATTCGGATTATGAAGCAGTATTTTTCTCCGGTGCGTGGGCAAGGGAAATGCAAAGCTACAGAACCGGTATATCAAACGGAATGCATATAAGCAGGAGCAATACCGGAACCAGTTCGAGCAGAGCGAATCCTTTCTTTATGATCGCAAGGGAGAACACTGATGAAAATATCGGCGAATGCTTTGGGTTTAACCTTATCTACAGCGGCAATCACATGGAGATAACCGATGCGAATTCGTTCGGAAAAGTTCGTATCCAGTCGGGTATAAACGATGAAGCTTTTTCGTTTACGCTTAAGAAGGACGAAGTTTTCGAAGCACCGGAAGCGATAATGAGTTTCTCGGATTCGGGATTCAATCTCTTAAGCCGGAGGATGCATGAATTCGTGAGAGAAAACATTGTAAGAGGCGAGTGGAAAAAGAAAGAAAGACCGGTCCTTTTGAACAGCTGGGAAGCCGCTTACTTTAATTTCGACGAAAACAAACTTGTAAAACTTGCGAAAAAAGCCGCAGAAGTCGGCATTGAACTTTTTGTCATGGACGACGGATGGTTCGGAGAAAGAAACGACGATCTTACGTCTCTCGGAGACTGGAAAGTCAACACCAAAAAAATCCCGGGCGGACTTAAAGGTCTTGCTGACAGGATAAACAAACAGGGGCTCTCATTCGGTATCTGGGTGGAACCCGAGATGGTGAATGTTAAAAGCAGGCTTTACGAAGCACATCCCGACTGGTGCCTTGCCAACCCGAATACTCCCCATTCGGAAGGCAGGCACCAGAGGATCCTGGATCTGACCAAAAAAGAAGTCAGGGATTATATCATCGAATCCATGAGCGAGGTTTTCTCTTCCGCCAACATAGAGTATGTCAAATGGGATATGAACAGGATACTGTCGGATATTTATTCCGAAGGAACACCTTCATCCAAAATGGGAGAGATCACGCACCGTTATGTGCTCGGACTATATGAGATAATGGGTGAACTTACGAAACGTTTTCCGAAGATCCTGTTTGAAGGCTGTTCTTCCGGAGGAAACAGATTCGACCTCGGGATCCTCTGCTTCTTCCCTCAAATCTGGGCATCCGACAATACGGATCCCATATGCAGAAGCGAGATCCAGCAGGGATTGAGCTACGGATATCCTTTGAGCGCGATAGGTGCACATGTTTCGGCCAGCCCCAACCACCAGACATTAAGAAAAACCCCGATGAAAACGAGGGCAGCAGTTGCTTCTTTCGCATGCTTCGGATACGAATGCAATCTCAATGATTTTTCCAAAGAAGAGATTGATGAGATCAAGAAGGAAATAGCACTGTACAAAGCGTACAGAAACGTTATGCAGTTCGGAACGTTCTACAGGGGCGGAAAAGGACCTGCGAAAACTTTATCGCCTTCTTCTGCAAGTGTTCTGTCCAATCCGTCGGGATACGGAAATATTACTGAGTGGACGGCCGTTTCGAAGGACAAAGGGACTGCAGTCGGAATGATGCTTAAAAAACTCGCTCTTCCGAATACCCAGAATACATTTTACCGTCCTAAAGGACTTAAAGAAGATGCGAAATATGTTTTTGTGAACAAGGAACTTGAGTATGATATCAGGGATTTCGGAGACCTGGTGAATACGGTTGCTCCCATTCACTTAAAACAGAATTCCCTTCTTCTGGATATAGTGGCCAAAAAGATCAAACTTCCTTCCGAGAAGGAGAATTATGTGGCGAGCGGAAAATTCCTCTGTACTTCCGGAGTAAGGCTCTGCCAGGATTACGCCGGAACGGGATATAATGAAAATGTCCGCTACGCGCAGGATTTCTCGGCCAAGATGTACATTATGGAAGAGATCTTAAATAAATAATGCGGATTTAATAAGGGCTCTGTGCCGGTTTTTCGGTGCAGGGCTCTTTTTTCGCCAAGATGACCCGGTGAGCCCATTTTGTTGTAAAAAACGGCACGATATGGTAAAATAATTTGATATTGGCCAAAAAAGGTATTGTGCCGATTTTATACAAAACAACAGATATTCGGGTGTTTATATGAAAGCTTTAAAAGAACTGTATCAATACAGAGAAATGATATTCAGTTTGATACGAAAAGATTTGAGAGGAAAATACAAGGGCTCGGTTTTGGGGTTCTTCTGGACATTCGTGAATCCTCTTCTTCAGCTTGTGGTTTATACGGTTGTTTTTTCCGTATTCTTTCCTACGACTATAGAAAAATTCTACATTTACCTTTTCATAGGACTTGTTCCCTGGCTGTTCTTTAACAGCAGCCTGGTAGGCGGTGCTACATCTGTGGTAAGTCAGGAAAATCTTATCAAAAAGATATATTTTCCGAGACAGGTACTGCCGATTTCTTTTGTTACCAGCAGTTTTGTAAATATGTTGCTGACGTTCCTGGTTATTTTTGCGGTACTTCTCATAAGCCGTTTCGGGATCAACTTCGCAGTGGTATGGATGCTTCCGATAGTAATGATAGTGGAGTATCTGTTCGCGATGGGAATATCCATGATCACATCCGCTCTGACCGTATATTTCAGGGATCTTGAATACATACTCGGTATTCTGGCGATGTGCTGGATGTATATGACTCCCATTCTTTATGAAGTGGATAACATCCCCGAAAAATACCGTCCTCTGATATATCTGAATCCTATGACAGGTGTGATCCAGTGTTACAGAGAAATACTTTACTATAAGCAATTTCCGGACCTGAAGGTGCTTATTACTGCATTGATAATCGGAATCCTGTTCCTTGTTATAGGATTTTTCGTATTTCAGAAACTGCAGAAACGTTTTGTTGAGGAGTTGTAATGCATCCTGAAAAAGGTAAAAACGGACATTCCGGATCTAAAAACAGATTAAAGGCTTTCTTCAGAAGATTGTCTGCCGTCGGTACAAAGGAAAAATTTGTACTTGTAAAAAATGCATGCAAACGGAAGATCGGTTCAAAAAATGCCGGCGGGGAGTCGGGATTATCGCGGGAAGAACTTGAGGCTTCACATATTTCTTACAGAAAAGATCCGGTTTCCGTGAACGATTCGTATCTTGCCGTTGTTGTCGACAATCTGGACAGGGGCGGACTTGAAGAAGTGGTTCGTCTTTTGACTGAGGAATGGCAGTCTTTGGGTAAAAAAGTCAGAGTGCTCTGTCTTAACGAAGGCGGATACATTGCGGATAAAATATCGGATACCGGAACAGAGGTCAAAGTTTTTCACGGAGACAGGAAAAGCCTCAAAGAGTATCTTTTAAAAAACAGACCATATATTGCAAATACACATTTTGTGCATGACGGAATTGAAGTTTTTTACGAACTGGGCATTCCCGTTGTCGAAGTGATCCACAATATGTATGTCTTCATGGATGAGAGTCTTCGCAATGCGGAGATCATGAAGCAGGGTTTTGTTGACGGATACATAACTGTTTCGGAATGCGCAAAAGACATATATCTTAAGATGTTTCCGGATATTCCTTCCGAAAGGATCACGGTCGTAGGAAATACTTTCGCAAAGGAAATGAAGAGCAGTGTTTCAAGAGAAGAAGTACGAAAAGAACTCGGCATTCCGTCGGAAGCATTTGTTTTCATCGCCGTCGGAAGCATAGATCACAGAAAGAACTGTCTCGGAATGCTCAAAGCATTATCCGAACTCGGTGATCGTACAAAGCGTGATGTAAGGCTCCTTTTTGTCGGAACCGCATCGGACGTCGTGTATTACAGAAAGATTGAAAAGTTTATAAAGAAAGATCATTTGAAAGAAAAAGTGATTTTTACCGGAGAAAGAAACGATGTTAACGATCTTCTTTCGGCAGCGGATGCATTTCTTATGCTTTCGTATTATGAGGGATGGAGCGTTGCAGCAACCGAAGCTTTGTCAGCCGGTCTTCCGATGATCCATTCGCTCTGCGGAAGTGCAAAAGAACTGATCTGCGACGATAAGAACGGCATTCTTGTACCTAATCCGATCAAAGGGATCGAAGAGTATTCATATTACGATCTTCTTGATGCCATGTATTCGGGCGTCAATGAGGGTATTCCCGAAACGGTCGACGCAATGCTTTCGATGATTGAAAACGAACAAAAATACAAAGATGCCAAAAGTGAGATCTCGGGTTTTATTACCGATAATTTCAGCAACAAAGAAACGGCAATGAAATACGAAAAAGTATTTGAAGATATTATCCGTAAATGTACGGAGGTTTAAAGGATTTAAAGATGAGTAAAGTCGGAATAGTTATCATTAATTTCAATTCGATGAAATATCTGCCGCTGACAATGGAAAGTCTTGTAAGCGTTAAAGGCAGCATTCCTTTTTCAATAGGCGTTATTGACAACGGCTCTTCGAAGGATGAAAGGGATGCCTGCGAAAAACTGGTAAAAGATTATGCCGAAAAATATCCCGAGCGGGAAATAGAGTTTTTTGACGCCGGCAAAAATCTCGGATTCAGCGGCGGAAACAATGTTGTGATAAAAGCATTTATGGAGAGAGAGGATATCACACATATCTGTCTTCTCAATTCCGATGTCATTGTTACTGATTTCTGGCTTGATTATATGATGGAAAAAGACTGTGACGTTATCGGTCCCGTAACGAACGCGGCAGGAAATGAACAGACTATCCAGATAGATTATTCCGCCGAACCGAACGAAGAGGCTCTTACGCTTGCCAATACATATGCGAAAAAGAGACATGAATCTTATAAGGGATATGTTACCGACAGCGAACTTGTGACGTTCTTTGCAACTATCATTAAAAGAGAAGTCATTGAAAAGATCGGATTGCTGGATGAACAGTTTTATCCGGGATCCTACGAGGATGATGATTACTGCGTACGTATTCTCGAAGCGGGATACGGGATAAATATTGCAAGAGACTGTTTCCTGCATCATTTCGGAAGCGGATCGTTCTCGAATCTTAAGATGAACGAGAGACAGAATATAGGTAACATCAACAGAGAGAGATTTGAGAAGAAATGGAACAGACCGTGGAAAGACAGAACATGGAAGCTTCTTGAATCCTGTAAGCAGGATATGGATTATCTTCTCAGAGAAAACAGACAGGAATGGCAGAAAGAACAGCTTGACACTTCCATGGTTCAGATCGAAAAGCTTATGGAAGACTGGGGAGAGGCCATCAAATTCTTTACCTCAAGAGCCGATCAGGTAGATGTCAACGCATGTGAGTATTCCGGAAAACAGCTGCTTTCCATGCTCTCGGTAAAAGCCAAGAGAAAGATAAAGAACAAACTCGGAATAGCAAAGCGCGAAGTCAACAGAAAAGTAAATCACAGGGACAACGACAAAAAGATCAAAGAAGGTCTCGAAAAGACATATGCCCTGATCAAAAATGCCGGTGAAAAAGGTCATAAACCGATCTGCGTATTTGCTCCCATGTACAATAAGGAAAATGAGAGGGACGGATATATTCAGCGTATCAAAGCGGTCGATCTGACTGTTTTAAAAGACATGTGCCGCATCTATCTTTACGATGAAGGTGTGGAATGCACATGCATGCGCTTTGATTTCATAGATGAACTTCACGGATATATCGTTTTCAACAGCCACGATCCGAGAGATCTTGAAGAGATCAAAAAACTGGTATCATTCTGCAAAGTTACATATACCCATTCTCTTCTAAGATTCATGGAAGACAGAACGGACAGGGCATTGTGGAGTGTTTTTGATGATATAAATGTCAAGCATTTCTGGGATGTTCACGGTACCGTACCCGAAGAATATGCTATGTCGGGTTCGGAACTCGGAAGCAAAATGGCGGATGAGGTCGAAGAGTTTCTGGCCAACCGTGTTGACTGCATAGTAGTGGTTACCGAAGCGATGGGCAGATACCTTAAGAAAAAACATCCGAAGATGAGGGCGGAGATCAAAGTAGTTCCGATCCTTAACAAAGATCTTTTGAAAAAAGCGGAAGGCCTGAAAAAGAATGACAACGGCAGGTATACGATCGTTTATGCCGGCGGTACGCAGCCTTGGCAGAACATCGGCCTTATGCAGGATATAATTTCCAAGACGGACAGTCTGTACGATTTTAAGATGTTCGTACCCAATCCCGATGAGTTCAGAACTTTATGGGGTGACAGGAAAGAAGCCACGGGAATGACTGTGGATTCGAAATCACCCGAAGATCTGTATGAGGAATACAAATCCTGCGATTTCGGATTCGTTCTTCGTGATTCGGATCCGGTCAACTATGTGGCTTGTCCCACCAAGATAATAGAGTATCTCAGATTCGGAATCATCCCGATCCTCAAGACCACTGAAATAGGTGATTTCGTAGATATGGGAATGCAGTATATTCCGTATACGGATGTTTTGAACGGCATAAAGATGACCGAGGAAAAGCATCGTGAGATCCTTGAAAACAATTACGGTATCCTGGACAAGCTGACGCAGGTTTACGTTAAAGGTATAGAGGAACTGAGTGCTTCCGTTTGCGAGGGCAAAAAACCGATAGTGATAAAGCCCAACGAAGGAAAACCGGCTATAGGACTTGTGGTTACCACCTTCGAAAAGGGCGGACTTGAACAGGTTGTTTTAAATCTTTACAACGGATATAAAAAAGACGGATATCCCGTATATCTTCTCTGCCAGAAGAATATCCTCGGACCCATGGCCGAGCAGATAGAAGACGGTGAACTTCTGGTATTCGAAGACAGCATGAAACTTTTCCTTTATTATCTTCAGGAGAAGCATATTACCGTTTTGCACTATCATTACAATACTTTCGGGTGTATCGAAGCAAAGGCTCTCGGCGTTCATACGCTTTACACGATGCATAATGTCTATACCTGGAAATCCGACAGCGAGATAACGGATTACAGTCATCTGCTCGATACGATGGATGAAGTCATTCCGGTTTCGAATCTTGTTAAGAAATACTATCTGGCAAGAACCGAAGCAAGAGAAGACAATCTGAAAGTAATATACAACGGAATAGATTTCGGTGAACTCGGTGAAAAGAACCTTCCCGATACTCTTTCGCGTAAAGCACTCGGAATAGGAGAGGATGATATCGTCCTCGGATTTGTGGCTTCATTCTATCCTGTCAAATATCAGATCGGTATGATAGGCGTTATGGAAGAACTGATGAACAGATATCCCAATGTTAAGCTTCTGTTCATCGGCAACTGCGAGAATGATTATCACAGGCTTTTCATGGAAGAGTTAAACAAGAGTTCCGCCAAGGACACAATGATCCATGTTCCGTATTTCGCTCATTGTTATATGGGAGAGTTTTTAAGAAGGATCGTTGATATCTTCACTCTTCCGACTTTACAGGAAGGATGCAGCAATGCGGTTTTGGAAGCGATCTTCTGCGATAAGCCGATGGTCCTTACCGATGTCGGAAATGCGAGGGATGTTGAATATCTTAAAAGCTGTGAAGTGGTAGATGCGGCATACGATGATATTACGAAAACGAGCAATGACCAGATAATGAAGATATCGTCCAGAAAGAATTCCGCCAACAAGGATAAACTGGTAGAGGCATTCTCAAAAGTTATCGACAATATCGATGAATACAAAAAAGCGGCAGCCATTTCCGATGAAGAAAAGAAACAGTACGAAACATCGTATATGGTCGGTCAGTATATCGATGTGATAAAGAATATTTCCGAATCAGAATAAATTCAGTTTACAGGGTGACATTGTGAAAGAAGAAAATGTAATCGAAATAAGAGACGTACACAAAAAGTTCAGAAATTATTACGACAAGAACTACAGTCTCAAAGATAAAATGATACATTCCGGAAGAAGGAAAAAATATGAGGACAACTGGGTTCTCCGCGGAATCAGTTTTGATGTGAAAAGAGGCGATGTTGTCGGTCTTATCGGAAGAAACGGATGCGGAAAGAGTACCACATTAAAACTCATGTCAAAGATCATTTATCCGGATAAGGGTGAGGTCGAGACCAGAGGAAGAGTATCGAGCCTTTTGGAACTCGGTGCGGGTTTTCATCCGGACTTGAGCGGATATGAAAACATTTACCTTAACGCAGCCGTTTTCGGGCTTACCAAAAAAGAAATAGACTTGAGAGTCGATGACATTGTTCGTTTTTCGGAACTTGGAAGCTTTATGGAAAATCCCATCAGAACATATTCATCGGGTATGTATATGAAACTTGCTTTCTCCGTAGCGATCAATGTAGAGGCGGATATCCTGCTGATCGACGAGATCCTCGGAGTCGGAGATGTAAGTTTCCAGAAGAAATGTTTCGAAAAACTTCTCGAGATCAAGGAAAACGGAACGACCATTGTCATAGTTTCGCATTCCACCGATCAGATCGAACGTATCTGTGACAGAAGCATCTGGATAGAAGAGGGTAAGATACGCGATATGGGAAACCCCAAGGATGTGCATGCCGTATACCTTGCAACCATGGAGGAAAGAAGACTCAAGAGAAAAGAGCAGGAACGTATTGAGATAGAAGAACGGGAGAAAGAAAGAAACGAACGCCGCGAAAAAGAAAGACTTGAAATTGAAAGAAAAGAAAAAGCCGGCAGGGACAAGATAAACAAAAACAGAGAAGAGAGACAAAAGAAACAGGAACAGCTCAAATCCAATATAGATGTTAAATCAACCGACGAGTTGAACGATCAGGTCAGGGCGGAACTTGACAGGCAGGAAGAACTTCGTACCAGCCTCGAAGAACGTCTTAAGCAAAGAGAAGAAAGCAAAAAAGAAGCAAACAATAAAACCGACAGGGAACTGTTTGAAGAAGTTCTCAATGACAAAAACATAGAAGTCGATTATCTTAATTCGGTTATAAGACAGAACAGTCTTGAAAAAGAAAGAATCGAAAGCGAAAAGAATGCTGAGATTCTTCGTCTGGAAGAACTAATTTCCGATAAGGAAGAAGAAATTGACAGACTGAACGAGGTTATCATCGGAAAAGACAACGAATTGATACGTCTCGAGGGAGTGATAACCGACAAAGACGATGAGATAAACCGATTGAACGATCTGCTTATCGGAAAAGATGTGTAAAAAACGGTGGGGGTAATCTGTGAATATTCTGCTTGATGCGTATTTTGATTCGAATTACGGGGACGATATTTTTATAAAAGGTATAACATCTGTTTTTTCTTCGCATAAATTCTATGCGTTTCTTGAGCATTATCCGGAAAAGATCGTCAGATGGGCGGACGGGATACCCAATCTTTTTCCACTTCCCGAAAACGATCTGTTTCTTGATAAAAAAATGTTTGATGCCTATATCTGCGTTGGCGGGGATATCTTTCCCGACGGCGGGGATTTTTCCAAGAGAAAGGCATATATCGATTCTGTCAAAAGTATCGGAGGAACGGTTGCATTTCTCGGATTCAGCATGTTTCATTCGTATTCGGAAGAAACTCGCAGGGATATCTTTGAAATGATGAGCAAAGCTGACATCGTCTCACCGAGAGACAGCGAGTCGGTTAAGATTCTTAAAAGCATAATTCCCGAAAAAGAAATTGAATATATGGCCGACCTGGCATTTTCAACATGTCTTATTCCCGAATCGGAGAATAAGAGTACTTTTGATGTCATGGGAATTTCAGCCAGAAAGCCGGGATCTTCAGATGAAGAAACGTATAAAAAATATACTGCTTCCCTGGCCGAAGCGGTTAATTCATATTTGGGCGGAAAAGACGGTCGAAGAGTGGTCCTGTTCGGATTATCCGACGGGATCAATTCAGACAAGGAAGTAACGGAAGATATTTTATCCATGGTAAGCGATACCGAGAGAGTGGATACGGTAATGTATGGCGGCGATACAGATGCTGTCAAAACGGAGTTTTCCAAATGTTCGTTTGTGATATGCACCAGATTCCATGCGATCGTAACCTGCCTTTCGATGAACATTCCTTTTATACCCGTTTCTTATGAGGTAAAAACGGAACATCTTCTTGAAGATATCGGATATAATGGAGTCCGCTTTGATTATAAAGAAATGGAAGGCCTCGCTGAAGCTGTTGAGAAAATAGCTTCTGATATCGATACATCCGTTGCACCGGACTTGTACGATAAGGATATGTTCAATGAATATATATCCGGATCAGGAAAGAAACTTTCGGAACTTAAAGAAAAACTGAATGCTCCGGCATGTACGGATGCGATAAGCAAAGAGTTCGACACCGAAAGTTCCTATACGGAAGTGATCTACGGAAAGAAAGAGGGCGAAATCGTAACCCGGAGAAAAGCACGCGAAAAAGAAATCCTTGATGCAATGGATTCATATGTTTCAACCATTGAAAAGCTCAAAGCCGATGTTGAAGAGCATGTTGAAACGATCAATAAGCTTAATGATGAAAACAAAGGATTGTTCACGCAGATCGAGGAAGCAAACGATCGAAATTCCGAACTGTTCAAAACGATAGAAGAGATCAATGCAAGGAACGCCGAGTATTTTAAGATCATAGAAGAAGTGAATGCCAGAAATGCCGAATGCAATAAAACAATAGAAGAACTTAATGCAAAACTGGACTTAAGACCGGGATTCTTAAAGAACATGAAGAAGAAGACCTGATTTACGAAATAAAAGAATAAACTTTGATTTAAAAACAGAAGAATAAATTACAAATTGACAAAATAGATAAATCGGAAGTGTATCTGGTTTTGAATTGACGTTTGCGTACGGTATTAATGCGGCATGGAGATAATAATATGACAAAACTTCAGAAAAAATTAACATTAACGGTATTTACAATATTGATTATTGCAGTATTCGGTCTGACATATACAATCGACGCTAAAGCTAATGACGGTGATATTCCGATAGACAGTGCGCATTTTCCCGATCCGAATTTCATGACATTTGTTTTGAGGGAATGCGATACCGATCATGACGGTATTCTGAGTCTTGCGGAAAGAACCTCGAGATTGTATATCGATGTCGAAAGTTACGGATATGACGATGAAACGGATTCGGGCGATATACTTGTCATGAACGATCTGACGGGGCTGGAATATTTTCCTTCGCTCAAAGAATTATGGTGTGCCAACAATAATCTTACACAACTGAACATAAGCGGTAATTCCGAATTGGAATTGTTGCTTTGTTCCGGCAATAAACTTACATATCTTGATGCGGGCAATCATACCAAACTTACAGAAATCAATTGTTCTGAAAACAATCTTACCGGATTAAATATCAGCGGATGTACCGGCTTGAAGAGCCTGGTATGCAATGATAATAAACTGACAAGCCTCGATATAAGCACCAATACCGCTCTTGAGGCTTTGTATTGCGATAATAACAAATTATATGCTCTGACTGCAGGCAACAACATTTCATTAAAAACAATTTACTGTCAGAGAAACGGTTTTACCGGACTGAATTTCGGTTTCGCACCTAATCTGGAAGAATTGTGCTGTTCGGAAAACAAGCTTGAACAGTTGAATGTAAGTAATAATACGGTATTAAAAGAACTTTATTGTGATCATAATAATCTGGCCGATTTAAATGCTGCCGGATGCACTAATTTAAATGCATTGATTTGCAGTCATAACAAATTATCATCACTCAATATAAGTAAAAATACGGAATTAAGATCGCTTTTTGTTCATAAAAATCCATTAACAAAACTGATTATAGCAAATAATCCGTATCTCGTTAAAGCTTACAAAAGCGGAAACACAGAACAGGTTGAAGATTTGGATGGAGAAGTTTATCTGTATTATTTCTATGCTGACGATCGCGGAGAAGAATATTATGATTTCAGTACCAATCCGAATGTACCGGTTATAGATGTCGGAACCGTTGAAAATATATTCGATGACGTATATCCGAATCAATGGTATGTCAGTGCAATCCAGTTTGTTTATGATGCCGGACTGATGATAGGAAAGGGCTACAGATTCGGAACGGCTGATCATACAACAAGGGAGGAATTCGTACAGATACTTTACGCTTTAAGCAGCCGTCCGCCGGTAGAAAACGAAAATGAGATGTCATTTCCGGATGTTGCTCAGGATGCATATTATGCAAAGGCTATTCTCTGGGCGAAAAGATGCGGATTCGTGAACGGAAACGGGGACGGAAACTTCGGTGTCGGACAGCCGATTCACCGTGAAGCGGTGGCACAGATCTTTTATAAATATACAATAGCATGTCGTTATGATGCTTCTTTTAATGCAAATGCACTTGACGGATTCATTGATGTTGCAGATGTCAGCCCCTGGGCGAAGGATGCATTATGCTGGTCAGTCGGGAAGGGTATCATCGGCGGAAAACCGGCTTCGAACGGGCAGGGACTCTTAATAGATCCGGGCAAACCTGCAACCAGAGCTGAAATAGCTCAGATGATAAAGAAATATATTGATTTTTGGGTAAGCTCCAATCCTGAAAATGACAATCTGAGCAGAATCGGAATTTGGGGACAAAAATAGGACAGAACAAATCTGTGTACAATTCGAATAAAAAAAATATAAAAAATTGGTTAATTTATTTTAAAAAAAATCTGACAAGAAGAAAAAAATATTGTAAAATTAAGATTAACTCAGTGGCGTTTAGAGAGCGCAGAGAATAAATGTAAAGGAGATTCTATTGTTATGGGTAACAACCACTCAAACAACAACCGGAAGAAGAGTCATTTCAGGTTATGGTACAGAAATGTAGCATTTTTAACCGGATTTGTTCTTTTATTTACTATGGCGTTCAGCCCGGTAACAGTCACAGCCAATAAGGACGTTGCCGAGGATGCTCAGTTCGAAATAGTACCGGTACAAGACGAAATCGATGATTTGGCACCTGCTGATGTCGAAGATGAAGAAGACGCAGATGTTGAAGACGAAGATGAAGACGATTCAGAAGATGCAGATGATGAAAATCCCGAAGACGCAGAAGATGAGGATGATTCAGAAGATGCAGACGATGAAGAGCCTGAAGACACAGACGACGGAGACGAATACGTTGAAGACGAAGATGAGGACGAAGATGAGGACATCGACGATGGTTCAAAATTCATAGAGGAAGAGGAAGATGAAATCGTTCTTGTTCCTTGGGATGATCCGAATTACAAAGTTAACGACTATTTGCCTGTTACTGATTCCGAAATTATGAGAAAGGATACATATGTAGAAGGCGAAATTCCTGTATACGGTCTTCCTTCTTCATACGATTCCAGAAGCGCGGGAAGAGTAACTACAGTTAAAGATCAGAATCCTTACGGTGCATGCTGGAGTTTTTCATGTATGGCTTCGATGGAAAGTTCAATGCTTGGTAAAGGCAAGAACCTTGATTTGTCGGAGATGCATTTGGTTCGTTACGCACGTCAGAACCCCGGCGATCCTTTGGGCGGAACAAATGATGACGTTATTTCCACTTCCGGCAGCGTAACCGACTGGTTGGATTACGGCGGAAATGTTATGCTTGACCATCATGCCCTGACTGCATGGAGAGGTGCGGCTTTAGAAAGTTACAACAAGTATCCTCAGAATCCCGGAGTAAATACAATTGATGATGCTTTCAATCATGATGCTGTTCATTTACAGAACTTTATCTATCTGCATACATCTTGGGATAGCGGAAATGCAGTTAAGCAGGCTATTATGACTTACGGTGGAATAGCAACATCCGTAGGTATGTATTCAAATACAATTAATGAACAGACTTGGGCTATGTATGTTCCCGGATCAGGTTCAAACCATGCCGTAACTATTGTCGGATGGGATGACAATTATCCGAGAAGCAATTTCGGTCCTAATTATTATCCTTCAGGAAACGGTGCTTGGCTTATAAAGAACAGCTGGGGAACCAACTGGGGTCTTGACGGATATTTCTGGGTTTCTTATGAAGATAAGACAATCAGTGATACATATTCATTTGTTATGGATGCGGATGTTGCCAGCACATACGATCACAACTATCAGTATGACGCATCACAGATTGATACATCCTGTACTACATACGGAAAAGTTGCCAATGTATTTACCGTAAAAGGCAATAAGAATCAGGAATTAAAAGCTGTTGCAATGGATTTCGATTATTCAAATCAGAACTATTCTGTTCAGATTTATAAAGATCTTAAAGATGCCAGCAATCCTGAAAGCGGTACTCCCTGCTTAAGCAGTCCTGTGACAGGAAAAACGGGTTATTTCGGATATTATACGGTAAAATTACCCAAGGCTGTCACTCTTAAACCCGGACAGACATTTGCGGTAGTATATACAGTAACACCTACGAGCGGAAGTTCAACAAGTGTTTGCGCAGAAAGATCATATTCGGGACTTTGGGATGTAATTACATACAAAGCAAGTTCAAAAGCAGGTCAGAGTTTCTATACAAACAGCAGCGGAAGCTGGGTTGACTATGGTAAATCCGGAAACGGAAACATCCGTATCAAAGCATTTACAAAAGATGCACAGGCTGTTGCACCCAGCGGAATCGGTGTTACACCCGATAAGTTGAACCTTGAAAAAGGAAAGAGCTATACATTAAAAGCTAAAGTTGTTCCCGAAAATGCAGATCAGAAAGTTACATGGAGCAGTGCAAATACAAAAATTGCTACTGTTGACTCCAAAGGTGTTGTTAAAGCTGTTGCACCCGGAACAGTTAACATCACAGCTAAAACAGTCAACGGACTTACTTCAAAATGTGTAGTTAAAGTTATTGTTAATCCTTCAAGTATCAAGTTGGATAAGACAAAAGCTACAATGTATCTGAACAAGACTAAGACACTTACATTAAAGGCTACATTGGCTCCTACGGATGTTACCGAAAAGACAATTACATGGACCGTAAGTGATCCTAAATTGGCTAAAGTATCCGCTAAGGGTGAAGTAACCATGTTTAAACCCGGTATTGTTACAATTACTGCAACAACTACCAATAAGAAGTCAGCTAAGTGTGTCATCACTGCATTAAGTGATAACAATTCAAAGAACATCTTTGCCGATGTTGAATACAACACATGGCAGTATAAAGCAGCTATTTATGTATACAACAAGGGCGTTATGACAGGTAAGGGTGAAATGGGAAGCACAGGAAGAATCATCTTCGATCCCAACACCGGACTTAAGCGTGAAGAGTTCACTCAGATTCTTTATGCTAAAGAAGGAAAACCTTCGGTTAAATACACATCGACATTTGACGATGTTCCTAAGGGACAGTGGTATACAAACGGCGTTTTGTTCTGCTATAACAAGGGCATTGTAGGCGGTGTCGGAGACGGATCAAGTTTCGGTACCGGCCAGGGCGTTCAGAGACAGCAGCTCTGCCTGATGCTTTACAAATATGCTAAGTATAAGAAATACGATACAAAGACCAAGATCAGCGGCAAACCCACCATCAATGATTTCAAAGATAAGGGTAAAGTTGCTTCTTGGGCTAAGGATGCGGTTAACTGGGCATTATGCCATGGTGTAATGAGCGGTACATCTGACGGATATCTCAATCCTGAGAATACTGCAACCAGAGTTGAAACTGCTACCATTATCAAGAGTTTCGATACAAATGTTGTTAAGAAATAATTGTACTTAAAATAACAGAATATTTAATTTATTGTGCCTCGATTGAAAAATCGGGGCACAACAATATTCTGACGACGGAGATTATGAAGCTTGGATAGACGAAGTACAAGCGGAAAGAATAAAATATTTGATCCGGCTCTTATTACGGCCGGAATTGTTTTTGTATTTATAACGATATTGACAAGGTCTTTGACCGTAAACGGCAATATCGTTTATTCCATTCCATTTTTAGCAGTTTCCTTATCTGCTTCCGCGATCATCGGAACCGGTCTGGGAGTGTTACTTGGCTTTCTTTTGGATTTTTCACACAAACATATTCAGATTTCGGACGAGACGGAGGCAAACAAAAGATCATTCTTTGTTTTTCCCGTTTCTTTTATTATAGTATTAATTTCTTTTATTCCTTATTTTTTGGCTTATTTCCCCGGAATACTCGCGTATGACTCATATATACAGATAGGACAGATCCTAAACGGACAGTATAATGAGCATCATCCGCTTTTTCATACATTACTGATAAAGTTTTCTCTTGAGACAGGGAACAAACTGTTTGGCAGTCTTAATTCGGGAGTGGCGATATATGCTTTGTTGCAGTGCATTTTGCTCTCGGCGGTTTTCGCATACGGTATCTTTGTTTTGCACAGGAGAGGACAAAGGGTTTATTCTCTTCTTGTACTTTTATTGACTGCTTTGTTTCCGTTTAACGGCTATATGGCGGTCAGTGTGACAAAAGATATTCCTTTTTCAGCATTTTTCCTTCTTTCGGTTATACTTATATCCGAAATACCGGATGAAAAGAGATCATCATTTAAATACATTAAAGCAACTCTGCTCTTTATATCTGCTTTGCTTTGTGTGCTCTTTAGAAACAATGCAAAATATGCCTATGCTTTTCTTGCTTCGGTATTTATAATTATTCTTATAGTTGGCTTGATCGGTAAAAACATCGGTGCGGTTAAAAATGTGCTTATCATTTTTTTAAGCGTCTTATTGGCAATCGGTGCAGGACTGATCATCCTTACGGTGCTCTCCGGATCCCTCGGTGCCGTTCAGGGCGATAGAAGAGAAATGTTGAGCGTACCCATTCAGCAGCTGGCCAGAACCTATGTATATCATGCAGGAGTGGGCGTAATGCCTGAAGATGACAATACCATGGACGAAGAGTCGAAAGCGCTGATAAACGAGTTTTTGCTTTATGACAGTGCATGCCTTTACAGACAGGATATTTCAGATCCTGTAAAGCGAAATACCAACACATGGGTTGTAGTAAACAAAACCGGAGAATTTGCGAAAACGTATCTTAAACTCTTAAAGAAGTATCCCGGTGATTACATCAATGCTTTTCTCGCACTTAACGCGGGCTTTCTGGATATCGGTGATGAATCGCATGCTCACATAAACGAGAATCCTCCGCTTAAAGGACTGGGATATGTTCAGACGAGATGGTCGGATACCCTTTTTGAAGACGGATTCAGCAAAGATCCCAAATGGGAATATATGAGCGGAATTCTGGATAAGTGGGCTGAAGAAAACTTTTATCTGAATATTCCTATCCTGAAATATATTTTTATGCCCGGAGTTTATCTCTGGATATATATTGTTTTCGCCATAAACTGTATAAGAAGGAAAAATATGAAAGCCGCAGGAGTGCTGGCTCTGGTTACCGGATATTATATCACTATGTTTTTCGGACCATGTGTGCAGTTAAGGTACATATATCCGGTAATGATAACGGTTCCGTTTCTGACTTTGTACGGAATAAGAGGAAAATCGGAATAATGAAAAACAGGCAAAAAGGAACAAAAGCAGAATACGTACTTGTCGTAATACTGTCCATACTGGCGGTCTTTTTTACATGTTTTCTTATGCTGAATGTAATTACCAAAACTGCGGTCGCGGGAGATATGTCAGTACAGAAGATGATCGTTGAATGGGAAAAACCGATATCATCGATCATTCTGCTTGCGGTATTTGCAGTTCCCGGATTTTTCGTGATAAAGAATTCATATGAAGACAGAAATAAGGTATTGTTCTTTACGGTTCTTACGGTACATGTCCTTCTGGGATTTGTTTTGGTCCTTTTTGCGAGAAGCGCACCCGGAGGAGATGCAGCTGCGGTTTACAATATGGCTGCACAGGCTGCCGAAGGAGATATGGGATTTTTCACTTCGGGAGAATCCTACCTTTCTTACTATCCGCAACAGATCGGACTGACAGTGTTTTTATCCGTTATATTACGGGAGATAAACGCGATCCCTTATACACTGTCGCCGCACCATGCTATCAAAGTTCTGTATGTGCTCATGAATGCGGTTTCGTTGACATTCGGATACCTTTTTGTAAAAGAAGCGTGGGAGAACGATAAGATAACTGCGGCATTTCTTTATATTTCATTTGTCAATCTGCCGTTTATTATGTATTCTTCGTTTATTTACGGCGAGATCCCGTCTTTTTGTGCCATGTCGGTCTGCATGTATTTCCTGTTAAGATATGAAAAAAGAAAAGGACCGGCCTTTATCAACATACCGGTATTTGTCATCATGCTTTCACTGTCGGTATTTTTAAGGAAGAATTCGCTGATATTTGTTATAGCGGTTGTTATATCTCTTATCCTGACTTTCCTCAAGCGCAAAAAGGCCGAATTCCTGATTGTAGCCGCAGTGGCACTTATTTTGGCTCTTCTTATTTTGCCTGCGACAATCAAGATTTTTGAGAATAAGACGGAAAGAAAACTGGATTCGGGAGTTACGATGTATTCTTATCTTGCAATGGGAATGCAGGAAAGTGAACGCGGTCAGGGATGGTATAACGGATTTAATTTCGATACCTATAAGAATACCGGAATGGATACAAAGGAAACAAACAGGATAAGTTCGGAAGCGATAAAAGAAAGAGTGGGATATTTTAAGGAAAATCCCAAAGAAGCACTGAAATTCTACATTGGAAAGTTCAGGACTCAGTGGTGTGACCCGACTCTTGCGAGCTGTCAGGCCACATATAATGACTTTGGGGGAAGATCTTCATTTTTCACTTCGATATACGATGGCAAACTCAATTCTTTTTATGTGGCACTTTGTAATATGTTCCAGAATGCAGTCTGCATCGGAGCATTTATCTGGTCCATGATCAATCTCAAAAATGTCCTGACACATAAGAACACGGACAAGAGCATAATTATCTATCTTGGTATAATAACCGTTCTTGGAGGCTTCATTTTCCATATGATATGGGAAGCGAACAGCAGATACATTTTCCCCTATGCGATGCTTCTTGTACCATACGGTGCGGCAGGACTCGGGGAAATTTTTTCCATGGAATCCAAATACGATGACTGAAACAAACGAAAAGAAGAAAACGAAAGAAAAAAACAATATCGTTCTTATAACGGTGGGTTGTGTACTGTGTATTCTCAGTATGCTGCCTTTCTTTATCATGGGTGAGGATTCGATAATAAGTTACAACGATCAGCTTGACGGTGAACTGCTGACTTATATTTTGAATGCGAAACATCTCTTTGAAGGTCTGGACACATACAGCGAACTGATGAACGGGATCCCGGCAGCCGGAATGGTTTCGCCCGCACCCTTATTTGTTCTTCTTTTTAAAGTTTTTCCGCCGTTTGTATGTTTGATGATAATGACATTATCTTCGAGACTTTCGGGTTTTCTGTCGGTATATTTTCTTTGCCGTGAATGCACACGTAAAAATCTTATAGCCTTCTTTGCGGGAATGGCTTTTATGATGATGCCTTTTTACCCCGTTTACGGGCTTTGTATACCGGGACAGGCATTTGTATGGCTTTCTCTTATCCTTTTATCAAAAGAAAATACGAGAATGCGTTATATGCTGATTTCCTATACACTGATAATCCTTTATGCGGCGACCTCTTCCGTTGCGCTGGTAGGATTCGGCATTATCATTGTTTTCGCAGTTTACGCATTCGTTTTGGCGTTCAGATCCAGAGTAAGGGCGTTCAGGGTGGCTGTTGCATGCATTTTACTGATCGTAACATATACACTCTGCAATATGCCTCTTGTCAGACAGCTTGTCGGACTGGGATATGATTTTGTGTCGCATAAATCCGAAGTCCTTATAGTAGGAAATACAGTCATCGAGATGTTAAAAACATATATTCTCGGGCGTGATCTTTATACATGGTGTGCACAGAGTATAATAGCCGTATTTTCAGTCATTTCTCTTATTGCGGCATTTATACTGTCATCCGAAAAGAAGCATTTTTTCAAAGAAAACAGGGCGATATTCAACACGCTCGGATTTATTGCGGCTGTTATTTTTCTGATAGTTCTTTACAGCCTTCCCGTTACGGTTGATTTAAGAAACAATGCAAAAGGAGTGCTTCATGATTTCAGTTTCATCAGGATATCGTGGATGCTTCCCGTTGCCTGGATATTATTGTTTTCACAATGTGCTTCCGCTTTGATCGATCGATTTAAAGAAAACAAAAAGAAAGCACTGCGTATTGCGGCATATTCCATTTGTATCGCTGTATCGCTGGTTATATTCGGAGTATCCGGATTCAGGAGCGATTCTAAAACCACGGTTATGAGAATGATTAAGGGAAAAGAGTATAAACAGATATCATACAGGCAGTTTTATTCCGAAGATCTTTTTGATAAGGTTGAAGAAATGATCGGTCGTGACAGAAGTGATTTTTCTGTTATCAGTATGGGTCTTACACCTGCTTCGGCCGCTTATAACGGTTTTAACTGTCTTGATGCCTATTCGAATAATTATGATGTGGAATATAAGCATGAGTTCAGAAAGATCATGGAAAAAGAACTTGCAAAGAGTGATTATTACACTTCATATTACGATGACTGGGGAAACAGGTGTTACATATATCTTTCGGCTTACAAAACCGGAATAAATGCGTATTTTTACAATATTACATTTAACGATATAGAAATAGACTTTTCAAAAGCCGGAGAAATGGGTGCCGATTACGTGATAAGCGCATCACCCATAGCCGGTTGGGAAGAAATGGGTATCAGACTGCTTAATGAAAACCCGATCTCTTCACCGGACTGCTGGTACGAGTTATATGTTTACGAAATATTATAAGTTCTTTTTTAGGCATAAACCACAATGAACGATCGGATTTATGCTTATGTCATTAATAATCTTTATTATCTTTATTTTCGAGATAGGCATCGGATATCCTGATCAGATCATCATATGAGTAGTGCGGTATTGAGCAGAAATTGCTGGAATTACCTTCGTATTGGTTGAATACAAAATCATCCATCTCGTTTCTGTAATTAACACTTAAAGGTAACAAAGCTATAATTTCCAGATCTTTGTTAAGGATCAATGATAAACCGCTTAAGTTAACGAAATCTAACAAATAAAAATCTTTCTCCGGATAATAACGAAAACCGTATGAATTGGAGCCTCCGGGGAAGCTGAGTGTTTTTATCTGTTCGATCTCGTCTTCAAATGAATAAAAATCCGCTGTCCCGTCGGAGAAACATATACAGAATATTTTTCTGCTTTCGCAGAGAATGAAAGAATCGTTTTCGCTCATAATACGATTAAGGGTAAAAACAGGTGTTGTTCCGCCTGTCTTGTATATTTTTAAAGTGCCTTTCTCATCTTTTACGGCACATGTCTCTTTATCTATGAGATAAACATCACAATTGCGCGACAGGTCCGAATCCGTTTCTATAACGGAGCATGCTTCTCCTGTAGTAAGTGAATATACCGTGATTTTATTTTCGTCGGCGGATTCGGATAAGTATTCCCTGTCAAAAGAAATTGAATTCGAACTGAAATAATTTGAATTTTCTCCGGTTATTTCCTTAACTTTTTTTCCTGTTTTAACATCAAAAATACCTATTCCTTTTCCAAATCCGGCAACATATTCATCTCCTTTTCCGACAAATGAAAAGTGTGTATAATCATCTAATGTGGCTATCGGTTCCGACGAATCAAAGTTGAATAATCCCGTATGGTATTTTTCACCGTCGTTGTAGGTTTTAATATAGAGATTACCTGCTTCATTAATGTCCTGCAAAGAAAAATATGAATCCTCAAACAGCAGCTTTTTATCTTCATTTGTTTTAAGTCTGTACAATGTAACATATGAAGCGTTCTTAAACTGAATAACTATGTTTCCTCCTGCTATTGCAAAAGCGCTTGCTTCCGTTGTCGGTCTCGTATTAAAAGTATCGATTGTTCTGAAAGAATCTTCCCCGGGATGATAATTGAACTGCCTGCAGTCTGTCGTCATTACGGCTGCGACGTCGCTGTCCAATAAAACGAATACATCACAGATCGCAGATTTGCTGCTGAGTTTGGAAATAAGTTCTCCTGTAGCGGTGTCAAAAGAACAAAGGTAATCTACTGAAGAGCCATACAGTATGCTTGAATCATCGCTTACAATAAGGCTGGAGATATCGGTACTGTCATAGATTTCCCAGTTCTTCGACATGGTATCGCAGTTGAAAGAAAAGATTATTTCCGAACTATTGGAAAAATCGGTAAGGTATCTTGAAGATGATGCAAAGAAATTGTTGCCGTCGG
Organism: Lachnospiraceae bacterium; assembly: GCA_024698715.1. Taxonomy (GTDB): domain Bacteria; phylum Bacillota; class Clostridia; order Lachnospirales; family Lachnospiraceae; genus UBA3766. The sequence continues at coordinate 31,171 of JAILRA010000077.1, forward strand.
AAATCAGTGCAGATGAGATTTCGGCTTCGATGGTTTCTTTATATACAATCTCTCCTGTTTCAATATCAAAGACAGAGAAAACAATCGAATCGTAAAATGAATTTGAAGTGAATGCCATGTATTTTCCGTTCGACGTGGCGGCAACTTTAGAGATATTTACCGCGAAAGTGTCTTCGCTGACCAGATTCTTGGCATTGAAACTCTGCAGCAACACACCGGTTTCGATACTGTAAATATTCACATTTTTATCTGAGAATACGATAAATTTGCCCGCATCGATAAAGGTAAATAATTCGCCGTTATAGTTTTCCGAACCGTCGGGAGAGGGGATAACGGTTTCTTCGTTTGTATTAAAATTGTATATGACAATCCCGCTGTCTTTGTTACAGATTATTTGATCGGAACTTATGAAGACTGCCATTCTTTCTGATCGTGTGACTTGGTTGGTACCGAGTGCACTGAACAGTTCTTTTCCGGTTTCGGTATCAAAAACATGTATATTGTTGCAGGCATCTATAGTCATGACTTTGGAACCGTCGCGTGTCATTTTGGTACTTTTGATATTTGATTCTGAACTGAAAGTAAAATCTTCAAAACAAAGAGTATCGTCGGCATAGACTTCAAGACAGTCGCAAAGTGCTTTTTCCGCCTCAGGTGTATAAGGATAAGAAGTATCGGAAGATGAAGAGGGCATGACCTGACGAAGAGACTGAATGGCCTCGTATTTTTTTCCTTCTTCCATCAGATCTTTTGAATTCTTTGCAGTTGCGATCGAAAGGTCATATTGAGCCTTTTCAAACTGAAGTTTTATCTGCTCGTTCTTATCCGATATTTCCCGGGACTGGGCTTTTATCTCCTCGTTTTGGGCCATTATCATCTCGGACTGAGTGATTATTTTGGCCAAAAGACCGATACAGACGGCCGAAAAAAGCATAAATGCACCGGCAACACCGCTTACAATGGATATGGTTCTCTTTAATTTTCTTTCTTTGTGACGCTGTTTTATCGCATCGTAGTTAAGACCGAATATCGCAGCGGTTATTCTTAATACGGCATCGTCAATGCCTTTTTTGATCTCTCTTTTGCTTTTGCCTCTTACGTCCGCTGCAAGAGGTTCATAGGTTTTGGTCTTGATCTCTCTGGTACCGTCAGGAAGAACAACTTCATATTCTTCTTTGGTAAGTGCTTCGGGGAAAGACTCTTCGGGCTCCCCTTCCGCTAAAACGGCAAGGATCTTATCACGTCCGTGCAGTTTTATGAATGTTTCGATCTCCCTCTTGCACCATTCTGATTCGGGCAGACGGGGAGTGCATATGACTATGAGAAATTCCGAGTTTTCAAGTGCCAGATTTATGGGATCGCTTAAGTTACTTGAAAGAGGAAGTTCATCTTCGTCGCGGAATACGCGTTCTATTCTTTTTTTGCCCGTAACGGAGATCACGCCTTTTGGCGGTCTGTAGGATTCCAGTTTTTTGTGTAAAGTAATGGCTACGAACTTATCCTGTTCGCAGTGCCTGTAACTTATAAACGCATCATATTTGGTAACATTATTATTCTCTGTGCTCATGAATTATCCTTCTTTCGGAATAAAAACAAACCCTTGCAACATCATACCACAATTGCCGTAAAATTCAATTACTCATACTTTCGTTTTCAGGTACGATAAAAGTCGTTTTATATGTTTCGCACGCCTGTATCTGATCATTTGTTTTTAACACAAAAAACACATACAGTCAGATAATTAAATATATTGTTTTAATCGGTTTTATGCTATAATCAGATTAAATATGAGAAGGAGGTTACGATATGGATATAGCTGCTTTATCTATGGCGATGTCACAGAAAAAATTAATGAGTGAAGTCGGAACCGCAATGCTTAAAAATGCTCTCGATATGCAGGAAGATGTCGGCAGCGAGGTTGTTGAAATGATTGATTCGGCGGCAATGGAAAGAAGCGTAAATCCTTCGGTGGGTGCATCGGTGGATATTTCCGTGTGACAGTAACATAAGTATAAGAGACAGAAACGGGAGGCTTAAATATGGCATGTTTTTTGGTTCCGGGTACGGAAGCTATTGTAACTACGATTATTGAGAAGGCAGTAAAGGCCAAAGAGAAGAAGCAGATTGAAAAGAGCGAAAACGAAAGCTCAGATCTCCAAAAACACGGAATCGGTTTTTCCACGAAACTGGGTTGGCTTAATAAAATGCTTTGGGGCGGAAGTGCTCTTCTGGCATTCGAACATATCTGGCACGGTGAAGTGATTCCGACATTTCCTTTCCTTACAGCCGTTAAAGAAGGCGAAACACTGGGAATGCTGAAAGAAATGGGTACGGCAGGAGTCGGAATGGCGATAATCGTTACAACCGTCTGGGTTGGTATGGTTATTGTGTCCAATGCATTGGAAAAAAGAACAGCCGGCAACGCTGAAGAGAAGACGGAGGCATAAACATGACACTTTTGATTACAATCTTTGCAGCCGTTATTTCAACGGTAATCTGGTATAAAAATGCTCCCAAAAACGAAATGAAGACAGGCACACTCTGCTTTATGTACTGGGGCGCTTCGCTTATGTGGCTGGTGGATGCTATTGTTGAATACATTGAAATGGGAGCGGAATACTTCACGCCGGAACTATCCGATATGATAAATGATTCATTTTTGGGACTTTGCGTTGTTGCTCTGGGACTGATAATCTGGATCGTTACTCTGTTCATTAAAGATCCGAAGGGCGTTGTCAGAAAATCGCTCTCAAAAAATGCGTGAATTGTTTAAGACGATAAAACTATTTTATAAATCGAATTCACTTTATTGGATGCAATAAATCCGAATGAGAATTTTCGATCGTTGAGCGATGAGAAATTAATAAAGATTACGGCTTTATCGTAATGATTAAGATAACATTGTTTAACGACAATGTTATTTTTTTGAATGGGAATACTGATATGAATACGGACTTGATGAAACTTCTCGAAGATGTGCGTGACAAAAAGATTTCCGTCAAAAAAGCGGAAATTCAGATAAGAAAAGAACCTTTTGAAGATATCGATTTTGCAAAGATCGATCTGCAGAGAGCGAACCGTCAGGGAATAGGCGAAGTAATCTACGGAGCGGGAAAGACCGATGAGCAGATCAAAGGCATAGTCGAAACGATGTTAAAAAAGGGAATCCGCGGAATACTTGTCACGAGAATTGATGAGGATACTGCACAATTTCTTAAAGAAAACATTGATGCAAAGAATGAATATTTTAAAGAGGCTCGTCTTTGTATGATCGGTGATATGCATGTAAAGGACGGCGCCGGCAGAATTGTCGTGGTTACCGGCGGAACGAGCGATATCCCTGTTGCCGAGGAAGCGGCAGTCACCGCTGAATTCCTTGGTAATGAAGTTGAAAGGATCTATGATGTCGGAGTGGCGGGACTGCACAGGCTTTTGGCACATATGGATTCGATAATGGGTGCATCAGTGATAATCGCCATAGCAGGAATGGAAGGTGCACTGGCAAGCGTGGTAGGCGGCCTGGCAAACTGCCCCGTGATCGCGGTACCTACAAGTGTCGGATACGGTGCTTCTTTTGAAGGCATCTCTGCATTGCTTTCGATGCTCAATTCATGTGCGAGCGGTGTGACAGTTGTAAACATAGACAACGGTTTCGGAGCCGGATATTCGGCAAGCATGATAAATCATATTATAGGAACAAAAAAGCAGTTCCTATAATCGATTTACGGTCGATTACATCGACCTTTTATCGAAAGTTACTGCGTAACTTCCGATAAGATATATTACAGGAACTAAATAACAGTTCATGCGGACGACAGACAGGAAGGACAAAAGAGAATGAAAACAATTTATTTTGACTGCTCTATGGGGGCAGCCGGAGATATGCTTTCAGCATCGTTATACGAACTGCTTGATGATAAGGAAAACTTCATAAAAAAAATAAATTCCATCGGGCTTGAAGGGGTTGAGATAAAGCCCGAACCGATGAGCAAATGCGGCATCGTCGGAACGCATATGAATGTTACGGTTGACGGTGTATCCGAAGACAGCATTATGCACGAGCATGAAGACCATGAACATTCTCATGAGCACTCTCACGGACATGAACACGAGCATATCGCGTCAGAAGCCTGTGAACACGATCATATTCACTCGCACGAGCATATCACAACGGATGGACATGACCATACTCATTCGCATGAAACCGAAAATGATCACATACACGAAAGCGAAACAAACGGGCACTTGCATGATGAGGGTCATCATGAACATTCTCATGAACATCATCATTCGGGTATGCACGATATAGAACGCATAGTCAATGGACTCGATATTTCCGATAAAGTTAAAACGGATGTTATCAGTGTATATAAACTTATAGCCGAAGCGGAAAGTGCAGCGCACGGAAGGCCTGTTGATGAAATACACTTTCATGAAGTCGGAACAAAGGATGCGATCGCCGATGTCACAACGGTGTGCATGCTTATGGACGAACTTAAGGCTGAAAAAGTCATAGCATCACCGGTTCATGTCGGCAGCGGACATGTTCACTGCGCACACGGAATTCTTCCTGTGCCCGCACCGGCTACTGCTTATATCCTTAAGGGAGTACCGATCTATTCCGGTCATATAAGAGGAGAACTCTGTACTCCGACGGGAGCGGCACTTCTTAAATATTTTGTCGATGAATTTAAGGAAATGCCGATCATGACTGTGGACAAGATCGGATACGGAATGGGCAGAAAAGATTTTGAACAGGCGAACTGCGTCAGGGCACTGATCGGAGAGACGAAAAAAAATGCAGAGCAGATCGTGGAACTGACCTGCAATATCGACGATATGACACCCGAGAGGATCGCATTTGCAACCGAGAGATTTTTCGAAGAAGGAGCGGTGGAAGTATTTACCACATCCATAGGAATGAAAAAATCCAGACCGGGAATTCTTTTAAGTGTAATGTGCAAAGAAGACCGTAAAGAAGATATGATAAAGCATATTTTCAAATATACGACCACGCTTGGTGTACGGGAAAACATCAGCTGCAGATATACGCTTGAAAGAAATATCATCGTAAAAGAAACAGAATTTGGAAACGTGAGGATAAAACGTTCCGAAGGTTTCGGGGTTTTGAGGGAAAAATACGAATACGAAGACCTTGCACGGATAGCAAAAGAGAAGGGCATTTCAATAGATGAAGTGATCGTTTTGCTTAAATGCGAGTAAAAGAAGATTCGGGTATTGGATAAATGAGGAAAAGGGGAAAATATGGAATATAAGTATTTCGGATGGAATGAAAATGCATTGCCTTTGAATGATGCATATAAAGATATCAATTCGCCGCGTGATCTATATGATGCGCTTTCGTATATCTGGTGCGAATATACATGTGCACCGCGTATGCGAAAGGATTGGAGCAGGGAAAACAGAACACTCGGCCAGTGTTCGATCACTGCTTTTCTTGCACAGGATATTTTCGGCGGGGATGTGTACGGTGTTCCGTTAAAAGACGGAGGCTTTCATTGTTACAATAAGGTCGGAGATTCAGTATTCGATCTTACGAGCGAACAGTTCAAAGATGAGATATTAAATTACAATTGCGAGAATCCTCAGTCAAGAGAAAAACATTTTGCGAGTGAGGAAAAACATTTAAGATACGAATATCTTAAGAGGCAGCTGAAAGAATACTGCATGGGCCATATACCGACACAGCTTCCCGGCGGATTTTTTATTTATAACAACGACGAGAAAGAAGAGATCCTGTATGCCGAAGAAAATGTGATCAATATGTTCGGATGCAGCGATATGGACGAATTCAGGCAGTTTACCCTCAATTCGTTCAAAGGAATGGTGCATCCCGAAGATTACAACAAGATCTCAAATCAGATCCAGGCACAGACCGTTTTCGGTGAGAAGAGACATGATTATGTCCGTTTCAGAATAGTTACCAAACAGGGGGCTGTTCATTATGTGGAGGATTTCGGACATCTTCTGCACGGGATTGACGGTAAGAGCTATTTCTATGTGTTTATAGTGGATGTTGACCAGAACGAGTATCTGAATATGAACAGAAATTAGTTTGCTGAAGCGGAAATCCTGTCGGGAAACAATGATACGGACCCGCTTACGGGTTTGTTCAATATGGCATTCTTTTATCAGAATGTCCAAAATCTGCTTTATTCACCGGAGAATCGCAGGAAATGCATATCCGTTATCCATTTTGATATTCCGAATTTTAAACTTTACAACGAAAGAAACGGTTTTAAACTCGGAGACGAACTTTTGTGTTTTGTGGCGAAGACCATTCGAAGCGAAGTGACGGAAGGGATAGCAGCAAGACTTTCGGATGATCATTTTGTTGTATGTTCCACGTATGACAGGGATATGGTCATCAACAAGATCGAATCTGTTTACAGAAAGATCATGCTCTCGGAAGATACGGCCAAGAGAGTGCGGATCAAAGCCGGAATACATTTTATTGATGACAGGATGGCTGAGGTGGGGCTTGCGTGCGACCATGCAAGACTTGCTTGCAACAGCATAAAGAACAGACACGATGTTTATTATTGTGTTTACGACGAAATGCTTCGTGACAAAATGAGAAAGCAGCAGTATGTTATCGACCATATTGACGAGGCGATATAAAAACAATATATCAAAGTTTTCTACCAGCCGGTCATAAGGGTTAAAACAGGAAAGATATGCGGATACGAAGCACTTGTCAGATGGATTGATCCCGTAATGGGAATCATGCCACCGGGCGATTTTATTGAAACTCTTGAACAGTATCACATCATACATAAACTTGATATGTATGTGGTTGAAAGAGTCTGCAAGGATTACAATAAGGTGATCGCAAACAAAGATCCCATCGTTCCCGCATCGATCAATTTTTCACGACTGGATTTTGAACTCTGTGATATTTTCGGATTTGTCGAGAAAACAAGAAAAGAATATAATGTTCCGATAAATATGCTTGATCTGGAAATAACGGAAAGTGTACTGAACGATAATATCGGACACATAAAATCAGAATGCGAGAGAATGAGAAAACTCGGTTACAAAATATGGCTTGATGATTTCGGAAGCGGATACTCGTCACTTAATACACTGGCGGAATATTCCTTTGATGTTCTTAAACTTGACCTTGTATTTTTAAGAAGCTTCGATCACAATCCCAAAACCGCGATCATCATGAATTACATAATGGAAGGAGCCAGAGGTATGGGACTCGCTCCTTTATGTGAAGGTGTTGAAACGGAGAAACATTTCGAATTTCTTAAAGAGATAGGTTGTGAAAGGGCTCAGGGATATTATTTCGGAAAACCGATGCCTATGGATGAAACAAAGGCGTTTACCATGGCAAAAGGAATGACATGGGAAACTGCGGAAATATAATAAGGAGAGGACTATTATGAAAAAAGAAACTTTGGTAACCAATAAATTTAAGATAATCGGACTTATCGTATATTACGTGGTTCTGTTTACCGAGCGACTGCTGGCGGTTATCTTCAGTATCAATAACGGCGGGGAATATGCTCTGACTTCCGGACATTATTTTAATTACATAACTTACTGTGTTACCGTATTAAGCCTTGTCGCAGGATTCGTTCTTTCGATAAAACCGGTTGCGGGAATGCTCAGATCCCTTTTTTCAAAAGGATTCTATCCGTTTGAAGAAAACTACAGATACATAGTGATCTCGGCAATGGTTCTGCTTTACGGCGGTATGATGCATACGGGCTTTACAGTGGCACCGATACAGTTTGTCGCATACGGATTCCTGATCGCGGCCATGGTCGTAAGAACGGTTGAAAAATGTATGGAAGACAAAACAAAAATATATCCTTCCGTAGTATCGGTTATATATCTTACTCTTTTTTCGATGACAGTTCCGGTATGCTATATCGCTCTGAAACTGGGGGAACTTACGATACCTTTCTTTATCGCGGAATTTGCTGCCGCATTTATCCTGATACCTGTTTTCGGAATAATGCTGTATAAGTTCTTCAATGACGGAATAACGAGTTTTTCACCGGCTAATCCGCTTATCATGTTTGTGCTTTCGGGTATGGCTGTGGCACTTAAGTGGAGAGAGGAAATAAATGCATTTGTACTTATCTTCGTGATCCTTACGGTGCTTTTCTATCTGGCATTCGGAATAATCGCCAGGCTAAAATATAAAGAGTGATTTTGGACCGGGAACTCCGTCCCCCGGGTGCATTTTGCATACAGGAAAGGCGGCCTGAAATTCAGACCGCCTTTTTGCTTTATTATATTCAGTTGATCATTGTTTCCAGGGATTTCCGGGATCGGGATCGGTGGGGTCCCATCCGCATCTGGGATCGTTTCCGTCGATGTATTGAACTTCGGGTTTGCCCAGAGGTCCGGGATTATCCGCGTCGCTGTAAATCTCGATATATGTTCCCGCTTCACAGTAGTCATATATCCATTTGGCATCTTCCGCGGTAAGACGGATACATCCGTGTGAACAGACTGTTCCGAGTTTATTGTATTCGCCCCAGAGAAGGGTATCCGGTGAGCGCTTGCTGTACATTACGGAATGGAACCAGATATGACCTGTGATCCTTCTCGCATACTGACCTACGGTGCCTTCGTCAAACAAAAGCCATCTTGCGCTTCCGCCCATTTTATAAGTTCCGAGAGGGGTTGCGTTTCCGCTTGAGCAGACCATTGCCCTGCAGGGAACCGTGTAGTTTCCGATTTCGTCCTTGGAATAAACCGTTACCGTGCAGGCTGCCTTGTTGATCCTGACCAGATATGTTGCGTTGCCTGTTTTAACCGTGCTTGTGGAAGCCGATGCAACAACCTGACCTTCAAAAGCCTGACGTCCTTCTTTTTTACCGTATCTTTTGTAATGGTTGTAAAGGCCGTTTAAGCTGTTTCCGAATACCGCAACCACATCGGGATTGTTGTTTGCGTAAAATGTGGGATCGAAAAGAGTTTTGTCTCTCATTACCGTAACGGTACCAACGGCTTCGGTTGAGCCCGTGCAGACACGTCCTTCCTTTATTCCGTAAGTCAGGTAATGGGACCAGAGCAGTTTTTCGTTGTAGCCGAACGCTTCTTTGAGATCGCCGTAACTGTCCGCATAGTAGATAGGATCGAATATCGTTCCGTCGGGCATGTTAAGAGGTGATGCTTCGACGTTAAGACGCAATCCGATCAAAACACAGAAAGTCAGCAGAAATACTCCCAGGTGTTTCAGTAAGTTTTTCATTTTCATTCTCCTTTATATGATTCTAAAAGGTTTATCGGAGCAATAATTCAGAATTTTATATTTCATTTTATGATTCTTTTAACTATTCAGATGATATCACGATTTTCTGTAAAATACAGTACCTATTGCAACGGGAAGTGTTGTAAATACAGCATATGCATATCTGAAATCATTATAAAGCGGAGTGGAGATGACAAGAGAAAGAACGATCGCCAAAATGGGAACGCTCGCCGCAAGGCATTCTTTTTTCTTTTTTATGAGTCCCAGTCCGAATAACAGCATAAAAAACCATACATGAAGTCCGATGGAACGGGATAATTCGAAAAAGACCGATTCATTCCACAGATCGAACCACCCCTTATACAGATCGCTTATAAAACTGTTTTTGGGAGTGTTCTTTATTCCCATTTCTTCCGAAGTTACGGTGATCCCGTTTTCCGAAAAAGACCCGGAAACACCCTGGAAGAATACTCTGTACGAATATCCGCCGTTCCAGTATCCCTTTGTCTGATCCACCCAGGCTTCAACATATAAAACCGGATGTTTCAGGCAGAGTTTAAACCACAATTTCAGATATTCCGCTTTATGATCCGAAAGATATTCCACGTCGGTCCTTCGGATATTGTGTTTTATCGGATTTGAGATATATGGATTATATTCTTCGGGAACCGTTGAAAGATCCATTATCTTCGAAAGCAGGATCGTATCTTCTTTTTCGAGTTCTACACCTTCGGCTATAAGACGGGCGATCTGCTGCTCGGGAACGGATAAAAATTCGGCGGTATCCGGTTGTTTTATTTCCAGCGCATTCATGACAGGATGCTTTAATATAAAAGCGATCACGATTATCGCAAGCAGTGCGAAAAAATGCTTTTTGGATCTGATAAAAAATACCGAAACCAGAAAATATATTATAAGAGCGAACAGTCCGTTGCTTCGTAAAAGAGCGAAAGCAAAAGCACTTATAACCCATACGATCTGATCGATCGGACTTATCTTGTCTTTTTCATCTTTCGATAAAAACAAAACGGTTGCAATGATAAAAGAAGCTACCGCGCCGCTGAACAGAACATCTTTCCACATTGTGACGCTGTATACTATGTTATAGGGCATTACGGCGGAAATGATAAATGTGAAAGCCACCCAGAACTTCGGAAGTTTCAGTCTGTAAAGCGACACGCAGACATAAGAGAATGCGCAGGCCATAAGTAAAAGCGAAAGAAGACTGTATACAGCTATAGCTGAATTGATATCATTGAAAATAAGCAGTCCGAGTGATAATGCAGCTTTTATAATCAGTGTGTGATAAAAGGGATGGTGATTGGATACTATCCTTGTTGTTGCCTGATAGATCTGGGAAAGACTGTCAGGGCTGACATTTCCCGGATATGCGACAAAGATCAGATATAAAGTATATATGAGCGATAAAGACAAAAAGAATGAAAAGAAAAGAATGATACATTTTTTGCGACTTGGCTTCCCAATGGCTTCATTCGATGTTTTTATCAGAGGCTGATCTTTCAGTTTCATGGAAGAGCACAATATACTGACTGCCATTACATAGCTTGCAAAAAAGCATAATACGGCATCCGTTATATGATGTTTAAAAGGGATGAAAAGTTCATAATTCGCCAAAAGGATTATTATGGGGAAAAATACGGAGATCATAAGGATCTTTTTCCATTCGGACGATGTTACTTTTCTGAAGAAATCACTTCTTATATTATCAAATACTGAGAGCGTGGATAGAATCCCGACGAAAATGAAAACGCTGTAATATGTATCGTATGAGCCGCCTGTATTTATCTTTTCCAGATTATGAAAAAACAGGACCCACCATACGATCAGAACAAGTAAAAGGATCATTTTTATTGTTTTGAATCCGCGGATCCGATTTTGAAAATCTTTTAAATTGGTTGTTTTTTTTGAATTCATGGAAACAATATCCTTTTATGACATCGTTATTCTTTCATCTTTTTCTTGCGCTCGTACATTTTCGAATCCGCTTCGCGAAGCGCTTCCTTAATGCTTCTTCCGCCGACGGAATAATCAGCATATCCCACCGCAACGCTTAAAGGGATCTCTGATACGGTATCGGAATTGAATTCTTCGATCTTTGAATACATTTTATCAAGACTTTCCAGAAAATCGATGTCCACGCTTGACAGTCTGGATATCACAAGAAATTCGTCTCCGCCCATTCTGTAAACGTTTCCGTTTTCACTGAAAGACTCTTTGATATATGAAGAGAGCCTTTTAATGTATTCGTCCCCCGTCTGATGTCCGTACTTGTCATTGACTTTTTTCAGATCGTTCATATCGAGCATGACGATCGTGTAGGTGCTTCCTTCGGGAAGTTCGGAATCAACGAATTTATTATATGCTTCGCGGTTTAAAAGACCGGTAAGCCCGTCACTGTAGGCAAGTTTTTCCATGATCTCGGCGTACTGACCTTTTCGGCTCATTTCCGAAATGCTTATGAATTCGTAAACGCAGCAGAGGAAAATGAAAAGGAAAAGCACGTACTGATATGCGGGAGTGCCGCGGTAATCGGACGGACTTATCCTGTACCTTACAAGTTCGAATGCACCGATCAAAAGAGGAAAAAGGAAGGATATGGTCAATACTATCAGAATTCCTCTTGTGAGTTTTTTCTGAATGATACTTTTTATAAAAAGATATACGACGCAAAGAACGGTAAGCGCCAGTACAACATGACTTACCCAGAGCATTTTGTGATAGTCCTGAATCTTAAGCAATGTAAGAATTATCTGCGCAAGAAGATTTACCGAGGACATAAGTCCGATAATCATTCCGACTTTGGAGTCTTTGTTTCCGGTAACGAATGATGCGAACAGAACGGTCGGAAGCGGCAGAACGGCGAGCATCATGTAATCCACGAAATGAATGGTTACCGGTGAGCTGACCAGAAGCGGAAAGAACGAAGATTCGGTAGCGATCCAGATCGAGGATACCATAGCAAAAGTTCCCATGCTGATGATCTCATATCTTCTTTCGCCGAAATAACGTCCAGCGATTCCTATTACGAATGCAACGATCCCGAGTGCAAATACTATGGAACATAAAATGAATTCGGGAGCACTGTCCTGCATCTCGCTGATGATAAAATTATTGCCGTTGGCAAGGGACATGTTCCGGATGTATCCAGGAGTGTCCGTGTAAATATTGTCTATCGAAATGGTGATAAGGCAGCTTTCGTAAAGAACGGGAAGAGTGACCGCATGAGGGAAGATACCGTATGATTTCCCGAAAAGCCTCGGGGGCTTCGGGTGAAAATCATATATGGCCTTGCCGTCAAGAAATACGGTGAAATATACATTCTTGGAATAAAAGCAAAGAGACTTGTTGTTGATGGTCCCTTTTTCGATGTTTTTGGAGATTGTATAGGAAGCTTCTTCGGAAAGAGAATTGAAATCGACTTCGGTTCCGTCTTCGTAAAACCACTTATGTTCGTAGTGTTTCGAAGTATTGTCAGTGAAGATGTAATTTCTATGTAATAACGAATAAAAAAGTGCAAAAAAAACAAATATTGCTATTACAAGGCAATAATAAAACCGTGGATCCAGATATACTTTTTTGATCTTTTTGCTGTTATCTTTTGACATACGTATTACTTAAGGAAACAATCATCCATTTTATTGCTTTCTTCATTATGCTAGTGCACGGGCGGTCTGTCAACCTTCGGCGGAAAGATAAAAATGGAAAAAGACGGCGATTTATGCTATTATTTATAAGTTGAATATCAGTATCCGGAGAATAAATAATGGAAACCAGACCTATATTGAAAAACAGAGTATTTCTCTATCTGACCGAGTTCTTTGCGGGAATGTCGGTAATGGCAGTGGAACTCGGAGCAAGCAGGCTTCTTGCTCCTTACTTCAGTTCATCGCAGATCGTGTGGACCATCATCATAGGAACCATAATGATAGCGATGGCTCTAGGAAATATCTATGGCGGAAGAGCAGCCGATAAGAACCCGAATCCCGACAGGCTTTACGCGAGGATCATTATTGCGGCAATATGGATCGCGGCGATCCCGGTACTCGGAAAATACATAATAATACTGATCTCGGGACTCCTCATTTTTACCGTCAGCAACAATTTCCTTGTAATAGCCGGTTTTGTTGCATGTATGGTAATTTTCGTATTCCCTCTTTTCCTTCTTGGAACCGTAACTCCGTCTCTTGTAAAATACACGGTGGACAATCTTGACAATAACGGAAAACTGGTCGGAAATCTGAATGCTTTTAATACCATAGGAAGCATAATAGGTACTTTCGTTCCGACATTTATAAGTATTCCCGCGGTCGGCACTTCGATAACGTTTCTTATTTTTGCGGGGATCCTTTTCATCCTCTGTGCGGTATATTTTATCTCATCTAAGGTCAGCATGAAAAAGATAAAAAGGCTTCCGGTGGGAATGTTCATCTTCATTCTCTGCGTGATATTCGGACACAGGAGCAATTTCGCATTCTGGCAGAAAGATCTGCTTTTCGAAGGCGAGTCGATATACAATTATCTTCAGGTTTACGAAGATGACAGGGCACGTTATTTTTCGACGAACGTTCTGTTCGGAATTCAGTCGGTTTATCTTAAGGAAAAGGGACTTACCGGATATTATTATGACTTTGCGATGGCAGCCCCTTTTATGACCGGAGTCAATGAAAAGGATTCTCTCGATATCCTTATCCTCGGAAACGGTACGGGAACATTTGCTACCCAGTGTGAAAGATATTTTGACAAGGATCTTAATATCATCGGTGTTGAAATAGACGAAAAGATCACGGAACTTGCAAGAGAATATTTTGAACTTCCCGAGGATGTCGAAGTCGTCACTTACGACGGAAGGGCGTATCTTAATGCAGTCGATGAAAAATACGACGTGATCATGGTTGACGCATATCAGGACATTACGATCCCGTTTCAGATGTCCAGCGAAGAATTCTTTTCGCTTGTAAAAGATCATTTAAAAGACGGCGGTGTAATGGTCGTTAACATGAATATGAAAAGCGGAGGGGAAGGAAGTATTAACGAGTATCTTTCCGATACGATTTCCTCCGTTTTTTCGGAAGTATATTATTCTGACACTTTCGGTGTGAGCAACAGGGAAGTTTTCGCTTCGGACAATCCCGAAATGCTCAGGGTTTTTGCCGAGAATGTTGAGAAAGAAGAAGATTACGAACTGAGCTGGATGATGGATCAGGTTAGTAACAGACTCGTTGAATACAACGCGGGTGATTATGTGATGACCGACGATAAAGCACCGGTTGAACTTCTGGGAATGAAGGTCATAGATGAACTGATACAGGCTGAAGTATCGTATTACAAAGAAATTTTCAAAGAAGGCGGGATAAAAGCCGTTATAGAGATGCTTTAATGACACAGGAAGAAAAATTCGAAAAAATGACGACGCAGCCGATACCTTCACTGGTTTCAAGGCTTGCTGTTCCCACGATAATCAGTATGCTGGTTACGTCATTTTACAATATGGTAGATACATATTTTGTCGGGAAGATAAACACTTCGGCTTCGGGTGCTGTCGGCGTCGTATTTTCGCTGATGGCGATAATACAGGCTTTCGGATTTATGTTCGGACACGGCTCGGGCAATTTCCTTGCAAGAAAACTCGGCGAAAAGAAAGAGGAAGAAGCCGAGGTCATTGCCAATGCGGGATTCTTTTTCGCATTCTCCTTCGGAGTGATATTTGCGGTGGCCGGCCTTTTGAATCTTAACAGACTGGCATATCTTTTGGGTTCCACGGATACCATCCTTCCGTATGCGCGTTCATACATGGGACCGATACTTGTCGGTGCACCGTGGATGATGGCTTCGATAGTGTTAAACAATGAGATCAGATATCAGGGCAATGCCAAGACCGCAATGTTCGGTATTATGGCAGGTGCTGTTATAAACATCGGACTCGATCCGCTCCTTATGTTTGTTTTCAAACTCGGGATCATGGGTGCTGCACTTTCCACGATCATCGGACAGTTTGTAAGTTTCGTAATCCTGCTTCTGACTACGAGAAGACCTGAGAACATAAGCATCAGGATCGACAGAAATCCTTTTGCATTCAGGTATCTCGGTGAGATAGTCGCAGGGGGCTTACCTTCGCTTTTCAGACAGGGCCTTGCAAGTATAGCGGGTATTCTTTTAAATGTAGTGGCAAAAGGTGTTGCGGGACCGGAACTTGCAGATCAGACGATCGCGGGAATGGCGATAGTTTCCAAACTGTCGATGTCTCTCAATTCAATGGTAATAGGTTTCGGACAGGGCTTTCAGCCGGTATGCAGTTTCAATTACGGAGCCGCAAAATACAAAAGGGTCAAGGAAGCGTTTCTTTTTTCGGTCAAAACATGTGCACTGCTCATGATAATAATCAGCGGACTTTGTTTTGCATTTGCACCTTTTATCGTGGAACAGTTCAGAAAAGGTGATGAAATGGTTGTTCAGGTCGGCGCATTTGCTCTTAGGGCACAGTGTCTGACATATGTCTTCGGAGTGTGGATCATACTCACCAATATGCTTTTGCAGGCATCCGGCAGGGCTTTCGGTGCAACCGTAATTTCGTCCGCAAGATCAGGACTTTGCTTCATACCCGTAATATTGATTCTTCCGAGATTTTTCGGCATAACAGGAGTGCAGATCTCACAGGCGGTGGCCGATATGATAGCATTTTTCATTTCGCTCGGTGGCGGATTGTATTTCCTTGGAAAACTCGACAAAATGCAAAAAGAGAAAGACGGCGCGGATTCGTAAAGATAAGAGAAAAGAGGTAAAAATGTCAGTAAAGATAGTCAGAAAAAGAATCACGGAAATGACTGCCGATGCCATTGTATGTCCCGCGGAATCCAAGCCTGTAAAAGGTGACGGCATTGACATGGAGATATGTGATGCTGCGGGTTCTGACAGACTTCTCTGGTTCAGAAGAGAGAATATCGGGGAAGTGAACGAGGGAGAAGTATTTGTTACGCCGGCATTCGATCTTCCCTGTAAGATGGTCATTCATGCCGTATGTCCTTTGTTCAGGGACGGAACCTTCAATGAAGAGAGGAACCTTAGAAACTGTTACAGAAAAGCGCTTGAAACAGCTTTTGAAAATAAAGCAAGATCCATAGTCTTTCCCCTTCTTTCAACGGGAAACAAACGTTATCCCAGAGAAGAGAGTTTAAGAGTGGCAATAGACGAGATAAATGCGTTTCTTTCGGATAATCAGATGGATGTATTCATCTCGGTATTTGATGAGAAACTGGAAAATCGTTTTAAGAGATTATCGGCTGAACTGGATGAATATATTGAAGAACTGTATGATGTTGATTCGGATGAAACGGAAATCTCTTTTAAGGAAAAGAAAGGTACGCCGTGGATAAGCGAAGATCTTTTTATAGACAGGGCATCCACAAGACTGGTGGCCGAAAACTACGGTCTTAACGAAAAGGAAGAAGGGAACAGACCAACAAAAAAATCAAGGAGAAAAATCGGATTATCCGGATTTCTTTCGGAAAAAAGGATCAATCCGTCTTCAGTTCGCAAACCGTCCTTTAGGGAGGAATGCGAGCCCTGCGAAGATATTTACGATGAGATCCCCGATGAACTGAAAAAAAGGATGATGCATCTTTCGGATACCTTTTCTCAGTATCTTATGTTTCTTATCGAATCAAAAGGTATGAAAAATGCGGAAGTGTATAAAAGAGCGATAGTGGATAAGAAGGTTTTTTCGAAAATCAAGAACAATCCCGAGGCGCATCCGAAAAAGAATACCGCCATGCGCCTTTGTGTCGGAGCGAAGCTTAATCTGGACGAAACAAAGGATCTTCTGGCCAGGGCGGGTTATGCGCTTTCACCCTGTGACAAAACGGATATCATATTTTCATTTTTCATTGAAAAAAACATATATGATATGATACTGATAGACATTGTGCTTGAAGAAGAAGGACTGGAATGCATTATCGACTGATGCTGAAGATCGGACATTGCTTTCGAAGAATACTGACCGGAATATCTTTTCAATCGGATTGAACATATGAAAAAAAGAAGATTTTCAACAAGAAATATTGTACTCGTATATACCGTAATGATATTCATTGTTGCCGTCGGATCCCTGGCGGTTTCATTGTATTTTTCGCGTATTCTGAAAGCAGGTCATGAAAAAAAGGATTCCTACGGGGATGTTTATTCCTCGTCGGCGGTCAATGACGGTTCGATAAATTTCGACAGATATTATGTGATGATCACGGCGGACAGGGAACTGGATTTCTGGCAGTCCGTTTACAAAGGAGCATTTGAAGAGGGCATTAAAAAAGGGATCTGTGTTGAAATGATGGGAGAAAATCTCTCGGACGATTACAGCGACACGGATCTGATGGAGATCGCCGTTGCATCCAAAGCGGACGGTATCATCATATATGCCGATGAATCGGCTGAAATGAGAGAACTGATCGAGAAGGCCGTAAACGAAGGCATACCCGTGGTTACCGTATACGGTGACAGCGCCAATTCCACAAGATGCTGCTATGTCGGTGTCGGAAGTTACAATCTCGGACGTGAATACGGCAAGCAGGTAGTAAAGATCGCAAGGGAATCCGAACTTTCCAACACGACCGCATCCACGCATATGAATGATGTTGTTAAGGTTGCGGTCCTTGTAAATTCCTATTCGGACAACTCCAATCAGAATCTTGTATGGTCGGGCATTCAGAATGCCGTTTCGACCGAAAACAATACACAGACACAGATAGAACTTTCCATGGCGTATGTGGATAACAGAAGTACTTTTACTGCAGAAGAATCCATAAGAGACCTTTTCAGATCCAAGGAAACCCCCGATGTTATCATCTGCCTTAACGAGACCGATACCAACTGTGTTTATCAGACACTTATCGATTACAACAAAGTAGGTAAATCAACCATACTCGGATATTATGATTCCGAAACAATTCTTAAAGGCATATCCAGAAACGTTATCTATTCCACTATTTCCGTAGACACTTATCAGATGGGTGTTTACTGTGTGGATGCCATATATGAATACGAGGAAAAAGGCAATACCAGCCAGTATATGCTTGCCGATGTCACTCTGATCGACAAGAACAATGTCTCGGATTATCTGAAAGAGGAAACGGAGGTGGAAGAATGAAAGAAAAACATTCCAGACCGATGATCTCACTTCAGCTTAAACTGAGCGGTATTTTCATCATGGCGAGCATCCTCATCTTTATAGTTAACGCGATGCTTGTTTTCGGGATCAACAGGATGACTTCCGAAATGGATATGGTATACCGGGACAATCTGAAACTGAATGCACTTACTGTGGCGCTTAACGATGTTCAGAACAATATGTCGGATTATCTTAATACCAAGACAACCGATTCGCTTCAGGCATATTACAAAAGCGAGCAGGCATATTTCAAACTGATCAGTGAACTTAACGGTTCCGTAACTCCGGACACGAACAGTCTCATGGAAAGAAATATAAAAAACATGTCCGAGGAATACCTGACCACCACGGAGAATGCCATTGATGCCAAGCGAGGAAGAAATGTAGAAAAGTATTCCGCGGAGTATGACAGAGCGAGCAGGTTATACGAGTATATCAACACGTATATTTACAGTCTCAATAACGAGAGATTCAAGAGCAATTCCGAAAGCTTCAGTGAACTCATTAAAGCTTTCAGGGTATTTGAAGTCGTAAGCATTATCGTCATGCTTGGCGCGGTTGTGGGAACCAGTGCATTTGTGCTCGGATTTACCAAGACCATGATCGACCCTGTAAGAAAACTCGCAAGGGCAGCAGACGAGGTCGCAAAAGGAAATTTCGAGATAGAAACCCTTCCGATATCATCCAACGATGAAATAGGTGTTGTTACCGGAACCTTCAACAAAATGGTAGTCAGCATCAGACAGTACATCGAACAGATAAAAGAGAATATGGAACATGAGCGAAAGATGCAGGAGAAGGAACTCAAGACGGAGGCAACTCTTAAAGAGGCACAGCTTAAGTATCTTCAGACGCAGATTAATCCGCATTTTCTTTTCAATACTCTTAATGCCGGCGCACAGCTTGCAATGATGGAGGATGCCGAAAAGACATACAATTATATTCAGAATACGGCGGCGTTTTTCAGATATAATGTAAGGGAAGGATATACCACTGTTCGTCTTTCGGATGAGATCAATCTCATCGATCATTACATATATATTCTGAACGTTCGTTTTTCGGGAGATATAAAATACGAAAAGACGATTGATAAATCGGTACTGGATGTTCTGATGCCCAGCATGATCCTGCAGCCCATCATAGAGAATTCCGTCAATCACGGAATAAAGGAAATGGAAGGAAAGGGCAAGATCACACTGGATGTATATGCCGAAGACGACGATGTCTGCATCAGCGTTAAAGACAACGGTATCGGTATGACAAAGGAAATGATCAAAAAAGTATTGAGCGGCGAACTGACCGAAGAAGAAAAAGCGGCTCCCGTAGGTGCTCACGGTATCGGAATGGACAATGTCATCAAGAGGATAAGACTCTTCACCGAAAGAGAGGACAGTGTGTCGATCTTCAGTGACGGAGAAGGCATGGGCACCGAAGTCCTTATCAGACTCAGCAGAAACAATAATTCTCAAATCGTATCGGAGGATTAAAGCATGTATAAAATAATGATAGCCGATGATGAAGGAATAGTTATCGATTCTCTTAAATTCGTGCTTGAAAAGGAATTCGGCAAGGAATGCGTTATAGAATACGCCAAAACAGGACGCAGCGTGATCGAACTGGCCGAGAATTTCAGACCGGATATTTCCATCATGGATATCCAGATGCCGGGAATAAACGGTATCGATGCGATGAAAGAGATCCGTGAAAAAAATAAGGATGTTATTTTTATTGTAATGAGTGCTTACGATAAGTTTGACTATGCTACCGAAGCGATCAAACTCGGAGTTCTCGATTACATTACAAAACCGATGGAGAAAAATCGTATAATTTCCGTCGTTAAACGTGCCATGGCCATTATTGACAAAGAAAGAGCCAGAAGAAGCAATGATCTTATGGTCATGGAAAAAATGGAAATGGTCATTCCCATGCTTGAGAGCGGCCTTATCTACAGTATCTTTCTTCAGGATAAGTTTTCGGAGGAAGCCGTCAATTACAAGAGCATCCTCGGAATAAATGAAGAATACGGGTACATGATGGCCGTGGTTTGCGGAGAAAGGGATGAAGGTTCCAATCTTACCAATGCGGTCGGCAGCAGCGTCCGTCTTCAGAATCATTATTCGGAATTAAGATCGTATCTGAAAGATTTCTGCGGCGGAATAATCGGAAATGTCATGTCAAATAAGATCGCGGTACTCGTCCCGTACGGCAAACCCGAGATGGACTATACCGAAAGGAACGAGCTTATCGAGAAGACCAGAGAGTTTACGAGAACGCTTCAGAGAAAACTCTCGGGAGATTTTAAGATAGGAATAGGCGGTGTCAAGGCATTCAGCGAAATGAACGATTCCTACGATGAGGCATTGCAGGCGCTTCTTAACGGCAACGGCAGAGTGGCACATGCGGACGATCTGGAACTGAGATGCGAATACGAAGAGAACTATCCAGTCGAAACGGAAAAAAGGATGTTCGAACTTATTGAAAAAGGCGATTACGCCGGTGCCGGAAATGCTGCGGGTCAGTATTTTGACTGGATGAGCAACAATTTTTCAGACAGCATAATGGATATAAGGCTCAAGGTACTGGAGTTTGTTCTATATGCCGAACGCATCCTCTACGTTAAAGGCGGAAATACCTACGAATTCAAGAGCCGTACCGACTATATCCCAAGTGTGATGGGAACGGAGGATCTTGGAGAACTGAAAACCTGGTTCCTGAACAAGATAGTGGAAACAGCCAAGAAAGTGGAGAATAACAGAAGCGATAAGTCGGAAAGCCTTATTGAAAAAGCGGAAGCGTTTATCCGCCGCAATTATATGAAGGAACTTTCACTTGACGATATTTCACGTTACTGCAATATCAGTTCCTATTATTTCAGCAAGCTGTTCAAACAGGAGACCGGCGAGAATTATGTCGAATACCTTACCAGGGTCCGTATCGAAAATGCCAAGAAGATGCTTTCTGATTCCGAGGCTTCGATCAAGGAGATAAGTTATTCCGTAGGATTTTCAGATCCGAATTATTTCAGCCGTGCGTTCAAAAAATACGAAGGCATTTCACCTACTGAATACAAGGAAGCGCTGTAAAAGGATCCGTAAAAATTTGTTATCCGCTCAGAATTACATGGAGAGAATTTTATGAAGATATTTCACAATTTAAAAAGACTGTCCGTATTTATACTTTCAACCTTTCTCGTGTTTTCTTTTCTTTCGGGATGTACCGTAAAAGAAAACGATCCCGGCGAGAGTACCGAAAACTATGATGATGTCATAAATATAGGAATGTCTTTTGACTCATTTGTAATAGAAAGATGGCAGCGTGACAGGGATGTGTTTGTTTCGACGGCCAAGGAGATGGGCGCCGAAGTAAATGTTCAGAATGCCAACGGGGATATCGAGGAACAGAAAAGGCAGATACAGTATTTTATCGAGCAGAATGTCGACGTCATCGTCATTATATGCATAGATGCCGATACTCTTTCGGAAGAAGTCAAGAAAGCCAAGAACGTCGGTATCAAAGTTATTGCATATGACAGGATCATAAGGGATGCGGATATCGATCTATATATCTCTTTTGATAACAATATGGTAGGAACCCTGATGGGCGAGACGCTGATCTCATCGGGTATTGGCGAAGGTGACGATATAATCATGATCGGCGGTTCACCGGCCGATTATAATGTTCCCGCACTGGAAGAAGGCTTTATAAAAGTAATGGAAGACAATAAGATCAATATCGCCGATCAGGTGCACTGTGACGGTTGGAGAGCCGAGATCGCTTCGGATTACGTTTATTCCAATATGGACAAGATCTCACAGGCCGATGCGATAATGTGCGGAAACGACAATATAGCCAGTAAGGTTGTTTCGGTTCTTTCGGAACAGAGGCTTGCGGGAACGATACCCGTGACAGGGCAGGATGCAGATCTGGAAGCGTGTCAGAGAATAGTCGAAGGAACACAGCTTATGACCATATATAAACCCGTGGACATGCTTGCAAAGCAGGCGGCTGAATGTGCCATCAGACTTGCAAAGGGAGAGAATCTCGGAACCGACAAAACCATGAACAACGGAACATACGATGTTCCTTACATAAGTCTTACACCCATTCCCGTTACCAAAGAAAACATCGACGAAACCATTATTAACAGCGGTTTCCACACCAGAGAGGATGTTTATCTGAACGTTCCCGAATAAAAATTCATATAGCATTTTTTTGTTAAACAAAGCATATGCCGACAAAATTGTGATAGCATATGCTTTTTTTGATTTTTAAAGTTATCAAAATTTTGAAGAACATTGCAATTTATTTTCAAAAAAGGTGTGTTAATGTGTAAATGTAGTCATGGAACTAACATTTCACATTTTTATGGGAGGTAAAGAAATGAAAAAAAGATTACTCAGTGTTCTTCTTGCATCCGGAATGGTAGCTACAACTCTCGTTGGTTGTACAGCAGGCGGATCGGGCAACAAGAAAGTCGGCGTTGCAATGCCTACAAAGGATTTACAGAGATGGAACCAGGACGGTTCCAACATGGAATCACAGCTTAAGGCTGCAGGATATGATGTAGATCTTCAGTACGCATCAAACGATATCAACACACAGGTTACTCAGATTGAAAACATGATTTCATCAGGATGTGATGTTCTCGTTATCGCTTCGATCGACGGTGATTCACTCGGAACAGTTCTCGATCAGGCTAAGAATAAAAACATTCCTGTTATCGCTTATGACCGTTTGATCATGAACTCAGATGCAGTTACATACTATGCAACATTCGATAACTACATGGTAGGTACAAAGCAGGGTCAGTACATCGAAGAGCAGTTAGGTCTTAAGGATGGCAAGGGACCTTACAACATGGAAATCTTCACAGGTGACCCCGGTGACAACAACGCAAGATTCTTCTACGGCGGTGCTATGGACGTTCTTAATCCTTACATCGACAACGGACAGATCGTAGTTCCTTCAGGACAGATCGAATTCGATACAGTTGCTACAGCTAACTGGGCATCAGATGCAGCTCAGTCAAGAATGGAAGCTATCATTTCTTCCAACTATGCTGACGGAACGGTTCTTGACGCAGTTTTGTGTTCAAACGACTCTACAGCATTCGGTGTTACAAACGCACTTGTAGCTAACTATGAAGGCAATCATGACAACTATCCTATCATTACCGGTCAGGACTGTGATATCGCTAACGTAAAGAACATGCTTGCAGGCAAGCAGTCAATGTCTATCTTCAAAGATACACGTACACTTGCTTCCAAGACAGTTGAAATGGTTGACGCTATCCTCAAGGGAACACAGGCACCCGTTAATGATACAGAAACATACAACAACGGTAAGAAGGTTGTTCCTTCATACCTTTGCGAGCCGGTATTTGCTGATGTTAACAACTACGAAGAACTCTTGATCAAGTCAGGTTACTATACAGCAGATCAGTTACAGTAATTCCCCTATGAATGAACTTTGTTCATTCGTTTAAAACATAAGTTAAGTCCCCTTTTTTCATGACTATTAAAGGGGACTTAACTATGTAAAAATCTTTTGGAAAAAGTGGCAATAAAAGTATTAAAGAACATAAACGGTTAGATTAAACAGGAGGGATAAAATTGGCCAAAATATTACTTGAAATGCAAAATATAACCAAGTTATTCCCGGGCGTTAAAGCACTTGACAATGTCAACCTTCAGGTGGAAGAAGGCGAGATCCATGCTCTCGTTGGTGAAAACGGAGCCGGAAAGTCGACATTGATGAACGTTTTAAGCGGTATTTATCCTTACGGAACTTACGAAGGTAAAATAATATACAACGGTCAAGAATGTAAATTCACGAACATTAAGGACAGTGAAGCACTTGGAATAGTTATCATTCATCAGGAACTTGCACTTATTCCTTATATGACGATTGGTGAAAACATGTTCCTGGGTAATGAGCAGGGACGGTCTTGGAAGATTGATTGGGCGGAAACATACGGTAAAAGTGATGAATACTTAAGAACAGTCGGACTTAAAGAATCGTCGCGTACCTTAATTAAAGATATAGGCGTCGGCAAGCAGCAGCTTGTTGAAATTGCAAAAGCTCTTGCAAAGAATGCCAAATTACTTATTCTTGATGAGCCGACTTCATCGCTTAACGAAAACGAATCAAAAGATCTTTTGGACCTTTTGCTTAAGTTCAAACAGGAAGGTCTTACTTCGATAATCATTTCTCACAAATTAAACGAGATCTCATATGTTGCAGACAAGATCACGGTCATCCGTGACGGTTCCACGATCGAGACTCTCGACAAAGAAAAAGATGATATTTCTGAAGCAAGGATCATCAAGGGCATGGTTGGTCGTGAACTTTCCGACCGATTCCCGAAGAGAGAAAAGAATATCGGAGATATCTGTCTTGAAGTTATAGACTGGAATGCATATCATCCCATCTACAGCGACAAGAAGATCATCGATCATGTAAGCATTAACGCCCGAAAGGGAGAGATCCTCGGCATCAGCGGACTTCAGGGTGCCGGACGTACGGAATTCGCAATGAGTGTATTCGGAAAGAGTTACGGTGAGAAGATCAGCGGTACTCTTATAAAGGACGGAGAGAAACTCAAACTCAATTCCGTACAGGAAGCCATTAAAAATAAAATTGCATACGTTACCGAGGACAGAAAAGGTAACGGTCTTATATTAAGCAATTCAATCAAATTCAACACGACGCTTGCAAATCTCAGCGGAGTCAGCAAAAACGGAATCATCAACAAAGATAACGAATATGCGGTTGCTGTTGAATACAAAGAAAAACTGAAAACCAAATGTCCTACGGTAGAACAGAATGTAGGTAACTTAAGCGGTGGAAACCAGCAGAAAGTTCTTCTCGCCAAATGGATGTTTGCAGATCCCGACATTCTGATTCTTGATGAGCCCACACGTGGTATTGACGTAGGTGCAAAATACGAGATCTACTGCATCATGAATCAGCTTGCATCCGAAGGCAAGACGGTTATCATGATATCATCCGAAATGCCCGAACTGTTGGGAATGTGTGACAGAATCTATGTTATGAACGAAGGCAGGATCGTAGGTGAAATGCCTATAGAAGAAGCTACTCAGGAATCCATTATGGCATGCATTCTTCAGAGTGACAATGCGGAAATTACTGCATAAAAGAATCTATAAATAAGGAGAGAAGAAATGGAAAAAAAGAATGACAGCGCAAAAGTCATTGAGTTTATCAAAAAATATGCAATGGTTATCGTTCTCGCATTGGTTTTGATATTCTTTTCAATTACGACAGGGGGTAAAATCCTTTTACCCAATAACATAAGTAACATCATTTCACAGAACGCATACGTGTTCGTTCTGGCAACCGGTATGCTTCTTTGTATCCTCACCGGTGGTAACATCGATCTTTCGGTCGGATCGGTAGTATGTTTCGTAGGTGCGGTAGGTGCTACACTTATGACATCGATCGGAATTCCCTGGCCGGTATCGGTACTGATAATGTTCTCGGTAGGTTTGCTCATCGGTGCAACACAGGCTTTCTGGATCGCATACGTAAGAATCCCGCCGTTCATCGTAACACTTGCAGGTATGCTTATCTTCCGTGGTTTGAGTAACGTTGTGTTAAACGGTCTTACCGTAACCATCACGGATAAAGTCGGATTCATCAAATTCTTTGGTGGCGGCGCAGACTGCTACGTTCCCGATTTCCTCGGAAAACTTCTGGGAGAAGAACCTTCGGTAAATATCACATGTCTCGTAGTCGGTTTTATAGCTGTTGTCGCTTTCATCGCTTTTGAGATAGCAGGAAGACTTAAGAGAGTTAAAAAAGGTTATGAAGTAGACAAGATGATTCCCTGGATCATCAAGCTTGTACTTATCTCGAGCGTAGTTGTTGCATTGACAGTTCTGCTTGCATTGTTCAAAGGTATTCCTTCGGTATTGATCATCGTTATGATAGTAATCGGTATTTACACATACATTACTTCCAATACCACAACCGGTCGTTACTTCTACGCAGTCGGCGGTAACGAAAAGGCAACAAGACTTTCAGGTATCAATACAAACAAAACATTCTTTCTTGCATACACGAATATGGGCTTCCTTGCAGCACTCGCAGGTATGATCACGATCGCACGTATGACATCTGCACAGCCCACATACGGACAGAACTACGAAATGGATGCCATCGCATCATGTTTCATCGGCGGTGCTTCCGCATACGGTGGAATCGGTACCGTTCCCGGAGCTATCATCGGTGCAACACTTATGGGTGTTATCAACCTCGGTATGCTTATCATGGGCGTTGACCAGAACATGCAGAAGGTTGTTAAAGGTCTCGTTCTTCTTGCGGCCGTTATCTTCGACGTAGTATCCAAGAGAGGCTTCAAGCTTATCGCAAAGAACTAATAATTCGATTTCCGGTCATTTGCCGGGTATGGTTTTATCAAAATATGTAAATAGGTGTAATAACATAAAAAATGCCACTTCGTTTTTCGGGGTGGCATTTTTATTTGTAGAATTGCCTGTTTAAATGTGATAAAATATTAATTTGATGATTGAGCAGCCCGGTTTTATAAAATTACCGTGAAAACCTGTAAAGTCATCATTGAAAAACGAAAAGGAGAATATTGGATGAATTACAGCGTCAATTTGAATAAAACCGTTGATTTTAACAATAAAACCTGTCATTGCGTCGGTACCGGAAGAATGGATCTTGCAATGCACAAGGAATATCTCGATCAGCTGAAGATCGTTCAGGACGAGATCGGGTTTTCGTACATAAGAGGTCACGGACTGTTTTCAAAATACATGGGTATCTATCGTGAATTCGGATTCAGGGACATGCCCAAAAAAGAAGATTACTGCTACACATATCTTGATATGGTCATGGATTCGTATCTTGATCTGAACATAAAGCCGATACTCGAACTCGGATTCATGCCGGACGATCTTGCATCCGGAACGGAAACCACATTTTTCTGGAAGGGTAAAATTTCTCCTCCCAAGGATTACGATATATGGGTCAGACTCGTTAAAAATACTCTTACACATCTGATCGAAAGATACGGTATTGATGAAATCAGAACATGGCCCGTGGAAGTCTGGAATGAACCGAATCTCCCTTCATTCTGGAAAGATGCCGATATGGATGAGTATTTCAAACTCTATGAACTCACAAGCAGGGCCGTAAAGGAAGTTGATCTCGAGATCCGCGTAGGAGGTCCCGCAATCTGCGGCGTTGACGATGAAAGATGGATGAGGAGTTTTCTGGAGTTTGTAAAAGAAAAGAAACTTCCTCTTGATTTTGTTTCAAGACATCATTACACAAGTTACACGCCCAAAATGGAAGGGCATTACGCATATATCAATCTTCATGAGCCGGAAAATGCGTTCAAGTGGCTTGAAAGATCGAGAGATATCGTGGATTCGTTTGAAGAATTCAAAGGAATGGAAATATTCATTACCGAGTTCAATACTTCGTATGTTCCAAACGCACCGATCCATGATACTACTCTTAATGCGGCATATGTTGCACACATGCTTTCGCGTCTCGGAGACAAACATTCATCCTATTCCTATTGGACATTCGGTGATGTGTTCGAGGAATTCGGTGTTCCCTTTACACCGTTCAGCGGCGGATTCGGTCTTGTTGCAAACGGTCTTATCAAAAAACCGACATTTTATACTTTTGCGTTTTATAAAAAGCTTGTCGGCGACTGTGTTCTTAAGAGCGAAGAAGCGATCGTCGTAAAGACCGATAACGGACGCATCAGAGGCTTGATGTTCAATCCCGATTTTTACTGCGAGAAAAAATCCTCGGAGATCTCGATAGAGTTCGAAGGCGTGGAAGACGGAGAGTATTTTGTTCTGGAGCAGTTTGTGGATGAAGAACATGCCAATCCTCTGAAAATGTGGCATGAAATGGGCGAGCCTTCGTCTTTGAACAACGAACAAAAAGATCTTTTAAGAAAAGCGGCGGAACCCGGTATCGCATCTTCCGACGTGACAGCCGAAAACGGAAAGATAGGATTGAAATATACCCTTAAGCCGAATGAAGTAAGATTCTTTGAGATCAAAAAGATCGAAAGAAAACCCGATTACGGATATGACTATGATAAAGTATTGGCACATAAGTGCATTCCCGATGAAAATGCGGAATAAATAATTAACCCGGAGGAAATTATGAGTCAGAAAAAGCGACTTATGGAAAAAAGAAGAAAAGAGGAGGCGGCAAAAAAAGCCGCACAGGCCAGAAAGAACATGATCATTATAGGGATCGCTTCTCTTGTGATCGTAATAGCAGTCATTGCCGGTGCTCTTATCTTTGATGCAAACAGGAAAAACGAAAATGAGATGGACTATTCGACGGGACTTTCCGCCGACGGAAAGATCAAAGGCGTTAATGTTAACAATTATGTCGAACTCTGTAATTTTAACAGACTGAACAGAAACATTGAGGATTATTATCCCACAGAAGATGAGGAAAAACAGTATATAGATGCCATTACAAGTTCTTATCCCGAGCTTGACAAAAAGACGGGTGTTGAAGTTAAGGACGGCGATATGCTGGATATCGATTACGTCGGAACGATCGACGGAAAAGAATATGAAGGCGGCAATACCAACGGAAACGGAATCAAGATCATTCTTGGAAACGATGATTATCCCGAGGGATTTGAAGACGGTATCCTCGGACACAAAACAGGTGAAACATTTAATATTGCAGTACCGTATGCCGACGATTTCGGAAACGAAGAACTTGCCGGAAGATCGGTTGATTATGAGATCACCATCAACGGAATCTATACCGAAGCGGAATTTAATGATGCGTTTGTAGAAAAAAATTTCGGCTCAACGGTTGAGAATGCGGAAGATTTTGTCGAAAAATACAGAAAGTCATTTGCGGAAACCGAATTCGACAAAGAGGTTCAGTCATTCATTATAAGCGATTCGAATGTCAGCTCGTATCCCGCATCGTACATAAAGAAGATGCGTGCTTTCATGAAAGCCAAGGATTACAAGCAGATGGAGACCACCAACTCTACTTATCAGAGCATTTACGGTTATGACGTTTATAAGGATGTTCTCGAAATGAGAGGAATGAGCAAATCCGAATATAAAGAAGCGGTGGATAAGGATGCCAAAGCGGAAGTCAAGAAGAACATGATATATCAGGCTCTGTTTGAAAAATACGGCCTTTCTGTTACACAGGAGGATTTGCAGAATGTTTCGTCTTCTTACGGATTCGGAGAGGATGAATATGATAAGGCGGTCGAAAGATTCGGAGATCCGTATATT
Source organism: Lachnospiraceae bacterium (assembly GCA_024698715.1). Taxonomy (GTDB): domain Bacteria; phylum Bacillota; class Clostridia; order Lachnospirales; family Lachnospiraceae; genus UBA3766. The sequence continues at coordinate 60,881 of JAILRA010000077.1, forward strand.
CACCAGCAGGCTATGATCAAAGTCGTAAACAATTATCTGACTGAACATTATAATCTTTCGGACTGACGATCACGAATGAAACTTATTCAAAATGACCGTTCCTCTCAACCGGTTTTTTGGCACGAATGACATGGTAAACACGCATAAATCAGTAATTGTGAGACAATTTTATTTATGTTATAATTATTAATAATGCACAAGTTGGTTTTGCATAATTGAAAGGAGACCCGAAAACATGGCAAAACAAAACGAACCTTTGGTAACTCATATCTACACGGCAGATCCGTCGGCACATGTTTTTAACGACAAAATCTATGTTTATCCTTCGCACGATCTTGAACATGACGGTGAAGACAATGATGACGGTGACGAGTATCAGATGGAAGACTATCATGTTCTTTCACTGGATAATCTTGATGCTCCCTGTGTTGATAACGGTGAAGCACTCAATATGCGCGATGTTCCCTGGGTAAGCAAACAGATGTGGGCTCCCGACTGTGTTGAGAAAAACGGAAAATATTATCTTTATTTCCCTGCACGCGACAAGGACTTAAGATTCCACCTGGGTGTTGCCATATCCGACAGCCCTGTAGGACCTTTTAAACCCGAAGACGATTATATCAAGGGAAGTTTCAGTATCGATCCCGCCGTTCTTATTGATGATGACGGCGCGGCATATATTTATTTCGGCGGTCTCTGGGGTGGACAGCTTGAAAAATGGCAGACCGGTGAATATGTGGATGATCCCGCACCTATTCCCGCAGATGCGGCTGCACTCGGACCTCAGGTTGCAAAACTCACCGATGACATGCTTCAGTTCGAGAACGGTCCCAGACAGATAACAATTCTGGATGAAAACGGCGAACCCATTAAGGCCGGTGACGAGGACAGAAGATACTTCGAAGGTCCCTGGATGCACAAATACAACGGAAAGTACTATCTTTCATATTCCACAGGTACCACGCATTATCTTGTATATGCTGTCGGCGATTCACCGATGGGCCCTTTTACATACAAAGGAAGGATCCTCGAGCCCGTTATCGGATGGACAACACATCATTCGATCGTTGAATACAAAGGCAAATGGTATCTTTTCTATCATGATTCATCGCTCTCAGGCGGTGTAAATCACAGAAGATGCGTTAAATACAGAGAACTTAAATATGACGAGAATGGAAATATCATTCCGATGAAACCTTACGAAGACTAAGGAGACTGAGGGGGCAGGATATGGTTATAGCGCTGATAATAATCTCGGTACTGGAAGCACTTGCGATAGTTGCGTTGATTCTTGTTATTCTCAAGAAGAATGCTTCCCAGACAAAAATTACCAGGCAGGCCGGGCTTATCATTAAGGGAAAACTCAATGTTGAGGATATAATTGTCGAGAATTCCGATAATGCCAACGCACTTATGGCCAGTGCATTTAATTCCATCAAGAACAATCTTCTTACTTTTGTGGAATCCACCAAGGTTAACGTTGTTACGCTTTCGGATGCGATAGAAGTATTGTATGACAGTGTGGAAGCAAATGCGAAAGGCAATGAGCAGATTGCCGACGGAGCTACAAACGTAGCGATCAAAACGGCAGAACAGCTCGAACTTGTTAAGGACAATCTGACACTGATAGAGTCCAACAACAAACAGATACAGGATATCGACCTGGCCATGAAGAGTATAAAAGATATCCTTGATGATACTGTTAAGAGCAGTAAGTCCGGTATCGACAATATTGAAGATTTTGAAAACGATATGCTTGCGATGGCAGCAGATCTGAACAGGATCAACGATATTCTCTCGAAATTCAACAGTGAGATCCTGCGTATCGGCGAAGTCGGAAAATTCATCGTTGAGATTTCCGATCAGTTAAGACTTCTTGCTTTCAACTCATCGATCGAAGCGGCGAGAGCCGGTCAGGCCGGAAAAGGCTTTACCGTAGTTGCCGATGAAATGAATGTTATGTCTGCCAAGACCAGAGACGGTATGCAGACCATTAACGAAATCCTCAAAGAGATCATAAACAGTTCCAAGATGGTAAATGACAGTATTACCAACTGTGAGAACACATATAACAGAAGCAAGGAAGCATTCAATACCGTTAACAGTTCGTTCAGAGTCATTAACGAGAGTTCACTCGGAATACATGACAAGATCAACGATATTACCGGTCTTTTCGATGTCATGACCGATAACACCGACAAATCACGAGATCTGGCTGAGACACTTTACGAGACGGCACAATCCATCAGTGAGAATACTCACGAGATTGCAGCGGTTTCCCAGGAAGTTGCTGCCGAATCTTCCAAGATCGGTGTCAATACCGAAGCGCTCAACGGAATGCTGAGCGGTATTCAGAACCTGCTTAAGCAGTTTAATACAGCTATAGTTCCCACCGAAAAGAAGAGTGCAAAGCAGGTTAAGATACTTGAAATGAGTATGCTTGACAATGATTTCTGGTTCGGTGTAAGAAAAGGAGCATTATATGCTCAAAAGGAACTTTCTGATAAAAATGCTCTTATCGAGTACGCGCCTTTTGTTCCGAACACCATTCCGCTCAATGATTTTCTGAGTGAGACGATACAGTCCTGTATAGACAGACAGTTTGACGGAATCATTTTCCCGGGATTCCTGGGAAGTGTCGGACCTGCGGAGAAACTGTTTAATGCAGCTTCATCCAAGGGTGTGAAACTGATGGCTTACAACTGCGACTGCGGCAAAGAAGTTCCGAGACTGTCATGTCTGAGACCGGATTCACATGAGCCCGGCATTCTGGCTGCAAAAGCTGCTGAGAAAAAACTCGGCGGACAGGGAAGCGTGCTGATGCTTACAGGTGATCGTACCGTAGAAGTTAACGTTGAAAGAAGCGAAGGCTTCAAGATGCAGTTAAAGGGTTCCAAGGTAGGGATCGCTGCCGAATTGACAATTCCGGATAATGCCGATGAAGTATACAGAATAGCCAAAGCGGGATTGCAGTCACATCCCGAAGCGGGAGTCGTATTTATTACCAACGGTTTCCCTCTGTCCGCAGCCAAAGCCATTAGAGATTCGGGAAGAGTCGGAAAGACAAGCCTTGTATGCTTCGATCACAATCAGGAAATATTCTCCGAGATCAAAGCGGGAGTTATTACCGCAGCGATCGGACAGGATGCTTTCGGACAGGGACACGATCCGATTATCTGGCTTTACAACAATATTGTTGCGGGTGACAAACTGGATGAATACATTCCCTGCAGATTGTCTGTTGTTGACAGATCGAATGTCGACAGTCTTGTTGAAGCATAGGATTTACAAAGAAATTAAAAAAGGCGAAACGCTGTTTCGTCTTTTTTTATGCGCTTTACGCTTCAATTGGCTCAATACTTTCCGCCTGAGTGTGATATCCGGTTCCCAAAAGGTTCGGCGTTATTCCGCCTTCTTTCGAGAGCCTGCTCTTGTACTGTGTCGGAGAGCATCCTTCGTATTTTTTGAAACATCTGCAGAAGGTTGTCAGATTGTTGAAACCTACCTGAAAAGCAATATCCGTGACCGGAGTATTGCTGGCGAGAAGTTTCTTGGATTCGAGGATCCTTTTGGTACAGAGATAATCATAAAACGTGGAATTGGTATATTGTTTGAAAAGCCTTGAAAAATGGTATTTTGAAAATCCCACGCTTTTGGCTACGTTTTCGAGGTTCATGTCCTCCGCATAGTTTGTTTCTATATAGGTAAGCACGCGGATGAATTTGTTGTAGATCTCCGAATGGGTTGCCAAAAGGTCTTCCGATCCCGATACTTCGGATGAATGGCACATAAGGCTGATTATTTTCAGAAGTTCCGAGTAAATTTCTATCTCATTCATTCTGTTGTATGAGAAATAAAGCTGTATCATTTTATTTAATGAAGCAAATACGAAAGGATACAGGTGGGAATCACTGTTGATGCCTATAACTCTGGTATGCGAAAAAAGCTCGAGGATCTCTTTTTTTGAATTGAAATAATCAAAAAACATGGTATCAAAGAGCATGATGAAACGCTCACCTTTTTCGGGAGCCACAATGGAGTGTACTTCCATGGGCGGAATGAAAATGATATCGCCCTCGTGCAGTTTGAAGACCTCATCGCCCACACTTACGGTGTAGATATCTTCGGTGCAGAGTATTATTTCCAGGGCTTTATGCTTGTGATCGGGAAAGTTACCCGGCTGATCGTTGTGCCAGACACGATATCTGTATCCGGGAAGATAATCTATCGCTTCTTCGTCACGGTCTATCTTTCGTGAGACAAAATGCCCGAAAGGCTGTGAAAAATCAGAAGTGCTGTTTTTGGAAACTGCCATTTTTTCCTCCGAGATTGATCAAACTGATCATCAAAATATATTAAATATAAATATACCACTAAAAGCAATATTTGACAAATCGAGCAATATCTGTACAACGATAGTGTCATGTATGTTAAATAACTGTGTTTTGATTGAGATAATCGCGATTAAGTTGTAAAATAGACTATGTACGGATATATGCACAAATTTTGGAGGATTACATATGAACAGAGAAGAGGCAAGAAAAAAAGCAACAGAACTTGTGTCAAAAATGACGGTGGAGGAAATAGCGGGCCAGCTCCGTTTTGATGCACCTGCGATCGAAAGACTCGGCATTCCCGAATACAACTGGTGGAATGAAGGTCTTCACGGTGTTGCGAGAGCCGGTGTTGCTACAATGTTTCCTCAGGCGATCGGTCTCGGGGCAACGTTTGATGAGGAATTAATGAAAGAAATCGGTGATGTGATCTCCACCGAAGCGAGAGCGAAATACAATTTCCAGTCGGCTTACGATGACAGGGACATTTATAAAGGACTTACGATCTGGTCACCTAACGTGAATCTTTTCAGAGATCCCAGATGGGGCAGAGGACACGAGACATACGGCGAAGATCCCTATCATATCGGAAGAATGGGACTTAATTTCATAGAAGGTCTGCAGGGCGACGGAGAATATCTTAAGACAGCCGCATGTGCCAAGCATTTTGCGGTTCATTCCGGACCGGAAGCTTTGAGACACCATTTTGATGCAAAAGCGGATATGAAGGATATGTGGGAAACATACCTTCCCCAGTTTGAAGTATGTGTAAAAGAAGCAAAAGTCGAAGCGGTTATGGGTGCTTACAACAGGACAAACGGTGAAGTATGCTGCGCTCATTCGTATCTTATGGAAGACGTGCTTCGCGGACAGTGGGGATTCGAAGGCCATTATGTTTCCGACTGCTGGGCAGTAAGGGATTTCCACGAGAATCATAAAGTGACTTCAAGTCCCGAAGAAAGCGTAAAACTGGCTCTTGAAAAGGGCTGCGACGTTAACTGCGGATGTACTTATCAGAAGATAATGGATGCTTACGATGAAGGACTTATCGACAGAGAACTCCTCGAAAGAGCGGCGATACGTCTGTTTACCACCAGATACCTTCTTGGAATGTTTGACAAGACTGAATATGACGATATTCCTTTCGACGTTATCGAATGCGACAAACATCTTTCGGTCGCTTCGCGTGCTGCAAAAGAAAGCCTTGTACTTCTTAAGAACAACGGGATCCTTCCTTTAAATAAAGAAAAGATCAAAAAGATCGGTGTGATCGGCCCGAATGCCAACAGCAGAGCTTCTCTTATAGGAAACTATCACGGAACCTCATCAAGATATATTACGGTTTTGGAAGGCATTCAGGATTACCTGGGCGATGATGTAAGAGTATTCTATTCGGAAGGATGCCATATCTTCGGACCCAAGACCGAAAATCTTGCCAAAGATTATGACAGACTCTCTGAAGCAAAGGCCGTTGCAGCCAATTCAGATGTAGTTATCCTCTGCCTCGGACTCGACGAGTCACTGGAAGGTGAAGAGGGTGATACCGGTAATGCTTACAGCTCGGGTGACAAAAACGATCTTAAGCTTCCTCCTTCACAGATCAAGCTTCTCGAAACAATGATCGAGGCAAATGTTCCCCTGATCGTTCTGGATATGGCCGGAAGTGCCATGGATCTCTGTCTGGCGGAAGAAAAAGCGGATGCGGTCATCCAGACATGGTATCCCGGTGCAAGAGGCGGAAGAGAAGTTGCCGAAATGCTTTTCGGTGAATTCTCACCTTCGGGAAAACTTCCCGTTACTTTCTACAAGAATACGGATCAGCTTCCCGAATTCGAAGATTATTCAATGAAGGGAAGAACCTACAGATATATTGAAAACGAGCCTCTCTATCCTTTCGGATACGGTCTTACATACGGAAATAATACCGTAAAGGAAGTAACGGTCATGTCCGGCGGATCGTTCGAAGAAGCTTCAAAGTCTTCTATAAAGCTGATCGTGAAGATTTCGAATGAAAGTCATTACACATGCGAAGATATTCTGCAGGCATACGTGCGTGTGGGCGGAACCGCTGACGAAGTGCCCAATGCCAAACTTGCTGCATTTGAAAGAGTTTACGTGGGTGCAAACGAAACCATCACTGTTTCTCTGGAAATTCCCGCAATCGCATTTACCACGGTCGACAAAGACGGAAAGAGAAGCGTTACAGGAAACTCGGCTGACATTTATGTAGGATTTTCGCAGCCGGATGCAAGAAGCGAAGCTTTAACCGGCAATAAGCCATTTGCAATAAATATAAAATAATATATAATGTCAAAAGAAGTTTGAAAGAAAGTCCCGCTGCCTGCGGCGGGACTTTTCCAAATTATTTTGAAAGGGAAAACAGATGCTTCCTGCATCTGTTTTATGTTTGCGATAAAATGAGCAAAGTAAAAAAAGATAAGATAAAAGAAACTGAAAAAGAACAAAAAAATACTGAAGAAGTCAAAGAAAAGGAAACTGCAGCTGAAGAAAACGAACCGGAAAAAGCCGAAAAGAATGATTTCGATGAACTGATAAAAGCCAAGGAAGAAAGAGTTTACGGAAAAGACAGGGAGGAAGAACCCGAAGAAGAGATCGGCCCGATGACTTTCCGCAAAAAACTGGAGTTTTTCTGGGAATATTACAAGTGGTTTGTTATCATTCCTTCCATAATAATTGTGATCGTTGTTGTAATGATCGTTTCCTATCTTGATGAAAGCAGAGAAAGAGCTCTGGAACTGAGCATTATGAATGCGGTCAATCTTCCGGAACTCATGTATGTGGTGGAACACGATTACACTGCCTATACCGGCGGAGAAGTTTCAGCAAAGGATATCCGTATAGAGAGCGATCTGCAGTATCCGAATACCGAAACGGGCGAGATCTTCGGCGATAAATACGTTATTTCGATGCAAAAGTTCAATTCAATGGTACTTGCGTCAAGGGTGGATGTCGCCGTTACCAATACATGGGTTGCCAATGCATATTCGGTTACCGATGCCATTCTTGATCTTCGTGAGATATTTGATGAAGAATTTCTGAATGAACATTCTGATATAATTTATTATTCCAGGGATTCGAAAGGAGAAGAGATTCCGGTGGGATTTTACGTGGGATCCGAACTTTTCATGGAAGCGTACGAAGAAGATACGCCCCCGATAGTGATCTCGTTTGATTCATCCAAACATCCGGAAGAAGCCGTAAGGTTCATGGAATGGATCATTTCCGAATAAGTTACGAATCAAAACCCGGATCAGGATTATTTTTAAATAATTGTGAACCGGTAATATGAAGGGAAAGGCATGAGCCCGGATTATTCGGAAATATCCTTGTTTTCGAATTCTTCACTTTCTTCTGTATCTGAATCTTCGTCTTCGGGTTCTTTATCATCCACACCGAGAATTTTATCAAAGATACGTTTGTAAAAAATACTGAAGAAATATGCCAGACCGGCAAATCCGAAAAACAGAAGGAGTGAAATGACCATGACACGGGCTTTTGCGGAATAATCGGCTATAAGAAGGATTAAAAGGTGGATAATGATAACCATTCCTATAATGGGAAGGTTTGTAAGTCCGAGAAGTGCCGAGTTCTTAATGATCTGAATTGTATTTGATTTAAAAAGCGCCATCTGAGGAAAAACCAGAATGGTCAGATATATAATAATGAAAAGAGCGATCGAAACGGGATACTGAAGAAATCTCAGATTTTCGGGCAGAACGGAGTGTGCGATATATACATCGGCAGAAAAAAAGACAACGAGTAAAAGATAGGGGATCCAGAACAGTGTGGCCTGCTTGAAATTGGATCTGAAATCCTTAAAGTATGTTTTGGCAATAGGCATCTCTTCCCCGCGCATTCTTTTGAATATCATTGAGTAAAGAGCGGTCAGTGAAGCACCGATCGTAAATATCGGCAGGCTGCAGATTATAAACAGAACATTCAGATACATGATATCGCAGAAAAGAGTGAGCGCTTTTATAAGTAAACTGTCCGGTGAAAAAATATTCTTCATATTATATAAATCTCCCGATAAAACATGATATATCGAAGATCTGATCTTCAATAAACATATCGAGTATAGCATAAAACTTCAAATAAAGAGTGTTTTTGTGCGAAATTTATCAAATGTTGAGCAAATAATATGCAAAAATGCACACTAATAGCAATATTTGCAAAAAATGGAGCAATATTTGTAAAGTAATAAGATAACATAACGATTATAATTGGGTTGTTATTACAAAAGTCGACATTTTTATTGTTCGAATTGTACACTTTGCACATGTGCAAAATGACGAAGAAAACAATGAAATGTCAAGAACCTATTTAAGGAGGAAAAAGTAATGAAAAAATTTATGGCTTGCGCATTAAGTGCATGCATGGTTGCTGCAACATTAGTTGGTTGTGACAATGGTGGTTCAACAGCTGTTGTTACACCTGATGACGGTGGCTCAACTTCTACTGTTGATGATGGTGGTTCTACAGACAACGGTGGTTCTACAGATGCTGCTCCCGTAGCAGCTCCTACAGACGGAACATATGGTGATTGGGCTATTACAGAGTCTCCCATCGGTTTCTTCTGGGGTGGTACATGGGTTGTTTCCAGCCAGAAGGCTGTTGACAACGGCAAGGCTGAAGGCGTTAAGGCTATCATGGAATACATCACACTTGATGATTCCGAATCAGGTCTTCAGTATGCATGGGCTAACGGTACTTTCAACGTTCCCGATTCAGTAGATCTTGAGAACATCAAGCCTGCTAACGGTGGCGACAAGGGTACAATCGAACTTTGGAACTTCACAAACGAGATTCCTAAGATGGTATATCAGTTTGTACAGGACAACCCTGATTTCGGTTACAATGTACATGTTACTATCAAGGGTACAGCAGACGGATACCAGGATGCTCTTGACCAGGCTCTTATGAATGGTGAAGTTGATATCTATGGTTGTGAATCAGCTTTCGTTCTTAAATATACACAGGGCGATATGGCTAAATTCGCTGCTCCTTACGAAGCACTCGGCATCGATGCTGCTGCAGCTTGCAAGGCAGCTGACATTGCTGGTTACACAATTGATATCGGAACAAGACCTTCTGATGGCAAGTTAGTTGGTTTAGGATATCAGGCTACAGGTGGTGTATTCATCTACAGACGTTCAATCGCAAAAGACGTTTGGGGTACAGATGATCCCGCTACTGTAAAAGAGAAAATCGGTGGTGGTACAGGTTCATGGGATACATATTGGCAGGCAGCTGAAGAACTCAAAGCTAAAGGATATGGTATCTGCTCAGGTGACGGTGATATGTGGCACGCTATCGAGAACAGCTCTGATAAGGGTTGGATCGTAGATGACAAGCTTTACATCGATCCTAAGAGAGAAGAGTTCATGGATATCTCCAAGAAGCTCAAAGACAACAACTATCACAACGATACTCAGGACTGGGGCGATGCTTGGTTCGCAGATATGAAGGGCCAGGGCGAGAAGCAGGTTCTTGGTTTCTTCGGTCCCGCTTGGTTGATCAACTACACAATCCTTCCTAACTGTGGAAACGCTCCTGAAGGCGTAGGCGCTGCAGGTGACTCAGTTGCTTCCGGTACAGTTATGGCTAAGTCAAAATGTGCTCCTGACATCCTTGGTGGTCAGAACATGTTCGATGTATTCGTTCCCGCTAACGCTTTCGCAAATGGTAAGAACCTTACTCAGTATGATGAGAAGATCAACAACCTTTGGAGAGATCAGGTTAGAGAATACACAGCTGGTAACAAGTCTAAAGAAGATGCTATCGCAGACTTCAAGACAAACGTTAACGAGCAGTTAGGTATTGATGTTGACTAATTAATTGATTAGTTACTGATAGACTAAAAACTTGTTTAAGAGCAGGGCGGACTTTCGTCCGACCTGCTCTTTTAAACGACATTAGTATTATTTTTTCACACTTGATATAACTTGGCATTAGGTAGGTATTGCGGGTGTGTAGCATATTTTAAAATAATTCGAGGAGGTTGGGCGTATGAAAAAGAAAAGAGCTTATGATTATGCAAGGTATGGCTACATATTCAGCATTCCTTTCGTTCTTGCTTGGCTGATTTTCCAATTATACCCTATTTTCTACACTTTGCTTTTAGGTTTCACTGACCTGAAAGGGGCCGGAAATACGGATTTCAATATTCTCTGGAGTACACCTTTTAAAAACTTCATTTCAGTACTCGGAAATAAATCATTCAAAACAGCATTTATTAATACTTTGATCATTTGGGGTTGTAACTTCCTTCCCCAGATTTTACTTGCTTTATTGATCACCGCTTGGTTTACGAACAGAAGATCTACGATCAAGGCTCAGGGCTTCTATAAAGTAATGTTCTATCTTCCCAATATTATCACTCAGGCAACGGTTGCTATGCTTTTCGCACAGTTGTTCCTGTATCCTAAGGGAGTTGTTAACGATTTATTCTTACAGCTCAAGATATTTGATAAACCGGTTGACATGATGCGTATCAAATCAGTCACCCGAGGAGTTGTAATATTTATTCAGACATGGATGTGGTATGGATATACGGCTATCGTTCTTATATCCGGCGTTTTGGGTATTTCACCCGAATTGTTTGAAGCGGCAGAAGTTGACGGAGCTAACCAGTGGCAGACGTTCTTCAAAGTTACGCTTCCCAGTATTAAGACCATGTTGCTCTTTACTTTGGTAACATCACTTATCGGTGGTTTGAATATGTTCGATATTCCCAAACTGTTCCAGAACGGTGGTCCTGATAACGCAACACTTACCACTTCGTTATATATTTATAACAAGGCTTTCCAGGGAGGTTATCTCTACGGTGAGGCTTCCGCGGCAAGTATGATTATGTTCTTCATTATCGTTCTTTTGTCTGCATTGGTATTCTATCTGCTTCGTGACAAGGATGAAGTAGAGTTGAGAAAACTTGTTAAATTGCAGGAAAAAGAGTACAAACGTAAAATGAAAATGGGTAAGATTTAGGAAAGGAGGAGATGAATATGTCAAACAGTAATTTACAGTTAACTGTAGAAGGTCGTGAAAAAGGCAATGTAGGCAATATTATTCAGAAAGTTATTATTTATGTTTTATGTACTTTCCTTGCGATTCTGAGTATTCTTCCTTTCTGGATGATGTTTGTAAATGCAACCAGATCCACTCCTCAGATTCAGCAGACTGCAGTTTCATTCCTGCCTTCTACTCATTTATTCGATAACATTAAGATTCTTTCATCAAAGAATATGTTTAAGCCCCTTGTCGGATTCCTTAACTCATTTATCGTATCCGCAGGTGCAACGGTACTGGCTGTTTATTTCTCATCATTGACAGCATATGCACAGGTTGTTTATGAGTGGAAGTTGCGAAATGCATTCTTCAGTTTCATCATGGCTATCATGATGCTTCCCGGACAGCTTACATTGATCGGTTTCCTTCAGATGTGCTATAAGCTTCACCTGACCAATAACCTTTTGATGCTTATCCTTCCCGCGATTGCTGCTCCCTCAATGGTATTCTTCATGAGACAGTATCTGCAGCCGGCACTGCCTATCGAGATAGTACACTCTGCAAGAATTGACGGTGCAAGAGAGTTTTATATCTTCAATAAGATCGTTATTCCCATCATGAAACCCGCTATCGCTACACAGGCTATCTTCAGTTTCGTAGCAAGCTGGAACAACCTCTTCACTCCCATGGTACTTATTTCCAGTACCAAGAGATATACAATGCCCATGATGGTAAGTTTGCTTAGAGCGGATATTTACAAAACAGAGTACGGCTCAATTTACGCAGGTCTTACACTTACTATCCTTCCTTTGATCATTGTTTACTTGTTATTATCCAAGTACATCGTTGCCGGTGTTGCACTCGGTTCGGTTAAAGGTTAATTATTTCGATAATATATTGAAATCAAAATACCACAGACAATGTCTGTGGTATTTTTTGCGGATACAAAATGAATATCATTCGAAAGGGTATGATCATATAACACGAATGAAAGAGGAAAACGATCTGATAAGATCATTTTTCATTCAGAAGACTCATCGTATAAAAGATCTGTCATATTTTCGTTTAACGATTATGTAGCATATCATGTGAACGCTGAATGTCAGGATCCATGAAATAGGGTATGAATAGTAAATAGTCTGTATGCTGTGCCATTTGTCGATTTGAAATAACGTGGAGAGCCATACGATCCGAAATACGCATGCTCCGAGCAAAGATACGATGGCAGGCATTGTGGAATATCCCATACCTCGTAAGGACCCGACCATAACATCCATTATCCCGCAAAGAAAATAGATGGAACAGATGATTCCGATCCTCACTGTTCCGGCTGCGATGATATCGGGATTGCTCGTATATAAAGACAGGAGTTCGCGCGAGAAGTATACAACGGTTGAACCTAAGAACAAACCTGTCGAACTTACAAGAAGGAGTGCTATGATCGTTATCTTGTTTATACGTTCCTTTTTGCCTGCACCGATGTTCTGGCTGACAAAAGAAAGGGCAGCCTGGTGGAAAGCATTCATTGCAACGTATACAAAACCTTCGATATTGATGGCAGTAGCGTTACCTTCAATCACTACATCGCTGAAAGAATTGACGCTTGACTGTATCAGCACGTTCGAAAAAGAGAACAGGGTACTTTGCAAACCGGCCGGAAGGCCTATTTTCAGCATTTTAATAAGACAGGATTTATCTATATGAAGATCATGTATATCAAAATGTATTGTATCCTTGTTGCTGATAAGGCATAGAAGAGTCAGCACGGCTGAAATCGTCTGTGATATGACAGTAGCCAGTGCAACGCCTGCAACGCCCATATGGAGCACTATTACGAAAAGCAGGTTTAAAAGTATGTTCACAAAGCCTGATATTATCATGTAATACAGCGGGCGTTTTGTGTCTCCTACGGCACGAAGAATGGCACTTGTGAAATTGTATACCATAACTGCCGGCATACCGATAAAATAGATCCGTAAATATATCGAAGCAAGTCTTAAAATCTCTCCTTCAAGCTGCATTTTCTCAAGTATAAAAGGCGATGCAAAGAATCCGAATACCATAACGAAGCCGCCGAGTATAACGCTCATTATAACAGCGGTCTGAACGGTATTTTTGAGATTTTCTTTCTGACCTGAACCGTAGTATCTGGCAACGAGGAAATTGACGCCTACTGAAAGACCGATAAAAAGGTTGGTAAGGAGATTGATGAGCGATCCCGTTGAACCTACGGCACCCAGGGATTCGTCGCCGGCGAAATTACCTACCACAACGATATCGGCCGCATTAAAAAGAAGCTGAAGCATGCTTGAGAGCATCAGCGGGATTGTAAATATGAGCATTTTTGTGAAAATGGATCCCGAACACATATCCATTTCATTTTTTCTTCTCATGATCATTCTCCGTAAACACGAGTAAAAAATCAGAAAAATCTAAATTGATAAAATTTCCTGATTAAAATACAAATATAAATATAAATTAAAATATAAATATATAAATATATATAAATATATCTAAATATATATAAATATAAATATAAATATAGTTATATTTTAATTGATATTTATATTTGTATTTTAAGCAGGAAATTTTATCAAGTTAGATTTTTCTGATTTTTTACTCGTGTTTACGGAGAATGATCATGAGAAGAAAAAAT
>JAILRA010000084.1 GCA_024698715.1 Lachnospiraceae bacterium
CATTGCTATGATGAATTCGCCCCATGGATTCAAATACGGTTTTATAAGTGACTTTTATAAAGAGGCAATCGAGACCGGAATGATTGATAAGGTTGAGCCTCATACAACCACACTTATGTATGCCATGGGAAAGAGAATATATTTTTCACTTGGAAGCCAAAATAATATCAAGATTACGAAAAAAGAAGACCTTGATTTGTTTGAAGGATATGTTCTTTTGAAACAAAAGCGTGGTGAAATGAAATAATAAATTTTCAATATTGTGTAAGACGGGGAAAGAAAGTGAAACACAAGGGGGATAGAAAAACATATTCAGATATAGGCGGCTCAAGGCGGTCATTAATGATCGCTCTTGTTGTCGCCTTCTTTAGTTTGTTTGTGTTTGCAGTTATTGCACCCTCTATAAGAGTTAAGGCGAAGGGAACTATATATACAGGTTCGGTGGATTACGAAGCTGATGTGAATGAAAATTTTAATATTGGAGTATATGCAGCCGGTTTTGACGGAGATCAGATGGGTGAGTTTGAGATTAAAGTCAAATTTGACCCCGCATATATAGTTCTTGTTACCGAAAACGGCGAGAATAATACAGGCGAAGTTCTTATCAAAGGTAAATCCCCTGATGGCGGCAGAGTCAGAAACATGCTGACCTTTAAGGCAATTATGGGAGGAGATACAATACTGGAAGTAACTGACGGATATATCAATGCTCCTAATGGCGATAAGCTTGAAATGAATCCGTATCCGGAGGTTCCGGTTCACATCAATGCACCTGAGTTAACACCGCCCGGATATATAAGTATCAATGGCGAGAAGATTAAGGATTTTAAGAGTGATGTAACACAATATGAATTAACTCTGCCTTATTCTGAGAATTTGGAGATTAAAGTTCCTACGGATTACAATGTAATCTGTGATACGGATAAGTTGATTGAAGGCAAGAATACAGTTTCGGTGCTTGTAAGCAAAGAAGGTTACTTGCCTATAGAATACACAATTGAAATCACTATGGAATCCAAGCCTGAAGAAGAGACGGAAAGTGCTGATCTTCAGAAAAACGATTCACAAACTTCAACAGGTAATAAGACCGGTTTGGACGGAAAGGATCAAACTGATAAAAGTGAAACGGTTACGGAAAAAACTGAAGAAGAAATTGAGCATGAATTGATACACGAAGCACTTCATAAAGCCGAGGTTAAGAAAAAGAATCCTGAGATTGAAGCACTCAATTTGAAAGATATGAAACTTTCGACGAACAATAATCAGGAGGAACTTAAAGAACAAAGAAAGAGATCTGGTTTAATTCTCATAGGATTTTTCGGTTTAATTATTCTTATAATTGCAGCGAAATTATTCTACAGTTTTATTATCGAAAATGATCATGGGATCCTTCGTGAGAGCAGGATTAAGTTTAAGGGCAAAGGCAAAAACGATTTTTCCTTTGCATCGATTGAGACCAAGAAGAGTGCGTCCGAGGAATACTTTAAATATGGCCTGGATGTTAAGATAAATGATGTTCTCGATAATGGTGAGAATAAAGGCGGAGAAGTAAATGGCGATTAATGAATCAATCAATACAATGCCCATAGCAGATTCTCATTGCCATATCTTACCCGGAATAGATGATGGATCAAGAAATCTTGAGATGACTCTTAATATGCTTAAGATTGCGTCAAGTGAAGGAGTAACTCATATGATCGCAACTCCGCATTTTAAGATCAACCATCGTAATGCTTCTACAGACATCAGAGAGAAGTTATTAAAAGAGATTGAAAATCTTGCAAGAGAGAATGATATTCCGATCAGGCTTTATCTCGGAAACGAAGTGATGTTTTTTAACGACCTCGAGAGTGTTTATGCGGATAAAGAGATTTGTACTATGAACGGTACCGATTATCTGCTGATCGAATTCTATCCGGATGATGAATTCATGAAGATAAGAAGGGGCCTTGAGACTGTGTTTGAACTTGGACTCATTCCCGTTCTCGCACATGCAGAGAGATATACGGCATTAAGAAAAAGCATTCCAAATACGAAACTGTTGGCGGATATGGGAGTGATAATAAGCGTAAATGCTTCTTCACTGGCGGGACAGCTTGGATTCTCGACAAAGTGGTATATCAAGAAATTGATCAAGAATAAAATAGTTTCGCTTGTCTCATCGGATGCGCATGATGATACGAGAAGAACACCGTCTTTTAAAGAGTGCTGCAGATATTTGCAGAAGATATCTGATGAAGAGTATATAAAAGATATTTTATTTAGGAATGCCGTAGAGTTTTTTGAACTTGAAACGAAATAAAAAAATAATTCGGAGCAAAACATGAACGAAAAAGTTTACAACGAATCGGAAAACGAAAAAGAAATCGATCTGCGTGAGATTGCAGGGTACCTTTTGCATTGGCTGTGGCTGATCCTTGTGATCGGTCTTATATTTGCAGCGGGAGCATTTGCGTACAGTTCATTCATTTTGAAACCGCAATATGTTTCGACGACAAAGGTTTATGTATTAAACAGAAACAATCAAAGCGATAATTTGACATATGCGGATACGCAGTTATCCACCTTGCTGACCAAAGACTTTAAGGAACTGATCACAAGCCGATTTGTTCTCGAAACTGTTATCGATGAACTTGGCCTGGAAGAGTCGTACGAGCAGTTGGCAGGAAAAATTTCAGTAAGCAATACAAGCGATACCCGTATCATTGGGATCAGCGTTGAAGACTATGATCCTGCAAGAGCGCAGTACATTGCCAATGCGGTTCGTGAAGTTGCAGCGATACATATCCGTACGGTTATGGATATAGAGGCTGTAAATGTCGTGGATGAAGCCAATCTTCCGACAGTGCCTTCGAAGCCTTCAAAGAAGAAGATCACAGGTCTGGGATTTTTAATAGGTGT
The DNA here is from genome assembly GCA_024698715.1 of Lachnospiraceae bacterium. Lineage (GTDB taxonomy): Bacteria > Bacillota > Clostridia > Lachnospirales > Lachnospiraceae > UBA3766. Next base: position 2,902 of record JAILRA010000084.1, read on the forward strand.
AGCCTTGATCTCAGGAATTCTCGTTCTAAGAT